>JAEPOJ010000016.1 GCA_017642965.1 Phycisphaerales bacterium
TTGCCATAGGAACTGCCGGATCGGTTCACGCATGACCCATTGAGCCCCCTCGTGGTGGGGTGGGTGGACGTTTCAACTCAAGACGAAAGGCAAACAATGTCACGCAAAGCACATGCAATCAGCACGATCCTGCTCCTTGCGACACTGGCAGGATCAGCTTACGCCCAAGGCATCGGAGATCCAGGTGCACACCCTCAGGATCAGGAGCATACCCACTGGGGATGCGGCACACCGGAAGTAGGAAACCAGCGAGGTACTTGGCTCGATCGCCTCTGGGACAACGGGATCGTGCCCTACGAGTTCGATCCATCCATCACCGCATCTGAGCAGGCAGGCTTCCTGACCGGCATCGCGATGGTTGAATCGGCATGCGGCGTGCAGTTCGTGCCTCGCAGCGGGGAGAGTGATTACATCCGCGTGGGGCGCTCCACGACCGCCGGCGTAAGCTTCTCCTCGTCCATCGGGCGGAGCGGTGGACAGCAGAGCATCACCATTTGGGATTCGCACTGGAACTGGACAGGGCTCGTGGCCCACGAACTCATGCACGCGCTCGGGCTTCGTCACGAGCAAAAGCGCCCGGATCGCGACGCCTACATCGTGATCAACTACGGCAACATCAATCCAACGTACCACTCGCAGTTTGATATCGATCCCAACGCCATCGCCCACGGTCCCTACGACTTCGAGTCGATCATGCACTACGACGATTGCGCGTTTAACATCTGCGCCTCCGGGTGTTCGTACCCAACGTGCACATCGATCTGGGTCCCGCCACCAAACGACGGGTTCCAGAATATCATCGGCCAGCTCAATACGCTCAGCGCGGGCGACAAAGCCGTCCTGACCATGATGTACGGCCCGGCACTGGCCCCCAACGCCGACAATCGTTCTGGCTCTGTTTCCGCGCGGGTTGGAAACCCAGATGCCGTTGAGGACTTCTACAATGTTGACCCTGCGGATGAGTACGCCCCGATCGATAGAGATCTGGTCGTGAGCGCATCGGAGGGTCCAGATGAGTTTGCAACAGCGAAGATCCTCACGCGTTCCAACTACGTCGGGTACGAGCCCGGTGATGCGTTCCGGTTCGACTCGATCGAGTTTGTCTCCGAGATCTCCGCGCGGATGTTTGTTGGTTTTGAGACCGGGAACGTCAGTGCGCAGGAGAACATCTCGATGGGATTCACCATCGATCATCTCGATCCGGGCGAGACGGTCGATGTGCTGCTTGCCGCGATGGTGAAGACAACCGGTGCCGTGAACGACGCGCGAATCCTCTTCTCAGGCCCGTTCGGCACGCTGACAATCGATTCCGAGTACAACCACATCATGCCGCTGGGCAACGGTGAGTACACACTCCGCGGCATTGCCGATATCGCCTTCAGCGCCTCTGGCGACTTCCTCGGCGAGGGATCGGTCGAACTCACCGCGTCGCTCGGGAGCCCGGCGAATGTCGACCAGCCGTCCGTGCTCGCCGGCCCATTCATGAACGAAATCACCGGCAACGCGTACTACCTGCTCGAGGACGCGACATGGGAGGACGCCCAGCGCACCGGTGTATCAGCATTGGGCGGCGATCTCGTCACGGTCAATGATGCCGACGAGAACAGCTTCGTGCGGTTCGAGGTTGCACAGTTTGATGACGCGATCCGTCATACATGGCTCGGGCTGACGGACCGTTTCGATGAAGGCATCTTCTCATGGGCTAGTGATGAGATGAATCCCTACACAGCATTCCTCCCAGGCGAGCCCGACGGAAGTACCGGAGAGAACCATGTCGCGATGTTCCGAGGAACTTCAGGTTGGTTCGATGCTCAGAACGACTGGAACGAGAGCTTTGCACCAGTCCACGGCGTCGTCGAAGTTGTGATTCCCGATGTCCTTGCAGGTCCTTTCTATCACAACGGGCACACGTACTACTTGCTTGAAGACGCGAACTGGTACGAGGCGAACGCAGCAGCCAAAGCGATTGGCGGGGACCTTGTCACCATCAACGACGCTGCGGAGAACACCTTCATTCGATTCGATGTCGCCCAGTTCGACGGCGAGATCCGCCACACTTGGCTCGGGCTTGCCGATCAGAACAGCGAGGGAACATTCAACTGGAATGATGGTGATCCCTCGGCCTACCGCGCTTGGATCTCCAACGAACCCAACGGAGGGTTCGGTGAGAACTTCGTCGCCATGTTCCGCGGCTCAAGCGGCTGGTTCGATGCCCAGCACGACTGGAACGAACGCTTCGCACCAGTCCACGGCGTAGTCGAACTCCCAGTCGGCGCTCCGTGCCCTGCAGACCTGAACGGCGATCGTGTTCTTGACTTCTTTGACGTCAGTGCATTCCTTAGCGCCTACAACGCAATGGACCCGGCTGCAGACTTCACCGGTGATGGACAGTTTGATTTCTTTGATGTATCAGCATTCCTCGGGTTGTACACAAGTGGTTGCCCGTAAAACTGTGAGTCCAGATCGACCGTCCGTACAGGCACCCCGATTCAAGCAAAGAGTCGGGGTGCTTGCGTTTTCCTGAGTGCATTGTCAACGAGGCCAAGTCCGTGCTTCGTGACTACGCTCATGATCAAGCCAGACTGACTGCGCTTGATGATGCCCATGCTGAGATCGCTCACATCGGAGCACAGATCCTTTCATCAGCAATCAACAGTTTGAACTAGTTTGGTTATTGCTTGTGCTTACACACGACAGCCTCGTGAATAATGTCATTGCCACCAGCGTGATCTTCATCTCACTGCCACTGACCTACCGGCTCGTGGCTTCCTTGGGCTATGGTGCCGAAAATCCTGCGTGTGCACTTCAACTCCGCGAGCGTATAGTCGCGAGTGTCAAACGCTTCATTAACGTCGCACAGCAGATCCTCCAGTATGCTGTCGTAAAGCCTTGTGTGCAAGCTGCTCTCGATCAGGCGAACTCTGATACAAGCGCAAATGAGCAAGCCATTCAGCTATGTATTCTGGCTTCATGGCATATCTCATATTTACGGCAACTCATCGATGCCAGAACAAAGCTCGGCTGAATGTGATCCAGATACTCAATCGTCGTCAGCAGCGACCGATGCCAAAGCTGCCGCTTGATCACCGCGATGTCCACGCCTTCAGCTCCCAGCTCGCGTGCGTAGGCCGTAACCCAAGTGCATGTACGCGTTTGTATATATCCCCGCCGCTCGCACCAGTTCCAGGAGATTCCGCCGCAAGTACCCCTGGCAATCCGCTCCGTGCGATAAACAACACATCCCCACCAGAGAATCCCATCGCCGAATGTTCGCTCATCCAATTTTTAACAACTATCCCCCCATCCGATCGATCCCCCTTTCCTTATCCATATCGCACGGTCGTAGAGCCAGCGCCTCAGATATACGAAGACCCGTCAGCCAGAACAGCACGATCAGGGCGTAGTTCCGCCTGACCGTCCATTTCTCCTTCCCGCACGGCTCAAGCAGCGCCTCGATCTCGCGGCTTGTGAGCACCTCCGCCGGGTATCGCTTCTTCTTCTTCATGCACTCTCCGTGGATACGGATTGCCCGTAAAGTCGTCTCCATCGAGAGAAACCTCGATGAGCCGGCATCGGTCTAGCGCCGTCCTCTTGTTTTCCCCTACGCTCCCACCCGTCGGGCGGGGTGCCGTGAATGATGCACCCCAGCGTGTGGTGTTCGCGACATCAGAGACTTTGGTATGCGGTACTGAGCCGCCGTATTGCGGTGGATACAACGAAAAACACCGCCGAGTCTCTCGGCGGCGCGTATCCCAAAACCAGAAAGCCGGTGCCTTTCGACACCGGCCGTTTAATAGCGGACCAGAAATCCTCTTCGAAACAGCGAGAGAGACACCCGTGGTGAATCTCAGGGTCCGAATCTCACACGGGCAGCAAATGAATCCCCCTATTTGGTGTGTAGATAGGCGGGCCAGGAGTTTGTGGGGATCCCGAATCATCGATTGTGGGCTGAAATCAGCGATACCATCGGCGATGCTCAATCTCCGCTCTCGTAGTATCTGGCATCTCGTTGACTCGGTTGCCACCGCCATCCTCCAATCATACGGCATCGCTAATTATTGTGCGATCACCGGCCTCATGGCCTCGATTCGCACGAAGCCAATACCTCTCAAATAGATAATGGATGCGCATGATCCAAAACTATTATATATACTACAAAGAAATTACAGGACCGAAGCTCTTCACGACACGACAAACCTTTTGCTTTTGACTCGTGAGACCTAAGTATCGAAATCGATGATGACGAGAAGCAGAAAGCAGGTTCAAGCTCCAGCCAAAGAGCACTTGGCAAAAAGCCATAAACTCTGGACTGCATTTGATACAAGTATAGCCAACTTCAGAAAACCCCGCACGAGTGCGGGGGGGGGGGAAGGACAGAGATTAAATTTTTCAGTTACATCACGGGCACCCATCCGTGTACGCGTCGAGGAAGTCCATGACATCAATCGCATCGAGCTGGAGATCACCGTTCATGTCGGCAAGCAGATCGTCTGCAAGGTAGGTGACGATGAAGCCGCTGACATCGTAGAAGTTGAGTGCCCCGTCAGGCTTGAAGTCCGCAGGGCACGACTTGAGCCCGTTGTAGTACCGGCGTGCTTCTGTAAACGCCTCGGGACCGATCTCGAGCCCCATGTACCGCCCCGGGAGGTCATCCGCGGGCGGATGAATCCCGCCCCAGATCCGCGAGAGCGATGTCTGATCGGACGCGTCCGCGTACTTGGCCCATTGAAGGGTGATGTCCATGGACGGCCCGTCCTCGAAGACAAGGAACTCGTTCATCGGTGCTTCGAACTCACCCATACCACCTGGGAAGTACTCGCTCCCGGTGAGCATGGACATGATCTCCGCTGCGGCGCGAGAGAACACCGAGTGCCCTGAGACATACCCCGCGAATGGCGGGCTGACGAAGCTCGGGCGCTGGTACGGCCACCAGTTGTCCGCGAGGATCCACCCCACGCCTGCGACATCGGTATCTGGGTCGTTGATGAACTCAGGACCCTTCCAGGCCTTGACGGCGATCTTGCCCTCACTCCCCGCAAGGTGCTCGTGGCGTTCACCTGGGGCAGTGGACTCCACAGTCACGACTTCGATGTAATCAGGGATGAGGTTGATCCCCTCGGGATGGAAACTCGGCATGTCCGGATCTGAGCATTGGCCACGATCACACATGTACCTGATCGCGGACACCGGGCGGGGATAGTCGTAGTACCCCTTCACCGACCACGCCGAGATCGCACTGTCATGCATTCCACCGCCGAGCGCGAGGTACGACTTGACATCGTACTCGAGCGGATCGAGGACGGGCCCCTGCCCCATAAACTGGCCGTTGTGCTCCGGATGATCGGTGACGTAATGAAGCACTGAGAACCAGTGCCCAGGGGGTGTTTCTGAATCCGGACCATCCGCCCAGAACTCCGCAAGCACTCGCGCGTAATCACCTAAGGGCACCATCTGAGGCTCGTAGGGCAACCCGGTGCTCGGGTTCACGTCATACCCCTCACCCCAATCACCGCCGTTGAGCTTGTCATAGAAGTCCGTCTCCTCAGCGATCGATGGTATCGGCGCATTTCCAAACGTTGCCGGAGAAATATCGACCATGGTCCCCGTTGCGGGGTCGAGGTGTGAAGACCAAGTGACGACCGTCTCATATCCCCACTTGTAACGCAGGTCTTCCGCGGGTTCGCCGTTAATGCGTGGTGGATCCCCCGGATCGTGCCAGACCTGCCACATGAAACCGTCACGCTGCTTGATCTGAACATCGTCCTCATTCATTGCAAACGGGGTTACCTCGCCCCATTCCGGGCTCAGAAAGTCCGGGTACCCCGTAGGGATCGGGTTACCAGATTGATCCACAAAGAACTGTAACGCGAGCGGTTGCCAACGGTTTGGATCAAGCATGTCCGGATTGCCCGGAAAGTCAGGGAGCAAGGGCGGGTTCACCGGCTCATAGATCAGGTTCGCATAATCGAGTTGCTCGTTCGCTCCGTCCGTCAGACCGAACTGGATGACAGATTCCGCGATCCGGTTTCCGAGCGCCGCGGGGGTATCGCCGGCGGTGTCCGTGATAGAAATATCGTACCCGAGCTCACTCATAAGCAAGTCATACTCCGGGTACATCTCGATCGCGGCCGGAGAGAACGCAAACCGATGACGGAGTATGCGATACATCGCGTAACTGATTGCTTCCTCCCGTGCAAGCTGCACATTGTCGACACTCATCGATTCGCTATGAAATACCTGATCCGTCCCGTGCTCGAATGCTGCCCACGCGTCCCACATCGCTGCAGAGGTGTGGTACAAGTTGCGTGCGTGGATAGTCGGGCGGGCAAAATCACGACGGATTGAGTCCAGCAGCAGCTCACTCCACATCCGCGCAACGGAATGTTCTATCCCTCGCTGCTCAGCGAGATTTCGACGCACTGCGGCAGATTGATGCTCTAACGGGCGCATCTTGGTCGTTGAAAACGCACCCGACTGTGCGGATGAACTGATGGCCTGCGCGTGCGCCGATGTGGGCATCCCGACCAGCCCCACGAGCAAGACAGCTTGACAAAGCGAAAACTTCATGTTACTCCTCCACAAGACTAACTCAGGTGTATTTAGCGACGATCCGAGAGATCCTCCCGAACCACTTTACCGATTTGGTTCTGTAACACAAGCCCCGTGTCGCAGTTCTCGATCACTACGAGAGTAGTGAAGACCCCAAGAAACTGCCACGCCCATAATCTTGCGATCCAAGATCACACCCCAAAGGTGATCGGTCGTTTACCCATCTATGACACGGGTATAAATTTTTCTCTGGAAATACTTCCGTCACCTCTATTGTTGATCGGATGATCCGGAATCGGTAGACTGAACATGCAAATGACCCGCGTCCACCTCATCTTGATCATCGCAGCATCTCTGCTAGGTATGCGGGGGATTGGTTCCCTCTGGAACACATTACGAGACGAAACGCCCGCGATGGGGTCCGATCCGTGTGTGATGATGGGTTGTCACGAAGTGATCCGCGAGGTCTCGTGCTGCGGTACCGACACCGTCCGCACTATCTGCGCCATGAGTAACGGCCCGTGCACCTGCGGCCTCTCTCCAATAGAGATCCCATCCCCAAACGAGCCGCTCCCGCTTCCTTCGCGCGATCGTGATTCAACGCTGATGGTGCGTGGCCCTCCCACAACCATCCAAAACATCACGACCGAAATCCCGCAGCGTCTGATCTCAGTCGCCCGGGCGGGCTCGATCTGCGCGGGGCTTTCTCACAACCAGGTACAGGCACTCCTGGGTGTGTGGCAACGATAGAGACGCAATCCACAGGGACAGTGCGCGCTGCACGTACCGACCCGTGACGCATTCTCCTCGGACCAGACATAACTAGGACCATCGCAATAAACTGAACCTCACTGTACACGTGCGCGCCGAGGGTTGACGCTCATTGGTTGCCCAGCGACCCGTTCGCGCCGCACCTAACCCACTCGATCAACCCATCGTCGCCCGCATTGTCCCAGTCCTCACGCTTCCGCGTGGTTGATCACGAGCACACACTTGCGATGATCATCGACAACCCGATCTCACTCGAACGATCCAAATGTAAACAAAGGAGTTCCACATGAAGACCACTCTGATGAGCACGATCATCGCGTGCGCCTGCTGCGCACCCGTATCCCTCGCGCAAGACCACAACGGCGATCACGCCGATCACGCGCACCACGACACGAACGCACCCATCAACACCATGTGCCCCATCGGGCAAGAGCCCATCGTCGAGGGTGTTCCCACGATCGAGTACAAGGGCAACACCATCGCGTTCTGCTGCCCGGGGTGCGACAAGGAGTTCATGGGGTGGGAGGAATCCAAACGCGACGCGTTCGTCGCCCTCGCCAAGGCCGGCAACGAACCCGGCGAACACCACGCGAAGGGCAATGCCAAAGCCGTGGACGCGATGCCCGTAAAGAGCCAGCCCTACACCCTCTCCACTTGCCCTGTCTCGGGTGAGCCGCTTGGGTCCATGGGCGACCCGGTCGTCAAGGAGATCGACGGGCGCGAGGTGCGGTTCTGCTGCAAGATGTGCGTCGGACGGTTCGAGAAGAACAAGGACGAATACTTCAAGAAGATCGACGAGCAGATGATCGCGGATCAGCTCCCGTACTACCCCATGACGACCTGCGCGATCTCCGGCGAACCCCTGAGCGAGGACAGCGAGGACATCGCGATCAACATGATCTACGCGAACCGGCTCATGCGTCTGTGCTGCAAGACCTGCGTCAAAGAGTTCAACAAGGACCCCGGCGCGTACATCGCCAAGATCGACAAGGCCGCTGCCGACGCGCAGCGGGCGGACTACCCGCTCGACAAGTGCATGATCGGAGGCAAGCTCGGCTCAATGGGCGAGCCCTCCGAGATCGTCCTCGCGGGTCGCCTTGTCCGGTTCTGCTGCTCGATGTGCGAACCGAAGGTTCTCGCCGACCCGAGCAGTTATCTTGAGCAACTCGACGAGGCCTGGGCCGCGTCGAAGCCGTGACCGAAACTCGCTCTGGCATATTGTAATATTTTAAACTAGATCTTAACGTAGGCCGAATCATGATGATCAACTTGCTACTCGAAACAGTGCTGCGTGTGTCCTTGTCAGTTTCGTGCCTCATCACCCCGGTCGATTCGTCGGCGGCAGCCTCGCAGTTCATCGTGGAGGTTGCCGCCCCGAGCGACGGGAAGCCCATCAACACCATCTGCCCCGTCACCAGCGACGAGGAGGTGGACCCGCGTTTCAGCGTGCTAGTCGATGGGCGGGTGATCGGGCTGTGCTGCCGGAAGTGCGTGACCCGATTCAAAGCGGACCCGCAACGCTACTTAGCAAGTTTGCCTGTTTCGCTCGCGAATGCCGCGCCCGTAGCGAGCGATGAACCTAATGCGACTAGGGAAGCGGAACATAGCCATGAGCACCCTGATGATGTTGCAGATGGGCATCAAGATAATCACGTCCACGATCACGCGGATGAGGCAGGGGCGCAGAATCATGCGGCAGATTCGCATTCGGGTGAATCAGGCACAGGGCATGACCACGACCGGGACCACGCGAGCGAAAGCCGATCCCGTATCATGGTATGGCTCGGCAAGTTTCATCCGCCATCGACACACCTACCCATCGGCATTTTGATCGGTGCCGCCCTGGCCGAGATCGGTTTCATCCTGCGGAGAGAACGCTGGCTGCGCCAGGCCTCGGGTTTCTGTCTGTTCATCGCAATGCTCGGTGCGCTGGGCGCGATGACACTCGGATGGTTCAACGCGGGCTTTGTGCTCCTCGATGACGATTGGGTGCAGGCCACCCACCGATGGCTCGGCACCTCCACCGCGGTGCTTTTCATCATTACCTTCATCCTGTTTGTCCGGACACGCGGATGTCTCATCAAGAGGCGTGAGCTTGCGTACAGGGCGATGCTGCTGATTTGTGTTTCGGTGGTGGGCGCTACGGGGTTCCTCGGTGGCGCACTGATCTACGGGCTTGATCATTATTCGTTCTAAAGCGCAGACGAATCGATCAAACGAAAAATCAACTCTTGGCTTGGAGACACAATGAACGATTCAGATATACAAAGCGTTTCTTTGTCATGGCCACTCACACGACGAACATTTATTCGCGCGAGCGGATTCGCAGCGGCCGCAGGATTTGCAATGCTCAGCCCCGGGGCTCTTGCGGAGGTCTTTCGGGCGCAGCGCCCTGAAATCCTGCCCGAGCTCGATGCCACCTCACCCACGGGGATTGATCTCTACATCAAGAAACTGCCACTCAGGGTCGACGGACGAGTATCCGATGCCGTCACAATCAATGGCAGCATCCCCGGTCCAATCATCCGCATGAGAGAGGGCGAGGAGGCGATTATTCGGGTCCATAACGAGTTGGACGAATCCACATCGATCCATTGGCACGGGCTGCTGTTGCCCTACACAATGGATGGCGTGCCGGGCATCAGCTTTCCAGGAATCGGCGCTAGTGAGACTTTCACTTATCGATTCAAGGTCCGCCAGAACGGCACCTACTGGTACCACAGCCACAGCGGTCTCCAAGAACAACTCGGCCACTACGGGCAGCTTATCATCGAACCCAAGGAACCTGACCCAATCCAGTACGATGTCGAGCACTCGATTGTGCTCTCCGATTGGACACACGAAAACCCACACGAGATCATGCGAAACCTTAAGACAATTGAGGGTTACTACAACTTCCAACGCCCGACACTCACGAATATTCAGGAGCAGATGCGTGAATCTGAAATGGGCCTGGGCGATGTGCTCTCAGAACGCCTCCGCTGGCAACGCATGAGGATGGACCCGACAGACATCGCGGATGTGACCGGCGCAACCTACACATACCTGATGAACGGGCGTGGCGCGAGCGAGAACTGGACGGCGATCGCGAAGCCGGGTCAGCGTGTGCGACTCCGCGTCGTAAACGCTGCAGCGATGACATACTTCGATCTCCGCATTCCCGGACTCCCGATGACCGTCGTGCAAGCGGACGGGCAGAACATCGAGCCCGTCGAGACCGATGAGCTCCGCATCGCGGTTGCTGAGACATACGACCTCATCGTGACGATGCCCGATGCACGCGCATACACCATCTTCGCAGAGACGATGGATCGGAGCGGCTACGCGCGGGGCACGCTTGCACCTGAGAACGGGATGAGCGCAGAAATCCCGCCACGCCGTGTGCGGCCGATGTTGGGCATGGAAGACATGGGCATGATGCACAAGACCACCATGAGCGGCGATCACTCGTCCGGTAGCAAATCGGCCGAGTCCGGTCAGAAATCGAATCTTCACGACGGGCATGCACCACAAGAAGATCGAACCCAAGGAAACCAGAGGACATCTGAAATGGGAGCCGATCACAACGGGGCACTCCCGATCACGGGGTTGCCCAAACGTGTGATGCACGGGCCAGATACCCACGGGCCTGGGAGCATCACCATGGCCATGTCGGCGTACCGCCAGCTCGATGACCCTGGCATCGGGCTCGGTGATGATGGGCGGCGGGTGCTGACCTACAGCCAGCTCAGATGCCTAGAAACACCAGTAGACCGCAGAGCACCAACCCGAGAGTTCGATCTCCACCTCACGGGGAACATGCACAAGTACATCTGGGGATTTGACGGTAAGAAGTGGTCTGAATCTGACATGATCTACTTCGAGTACGGTGAAAGACTCCGGATGAACATGATCAACGACACGATGATGAGTCACCCCATCCACCTCCACGGCATGTGGATGGATCTGTACGCTGGGCATGAGTACAACAAGAACCCACGCAAGCACACTGTCAATGTGCAGCCCGCGGAACTGCTCACCGTTGATATCACAGCAGACGCGCCGGGTCAGTGGGCCTTCCACTGCCATCTTCTCTATCACATGGACATGGGTATGTTCAGGACCGTTGCGGTCGTGAAATCACTCGATCTGGAGGCAACTCATGCAGGCTCGTAAACAAACATCCGTTTCCATTCCCGCAGTTTGGGTCGGAATCTCGCTGAGCGTGCTTTCAACTGCGGCGAGAATCAGCCTCTGTGGGCAGCCATTGCCGCATGAGCAGCACCGGGATCAAGGAGAGAACCAAGCACATCCGGATCACTCAACCGAGACCACCGAACCGGTGCTCCCGAAGGATAAATCACTTGAGGAAGTTCTCCGCGCAGCTGCGAACCCTCCTCCTGATTATTTTCCCGATCCAGTCCCTGACAATAAGCTGCGCATATTCACACTCATTGAGCAAATCGAGTACCGAGTTGGTGAAGATGATCGCGATGAGATCGGTATACAAGCGCAGGGATGGATCGGCTATGATTATAACCGCTTTGTTTGGAAGCTTGAGGGCGAATCAGTCTTTGATGGCTCGGATGAGGGTGGCTCAGAAACCGATTTGGTATTCTCTCGACTCATCAATCCATTCTGGTACGCACAGGCGGGCATTCAGTACGCGAACTCTTGGGAAGAGTCAAACTACGACGACCAGTGGTCTGGTGTGATTGCGTTGCAAGGGCTCGCGCCGGGCATGTTTGAGATCGATACATCACTCTATGTTGACGAGAACGCGGATGTTTCGCTCTCGTTTGAAGCGGAGTACGACCTGCGGATTACGCAGAGATTGGTCTTACAGCCAAGGGCTGAGATGTCATTTTCAGCACAGGATATCCCTGAAGAAAACATCGGAGCGGGACTCACGAGTACGCGCATCGATGCCAGACTCAGATACGAGGTAAAGCGTGAGTTCGCACCTTACATCGGATTGCGCTATCAGTTCCTGTCCGGTGAAACACAGAACATTGCTGACACGATGGGTCTCGCAACCGAGCAGACCTACTTTGTGTTTGGATTCCGCATGGCATTCTGAGATCAATCGTTGTTCTCTCATTCACTTTCATGTCGCTGTGAGGTGAAACGCACGATGAAACCTAGAAAACTCATGTATCTCACGCATCGCTGGCTCGGCGCGATCATCGCGCTCCAGCTCCTTGCCTGGAGCGTCGGCGGGTTCGTGTTCAGCATCCTCGACATCAACGATGTGCGGGGCACCAGCGACGCGCGAGCGCAGACGCACGAGCCGCTCACCCCACAGTCGATGGCATCCCTGCCCGAGTCGCTCTCGGCGATGCTCGTGGACCCATCACAGCCACGGGTCGCGTCACTGACGCTGATCGATCGGGGGCTCGGGGCGCACTGGGAAGCACGGGACGCCGGCGGGGTGCTCGTGTATCGAATGCTGCCCGATGGCACGCCAGCTGGGCAGATCACCCAATCCCAAGCCGAGCAGATCGCGTTGCATGATTTTCTGCCCGAGTCAAGCGTTGCCCGTTCGCAACTCATCGTCGAAGACCCGCCAATGGAGTACCGCGGGGGGATGCTCCCCGCGTACCGCGTGGAGCTCGATCACCCGAAGCATCCGCACATCTACATCAGCGCCACCAACGGGCAGATCATCGCGCGTCGCAACGATCAGTGGCGGGCGTTCGATTTCTTCTGGATGCTGCACACGATGGATTACTCGGGCCGTGACGACTTCAACCATCCGCTGCTCACGATCGCGAGCGTTCTGGCGATCCTGACCGCGCTCGCGGGGCTGAGTTTGTGGGTGTGGAGATTCATTCCGAGAAAGAATCGAACTCCCCGCACTTTGGAGGCAACGCCATGAACTCGCCAAGTTTTCGATCTCGTCGCGCCTTCACTCTCATCGAACTGCTCGTGGTGATCGCGATCATCGCGGTGCTTGTTGGGTTGTTGTTGCCTGCGCTTGGGCGTGCGCGTGAATCCGCACGGGTCGTGTCCTGTCTGGCGAACCTGCGATCGCAAGGCCAGGCGCTCTCGATGTACACCGATGAGAACCGAGACGCGAACCCGCCTCGCCTGATCTGGGGCAACGCGGACGCGGACGATCAGGCGAGCGGGATCGACAGGACGCTGTTCAACCGGTACCTGGCGGAATGGCTGGGCAAGCCGTTTGAGCGGGACCCGGGCACGCCGCTCTTTATACCACGCGGGATGTGGCGTTGCCCCGAGATTCGTGAGGGCGAGGACGATCTCCGACTCACACACTCCGGGCGGATCCACCACGCCCCCAACTCCTTCCTGTTTGGGATTCTCGATTACCCGCAACCGGGGGCAGACCCGTTTGTCTCGGTGGACACCGTGCCCGGGTATGAGCTGAGCGAGTATGCGCACCTGTGGCCCAAGCTCGTGCGCGTGCAGCGGACTTCCGAGATCGTCACCGTGATGGACAATGTACGCACATATATCCCAATCCACCAGCATTACGACGCGAAGGAATCGATCGGGTACTCGGTGCAGGTCGCCGAGCACCCCAGGTCCGCGGTCAACATCGAGAACATCGGCTCGCACGCCAAGCTGCAGGTCCGCCCATCGGTGTTCGTCGACGGGCACGCAGAAACACTCCCGAATACGAGCGAGTACTGGGAGGCGGACCTAAGAGACTATCCAACCCCGATTGGGTTCGAGAGCACACTCTTCGGCGCAGAGGTGCGCCATTTCATGTACTACCTCGACCCAAAGTGAAACGGATGCACCCACTCAAGTATGGAGTTCATCATGAAGACTGACCCGGTATGCGGCATGCGTGTCGAAGAATCTGACGCGGCCGAAAAGATCGAATACCACGGCGAGGAGTACCTGTTCTGCAGTGTGCTCTGTGCCCAGAAGTTCCGCAAAGAACCGAACAAGTACACCGGGGTGGACGGCGAGAAACCTGCCCCGGATCATGAGTGCTGCCATCGGCACAAGGACCACCCCGAGGGCGCAACGCAATCGCACACCGAGTCCGCACCCGGCACGATCTACACATGCCCCATGCATCCCGAGGTTCGTCAGGTGGGTCCTGGCACCTGCCCGAAGTGCGGCATGGCGCTTGAGCCCCTCGATGCCACTACCGAGCACGATGATACAGAGCTCAACGACATGACGCGTCGGTTCGGGGTCTCGGTGGTTTTCTCCGCGCCGTTGCTTGTGTATGTCATGGTTGGGATGTTTAACTCACATCCATTGGATGGCGTTCTGAGCCCAATGGCACTACAGATTATCGAGATGTTGCTTGCGACACCGGTGGTACTCTGGTGTGCATGGCCCTTCTATGTTCGCGCAATCCAGTCTGTCCGGCTGCGGAGCGCCAACATGTGGACGCTCATCGGGCTCGGTGTCAGCATCAGCTACACCTACAGTGTCTTCGCGGTCCTCGCACCCGATTTGTTCCCCGAAGGACTCCGGGGCGAGGATGGGCGAGTCGGGGTTTACTTCGAAGTTGCGGCGGTCATTATTGCGCTTGTCCTGCTCGGGCAGGTGATGGAACTGCGTGCCCGCAGACAGACCGGTGGGGCGATCCGAGAACTGCTCGAGCTCGCGCCGCCCAACGCCCGTCGCATCGAGCCCGATGGCTCGGAGCACGATGTCGCCGTCGATGAGCTCCGCGAGGGCGATCGAGTCCGGGTCCGCCCGGGCGACAAGATCCCCATCGACGGCGAGGTGCTCGAGGGGCGAAGCACGATCGATGAGTCCATGCTCACCGGCGAGCCCGTCCCAGTCGAGAAGAGCAAGGGCAACCCCGTCACAGGCGGTACGCTCAACAAGACAGGCGCATTCATCATGCGGGTCTCTCGGACCGGGGCGGAGACGACCCTGGCGCAGATCGTTCAGATGGTGGCCGAGGCGCAACGCTCCAGGGCTCCGATCCAACGGATCGCAGACTCTGTTTCCGCGTGGTTCGTGCCCATAGTGGTGCTGATCTCAATCATCGCGTTCTTCGCCTGGGTGCTGGTTGGGCCCGCGCCCGCGCTGAGCTACGCGCTGGTGGCCGCGATCTCCGTGCTCATTATCGCCTGCCCTTGCGCGCTAGGTCTTGCGACCCCGATGTCGATCATGGTCGCCGCGGGCAAGGGTGCCAAGCAGGGCGTGCTCATCAAGAACGCCGCGGCCTTAGAGACCTTCGAAAAGATCGACACAGTCGTCGTGGATAAAACGGGCACGCTGACCGAGGGGAACCCTAAGCTGCTGCGTGTCGAGCTGACGCCTGATCAGGAATCTCAACGCGATGAGAACCAGGTCATGGCGATGCTCGCGGCGGCTGAGCGGGCGAGCGAGCACCCGCTCGCCGAGGCGATCGTTCACGGGCTAGAGGACCGCACGGATGAGCGTCTCAACGCGGAATCATTCGAGAGTGTGACCGGCAAGGGCATCGTGGCGATTGTCGATGGGCACCGAATCGCGATAGGATCGCCCGCGATGATGCAGGACGAGGGTGTGGATGTCTCTCCACTGAGCGAGCAGGCCGAGCAATCCAGGCGTGAGGGCGGGACTTCCATGTTCGCATCGATCGACGCGCAGCTCACTGCCCTGCTTGTCGTCGCGGACCCGATCAAGGCGACCACGAAGGGCGCGATCGAACAGCTCCATGCGCTCGGATTACGGGTCGTGATGCTCACGGGAGACAACCGCACAACCGCCCAGGCGATCGCGACGCAGCTTGGTATCGATCGGGTCGAGGCGGAGGTGCTCCCTGAGCAGAAGGCCCAGATCATCACGGAACTTCAGCGTGAGGGTCACCGGGTCGCGATGGCGGGCGATGGCGTGAATGATGCACCAGCGCTCGCCAAGGCCGACATCGGTGTCGCGATGGGCACCGGTGCCGGCGTGGCGATCGAGAGCGCCGCGGTAACACTCGTCGGCGGTGACCTCAACGGGATTGTTCGCGCCCGCGCCCTGAGCCGAGCAACGATGCGGAACATCCGCCAGAACCTGTTTTTCGCATTCGTCTACAACGCCGCGGGCGTCCCAATCGCGGCAGGGGTGATCTACCCCATCTTCGGTGTGCTGCTGAGCCCAATGCTCGCCGCCGGGGCAATGGCGTTTAGCTCGGTCTCGGTGATCGGTAATGCGTTGAGGCTCCGTTCAACTCGATAACCTCTGCAACGAAGTCACGATCATAAAAATCGTTCGCAAGGGCAGTTTATGGTTGGAGTAAGCAGTGTATACATTTCGCATGATACAGATTGGAAACTCGTACCGTTGTGGAATCCTCTGATCATCATGCAGCCAGGCGCAGGACTACAAAAATCCTTCCGTTTGGAGTCCGAGTCCTTGCTCCGTTGGGTTGTGGCAATTTGGAAGAAATCGAATATTGCACGAAGTTGCCCGCTCAGCTCTGAGAAACCATGGTCGAAGAGTATCTCGACACGGGTCGCTGAACTGTGTGAAAACGACTTCATGGGTGGATCACGCATTGTTCATCTCATTGTGCTTTGATCTCAACAGGTACACACACGCGATAAGAAGAGGATACAAAGATGAGTCATGAGGACAATCACCAAGAGCACAGCTCAAAGAACGCGCCGTACATCCGTTTCGCACTCATGATTTTCACTTCCATGACTGTCATGTTCTTCCTGATGTACTTGCACTCGTATCAGATACTGGACCACGCCTGGTTCAGCGAGACCCGGTTCTTCATGACGATGATCATGGGTGGTGGGATGATCGTCGTGATGCTCCTGTTCATGCTCAAGATGTACAAGAGCACCACGAAGAACATCATCACCATCGCGATCGCGATCATCTTGCTCGCGGGAGGGATCGCGCTGGTCCGATCGCAAATCACCGTTTCTGATCGTGACTACATGGAAGGGATGATCCCGCACCACTCCATTGCAATCCTGACAAGCGAGCGCGCACAGATCAGGGATGTTCGGGTGCGCAAGCTCGCCGATGAGATCATCAAGGCCCAGCGCCGTGAGATCAAAGAGATGGAGTGGCTAATCGCGGACATCAAGGCCAACGGGATCGCTGAAACAGACGCTGAGGGAGACGCGAGGCCGGTACCCGAGTTTCAGAGCACACCTGAGTGAGTGTTCAAGCCATATGAACAGATGTCGCGGATCTGGACATTTCCTACACACCTCTACGAGGTTCATATGGATTTCGAGATCCGCAAGGATTGCCCCGCCAACTCAGTGAGGATGTGGGAGTGCGGGCAGGGGCATCGCGACCGCAATAGCTATGGGCGAACTCGTGATCGGCGATTCACCTATTCCAGATCGGTCCCCCTGGTTGTGGGCGTACCCGCGGCTGGCATGGCCCTGATCTTCGGATTCGAGGGCTGGTTCCTGTGCCAGCACGGCGCCAACCCCTAAGAAAATTATCAGTAGCGCCTTGATCTCGGATTCTACTGATTATACCCTTAGGGGGTATGGGTAAAAAGAAATCAAGCCAGAAGACCGCCGGGGCGTGCGAGCATGACCGGGCAAAGAACCTCGCCCGCCTCAAGCGAATCGAGGGGCAGGTACGCGGGGTCGCGCAGATGGTGGAGGACGACCGCTACTGCGTCGATGTGCTCACACAGATCGCCGCGGTCCAGTCCGCCCTCCGCTCGGTGGGCAAGGAGCTCCTCCGCCATCACCTCAAGCACTGTGTCGCCGATGCCGCGCGGCTCGGCAAGGACGACTTCAGCGCCGCATCCGATGAGCTCATCGAGATGCTCTACAAGAACGCGAGGTAACCATGAGTAACACCATACACACCACCATCGAAGGCATGCACTGTGGCGGCTGCGAGGGCAAGATCCGCAATGCGCTCATCTCGCTCGATCCGGTCTCGGACGCGAGTGTCTCAGCGAAGAGCGGCTCGGCCGAACTCCACACCACCAGCGACATCAGCGATGAAGCCATCCGCGATGCGATCGCTGGCGCAGGCGACTACCGCGTGACCGATATCGATCGGTCCAAACCAACGACCGCGAAGACACACCCAGAGCCTGCGCATCACGCACCCTCGGATGAAAACACACCGCCCGAGAGCCTCTACCCGCTGTTCCTGATCGTCGGGTTTATCGTGGGCGTGACCTTGCTTGTCGCATGGTCAACTGGAAACTGGCAAGTTGAGCCCATGATGCGTCACTTCATGGCCGGGTTCTTCATCGTGTTCTCGTTCTTCAAGCTGCTCGACCCACCCGGGTTCGTATCCGCGTACCGCGGGTACGACCTGCTCGCCCGCAGGTCCGCCGCGTGGGCCTGGGCGTATCCCTTCGTTGAACTCGCGCTGGGCGTGATGTACCTGATGGCCTGGCTTCCGATGACCACGAACATCATCACCCTGATTTTGATGCTGATCGGTGCCGCGGGCGTGCTCAAATCCCTGCTCAACAAGCGTGCGATCCGGTGCGCCTGCCTCGGCACAGCCCTCAATCTACCTATGACCAAGGTCACGCTTGTAGAAGATCTGACCATGGCAGTTATGGCCGGAGTTATGCTACTGATTATGGCCACCTAAATGAGGATGGTTTATAGTGGTTACCAACTACCTTCGAGCGACTGACACGAGCATCTGAGTCGGATTCAGATGATCCAAATACTCGATCGTCGTCAACAGCGATCGATGCCCTAGCTGACGCTTGATCACTGCGATGTCGACACCCTCAGCACGCAGCTCGCTCGCGTGCGTGTGCCGTAAACCGTGAGCATGCACGCGTTTGTGGATCCCTGCCGCTCGCGCCAGCTCCGGAAACTTCCGTCGCAAGTACCCCTGATTCAGCGGCAATCCGCTCCGCGTCATGAACAGCACTTCTCCATTTGAGTACTCCATGCTACGGTGCTCATGCATCCAGCCTCCGAGCGTTTCAAGCCCGATGCGATCTATCCCCACTGTCCGCGATCGTCCGCCCTTGCCGTGCAGCACCCTGATCGCCCCCCGGTCCAGATCAATATCGCAAGGCCGCAGTGCCAGCGCCTCAGAGATGCGCAGCCCCGTCCGCCACAGCAGCACGATCAGGGCGTAGTTCCGCCGATCGGTCCATTTCTCCTTCCCGCATGCTTCAAGCAGCGCCTCGATCTCGCGGCGCGTGAGCACCTCCGCCGGGTATCGCTTCTTCATCTTGCACTCTCCCATGGATACGGATTGTCCGTAAAGTCGTATCCATCGAGAGATACCTCGAGTCGCGAGCATGGATCAAGCGCTCTCCTCCTGTTTTCCCCTACGCTCCCACCCCTCGGGCGGCGTGCCGCGGATGATGCGCACCACGTACCACTCGCGGCCGCAGCGACGGCACGGCTCGGGGAGCGGCTCGTCCTCCCCGAGGAGCAACTTCACGCGCGTCTTGCCGCCGCAGACCTTGCACGCGCCCTCCTTCCGCACGCTCTTCTCCAGTGTGCCTACGCGCATTTTCAAACGCCCGCTCACTGCTGCTCCTCTGACACGGCGTGCTCAAGCTTCACTATGCGCTCCGCCAGGTCATCAAGCTCGATACTCTCGCGCGCAAACTTGAGCACGTTCGTCGCCGCCGATACACGCGAGGAGTCGCGGGCCTTCGGGTCGTGCATGATCCGCAGGAGCGTCGCGACCGCCGCGGCCGCGGAGCGCTGGGTCAGCCCGATCGCCTGCGCGAACGCCTCCCGCCGCGCGTCGCGGTACGCCTGGCCGAACAGCTCCTGCCGCATCCAGCGGTGCAGGGTCCGCTCGCCCACGCCGGCCTTCTTCGCGGCCGCAGCGATCGAGGGCTCGCTGAGCAGCGCGAAGATCGACTGCTGCTGCTGGTGATTGAGCTTCTCGAGGCCCGTGACGTCCGGGTCAGCCATGACCGCCCCCTTCCTGCGAATATGCAGATTCTCCGCGAATCACCCCAGATCCGCCTTGCAATGCGGCGTGAGATCGGCCTTCATGTGACACACGCGGGGGCGATGCCCGCCCCCCGAGGAGAACACGATGAACGAACGCGCCAAAGAACTCGCCATGGAGACCTACTGCCGACGCGCCGCGGACAATGCCGCGCTGATCCGCCTGCTCAGCGACGGGCTCCTGGCGCACGCCGAAGCCACCAGCACCGATCGCGTGAACTGGGACCGGACGGGCGACATCGGCCACGTCCGCAACGAACTGATCGAGACGCTGATGTTTATCAGCGGGCGAGACCGGCTCGATATCGAGCAGCACCTCGACCAAACCCGGGAACTTCCCGATGACCAAGCCACCCACTAAGGCCCGCGTGTTGCGGGCTTTGTTTTTCAATGCCCTGAAAGGAGCACCGAGATGACGACCACCAAGAAGACGACCAAGAAGACCGCCGCCAAGAAAACCCCGCCCAAGCGGGCCGTGTCCCCCGCCTCCCGCAAAGCGGCGAAGAAGGCGGCCACGCCCCCCGCCGACGCGCCCAACGCCACACAAGCCAACGTGGTCCGCCGCCCGCCCAAGGAGCCCAAGGCCAGCGCAATGCAGGCCGCGGTGATCGTCCTGGGCGACGCCCCGCCCGAGGGGATGAGCGCCAAGCAGATGATCGAGGTCATGGCCGAGCGAAAGCTCTGGACGAGCCCCGGCGGGAAAACCCCGGAGGCCAGCCTCTACGCCAGCATCATCCGCGAGATCGCCAAGAAGGGAGAGGGAGCGCGGTTCAGGAAGGTGAGCCGGGGGCGGTTCGTGCTCAACGACAACTGATTGATCATGTACCATGCACCCAGCATGGATCAGTACACGATCACCAAGTGGACCCCGTGGGACGAGCGCCTTGGCATCCAGGGCATCGGGCTCCCCGGGGTCTACCTGCTCGCTCACTTCACGAACACACCTCCACCTAAGGTCGACCCCACCGATCCCGCGATCGTGTACATCGGTGAGACCTGCCGCTCGCTTCGTGGGCGATGGGGAAACTTTCACAGGGCGATCACAGGAGCCTCGCGGGGACACTCTGGCGGGCTGACTTACCACGCGTCGTTCTGCTCGGAGGACCCCGAGTCGTACAAACGGCAACTTTATGTCGTGGCAGCACCGGTCGAGCTTGATGAGCCCCACCGCTCCGCATTGATCCGCCACGTTGAACGTCGGATGCTCTGGGACTTTGTGCAGCGCCACGGCCGCTACCCCACGTGCAACTCGAAGTAACGCATTCATGCCCCCTCCTCCCGCTCCGCCTTCTTCCCTGTGAGATTCTCCCACCGCGTCACGATCACATCGCAGTACGCCGGGTCGATCTCCATCAGCAGGGCGCTCCGCCCCATCTGCTCGGCCGCGATCAGCGTCGAGCCGCTTCCCCCAAACAGGTCCAGCACCCGCTCGCCCCGCTTCGTCGAGTACTCCATCGCCCGCGCCGCCAGCTCCACCGGCTTCTCCGTCAGGTGCACCATGCTCTGCGGGCTTACCTTCTTGACCGGCCACACGTCGGGGACGTTGTTGGGCCCGTAGAACTTGTGCGCCGCGCCCTCCCTCCAGCCGTAGAAGCACCACTCGTGGTCGCCCATGAAGTCCTTGCGGCCCAGCACCGGGTGCAGCTTGTGCCAGATGATCGCCTGGCTGAAGTACAGCCCGCACTCGGCGAACGCCCCCGGGTAGTTGGCGATGTTCGCGTAGCCGCCCCAGCAGTAGAACGCCCGCCCCGGCTCCAGGACGCGGGACGCGTTGCCAAACCACGCCCGCAGCATGCCCGCGAACTCCTCGTCGCCCACGAAGTCGTTGGCGAGCGGGCGGTCCTTGGCCCGCAGTTTCTTGGTGGTCGGCTTCCCCTTTTCCGGGTGGCGGGCCAGGTCCCGCTGCTGCATGTGGGTCGTCGCCCTGGTCGCGCTGGCCGGGAACGTCGAGAGCCCGGCGCTGATCGCGTTGTTGGATCGCGGCTCGACGGCCACGTTGTAGGGCGGGTCGGTGTTGAGCAGCTGCACGGGCTTGGAGTCGCAGAGCCGGTCCACGTCCGACGCGCTGGAGCTGTCCCCGCAGAGCAGCCGGTGATCGCCCAGGATCCAGAGATCTCCGGGCTTGGCGACCGGGTCGTCGGGCGCTTCGGGGACCGCGTCCGGGTCCGTCTCGATCCCGCCTTGAACTGTCGAGAGATCCGCGAGCTGCCCGTCATCGAATCCGAACGCCGCCAGCTCGGAGATGCTGTAGCCCAGCTCGCACAGTGCCTCGAGCTCGATCTCCAGCAGGCCGCGGTCCCACTGCGAGAGCTCGGCCGTGCGGTTGTCGGCGAGGCGGTACGCGCGGACCTGCTCGGGCGTGAGCTCCTTGGCGACGTGCACAGGCACGGTGTCGAGCGCCAGCTGCTGGGCTGCTTTGTAGCGGGTGTGCCCGCAGACGATGATCCCGTCCCCGTCCACCACGATCGGCTGGCGGAACCCGAAATCGCTGATCGACTTGGCCACCGCGTCCACCGCGGCGTCGTTGTCGCGTGGGTTGGCCTCGTAGGGGTGGATCGCCCCGATGGCCTTCATTTCAATCTTCATCCGTGAATCTCCTGATGGTGTGTGCTGTCCGAGCGTGACACGTGACACTCCGTGACGCGGTTCTGCACATAAGCGCCTATGCGCGCGCGTGTAGTGTCAACTCCCGGATCTGTGTCACGTGTGTCACGCATTGCGATAAGTGCCGGTAGAAGCGGGGCTTTCGGCGTGACGCGCCCCGATTTTGGAGCGTCACCGAGTGTCACAAACCGGCAGAGTGTGTCACGCATCGCTCGCCTCCTCGCTGTTTGAAAGTTCAAGGCCCACCCATACACGCCCGGAATGCAGCCTCTTCTCGGTGAAACCGGACCGTTTGACGCGGGCTCCGAAGTCGTTCTTCTTCAGCGGCTCCTCGGCACTGCCCTCGCACCACTTCGAGTACGCCTCGTGCAGATCGCCCTTTAACACGAACACGCCATCCGCTTGATCGCAGCACTCCTCGATGAACCGCCCCACCGTATCGCTCTCGGTGCGGTACGAGCTCGTCGCGTGCATCACCGCGTCCGGTGGGCACAGCCCCCGCTTCTGCCACTCCAGGCAGCCACGCACCATCCACGCGAGGATCGCCCCCGACTCGCCCTTAAGCTTTTCGAGGAGCTTGGGATCTCGCTGCGCCTCGGGGATCGTGACCCGGAACGGGATCAGGTGGATGCGACGCCAGATGCCGTGGTCCACGCCGCTGATCTCGGGCTTGTGGTTCCCGTAGAGCAGCAGCTTAAACATCGGGTCAAACTCCACCGGGTCCTGGCGCAGCCCGCGGCTGGTCAGCCGGTCGCCGCCGGTCAGGTCCTTGATCCGCGCCTCCGCAAACTTCTGCCCTTCCTCAAGCTCGCTCGAGGTGGCCAGCCGAGCCCCGATCAGCGTCGAGAGGAACGGCGAGGGCCCTTCCCCCGCCGATCGATCACTCCGCGACAGGATCTGGGCCGGGATCTTGCGCGCGTACTCGCCGAGTACATGCTGGAGGACCGATGCGAACACCGACTTGCCGTTGCACCCGTCGCCGTGCATGAAGAACAGGCACTGCTCGCTGACCTCACCGGTGAGCAGGTAGCCGCACACACGCCGGATGTAGGCGATAAGCTGCTCGTCGCCCGCGAAGACGGTGCTGAGGAACCGCTGCCAGATCGGGCACGCGCCGTCTTTGGTCAGACGCACCGGCGAGATCCGGCTGAGCAGTTGCGATCTGTTGTGCGTATGCTGCCTGCCCGTGCGGAGATCGATCGTCCCGCTCTGGCAGTTGAAGAGCATCGGATCGGCGTCAAAGTCCGTCGGCGAAACCGACATACTCGTGCCCGATCGCGCCAGGAACAGGATCTCCTCGATACCCCGCTTGGTGCATGTGAACCTGCGGTGCTTGGGGTCCGTGATCTCTTCCGCCGAGAGCTGCGCCATCGCTTCAGCGCGGAGCGGATCGCATGACCACCGGTTGGTGTCCCACACGAACCACCGCTTGGTCACCCCGCAGTACTTCGCGTCATGCCCGAACATCGACACGAACCGCTTGGCGTTGCCCATGCCGGTGGGTTCGAAGTCCTCAGCATGAGCCCAGTTACTCCCCGCCCCGGATCTGCTGCTCGGTGCTGAACTGGACTTGGACCGGCCCGCGTCGTAGCCGCTGGCGAAGGTTTTCTCGGCCTCCGATGGCCCAAGCCCGCACAACCTTGAGGCGCGGAGACACATATTTGAGGCGGCTTGGCGATCGACGCCCTTCTGGCCGAGCTCCAGTGCCGCGACATTGAGTGCGTCATTCCGGCCCGGCTGTGTCACCTCGCCGCGTAAAAAACGCAGCGTCTTGCTGGTGACATATACCGGAGGAGGATCAGGGAGGGAACTGATCTGAGCCGACTCAATCGTCCCGCTTTGGTAGGTATCGCCGCCATCGGCGTTCGGCTCGCCCGGCATCCAGACCTGCGTCAGTTTCTTGGTCTTCGGGAACAGCTCGGGCTGATCTTTACTGTTGAACCCCCATGCTTTCAACCACGCCACAAACCGCTCCACAGGGATCGGATCACACAGCTCAAAGAACGCATGCAATCCCTTGCCACCCTTTGATGTGAAGACCACCGGCCGCGCACCGAGAAAACGACAGACCCATTCCAGGTGGTGAAGGTTGCCGCCATCATCCGCGTGATCGTCCAGATCGAGGCAGCACACACGGACTATGTCGTCCCGGTGCAGCACCAGCCCGAGTCGGGTCGAGCCGGCGATCGTGTACGGTGTGCCCCTCTGGGTGTGGGTCGCGAAACGCTCCTCTTGCAGCGTGCCCGCCGCAAACGCATTGATGGCTCGCTCTGCGCCAGCTTGATCATGCAGCCAGCCTGCACGCTGCTGCCCCGATGAATCGGGGTACATCAGCGCGATATGGCCGTGGTCACAATGCGGCCACAGCCAGCGTAGGAGTCCCTCACGCGACACCCCTTCGTCCGTGCTGGACTCCCGATCACCCGGCACAGCCGTACTGCTTCCACTCGGCGACCTGGGATACGTCCTTGTCGAACGCGGGGCAGGCCGTGAAGCTCTCAGCCCCGATCTCGTACTCCAGCAGGGCCGTGAAGATCCGCAGCAGCGTCCTCCCCGCCTTGCTCGTCGCGTCGATCAGCAGCCGGTACCGCTCGTCGTCGTGCCAGCTGAAGACCTCCATCCGCATCGCGACACCGCTGTGCAGCCCCGAGGTCGCCACGCGGGCCGTGGGCTCGAGGGACTTGGCCAGCTCGTAGTCGTCCGGGCCAGAGAAATAGACGGCGTACACGGTTGTGCTCATGTAGTGGACTCCCGAAAACGGAGAACGCCCCCGCCGCGCCACAAGCGGGCGGGGGACGCCTCCATCAAGCACCTATGCGGATTTGGCGCGGCCTGTCCGCTTATTCAGAAAATGAATCCAAATCAGCGCAGGTTTTTGAGACCAGATCGAGCAGGTTCCGGATCTGCCTACGAGACTCATCCAGCGCCTCGCACGCCCGAACCTGCCCAGCTTCAGCGATGAGCAAGACCGACCTGATCTCTTGGGGTGAGAGCCGTTCAAGACAGGATTCGAGCAAGTCATTCTGCTCTACCATGTCTCGATCGGGAGCGGCATCGGCAAGTGATTCCATATCCTGGCCATCGCTGAGCTGGCCAGGAGGGAGCCGACCACGCCGTAGACGAAACGCCCGGGCGCGGATCTGCATCCTCAGGTACGAGTTCAGTAGCACGTTGACATATCCACCAACGGAACCGCGGTTGGGGTCGTAGTTGCTCTCGTTCTGAATCAGGTAGAGCCGGAGATCCTGTTTGAGATCCTCCAGATCCGATCGGCTGTGACGGCAGCGTACTTGCAGCGTGTATGCCACAGTATCAATCTGCCTATGCACATCCGGGTTATCGAGAATCCAGCCGGGTGGCTTCTCTTCTTCTGAGGTACCTTTGAGTGGCCCCGCCACTCCCTTACCTGCCCTGGGATCAACGATCCTGCCCCAAGGCATCATCCTGAAAAATCGATCAGAGTGCATGTTGCATCTCCGTTATTGGTATTGATCGGACGGGTTGTCAGCGCACCGATCGCCCAGCCTCCCCTCTGGCACGAACACGTGGCAAGAGGGAAGGCGACAGATCGACAGCTGAAACGCGATTCATCGATTTGCGATTTGCGCAGGCATAGCGACCCGCACTGGGTATACGAATATTGAGTTGTTCCCGCGATCAGCCTCAGGGGGGACGCGAGGTCCCGCGATCGGCCTCAGGGGGGATGTGTCCCGTACCCGCGTTCTACATCTGGGGAAGGCGAACAGCCTTCGCGATCAGTATCAGGGTGGTACGGTCCGCACACCGCGATCAGCCTCAGGGGGGACACTAAGTGTCCCGCGATCAGCTTCAGGGGATGTGACTCATGCCCGCGTTCGATCTCAGGGGCAGGCTAGGCCTGCGCGATTGATCTCAGGGTGACACAAGCCCGAACACCGCGTTCAGCCGCTGGGACCGGGCGAGCCGGTGCGATTGGCATCAGGGGGCGTTCGTCGGAAGTTGGCTCGACGGCGTTAACCGGCGGGTCGGAAGATACCTGATACTACCATAACGATGCGGTAAATGCGTCGCGAGAGGATCAATTTTCTGCTAGCTTCCCTATTATTGCGAGCGATGTATCTCCCCGAGTATCCTGAGGTAGTTTTTGGGTTCGAATCAGCATCTCCAACCATCAAGCCAGTCCCAACTCAAGAGCACTCTTTGGGATGCCGCAAACACTCTTCGCGGCTCGGCCGTCGATCGCACCGACTGGAAGGGCTACATCCTCCCACTCTTGTTCTTCAAGCGGATCAGCGATGTGTGGGACGAGGAGACAGCTGAGGCCTCAGAGACGTTTGGTGATGCCGACCCAAGCCTTTTCCCCGAGGTACACCGCTTCACCGTCCCAGACGGCTGCCACTGGCGTGATGTCCGCGAGACAAGTGCCAACGTCGGTGCCGCACTTCTCAAAGCAATGCAGTCGATCGAAAAGGCGAACCCCGACACGCTCTACCGCGTGTTCGGCACGGCTGACTGGAGCAACAAGGAGAAGTTCACCGACGAGCTGCTTAAGGACCTCATCGAGGGCTTCTCGGCGATTCCGCTCGGCAACAAGTCAGTCAGCACAGACGTACTCGGTGACGCGTACGAGTACCTGATCGGCAAGTTCGCGGATGTGACCCGCCGCAACAAGGCTGGCGAGTTCTACACGCCCCGCAGCGTCGTCCGAATGATGGTCGAGATCCTCGACCCGAAGGAAGGCGAATCGATCTACGACCCGGCGTGCGGTACCGGCGGCATGCTGCTCGGCGCGATCGAGCACGTTGAGCGCAAAGGCGGTGACTCGCGCACGTTCTTCGGCAAGATTTACGGCCAAGAGAAAAACCTCACCACCTCGTCCATCGCTCGCATGAACCTTGTGCTCCACGGCATCGAGGATTTCCAGATCGCCCGTGAAGACACACTCCGGCAGCCCTCGTTCAGCGACGCGAGCACCGGCGGTCTCCTGACCTTCGACTGCGTCATCGCTAATCCGCCCTTCTCTCTCAAGGAATGGGGCGAAGAGGTCTGGGAGAACGATCCATGGGGCCGGGCCAAGTACGGCATCCCGCCCAAGAGCTACGGCGACTACGCCTTCGTCCAGCACATGATCGCCTCAATGGCGGAGAACAAGACCAGCCGCATGGCGGTCGTCCTGCCGCAGGGTGCTCTCTTCCGTAAGGCCGCCGAGGGCAAGATTCGCACGGCGCTGCTCAAAGAGGACATGATCGAGGCGGTCATTGGTCTCGCCCCGAACCTCTTCTATGGCACCCAGCTCGCTGGCTGTGTCGTCATCCTTCGACGCAAGAAGCCCGCCGCCCGCAAGAAGAAGGTGCTCATCATCGACGCGTCGAGCCTGTTCCGGAAGGGCCGCGCCCAGAACTTCCTCGACCCCGAGCACACGGATCAGATCGTCTCGTGGTACCGGGAGTTCGAACATGTCGAAGACCGGGCCAAGGTTGTCTCGCTCGACGAGATCAAGAGTGAAGGCTGGACGCTGAACATCTCGCGATATGTCCTCCCGCCGATCGGAGAAGAAATCCCGCCGCTTCCCGAAGCGGTCGAGTCGTTCAAGACCGCACTCGCCGAGGCTCGTGCCGCCGAGGACCACCTTCGAGCTGTACTGACTGATGTAGAGTGGTTGAAATGATTCACTGTCCGCTCATCGATTCCGGCCGTGCTATCTGGCGGGGAGATCCTGTATGAATCCACGCGACTACCAGTTATGGATGGAGAAAGCGTTCCTTTACATCGAGGCCGCATTAGGTCAGGAGCTCGCGACCCCATCGCGTATCTGCATGACCGAGGAGTACTTCCGATCAGCATTTGTGCGCGGACTAGCGGCCTCACGACCAGATCTCGCTGACCGAGTGCGAACAGAGGAGAACGCTTCTTGGTCAACAAATGGATGCTGGAAATGCCAAACTACTGATGGCCAGCGCCGACCGTTACAGCATGATGTCGCCGTGGTCCCCAACGATGATGATGCAGGAATGCTTTGCGAGGTGAAGTGGGTCAAGACTGCGAGCGCATCAGCCATCGCCCGCGATGTCTGGAAGCTCTTGCTGTCACGAGGTACTGCCGCTGAACAACAAGCGACTCGCACATATCTGCTACTGGGTGGTGAAGCCAAGCCGCTGTCCGACACGTTGGAGTCTCTTCGAGACAATCATCTCAACCTGCGATGGTCGAATGCCGGCGGCGGGAGTGGCACGGTGCGAGCGACGCGGGACTTCTCCGCGACATCGTTCTTGGGATCCACTTTGGGCAGTCGTGACCTTGACTATATCCTTGGCTGGGGCTCAAACCCGCGGCATCGAAGGGATCCGCCGGCTACATGGGCGAGTTGGCGAATCAGTCGGCGTTTCTCGCCATGGCTGAGAACGATTGAAGGAACTGGTTGGCGCGCCGTCATGTTCGAGATACATCATCATGGGGCCTCGAATAACAGCAGGTTAAATCTTGGCAATTTTAAAAACTCGCTAACCTTTGTCTGCTAGACACAGAGTGATTAGATGACCACCCACCTCTCCCAACGCGAACTCGAGTCGTACCTCTGGGGAGCCGCCACGCTCCTCCGCGGCCTTGTCGATGCCAGCGACTACAAGCAGTACATCTTCCCCCTCCTCTTCTTCAAGCGGCTGAGCGATGTCTGGGACGAGGACTACAAGGTCGCATTCGAAGAGTCGAACGACGCCACCTACGCCACCGCCACGGCCAACGACCGCTTCACGATCCCCGACGGAGCTCACTGGAAGGATGTCCGGACCGCCCCAAAGGACGTCGGGCGTGCCCTGCTCAACGCGTTCCAGGCGATCGAGACCGCCAACCCGCAGCGCCTGCAGGGCGTGTTCGGCAACGCCCCCTGGACCGACAAGGCCCAGATGCCGGACGCCACGCTCAAGAACCTGATCGAGCACTTCTCCAAGCACACACTCAGCCTTGCCAGCGTGCCCGAGGACGAGCTCGGCAACGGCTACGAGTACCTCATCAAACAGTTCGCCGACGACTCGGGGCACACCGCCCAGGAGTTCTACACCAACCGCACGCTCGTCCACCTCATGGCCCAGATGCTCGAACCCAAGTCGGGCGAGACCATCTACGACCCCACCGCCGGCACGGGCGGCATGCTCATCTCCTGTCTCGCCGAGGTCAAGCGTCGCGGCGGCGACACCCGCACCATCGGCCTCTACGGCCAAGAGCTCATCACCATCACCGCTGCGATCGCCCGAATGAATCTCGTCCTCCACGGCGTGTCCGACTTTCACATCGCCGCGGGCAACACGCTCAGCTCGCCGAGCTTCGTCGAGGGCGACCGTCTCCACACGTTCGACGTGGTCCTCGCCAACCCGCCCTACTCGATCAAGAAGTGGAACCGCTCCGCGTGGGAGAGCGATCCGTGGGACCGCAACTTCCTCGGGACGCCGCCGCAGGGCCGTGCGGACTACGCCTTCTTCCAGCACATTCTGCGGAGCATGGACCCGAAGACCGGGCGATGTGCAATTCTGTTCCCCCACGGCGTGCTGTTCCGCAAGGACGAAGCCGAGCTCCGACGGAAGCTCGTCGAAACGGACATGGTCGAGTGTGTCCTCGGGCTCGGTCCGAGCCTGTTCTACAACTCGCCCATGGAAGCGTGTGTGGTCATCTGTCGCTCGAAGAAGCCCAAGAGCACCAAGGGAAAGACGCTCTTCATCGATGCGGTCCATGAGATCGCCCGCGAGAATACGCAGAGCTTCCTCCGCCCCGAGCACCAGACTCGCATCCTCACGGCATACCAAGCGTTCGAGAGTGAGCCGGAGTTCGCCCATGTCGCGACCACGGAAGAGATTCTCGCTCAGAACGGTGACCTGACCGTCCATCACTATGTCGCCCGCAAGTCGACAGTCTCGCACAATTCCAATGGCGAGACGCTCACAGAGGCGTGGAAGCGATTCGACACTGATGGACGTAAGTTCTGGACCGGAATGGATGCGCTTGTCGAGACGCTTGACGAGGTTGTCGCCGAGGAGGCCGAAGATGCCTGAAGTGGCGACGAAACGCTCCAACGCTGGGTGGACGACCGTCGCGTTCGGCGACGTTGTTCGTCAGGTCAAAGACAAGGTCGATCCCGAGGAGTCCGGGCTCGAACGCTATGTGGCGGGCGAGCATATGGATACCGACGATCTCCGCATCCAGCGATGGGGCGAGATCGGTGACGGGTATCTAGGCCCTGCGTTCCACATGCGGTTCAAGCCAGGCCACGTTCTCTATGGATCTCGCCGGACGTATCTCCGAAAAATTGCTGTGGCTCATTTTGAAGGCATCACCGCGAACACTACATATGTCCTCAAATCCGCGGACCCAGAGGTCTTGCTGCCCGGACTGCTGCCGTTTCTCATGCAGACTCGGAGTTTCACAGAGCACTCCGTCCGTGAATCGCGTGGCTCTGTAAACCCCTACGTCAACTTCTCAGATCTTGCATGGTTCGAGTTTCAGCTCCCACCGCTCGAAGATCAGCGAGAGCTCGTTGCGGCATTTCAGGCAGCCGAGGTGGTCCTTTCAAGTACAGATTCTGTTGCAGACGCTGCCCGCAAAGCGCAGGCTGCAGCATTTGACTCACTCATCGCTCAACAAGAGCCAGTCGAGACGCCGCTTGGCGACATTCTTGAAGCATCACCTCGGAATGGCTGTTCGGCATTGGCAAGTAATGAGGCTACTGGATATTGGGTCCTCGCGTTGAGTGCCATCTCGAAGTGGGGCTACCGCGGCGACCAGTTCAAGCCGGTTGTGCCAACACAGGAGATGAAAGCCGCGAAGATCCAGATGGGCGATCTCGTTGTATCTCGCTCAAACACGCGCGAACTCGTTGGACTTCCCGCTGTCTTCCCTGAAGATCGCGACGACGTGTCCTATCCGGACACGATGATGCGTCTTGCGATCGATACCACTAAGGCGTCGACAACCTTTATAGAGCTGTGCCTGCGCAGCAAGCAATGCCGTCGTCAAGTACAGAGCTTTGCGGCAGGGACGAGCGCAAGCATGAAAAAGATCAATGGTACTAATCTGAAGCGAGTTACGGTCCCACTATGTGACCGAGCTGACCAGGATCTTATCGTGCAGACCCTTTCGCCGTTCAGTGCTCAGATCGACGATTGCTCTAAGAGACATCGGATGGCCTCCGAGTTGAAACAGCTGATGCTGGCCCGGGGTCTTGGTTGCGGCGGGGCTGAATGATGAGTTTTAATGAGTCCAACACCGTCGAAGCGTTCATTCGCGATCGCCTCAAGTCGATCGGCTGGGAGTTCATTGACCACACGACTCTGCCCCGTCAGGCGCAGGATGTCCTCGTCGAGGACCACCTCCGCGACGCTCTTGTCCGCCTGAACCCGACCATCGCCGAACGACCTGAGCGGGCCGACGAGGTGCTCTACCGACTCCGGGCCGCGATCATGACCGTCCGTGACACCGGGCTCGTGAAGGCCAACGAAGAGTTCGCTGCGTGGCTGCTCGGCGAAAAGTCGATGCCCTTCGGCGAGGATGGCGAGCACGTCACCATCCGCCTGATCGACTTCGACGATCCCAATCCCTGCAAAGACAAGCCGAACCGCTTCGTCGTCACGCAGCAGTACACCGTCCGGCTGGGCAAGACAGAGAAGCGGGCCGACCTCGTGCTGCTCGTCAACGGCATGCCGCTGGTCGTCATCGAGGCCAAGACGCCGGTGCGGTCGAGCCAGAGTTGGCTCGACGGGGCGCTCCAGATCCACGACGACTACGAGAAAAACGTCCCCGAGTTGTTCGTGCCGAACGTGTGCTCCGTCGCCACCGAGGGCAAGGAGTACCGCTACGGATCGATCGCGATGCCGGTCGAGTTCTGGGGGCCGTGGCGGCTGGAGGATGACGATGCCGTACCGGGCTCGATGGAGCAGGTCGAGCAAGCGGTCGTCTCGATGCTTCGGCCGAACACGGTACTGGACTTGCTCACGAACTTCACCGCCTACGCGACGCACAAAGGCAAGCAGCGGATCAAGATCATCGCCCGCTACCAGCAGGTGGACGGCGTCAACAAGATCGTCGAACGCGTCGTGGCCGGGAAGACCCGCAAGGGGCTTATCTGGCACTTCCAGGGCTCGGGCAAGTCTCTGCTGATGCTGTTCGCGTCCCGCAAGCTGCGCATGCACCCGGCCCTGAAGAACCCGACGGTGCTGATTGTGCTCGACCGCGTTGATCTCGATTCACAGATCAGCGGTACGTTCTATGCGGCGTCCGTGGCCAATACGATCAACTGCGACAAACGAAGCGAACTGAAATCCGTGCTGGCGAGTGACACTCGGAAGATCATCATCACTCGCATCTTTACGTTCGGCGACGAAACGCTGCGCCAACGAGCTGGTCGCCTTCTGCGGCAAGGTCGGTTCGCACTGGCAAAGGGCAATTTAGTTGACGGTTGGTACCGACTTGCCGAGGCAGAGGCGATTGCGGCCACACTGGACGACCCCGCGAGATCGAAGGTGCTGAAGTCAGCCAAGAAGCTGAGGCTGAAGCTAGAGGCGACGGGGGATGCGCCAGCTGAAGCCTTCTCCCGGGATTTTACCGAGTTCACGACGATCGAGACTGGTGTTCTGAACGACCGCGACAACATCATCGTGATGGTCGATGAGGCCCATCGGACTCAGGAGGGCGATCTCGGCCGGAAGATGCGTGACTCGCTGCCAAACGCGTTCTTGTTCGGCCTGACCGGCACACCGATCAACAAGCGGGACCGGAACACGTTCTACGCCTTCGGTGCCGAGGAGGATGAGAACGGGTACCTGAGCAAGTACGGCCTCGACGATTCGCTCCGGGACGGGGCGACCAAGCCGCTGCACTTCGAGCCGCGGCTGGTGAACATGCACATCGACCAGGCGGCAATCGAGGAGGCGTACAAGGAACTCACCGCCGGCCTGACGGACGAGGATAAGGACAAGCTCGGAAAGGCCGCCGCAAAGATGGCCGTGCTCGTCAAGAGCCCCGAACGCATCCGTGCGATCTGTGCCGACATCGCGCAGCACTTCCAGGAGAAGGTCGCTCCAAACGGGTTCGGTGCCCAGGTCGTCACCTTCGACCGAGAAAGCTGCCTGCTCTACAAGCAGGAGCTCGACAAGCATCTGCCGCCGGAGGTGTCGGATATCGTGATGTCCGTCAACAGCGGCGAAGACCAGTACGCCGCGTACAAGCGGGACCGCGACGCCGAGGAGAAGCTGCTCGACCGCTTCCGTGACCCCAAGGACCCGCTGAAAATCCTGATCGTGACCTCGAAGCTGCTCACCGGCTTCGACGCACCAATCCTCCAGGCGATGTATCTCGACAAGCCGCTGCGGGACCACACACTGCTGCAGGCGATCTGCCGAGCCAACCGGCCGTACGGCGGGGAGAAGACCCACGGCCTAATCGTGGACTATCTCGGCATTTTCGATGACGTTGCCCAGGCGTTGCAGTTCGACGAGAGCAGCGTGCGGAAGTCGGTCTCGAACATCGCCGAGCTCAAGGCGAAGCTGCCCGAGGCCATGCAGAAGTGCCTGATGTACTTCGCAGGGTGCGACCGGACCCTTCAGGGATACGAGGGACTGATCGCGGCCCAGGAGTGCCTGCCGAACAACGACACCCGCGACGCTTTCGCGGCGGACTTCAGCATCCTTGCGCGGATTTGGGAAGCACTGTCCCCCGATCCAGAACTGTCGCCCCACGAGAAGGGCTACCGCTGGCTCGTGCAGGTGTATGAGTCACTCAAGCCTTCGACGGGCACAGGTCGCCTGCTCTGGCACAGGCTCGGAGCCAAGACCATCGAGCTCATCCATGAGAACGTCCATGTGGACGAGGTGCGCGATGATCTCGACACCCTGGTGCTCGATGCGGATTTGCTTGAAGCCGTTCTGGGCTCGCCCGATCCGACGAAGAAGGCCAAGGAGGTCACAATCAAGTTGACCGCCCGCCTCCGCAAGCACGCCAAGAACCCGAAGTACAAAGCCCTCGCCGAGCGGCTGGAGGACCTCAAGAACCGACACGAGCAAGGGCTGCTAGTGAGCATTGACTTCCTGAAGGATCTTCTCGAACTCGCGAAGGATGTCGTTCGGCTCGAACGCGAGACGCCCGAGGAGGAAGAGATCGATCAGGGCAAAGCTGCATTGACCGAGCTTTTCGAGAAAGCCAAGAACGGCGATACACCAATCATGGTCGGCCGAGTCGTTGATGACATTGATGAAATAGTCAGAGCAGTTCGGTTTCCTGGATGGCAAGGAACACACGGCGGTGAGCGCGAGGTCAAACTCGCATTGCGAAAGACACTGCTCAAATACAAACTTCATCAGGACAATGAGCTCTTTGAACGAGCTTACGGGTACGTTCGAGAGTACTACTGAGCTATAACTTTCTGGGTAGTATCCAGATCGCTCCACCTGACCTCTTGATCTTTCCAAGAACACTCCGACACCAGTCTCCTCAGATCTCGCTCTGTCAATTGTGCACGCCCAAGTCCTTCCATTCTCCAGATCAGATCTTCTTGGATCTTTGGGCTCAGATGCAGCAGATTCATGATCTGCGTCATCCGCGGCTGCGAGACATGCAGTAGCTCCGCCAGCTCAGTCTGACTCTGGACTACGCCATCGCTAAGCATCTGATCGTACCGAATCGCCAGCGCCATCAGTTTCGAGATGCGGGGCACGCGTCCTTTGGCCTCCTCAACAGACCGATCGCTCTTCCGCTTCCCCTTGACCGCGAAGTCCACCGTCCGCGTCACCGTCTTCATGCCGCCTCCTTCGCAAGACTCTTGATACCGCTCGACCTGAATGTCACGCTCACCGACTGCGACTCGCTGTCGTACTCCACCCGCTCGAATAGCAGCTTGAGCATCCTCGCCTGCTCTCGGGGGATCAGGTTGCTCCAGACCTCGTCGAAATCTTTGAGCCGACACTCCGCTTCCTTTGGATCGAGCCGCTGTGATCGCAGCCTGTCCAACTCTTCACGAAGCAGCTTCTCCCGCTTCTGATCTGCCATGATCGTCTCATTGAGCTCGGCGACCCGAGTAGTTTGATCGCCGGGCTCCCCCACCGCTCGCCGCAGTTCTCGATCGAGACGCTTGAGTTCCTTCTGGACGTCGTGCAGGTCGCGTTCGCGATCTTTCAGTTCTTGGGCGAGCACCTCATCGCTGTCACCCAGAATCTGCTTGATCAATGCCCGATCGGTCATCGCTGCTCGCGCTTCGTCGACGACCAGCTGCTCGATCGCCTGAGCGGGCAGCGAGCCGGACGGGCATGTGCACGCCCCCTTCTTGATCGAGCCCACACACCGGTAGTACCGGTACTGCTTGCGGCTCTTGCCCCTCGAAGTCGTGAAGACATGCGTCATCGCGTGATCGCAAGACTTGCACCGCAGTAGCCCGCGCAGGATCGCCCCGTACTTGTTGCGAACCTCCTTTCCACCGGTCCTCCCGTTGTGGCTGAGTATCTTCTGCACCCGATCGAACTGCTCCTCGTCGATGATGGCCTCGTGCTCACCCGCGTACAGCTCGCCCTTATGGCTGATCATGCCCTTGTAGAGCGGGTTCTTGAGGTGGGCGTAGAGCGTCGCCTTGTCGAAGGCCTTGTCCCCGATCACCCTGCCATTCTTGGTCACCCTTCGTTTGTTTCGCCAGCCTCGTCGCTCCAGCTCCCGCACCACCGGCTGCAGTGACTGCTTCTCCAGGTACAAGGCGAAGATTTGGCGCACACGGGCCACCTCCTTGGCGTTTACTACGAGCTTGGGGCTCCCCCCGGACCGGTCCACGTCGTAGCCCAGGATCGGCACACCGCCCGCCCACTTGCCCTTGCGCTTCTGGGCGGCGATCTTGTCGCGGATCCGCTCGCCGATGATCTCCCGCTCAAACTGGGCGAAGCTCAGCAGGATGTTGAGGGTCAGCCGCCCCATCGAACTGGTGGTGTTGAACTGCTGCGTCACCGAGACAAACGACACGCCGTGTGCGTCGAAGCTCTCCATGATGCGTGAAAAGTCCATCAGTGATCGGCTGAGCCGGTCCACCTTGTACACCACCACGCAGTCGACCTTCCCGCCCTCGATATCCTTGATGAGCCGATCGAGTGATGGCCTCTCCATCGAGCCTCCCGAGAACCCGCCATCGTCGTACCGCTCGGGGAGGCACTTCCACCCCTCCGCTTTCTGGCTCGCGATGAACGCCTCGGCACTCTCGCGCTGGGCATCGAGCGAGTTGAACTCCTGATCGAGACCCTCGTCGCTGGACTTGCGGGTATAGATGGCGCACCGGATCGTGTCCGGCTTGAGTTGCTTGGCCCTGCTCATGACTTCTTCCCCAGCCCGAAGAAGCGGAATCCATTGATGTGGCTGCCTGTGATGTGCTTGGCCACAGCGCTGAGCGTGTCGTAGCGCTGGCCCTCGTACTCGAAGCCCCGATCCCCATCCAGCACGACCACGCGGAGCTTCTTGCCTTTGTAGGTCCGCACGATCGCCGAGCCAGCGCTCGGGATTCGTGGGTCACGCTTGATGAAGCGGGTGGTCCGTGTCTCCGGCTCGCCGCCCTGCGGTGGGCAGACCAGCGTCTTAGGGGCCATTACGCGGATGTCGGCATCGTTGGCGAGCTCGGCCGCCCGTCGCTTCGCCCGCTCCGAGAGCCCGCCGAAGGCGTGGGCCTGGATCCGCCAAGCGTTCTTGCGGATCAGGTACTGGCGGTGCCGCGTGCGGGTTGGCTGGCCGTGCAACTGCTCGTACTTCTCGGCCAGCTGACCCGTTGTCATCTCGTACAGCTCGGCGATCTCCGCCTCGACCATGGCCTGCTTGTCGTTCACGATCATGATTGACCTCCTTGGGGTTTGGTGTTCCCCACACTGAGGTCCGCATCAATCGGATCTTCAAGTCCCTCCGGTAAAGATCCAGAGACTTTCGGCGACGCCGGAATCAAGCTCGATGCGCGCACCAAGCCAACCGCGAGGATACTCGCGATCTCGTCTCGACGCTCTTGAGGTATCATGGTCTGCGGATCAGTCGTGCGATCGACGGTTCGTTTCTTCGGCATGGGATCGTCCTTGATGCGGGCGTCATTGCCCTCCATCAAGCACCTATGCGGTTTTGTGGAACGCTGTCCGTTTTTTCGAACTTTGTTGTGAGACGGTGCGATTCGGAACCTGCGAGGTTTCGTGACATACACCGAGCACAACGGTCTCTTCAACTGTGCACCGGATCTCAGAGACCCGAGAGACTTTGAAGCGTTTGGGGTACCGATCCGGTATTGAGCGATGCGACTTTGGTTATGAAGGGCACGACATCAGAGACTCGCACAGGCTGCGCAACCACGCGTAATGACACGGGAACCGCGAAGAAATAGCGAGTTCTCTCGAAGATGCACCATCTATAACAAGAAAGCCGGCGTCTTTCGACACCGGCTAATCAATAGCGGGGACAGGATTTGAACCTGCGACCTCCGGGTTATGAGCCCGACGAGCTACCAGACTGCTCTACCCCGCAATCAGGAAGGTATTCTTCGCAGAATCATCACTGAAAGCAACCCCAAGCCAATCAAAATCTGACGTGTGAACTGTTCGGTTTCGGGTTTTTTCCTGATGATACCCCGCATTGCCCCGAAACTCGGACACCCCGATCCGGTACAACACTGTTGCCGACGGTCGGCAACTGAGAGTACACACGAGAATCGGGAAACACCACATGAAAAAGACCACGCTGCTGATCAGCGCGGCGGGGATCGCGATGACGGCGACTCCCCTCCTCGCACAGGATGATGAAAAGCACTCCGGGATGTTCCGTTACCCGGATGTCGGGAAAGACCACATCCTCTTTGTTTATGCGAACGACATCTGGATCGTGGATAAAAAGGGAGGCGAAGCGCGCCCCGTCGCGTCCCCGGCTGGGCAGGAGCAGCATCCGAAGTTTTCACCGGATGAAGCCCACATCGCCTTTGTAGGGAACTACGAGGGCGATCGCGATCTTTACACGGTCCCTACCGCCGGCGGGATCCCGATGCGCGTGACGCACCATCCCGCGAACGAGCGTCTGCTCGATTGGACACCCGACGGGAACCTCCTGTTCTCCTTCAATGGGCTCAGCGGGAATCCCGCACATCAGAAGCTCTTCACCGTAGATTCGGATGGCGGAATGCCCGAAGCCATGCCCGTCCCCTACGGAGCAACGGGCAGCGTGAGCCCGGACGGGGAATGGCTCGCCTATACCCCGAACTCCCGTGATTTCAGGACTTGGAAGCGGTACCGGGGTGGCCTGGCAACCGATATCTGGCTGTTCAACCTCAACACGAATGAGTCACGCAAGGTCACGGATTGGGAAGGCACCGACACCATCCCCATGTGGCACAAGGACATGCTCTACTACCTCTCAGATAACGGGGAGGAGGGACGCCTGAACATCTGGAGCTATAACCCGAGTAAGGATGAGCACAAGCAGATCACCAAGTTCACGGAAGACGATATCAAGTTCCCGTCCATGGGCGTGTCCGACGTCGGCCGTGCCGAGATCGTGTTCCAACTCGGTTCGCAGATCCATTTGCTCAATGTCAGCAACGGAAAATCAAAGCCGATCGATATTTCAATCCCGGGCGCACGCGAGTCGTTGCGTCCCAAGGCAGTCGATGCCAGCAATCACATGATGTCGGGCGACATCTCATCGACCGGCAAGCGCGTCGTCGCGGAGGCACGCGGCGACATCTGGACCGCGCCCGTTGAGAATGGCGCTCCCCGTCAGCTGACGAACTCATCTGGAGCAGCCGATCGTCTCCCATCCTGGAGCCCTGATGGACGATGGGTCTCCTACTTCTCTGATGCGGATGGTGAGTACGAGCTCTACATCACCCAGTCCGATGGGAAAGGCGAAACACGCCAGCTCACTGATGGCAATCAGACTTACTTCATGAGTTCGTCCTGGTCACCTGACTCCGAGTCGATCTATGCAGTCGACAAAGCCGGCAAGATGTACCTCGTGGATGTCGAATCGGGGGAGATGAACCACTTCGACACAGAGCCGCTCGCGAATGCTGTACAGGTGTCATGGTCGCATGATTCACGCTGGATCACCTACGCGAAGGCATCCGAAGGATCATTCAGCAGCAGCATCTGGATCTACGACACCGAGACCGGCGATAAGCACCAGGTCACATCTGGATTCTTCAACGATGCGAGCCCAGCATTCTCGAGCAAGGGCGACTACCTCTTTTACGCTTCGAATCGAGATTTCACGAGTCCGCAGTATGAGGATGTCGGCTCAACCTTCGTCTATGCGAATACGGGCCGCTTGATCGCTGTGCCTCTTAATACCGACGTTGAGAATGCTCAGCTTCTCGAGTCGGATGAAGAGATCTGGGAAGAAGAGTCGGAGGAGACGGAAAACGCAGAAAGCAACGAAGAGGAGAACGCGGACGAGGGTGACGAGGAGGAGGGAGCCGAGGAATCGGCATACCTCGACGGGTACGACACTGAGCACCCGCTCTGGGGCAAGTGGGAAGGCACCGCCTCCGGCTTCGCCGCCCTCGGTATGCCAACGGACGAGATCTCGTACTCACTCATGATCATCGTCGACAATGACGGGAACATCATGGGTCAGTCCGAGTCCATGGGCGAGACCGATGACCTCGGTGATATCGTTAAGTGGAACGCGGACACCAACGAGCTCTACATGGAGTCGACGGAGTCCGGGATGACCATTATCCAGAAGGCCACCGTCGACGGCGACACCATGACCGGCACTTGGGAAATCAAGGGCATGGGCATGTCTGGCACGTGGAAAGGCCGGCGCACCAGCTCGGACATCTCTGAGGAAGAACTCGGCGAGGTCGTCAAGGACTCGGGCGAAGCGTCCGAGACCGTCCAGATCGACCTCGAGAACTTCGAGTCCCGCGCGTACGACCTCGGCGTTGCATCGGGCAACTTCCGGAATCTCGCCAGCAACGATAAGGGCGAGCTGCTCTACATCCGTCAAGGCAACAATGGCGCTTCGCTCAAGCTGATTGATCCGCGTGCGGACGAGCCGAGCGAGAAGACCGTGCTCGGCATGGCTTTCGGGTTCAGTGTTTCCGGTGACGGGAAGAAGCTCGTCGCCCAGACACCCGGCGGTTTCGCCGTTGTCGATGCGAAGCCCGGTCAGAGCGCTAAGCCGCTCAACTTCAATCTCCGCACCACGGTCAACCTCCGTGAGGAGTGGAAGGAACTCGTGACGGACGCGTGGCGTCGCTTCCGCGATTTCTTCTACGTCGAGAACATGCACGGCGTGGACTGGGACGCGGTTCTGGCTCACTATCTCCCGATGGTGGACGACGCCGTCTCACGAGAGGATGTCTCCTACATCATCGGTGAGATGATCTCAGAGCTCAACGTCGGGCATGCCTACTACTCGGGCGGGGATACCGAAGGGCAGCCGAGCACGAACATCGGGCTTCTCGGCGCAGAGTACGAAGTCGCTGAGGGCGACGAGCGTTCGGGGTACCGGATCACCAAGATCTACCGCGGCGCACCGTGGGATACCGATGCGCTGGGCCCACTATCCCAGCACGGACTCGGCGTCTCGGAAGGTGACATCATCACGGCTGTCAACGGTGCCGCGATTGATACGAGCAAGGACATCTGGGCTTCGTTCATCGGGCTTGCTGGCAAGCCAACGACCCTCACGATCGTCTCCTCGCTCGACGGTGACGAGGAAACCATCAACGAACGCGAGGTCACACTCAGACCTATCGGCTCCGAGTTCGGGCTCCGGTATCGCGCGTGGGTTGAATCCAACCGCAAGTATGTCGAAGAGCACTCCGACGGCAAGATCGGGTACATCTATGTCCCCAACACCGGCGTGCAGGGCCAGAACGAGCTGTTCCGTCAGTTCTATGGCCAGATCGGCAAGGAAGCCCTCATGATCGACGAGCGCTGGAACGGAGGCGGGCAGATCCCCAATCGGTTCATCGAGTTGCTCAACCGTCCACGCACCAACTACTGGTACCGTCGCGATGGTGCGGACTGGCCGTGGCCGTACGACTCGCACCAGGGTCCCAAGGCGATGCTCATCAACGGCAATGCCGGGTCCGGTGGTGATATGTTCCCGTGGCTCTTCAAGCACCACGGGCTCGGCAAGCTCATCGGCACCAGGACCTGGGGCGGGCTCGTCGGTATCTCCGGCGTTCCACAGCTCATCGACGGCGGGAATGTCTCGGTCCCCAACTTCGGTTTCTACGAGCTCGATGGTTCATGGGGCATCGAGGGACACGGCGTCGATCCCGATATCGAGGTTGACATCGACCCGACCGCGGCTCTCGACGGACGGGACCCGCAGCTTGATGCGGCGATCGAGCACCTGCTCGAAGAGATCAAGACCAACGGGTACACCCCTGCCGATCGCCCGACACCACCTGTCCGCACCGGCATCGGTATCTCGGATGAGGACAAGTAAGACCTGACACACGTCAGTGATACATAAAAGCCCCGCGATCGTCAGATCGCGGGGCTTGTTTCATGCTCCAAGGGAGACCGGAGGATCAGTTGTCGATTCGACCGAGCAGCTCTTCAACCGCGGCCTCGAGCTGCGGATCACGACCCGCTGCTTCATCTGATGGAGTCTGGGGAACATCGATGTCCGGCTTGGCACCGTTGTTCTCCATATCCGTCCCGTCTGGGAGGTACCACCCGCGGAATGGGCGTCGAACCGTCGTTCCATCGATGAGCGAGAACGAGCCGGTCGAGATCACGCCGCCGAAGGTCTGCGTCCCGATCAGCGTGCCACGGTTCGCGGTGCGGATCGAGTGAGCAAAGATCTCTGCGTTCGAGAATGAGTGCTGGTTGATCAGCACGTTGATCGGGCGTGAATACGCGTAGATCAGCCTGCGATCACGCGGGTAGTTATCCGGCTGGACTTTATCCGGGTCGGCACCGCGCGGGATGGTGTAGGCGTGATTGGGTGCGGTTAGCGATGCGAGCAGGATATCCGTCGTCCAGCCTCCACCGTTATCGCGGACATCGATAATCAGCCCTTCCTTCCCATGGGCTGCGGCATACAGATCACGCTCGTAATCACGTACCTCCGCGAGCCCCATGCCGCGGATGTGGAGGTATCCCAGACGTCCGTTCGAGAGTTCCTCCACCTCGGCGCGACGCTTCATCACCTCGTCCTCGTAACGCAGGATCGAAGCACGTCCAAAGGAAGTGGGCGTCACCAACGCGAGCCTCGATGCTCCTTCACTACTCTCAGACGGGATGTACTCGATCAGCACCTCATCGCCGGACATGTGCGCCATCGCCTGATGCAGGTCCTTGAGTTGACCGTTGTCGTCCACGAGACGATTCTCACCAATCGCCACGATGACATCGCCGACACTCGGTGCGTTCTTCATCTCGTCGATCGGTCCACCCTTGATGATTGCTTCGATACGGTACCCGTTCTGGACTGGGGTGAAATCGATCCCGAGGTAACCGTTGCCCGCCGAGCCGGCCGAGTAGCCGTCGCCGCCTCGTGTCGCAGTGTGCGAGCCGTCGACTTCGCCCCACATGAGATCCATCAATCGCGTAAACGATTCCTGAGTCCGCGTCTGCATCACCAGCTCACGATATCGCGCGGAAATGGCCGCCCAATCCAGGCCCTTCATTGTGGGGTGGTAGAAGTACAGACCGAAACGGCTGGAGGCCTCATGAAACTTCTGAGCGAGCTCCGCTTCTCGATCGATCGTGATTGTCGCATCGATCGGCAGGCTCGTTGTCTTCCCGCCAGTCGGGCTCGTCGTCGCGGCCTGACCACCTGAAACGAAGCTCAGGGTCTTCCCGTTCAGCGAGAGGCGAGGGTCACCAACACCGCCGGACTTAATCGTTTTCCGATCACGCCCACGATGATCCACGCTCACGTAGCTGCGACTCCCATCGATAACCGTCGAGAAGACGACCCGATCCGAGCCCGGAGTAAGCAGCAGGTCTGATTCAGACTCGGGGGTTGACGTGAGCCGGCGTATCCGCAGGTATGCATCGTCGGCGTCGAACTCGAGCGTCTTGTGTTCTTCATCACCGGCTTCCGCGTCATCCTCCCCTTCATCATCGAAGCTCACAGGATCGATCGGCTTGAGCTTACCAGCTGCGGCTGCCGCGTCCTTGATGTACTGGTCGAGTTCATACCCGGCCATACCCTCAAGCTCTCGATCGAGGAAAACGGCGTACACATCGAACGCCCAGTTCTCGTTGTCACGATCGGACAGGAAAGTCAGCACCTTACCGTCGTGCGATAGCTGGGGAGAATGATCGATATCCGGATGGCGAGAGATGTTCATGGGCTCGGGGAGTTCACCGTCCTCGCCGGGGCGCGTATCAACGATGAAAACATCCGCATTAAAATCGAGGTCCTGCGCCGCGACGACGAGATGACGCGAATCAGACGCCCACTGGACATCGGGGTCGGACCAGAGTTCCATGATCACCCGGTCGTCGCCAGACTTAAGATCACGAATCACGATATCGCCGCGATCCCGCAGGAACATGAGCTTGCTGCCGTCTGGCGAGGGGAGCGGGTTGTACACCAGCGAATCTGACTCGATCACCGGAGAGATCTCAAACCGCAGAGCCTCGCTCCAACGCTTGGCGTGATCGACCTTCGGTTCTTTCTGCTCGTCCTCAGCGTCTTCATCAGTTTCCGTATCGGTTTCAGCCTCGAGTGTTGCCTCATCGCCTGCGTCTTCGTCATCATCCGTCGAGGGCTCTTCGGCGGACTCCGCCTCCTCACCCTCCGGCTGCCCCCCGTCCTCAGCTTCGTCAGTCTCGGGTTCTGGCTCGGGTTCGGGGTTCAGATCCTCACGCGTGAGTGAGACCGTGACCTCGTAGATGTTCCCAAGCGATTCGCCGTCGTCCGCGGTGTAGTACAGCCTGGTGCCATCAGGCGACCAGACAATGTCACGCTCACGGAACGGGGTGTCCGTCACACGGATCGTCGGGTGGTCGTCGCTTGTCGAGCGAATGAACAGCTCACCACGGGCAATCTGTGCGACCGCTTTCCCCGAAGGATGCACCGCCGCTTCCGAGACTTCGCGTGAGATGTTTTTGCGATACGTGTCACCGATCGCGAGGTCCTCCGCGAGGGTCAGGTCGACCGCGACGGGCTTGGCACGATCATTCGTCAGATCGAGCGTGTACAAGGTGTTCCACACGACAAAGACCGCCGTTGAGCCATCGGCAGACACCTGCAGATCTCGCACGCCGTGAGCGATTGTGTCGGAGGTGCTGCTCGACGGCTTGAAATGCGTCAGCTGACGCACCGCGCCAGCGTCCTGATCCGTCTTCCCCGGCGCGAGTCGAACCAGGTTGTACTGGCCGTCCCGGCTCGAAATGTACACCATCGACCCATCTGGGAGAATGCAAGGCTCAAAGTCGTTCCCGTCGAACTGGGTCAGCTGCGCAAAGCTGTCTGTGCTCGGCGAGTACCTGAAGATATCGATGTTTCCCGGTCCGCGATAGGCCACGCGGTGCGGGTAGTAGTAGCCACGTACAAAGTAGATATCCTCGGTATCGGCGTGCGTGGCTGGTCCACGCCCGAACGCGTCAGTGACACGTTCCATCGGACCGCCATCGATCGAAGCCGAGTACATCCGTGGATGGCGGTAGATCTCGCGGTACAGATACGCAGAGAAAAGCACACGCTTCCCGTCCTGACTGAAGCCACCGAGCATCATCGACCGGTCGGACTCCGTGATCCTCTCGATCTCACCCGGTGCCACTCGATCGCCGTCCCGGATCAGATCGAGCGTGTACAGGTTCTGGGCACCGTCGCGGTTCGACTCGAAGACGACTTTCGACCCGTCGTGCGAGAATCTCGACTGTCCCTCAATCCCGGGGTGCACAGTGAGTCGTTCCGCGACTCCACCGGAACGTGGCACGCTCCAGAGATCCCCCGCCGCCGAGAAGACGATGTGCGACGCATCGGGTGATATGGATGGATACTGAATCAGCCCCTGACGATTGTCCTGCGCCGTCGCAGACGCGGCAGACACGCCAGCCAACATGAGCAGGGTTGAGATACGTGAACGAATAGACATGCAGACTCCTCCGTGGATGAGCGCGATTCCGATGTCGTGAAGGGATGAACGCACGGATCGCCGAAAGAAAACAGGCCCAGCCGAGGGTGCGGCTGGACCTGTGAATATACACGATTTGAGGCCCGATTGAGCATCGGAGGCCCATCTAACCAGCGCTCAATCTTCGATCGGCATCAGCGACTCCGGGTCCCGAGTGGGGATCTTCGTGGCCTGACCAGAGAAAAACTCTTCCATGGTCGCGACCCGGTTCGGATCAGCCTCTGAATCCGCATTCCCCTTCCTGATCTCCTCCCATGGCCCAACGACCAGGATCACCGCATCCTCTGGGTGGAGGTACTCATTCGCGGCCTTCTGAACCATCTCTGGTGTCACAGCACGAACCCTGTCGCGGTAGCTCTGCCAGTACCCCTCAGGGCGGTCCGTTCGCTCGTCATTCATGAAGATGCCGAGCATCGCATCCTTGGACTCGAAGTTTCTGGGGAAGGTCTCGATCAGGTTGTTCTGGATTGTCTCCAGCTCATCCGTCGTGACCGGTTCATTCTGGATACGTTCGAACTCATCGAAGACCAAACGAGTTGCCAGGGCCGTCGTCGGAGTCTTCGTGAAGAAGTACGACGCGAAGATACCCGGGTAATCGACCCGCGGCTGCATGAACGAGCCCGCGGTATACGCGAGCCCCTCGCGTGTACGCACGGAGTTGGTGATCCGAGACGTGAATCCGGACCCGCCCAAGATCTGGTTCATGATCTCCGCCTCGATCGCATTCGGGTCATCGCGTGTGATGCTGCGATGACCGACCAGGACCTGGACCTGCGGCTGCTCTTTCTCGTAGTAGTAGACTCCCGGCTTGTAGAGATGCGTAGGCGCGGGGGCGTCTGGCGCCTCGGGCCTGACTTCCCATCCGCTGAGCTGCTCCTCAAGGAACGCGAGCATCTCCTGCTCTTCAAAGTCGCCGGTGACAGCGATCATCAGATTTCCTGGATGGAAGATCTTCTCGTGGAACGACCGAAGGTCATCCGTCGTAATCGATTCGAGCGATTCACGCGTCGGCTGGCGTGACTCGTGATGATCCTCGCCCCACATGAGATAGCTGAACTCACGCAGGGCGATCGCGAGACCGTTGTCGTCTCGTGCCTTGAGCCCCTCGAGCGCCTGGCCACGGAGCGTTTCAAGGCGGCCATCGTCGAATCGCGGGTTCCGCAGCATGTCCATAAACAGCTCGAATGTCCGATGGAGATTGCTTGTCAGGGTATTGACGCGTGCATTCGCGGATGTCGCCCCAACCCCAACAGTCACGTTGGAGGCAAGGAAATCGAACTCTTCATCGAGCTCACTGGGGGCCATCATCGACGACCCGCCTGTGCGGATCATCTGCCCCGTCATCGCTGAGAGCCCTGCCTTGTCATCTGGCTCAAGATACCCGCCACCCTTGAAGCTGAAGCGGATATCCACGAGCGGGAACTCGTTGCTGGGTGCCATATAGACCGGCACGCCGTTGGACAACTCATGCCTGAACTCATCCGCCTCCGGGGGCATGAACTCAAGCGCCTCGAACTCGATTTCTCGAGGGTGTGACGGGATATCCTGCGCGGATGCCATCGCCCCGCCAAGAACTGTTCCTGCGATGCAGGCCGCTGTAATCATCGTGTTCACTGGTCACCTCCCTCGGTGCCTTCAACATTGCCCGACTCAATCTCGTCGATCCGGACTTGAATCTGCTGCTTGATAAACCGCATGGCTGTCTCGAACTGCGGCGGCACCATGCCGGCCTGCGCGTCCATCTCTTCGATCTGGGCACGAAGCGCCTCCGCATCGGTCTCCGACTTGAGGTTCGCGAGCTCGGCTTCGATCTGCGGGATCATCATCCCGGCCATCTCTTCCGGGAGGGACGCACGCACGTCGTCGATGGTCAGTAGCTCGATCTCCCCACCACCGCGACGGGTGTAGTACGAGACCGCACGCTCATGCTCTTCGAAGTACTCCTGAGCGACACGCTGGATGTCCTCAGGAGTCACCGCAGCGATGCGTTTGGGATACTCGTTGAGGTAGTCGTACCCGCCGTACGCCTCGGTGATCGCGAGCTGGAAGAACAGGGATGAGTTGTCCTGGAGCCCGCGGAAGTTATCAGCGGCTGCCTGGTTCTTCACCTTCTGCAGTTCCCGTTCTGAGACAAGCTCAGTCTTGAGCTTGTCAAGCTCCCCGTACCATGCCGCCTCCAGCTCCGAGAGCTCCGCCCCCCCCTTGGGTAATGCAGAGAACGAGAAGCTGCCCGCGTAACGCATCGATCGGTTGCCGGCGCTCGCCAACGCAGCGATCGCCTGATCCTCGATCAATGACTTGTACAGACGACCGGTACGGCCATTGAGCAGGTCCGCGATCACATCAAAAACCGGCTCGTCCGGATGCCCATGTGGCACGGAGCGGTATCGCACCTCGACCTGATCCTGACAATCGCATTCCCCCGAGAACCGCAGCTCGCCGAGCAGCGGGACCGAATGGGTCACCAGCGGTGCAGCCTTCGGCCGCTTGTTGGGGATGCGACCAAAGTATGAGTCAACAAGCCGCTTCGCTTCCTCAACCTCAAAGTCGCCAACGATCACACCCGTCAGGTTCGCGGGCTGGTAGTACGTCTCAAAGTATTCTTTGATCTCGCCCTCGGTGTACGCCATAAGATCGCTCATCCAGCCGATGACCGGCCAGTTGTACGGCGAGGCAACCCAGAACATCGAGTCGAACTGCTCATCGAGCTTCCCCGTCGCGGTCGCCTCAAGGCGCTGGCGACGTTCCTCGATCACGACGAAACGCTCCGCGTCGAGCTCCCTGTAAGACGGATCGAGCAGGCGATCGCTCTCCATCCATGACCAGAGCTCCAGCTTGTTGCTGGGGATATTGATGTAGAAGACCGTAAAATCGTTGCTCGTCCCCGCATTCATGCCCGACCCACCGTTGCCGGTGTAAATCGAATCGAACTCGTTCTTAATCGTGATCTCGGCCTGCTTATCCTGGAGGGCGGTCATCTCGGCACGCATCGCGCGAAGCTCGTCCGTGTCGTTCGCCGGGTCCCACGGGTTCTCGATCTCGCCCGCGTACATCCGCTTGTACTGCACATCGAGCGTGTACGCACGCATCTTCTCGCGGATCTCTGTCAGCTGTTCCCGGTACTGCTCATCCAGCTCGGGATCGCTGGTCCCGATCGAATCGGTCCCCTTGAAGAGCAGATGCTCCAGCAAATGGGAAACACCCGTAATACCGGGGCGTTCATTGGCCGACCCGACTGGCGCGATCCAGCCCGCTGTGATGATGTTGGGCTGCTCATCTCGTGGCATGAGCAGGAACTTCATGCCGTTCTCGAGCGTGTACTCGACGGGCTGGACATTCTGAGCTTGTGCGGTGCTGGTGCTGAGTATCACAGCTGCCGCGAGTGTCAAGGCTTGCTTGAATCTCATAGGATCTCCTCGATATCGAATCGATCCCGGTCACACGACGCGCCGGGGTTCAATGATACCTGTCAGGCGATGAAGAGATGCAGATCGTGATGCGCGGAATCGCCTCCTGCCCCATGAAATCAGGGGTTGCCGAGCTCTGCGATCATGCAGCGGACACTCCCGCCCGCTACATACTCGATCGTTGGGATCGGCACAGCCACGACGCGACCTTTCGACTCAATCAGTGTCCGCTGGTCAGGCGTGAAATGCTTCCAGGCAGACTCTGACATCGCGAAAACAGCGCCGCCAGACGCGTCCTTGAGCTGTAGAATGTTTCCGCAGAAATGGGCGACCTGCTCGAGACTCAGCTCGATCAGCGCTCGCCCCGATTGTCTCAACGACGTTTCCACGATGTCATACTCGTCCGGATCGGTGATCGACCGCATGCACACCACGGCCAGCTCATCCCCGATGCTCATCATGACATTGGTGTGGTAGATCGGGTTCCCATCGAGATCTGCCGCATGAAACCGAACAACCGCGTAGCCAGTCTCATCGCTCCACACGTCGAGCGCCTGCTCCGTCGTACGCCCTGACAGGCAGGCGTACCCGATCCCGTTCGTTCTGTCGAGCACAAGCGATCCCGTGCCCTCCAGGAACTCGCCCTCGTCCTCAAGCTCACTCAGGTCCAGATGATCCATCTCGTTGTGTATAAACCGGGCGATGGCATCGAGGATCTCCGCCCGACGCTCCTTGCGGCGGGATTCCGCGCACATCGGGTAGGTGATGATCATCGGGGCGTCCTTCACCGCTTTGAACTCGTGATAGGAAACCCAGTTATTGGGAAAAACCGAGTCCGGGAGTTGGAGATCGTCCTCAAAGACGAGCACCTCAACCCCGGCGTCCTTCAATGCCCCGGCGAGGCGATCGAACTCACGCCGGGCCTGCTCCTGGACCTTTTCCAGAGTGTCATTTGGCTCTTTCATGAATGAGTTTGTTTCCGCGGCCTCATCATCGCGTGCAAACGCGGTCGGGCGGATCATCAAGACTCGGGATGCACTCTGGCTGCGTTCACTGCTCATGGTTCTATCATATCTTCCCTACAGACACCATTCACACGACGGAACGAACCCGATGAGCGAGAACGCCACGATCACCCTCACCCACGACGCTGCCCTGACACCGAACCAGGTCGAGCAGGTCGCCCGCCATAGTGCGCGTGTCGAGCTGTCCAGCTCAGGCACCGACGCGATCACCAGCTGCCGACGCCAGCTCGAGAAAATTCTCGACGACGGGCTCCCGCACTATGGGATCAACACCGGCTTCGGCTCACTCTCTCGCAAGCAGATCCAATCTGACGAGCTCGAACAGCTCCAGCTCAACCTCATCCGCTCCCACGCCGCGGGTGTTGGCGACCCGCTTCCTGAGGACGTCGTCAGGTCCATGATGCTCGTCCTGGCGGCCTCGCTCACCCGGGGCTACTCCGGAGTTCGGCTGGAGATCGTCGAGCAGATCATCACGCTGCTGAACGCGGGGATCACACCGGTCGTGCCTGAGTCCGGTTCCGTAGGAGCTTCGGGCGACCTTGCCCCGCTCTCACACTGCGCGCTGGCTTTGATCGGAGAGGGTGAAGTCATCCACCATGGGCAGCGTCGCCCCACAGCCGACGTGTTCCGTGAGTTTGGGATCACCCCCGTCACCCTTGTCGCCAAAGAAGGGCTCGCACTGATCAACGGCACGCACCTGATGTGCGGCCGATTCGCCTTGATCGCTCAGGACCTGCGCCGCGTGATCAACGCCGCGATCATCGCAAACGCGATGTCGATCGACGCCGCCCGGGCCTCGCACGGGTACCTGGACGAGCGAATATACAAGGCCCGCAACCAGCCCGGGGCCGATCGTGTCGCCGCCACGCTACGTGAGGTGCTCAAGGGAAGCTCGATCGTAGTTTCCCACGCAGCGGACGACCCGCGTGTCCAGGACCCCTACTCGTTTCGCTGCGCGCCACTGGTGCTCGGCGCGGCGCTCGATTCATTCGACACATGCTTCGACCGCCTCAAGGATGAGCTTGGCGCGGTGTCGGACAATCCACTCATCTTCGACACCGGCAGTGATGTCCCTGACGTCGTCAGCGCCGGGTGCTTCCACGGCATGCCCGTCGCGCTCCCGCTGGATACGCTCGCGATCGGCATCGCACATCTCGCCGGGATCGCCGAGCGTCGCGTGTATCACATCCTCAGTGTGTTCGATCCCGAGAGCGAGCTCAACGCGTTCCTCAGCCCCAAGCCAGGAGTCATGTCCGGATTCATGATCGTGCAGTACGCGGCTGCCGCGATGTGCAACGAGCTGATCGGGCTCGCCAATCCCTCAAGTGTGGCCAATCTTTCGACCTGCGCGAACATGGAGGACTACAACTCCTTCGGCCCGCGCAGCGCCGCCAAGGCCGCCCGCGCCGTCCAGCTCGCCCGCTCGGTCTTGGCCACCGAGTTGCTCGTGGGCGCTGAGGGCATCGAGGCCCACCGCCCGCACATGTCCGGACCGGCGGTCGAGGAGGGGATCAAGATCATCCGCACCGTCGTCGAGCCGCTGACCGCGGACCGATCGCCATCCCCGGACATTGCGGCCATCGAGAAGCTGATTACGGAAGACGCATTCTCGGAACTGATCCCCAATTAACCGCCCCCTACACTCATTCGAGCATCACCATTGTCAGGACAAGCACAGATGAGCACCACCTCCAAGCCCGGCGTCTCGAAGTACATCCCCGAAGCCCAGGACCGCGTGATCCGCGCCCCGCGAGGGACCGAGAAGACCTGCAAGACATGGCAGGCGGAAGCCGCGCTGCGGATGCTCATGAACAATCTGGACCCCGAGGTCGCTGAACACCCCGAGTCGCTCATCGTGTACGGGGGGCGCGGTCAGGCAGCCCGCTCTTGGCCTTCGTTCGATGCCATCTGTGACACCCTGCGTCGCCTCGAGCCCGACCAGACCCTGCTCGTGCAGTCCGGCAAGCCCGTGGGCGTCGTGCAGACCACAACCGACTCGCCCCGCGTCATGATCGCCAACTCCAACCTCGTCCCCCACTGGGCCACGCAGGAGCACTTCGACGAGCTGGCCGCCAAGGGACTCATGATGTACGGCCAGATGACCGCGGGCTCTTGGATCTATATCGGCACGCAGGGCATTCTTCAGGGCACCTTCGAGACCTACGCCGAGTGCGCGCGTGAGCATTTCAACGGCACGCTCGCCGGCACACTCAATGTCACCGGCGGCTGCGGCGGCATGGGCGGTGCTCAACCCCTGTCCATCACACTCAACGGCGGCACGTGCCTCATCGCGGACGTTGATCGTACCCGCCTCCAGCGTCGCCTTGATGACAACTACCTCGACGAGCTTGTCGAAGACATCGACGGGGCCATCGACCGGGCGCTGGAACTCAAGGACCAGAAGTCCGCCACCTCCGTCGGCTGGCCCGGCAACGCGGTCACGCTCCTCGAGCGGATGCTCGAACGCGGCATCACCCCCGACACCCTCACCGACCAGACCAGCGCCCACGACCCGCTGCAGGGCTACTGCCCGGTCGAGTACACCTTCGAGCAGGCCGAAACCGAGCGTGTGAGCAATCCTGCGGGCTATCAGAAGCTCTCGCTGGCGTCCATGCGCCGCCACGTCGAGGCCATGGTCGAACTCCAGAAGCGCGGCGCGATCACCTTCGACTACGGGAACAACATCCGCCAGAGGGCCTTCGACCAGGGTTTCAAGGACGCCTTTGCCTTCCCGGGCTTCGTCCCCGCGTACATCCGCCCGCAGTTCTGCCTCGGGCGTGGCCCTTTCCGCTGGGCCGCCCTCTCCGGCAATCCGATCGACATCTACAAAACTGACTACGCCCTGCTCCAGCTCTTCCCTAAGGAAGAGGGCGGGTACAACGAACGCCTCCACCAGTGGATCCTCGGCTGCCACAAGAACCCCGAGGCCCTGCTCAAGCAGGACTTCGCGAACTGCGAGCCGCGCTTCGCGTTCCAGGGGCTGCCCTCACGCATTTGCTGGTTCGGGCTGGGCGAGCGGGACAAGGCCGGGCTGCTTTTCAACAACATGGTTCAGGCCGGGGCCGTCGATGCCCCCATCGTCATCGGACGCGATCACCTCGACTGCGGCTCCGTCGCCTCGCCCAACCGTGAGACCGAGTCCATGAAGGACGGCACCGACGCGGTGAGCGATTGGCCGCTGCTCAACTTCGCGGTCAACATCGCCTCCGGCGCAAGCTGGGTCAGCTTCCACCACGGCGGCGGTGTCGGAATCGGATTCTCCCAGCACGCCGGGCAGGTCATTGTCGCCGACGGCACCAACGAGGCCGCCGACCGCCTCGCACGGGTCCTCAAGAACGACCCCATGATGGGCATCTTCCGCCACGCTGACGCGGGCTACGAGGACGCAGTCGAGTGCGGCAAGCAGCAGCAGGTCGATATCCCGATGTCGAACGACTAAGGAGCCCGGAAGATGTGGTTTATCCCGATACTCGCGATTGTGCTTGCTGTGCTCCCGGTGCATGAAACGCAGGGTGAACCGCTCACCGTTATGAGCTTCAACATCCGCTATGGCACCGCGAACGACGGCGAGAACAGCTGGCCCAACCGCAACCAGCTGGTGATGCAGGTCTTCGAGGACCGACAGGCCTCGATCGTCGGCGTGCAGGAAGCGCTCGCCTTCCAACTTAACGAGATTACCGAAGCACACCCGTACTACGGGGTCATCGGCGTCGGCCGTGATGACGGCAAAACCAAGGGCGAGTACGCCGCGATCCTCTACGACACACGCGCATTCGCGGTGGACGCATCCGGGACCTTCTGGCTCTCCGACACGCCCGAGGTTGTCGCATCCACATCGTGGGGGAACTCCATCACCCGCATCTGCACGTGGGCCCGCCTCATCGACCGTGATTCTGGCGCTGCGGTGTATGTGTTCAACGCCCACTACGACCACCGATCGCAGGAATCACGCGAGCAGGGCTCGCGGCTCATCCTCGATCGCATCGCGGGCCGTACGCACGACGAACCGGTCGTGCTCATGGGCGACTTCAACGCGGGTGAATCCAACCCCGCAACCGCATCGCTGATCGACTCTGGGCTGTTGCACACGTACCGCGAGATCCACCCCGAAGAAACCGCCGTCGGCACGTTCAATGGCTTCCGGGGCGACTCCGACGGCGAGATGATCGACCACATCCTCGTCTTACCCAGCGTGAGGGTCCTCGATGCGGATATCGACCGTACCAACGACAACGGACGCTACCCGTCCGACCATGATCCGGTCTGGGCGACGATCGAGCTCCCATGAGCAGCGATCACTCCAATTTAACCTTGGCCGCGGAGATGATCGATGACGCACAATCGATCGTCATCCTCACCGGGGCCGGCGTCTCCGCGGAGTCCGGGCTCGCGACCTTCCGCGATCCGGAGGAGGGGCACTGGTCCAAGTACGACCCGATGGAGCTCGCGACCGTCCACGCGTTCAACAAGGACCCCGAGCTCGTGACCCGCTGGTACCACTGGCGTTTCACCCGAGCGCGTAATGTCGAGCCCAACCCAGGGCACTACGCGATCGGGGCACTGCAGAAGCACAAATCCAACGCGGACCAAGCCCTCACGCTCATCACCCAGAACGTGGACGGGCTCCACCAACGGGGCGGCGCATCCGATGTCGTTGAACTGCACGGTACCATCCACACCTGGCGCTGCACCAAGACCGGAAAGCAACGCCCGCTCACAGAGCTCAGCTTCGACACCTTCCCCATCCCCAGCGACGACGGTGGGCTGATGCGCCCCTGCATCGTCTGGTTCGGCGAGTCGCTCCCAGAGGACGCGCTCCAGCGGAGCTTCCAGGCGATGGCCGAGTGCGATCTGTTCATCTCGATCGGCACCAGCGGCACCGTCGAACCCGCGGCCAGCTTCATCCTCGCCGCGAAGGAAAACGGCGCCAAAACCATCGAGATCAACCGAGATCCGACGCCCAATACAGGGATCGTTGATGTCGCGCTCCAAGGCGCATCGGGTGTGATCCTCCCGCAGATACTCACTGAGATCGGTATCGAGTACCCAACACCCTGATCACATCTGCTCCGGACCGAAGACCTTGATGCCCGACCCGACCGCGTGCACGACACTCAGCGGCTTGGCCTCTCGCATGTGCGACCACTCACTACCATAGATACGCCCCCAATCGACGTCGATCTCGTGCGACCGGACCGCGTGGCACGACCAGTGCGGGTGCCTCACTTCGTACCGCAGCGTTTTGCCTCTACGTGTCGAGCCGTAGCCCCACCGGTGCTCCTTGAACCAGTGCTCCGTCGAATCCTCGGCGGGCACTACGGCTTCGATACCAGACTCCACACGCATCGTCCCCTCGCCCGCGTTGTACTGGAAGCCGTACCGAACGCGGCGTGACTGATCTTCGCTGATCTCACTCTGGATACTCGCCCGGACATACGGCTCGTTATAGATCGATCTGGCGATCGAGGCCACGGCCCGGCTCTTCACCAGCTCCCGCACGAACACCACGCCGCGCCGGTCCCCGCCCTGCTCACGGACATAGAACCGCAGATTGATCTCGGGGAAGTTGCGATAGGTCGGCCACGGCACGCCCAGCACACGCGTATCGAGGAACATGAAGCCCACGAGGCTGCACACCGCTTGCCCCTCGAACAGATCGAGCTCCAGCCCGTCGGGCAATCGCCGCTCCAGCAGCGCTCGGTCGACGGCGTAGCTCGCGATGATCAGGTCCCGCCACTGGGCGGAGAGAAACTGACGTGCCATGGCACAGTCTATGACCCACGCGGTACACTTGCCCTATGCAACCGCCGCACACACGACCCGCACGCTGGCCCGTTGATCTCGCGTCCTCCAAGCTCGCCGCACGGTTCAGCGATTCACCCGTGGGCAGCCAGATCGCCCTGCTCGGCGTCCCCGACGATACCGGGGTGAAGCTCAATAACGGACGCCCCGGTGCCGCGGAAGGCCCGAGTGCACTGCGAGCGGCCCTCGCCCGCTATGGGGTAGCCGAGCCGCACGACTGGTCTTGGCCAACCGTCTGGGACGCGGGCGATGTGGAGGTTGTGCCGGGCGATATCCACGCGACGCACGAGCGCGTGACCGAGGCAACCCGAGCGATCATCGAGCAGGGCATCTTCCCCATCATGATCGGCGGCGGGCACGACCTGACCTTCCCATTCGTCCGGGCGGTCGCGGAGGTTCATAAACCCATGCACGGCATTTACTTCGATGCCCACCTCGATGTCCGCGAAGAGACCGGCTCCGGGATGCCTTTCCGCAGGCTCATCGAGACCGGAGCCGCCGACTCACTGCACATCCACGGGCTCGATCCGTACGCCAACAGCCGTGAGCACATCGAGTGGTTCAGCGCCCACGGCGGACGGATCGAAGGGCGATCGCACGACGACGACTGGCTCAACCAGCCGACCTTTGTCTCGCTCGACATGGATGTGCTTGACAGCGCCCACGCGCCGGGCGTGAGTGCCCACAACCCGTGTGGCTGGTCGCCCCGCCTCTGCGAGCAGTGGGTCGAGCAGGCCGGACGCCACAATCAGGTGAAATGCTTCGACATCATGGAGCTGTCCCCGCCCCACGACCAGGACGGTCGCACCGCACGGCTCGCGGCCCGGATGATGCTCGCTTTCCTCCGCGGTTTCTCAGAGAGACGATCATGACCCACCCCATCGCCATCACCAACGCCCGCATACTGACTCTGGCCGGCACCGATACGCCCCGCCGGGGTGAGACCATGCGCGAACTCGCCCCAATCGACCGAGGCTCGATCGTCCTGCGAGATGGAAGGGTCGAGTCCATCGGTGAGTCGGTCGATATCCCGGACGACGCCGAGCCAATCGACGCGCAGGGGCGGGTCGTCATGCCCGCCTTTGTGGACTGCCACACGCACGCTTGTTGGGCCGGCGATCGCCTCGATGAGTGGGAGCTCAAGCAGCGCGGCGCCACCTACCTCGAAATCCTCGAATCCGGCGGCGGAATCATGTCCACCGTTCGCGCTGTGCGTAAGGCAAGCGTCGATCAACTCTTCGAATCGCTCCTCGATCGCCTCAACTGGATGCTCGCAGAGGGCACGACGGCGTGCGAGGTTAAATCCGGCTATGGGCTGAGTACTGAGGACGAGCTCAAGATGCTCGACGCGATCGTCCTCGCTGACCAGAACTGGGCGGGGCGCGTTTCCCCCACTGCCTGCATCGGGCACGCGAAGGACGCGGATGTCGCGGACTTCGTCGACCGAACCATCAGCGAGACGCTCCCCGCAGTCCACGAGCGCTACCCGGGCGTCACGATCGACGCGTACACCGAGCAGGGCGCTTGGTCTGTGGAGGAAACCATTCGTTTGTTCACCGCTGCCAAGGAACTCGGGCACCCACTGCGGATCCACGCGGACCAGTTCAACGCGCTGGGGATGCTCGAAGCCGCGATCGAACTCGGTGCCCTGAGCGTCGATCACCTCGAAGCAACCGAGCCCGATTCACTGAAAACACTGGCCCAATCCGACACAATAGGCGTGATGCTCCCCTGCTCGGGCTTCCATGTGGATGACCGCTACGGCGACGGGCGTGCGTTTATCGACGCGAACGGCACCCTCGCCATCGCAACGAATGTGAACCCGGGCTCCGCCCCGTGCCTCTCGATGCCCATGGGCATCACCCTCGCGACCCGAAAGCTCGGGATCACCGCCGCAGAGGCGATCACCGCCAGCACCGTCAACGGCGCACATTTGCTCGGCTTCGATGATCAGGGCACGCTGGAAGCGGGCAAGCGGGCCGACCTCGTGATGCTCCGCCATCGCGACGAGCGTCAGCTGGGCTATACCTTCGGCGGCTCGCACGCAGAGTTGGTCATCTGCAACGGCGCAATCGTCACCTGATCACTTCAGCCGGCTCGCGATGTTCTCGACAAGGGCGTTGATGCCAGCGTACACCTGCGCCGGGCTCTTGGCTTCCATGTAAGCCGGAGTGGAAGCGATGTTGTGATCCTCATCGATCACAATCTGCTCCGCGTCGGCCTCGACATGGGTTGCGCCGGTCTTGCCGATTGCCTCGGCCGTGCCTGCATCGTGCCCAATCGTGACTCTGACGCCCTTGTCGCCGAAAACCTTCGCACCCAGCGCCGGGGCGATGCAGATGAAACCGATCGGCTTGCCCGCATCGCTGGCTTCCCTGAGAACACGCTCGACCTGCGGATCGACCTCGCAATCAGAACCCTTTATCGCGAAGGTGCACAGATTCTTGGCCGCGCCGAAACCACCTGGCAGAAAGAATGCGTCGTAGTCCCCGCCCTTCACGTCCCTGAGATCCAAGATCTCGCCGCGGGCGATCCGCGCGGACTCTGTCAGCACGTTTCGCTTCTCACCCGTCGGCTCCTGCGTGCGATGGTCAATCACATCGAACTCGCGATCCGGGGCCATGCACTGGTACTCGATCCCATGCTGCGCCAGTGAGATCAGCGTTGCAGACGCCTCCTGTACCTCACTGCCATCAAAGACACCGCACCCGCTGAGTATCACTCCGACCTTCGCCATGGCATGCCTCCTCGCTGTCGTGTACTGCCTTACTCTGCAGTCTTGAGTAGCCGCGTCATCTTGACAAGCGCGTGACCGACATTGTTCGCCATCTTGCGGGCGTTCTCGTCCTTGATCTGCCCGTTGTCATCGAATGCCTCGTGGGCCTTGCCAAGCGCGAACTCCTGCGGAACAACGACCATCTGAATCTGGGTGAGTATCTGACGAACATGACGAAGCCCCCTGAGGCCACCGATCGCTCCCGGCGACGCTGCCAACAGCCCGCATGTTTTCCCCTTGAAACACTCGAGCGGCTCCTCGTCCGGTCGGGGGCGGGAAGCCCAGTCGATCGCATTCTTGAGCGCTGCGCTGATTGAACCGTTGTACTCCGGGGAACCGATCAAGAACCCATCCGCCGCGATCAGACGCTTCTTTAGCTCTGAAGCCGACTCGGGGAACTCCCGGTCCTCGATATCCTGGTCATAGATCGGCAGATCGAGCTTGTTTAGAGAGATCAGGTCGATGTCCACCCCCCCCTGTTTCTCGATCTCGCCCGCGACGGCGGTCACGAGCTTGGTATTGAGTGACTCGCCTCGGAGTGAGCCGGAAAGGAGTGCAAGCCTGATTGGTGTGTCTGACATATGTTGAAACCTCAAACGTGTGACTTTGATCGTTAGCGTACTGTACCACTTCGCCGACTGCGCGACGGCACAAGCCGGGCACGAGGACGCACCCGACTCTAGTTGCCTGTTTCAACAAATGTCTACGTCCACTCACCCACAAATGCCGCGTCGGTAGTACGGGCGATATGACCGCTTCACCCGCACCGGGCGGTGCTCGTATCTATGAACTTTGCGAAGCGATACATGCAGATCGCCCCATGCCCATCGGAGTTGTGCTGCATAGTCATCCGTGAGCCAGCGCACGCTCGGTTTGCAATACCCGTAATCAACCCGGACACACCCGTCCTCAATCCAAGCCCGGTATCCCTCCTTGCGGAAAGCTCGCACGATTTGGGCGTTCATCCCTCGTCCTGAACGAATAGTCGTGGAGCACCCATTAATCGTGAGGGTGCCAGCGACTTGCTGTACATCACATCCACAGCTCGCGCTATGGCGGTGCCCGTGGTAGCCACCCGCCGCACTCGCGATACTCGCCCCCATGCCGATCGCCAGGATTGTGACCAGTGCCAAAGCTCGTGTGTTCTTCCGTGTCATTTTCAGTCTCCTATCTGCTTGCCCAGCAGCGTGCTGGGCTCGGGTGAAGACCCGAATAAGTAAGTGAAGACTGACTTTTTGAATCCCATTTTTTCTGGCCAATACGGGTTTCTGGGCTAGAAAGGGCGATTGGAACTGATTTGTGCTGAAATTCTGCAATCTGGTGTCAGAAACACACCCTGTGGGCGGTTGAACTGATAGAGCTTCTCATGCGAATATGAGAGCGGATCGGAGGATGGATGAACCAGCAATCACCACACCACGACGAAGCGAGCCCTGTAAACGGGATTGCCCCGATCGCGACCACCATTGTCACGGCCTCAAGTTCAGACGAACTCTCCCCCATCGAGTCGTCCATTATGGACACGTGCAACGCGCTACACGAAGCACGCGATCGTCAGGATATGCGTTCGATCCGCGAACTGTCGCAGGACCTCGAAGCGCTCCTTGAGCGATACGACGAGACGGACGGCGAGGATCATCCCAACCCGGCATGGGCCCGCGCGAACCAGCGTGCCCTTGCCCTCTCTGCGATGGGCCGCATCGACGAAGCCATCCGCCTTGAACTCACCGCGATCAAGTACGCGGATACACCACGCCGGCTTGAAATCTCGTACGGCAATCTTGCAGACCGCTGCTTGCGGCTCGGTGAACCAGATCGTGCCGTGGAGTTCTTCCTCGACGCGATCAACGCGAACCCTGAGTCTGTGCCTGTGCTGATTACCGGTGCCCACGCGCTGTATGAAGCCGGCTATCTTGAGCAGGCGGACACGATCTTCCGCACACTGCTTGATAACGAGCAGCTCCTGACACCCCAGTCTGAGCTCGGTGCGTACCTCGATTGCGACGTCCGCACCCGGAATCTCAGCGAGGTGCTCCCTTCTCTTTCATCCCTCTACGACCGTTGGGCCGCCCTGAACGCGCGGGTGACGCGCCGAGGGGGTGAAGGATGAAACGCAACGATCACGAACAGTTCTGGGATCTGTACGAGCGCAAAGTCCGCGTTTCCATCGAGCGTGCCTGCCGGCACCAGTCGCGTGTGAAGACCGAGTCGACGATGGACATCGACGACATGATCGCGTGGATCGATACCCGCGTGTGGACGATGCTGGAAAAGGATGCCTACCCCACTTTCCACGATGATCCCACTCCTGAGCAGGCGATCGAGCGGCTCGTGAAGCACGCGCCCACCCTGGCCCGGTGGGCATACCTGGCCCTCTGCCGGTCGCACTTCCGCCGCCTTGAGAATAGGGACGGATACATGCGGGGCATGTCCCGTGCAGAGCGTCTCTCCATGGCGAGCGCGGTAGACACCAAGATCGAACGGAGAGAAGAACTCGATCAAACGATCAGCGCACTCCGCAACGCACTCAACCCGACCGAGAAGCAGCGACTCGCGGCATCGGTTCAGGACAAGGAAGACCGCAGCCGGGTCGCGTTGGTGCTCGGTGCCACACGCAGGGAAGACGACGCGATGATCCGAAAAGTCAACGCCGAAACCATGAACACAAACACGGTCCAGCAGATGCGTTCCCGCGCACGCAAGCGTGCCCAGGAAATCCTCGATACCGCGCGGAAAACACCGCTCTGGGCGATCATCGGGATCGGCCTCCTCACCGTGACTCTCAGCCCCAGCATCGCGGAGGCCGGCGAGCAGTCAGGCGGTCGTAAGGGCTCGATGGTTGCACCCGACGCGTCATCTTCTCTGGTCTGCGAGGGCGAGCAGTCGGGCGGCCGCAAGCCCTGACAAACTTGGATTATTCGCAGAAACGATGGCGAGTCGGAATAGTTGTCGACGCACACGAGTATTCTGTGCATGAACAAAGCCGCACTCTATGCCTCGATCGCCATGCTCCCGGTGCTCGCATTTGCCCCGCTGAGCCACGCCGAACCTCAATCCGTTCCCGTGAGTCAGCTTGACAAGCTGAGCAAGCCGCTCCAAACCGGTGACACGATGCCGATGTTCCTCCTCGAGGACGCTGCTGGCAAAGCCCCCCACGATATCGCGAAGCTGCTCGATGAGGGGCCAGTTGTCGTGACCTTCTATCGCGGTTCGTGGTGCCCCTATTGCGTAAGCGAACTGAGCTCTATCCAGAAGCATCTCGACGATATCCGTGCGGCCGGTGCCTCTGTGCTCGCGATCTCGCCAGAAAAGCCAAGTGAAACCGCCGATCTTGTTGAGCAAAAGAAACTCGGCTTTCACTTCGCAACCGACAAAGATAACGACCTTGCAACGAAGCTTGCCCTCTCATTCAAGCTCGATGCGAAGACGATCGAGCGGTACAAAAACTACGGCATCGACCTCCCGAAATCCAACGATTCTTCCGTTTGGGAGCTCCCCATCCCTGCAACATACATTGTCGATACGGACGGAAAGATTGCCTGGTCGTTCGTCGAAAAAGACTACTCCAAGCGGCCTGACTACATCAAGGTCGTAAAGAAACTCAAGGAACTTCAGCAAGACGGCTGAGCCAAGAGCCACATCCGAGCCCCCTCTTCGACGGGCACAGTGCTGCGTAGCCTGTGCCCGTCTTTTTACGCGTGGATGATCCGATCGAGCTGCTCACGGAGCCGTTTCTCGCTGACCTGAACAGAGGTCCTGAGGTTCTGGGCGAAGCTGGCAACCCGGAACTCTTCCACCATCCATCGCAGCGTCCAGAAATCCTGTGCAACCTCAGCCGTGTGCGCCCCTTGGGCCATGAGTTCGTGCAGGCACTTGGTCCAGGCGTAGACCCGGTCCGCGGCTTTCGCATCGCGTTCCGGTCCGATCGAACGAAGCTTATCCATGCGGACTTCCATTGCGCGGAGGAAGCGGGCGTAGCACCAGAGCCAGCGTGTTTCTGCCGTGACCATCGCGTCGTCAGCGATCAGCAGGTCGAGCTGACCTCGCATGTCCTTGATTGCTCGGTTCCACGCGCTTGGGTGCGGCTCATCGAGGCGCCCACGCACTCGCATGAGAGACTCAAAGATCTGAGTAAAGTTGGTGATGACCCTGTTCGTCTCGTCCACCCCTCGATCCCACGCCCCGAGCAGGCCAAGCTCAAACTCGTCTTTGTTCCGCGGGATCTGATTGTTGTCCACGCAGATGATCTTCCCGACCCGAGTCCAGACGATCGTTTCCAGATGCTCAGCCAGTGAGCATGCCGCCGCGAGCATGTGGAGCTTGGCATATCCCGGCAGGTTCTTCAATCGCAACCGTAGCTCGCGTCGGATCGCAAGCCCGTAGAGCAAGCCAAGCCCAGAGCGTGTGTGCAACTCTGATTCCCACCGTGTCGGGAGGACCTTGAGCGAGACCTTCCCGTCTTCCACCATCAGTGAGGGGAACCCAACCACCTTGGGTGAACCGGGGCGAGTGAACTCGATCGTTTCGGGGAGCTCATCGAACTCCCAGCCGATCATGCCCGTTTGCTCTATATCTGCGCCAGCCTCCTGCACAATCTTGGTGGCCTCCTTCGCGAACTGGGCTTGCAGAGCGCCAAGATCGCGGGATGCTTCCAATGCCTGTCCGTGCTCGTCGATCACCTCAATCCGAGGGAACAGGTATGCTTCCAGCTGGTCATGGCGGAAATCTTCCGGCCGGACGGCGATCCCCGTGCGCGCGGTCAGGACTTCCGCCAGCTGGACCTCGATCGAGCCCCTGTTCTCTTTGACCACTGGGGCGAGCTCGCCGGCGATCTGGTTCGCGTCGAACTGTCTTCGGAGCTGCTTCGGGAGCGAACGCACAAGCGCCTCGATCCGGGGTCGGATCAGCCCGGGCACGGACCAGTCGACACGCTGGCGTGTGAGCTGGTGCAGCGCCGCGATGGAAACCCGAATCGTCGCGCCGTCATCGTCTTGACCGGGCTCGAACGCGTACTTGAGCTTCGATGTGGCCCCTGCGAATGTCACCTGATCCGGGTAGGCCTCGGGTGTCACCTCCTCGGGCATGAACTCGAGCACATCTTCGCGTGTCATACGCAGGGCATCAGCGTCGCTGGATTCCGCTTTTCGCACCCACCGTTCGAACGATCTGCTGGCGTAGATATCCTTTGGCAGGCGGGCATCGTAGAAGTTGTACAACGTCTGGGTGTCCGCAATCAGATCGTTCCGTCTCGCCTTGGCCTGCAGCGTCCCGATCTCTCGTATCAGGCGTCGGTTGTGCTTGAGCGCCTTGGAAGCAGATCGGAGCTGATCATCGATCAGGGCGTGATGGATGAAGAGCTCTCGTGAGAGTTCCGGATCGATCGGACCATAATGCACAGTACGACGCGGAACGATATCCAGCCCGAACAGGGTCACCTTCTCATCCGCGACAACCCGCCCAGAGTTCTCGTCCCAGCGTGGGTCCGAGTGCGTCTTCTTGATCAGGTGCGCTCCCGCCTCTTCGATCCACTGCGGATCGATGCCCGCGACCGTTCGCGCGTACACCTTGCTCGTGCGAACAATTTCAGCGCACATGACCCACTTGGGTTTGGCACTGAACAGCGATGATCCCGGAGAGATCATGAAAGACGAGTTCCGGGTGCCTTTGAACTCGTGCTTCTCGCCCTTGTTTCCGATATTCGCGAGCAGCCCGGAAAGCAGCGCCCGATGCACGGCATCCACGTCGTTGTGCCCCTTCTTGAGCTCATAGCCGAGTTCCTGACACAGGGAGCGGAGCTGGCGGAACACCTCTCGCCATTCGTCGATACGGCGGACAGAGAGGTACGCCTTCTCGCAGACCCGTGCCAACTTTCGGCGTGAGAGCTTCACCTGCTGGTCGTGGTACCAGTCCCAGATCTTCAGGTAGGCGAGGAAGTCTGAGCCATCGACCTGGAACTGCTCATGCGCCTGGTCTGCTGCGTCGCGTTTCTCGTGCGGGCGGACGCGCGGGTCCTGCACCGAGAGCGCTGAGGCGATGATGAGCACGTCGTGCACGCACCCTTCATCGTGGGCGGCGATGATCATCCGACCGATCCGTGGATCGACAGGAAGTCGCGCCATGGTCCTCCCGAGCTTTGTGAGTCGCCTATCTTCATCGATCGCGCCCAGCTCGCGCAGGGTCTCGGCCCCGTCTCGCCACTGGCGGTTCTCCGGCGGATCAAGGAAAGGGAACGCCTCGGGCTCACCGAGCTTCAGATCCGCCATCTGCAGGATCACGGACGCGAGGTTCGATCGCAAGAGTTCGGGCTGGGTGAACTCGTCACGCGACTTGTAGTCCGACTCATCGTACAGGCGGACGCACACGCCGGGAGCGATACGACCGCATCGCCCGGCTCGCTGATTGGCGCTCGCCTGCGAGATCGGCTCCACCATCAGCCCATGGATTTTGGTTCGAGGGTTGTATCGCTTCATCCGGGCGGTACCAGGATCAACGACCGACCGGATGTTCGGCACCGTCAGCGAAGTCTCTGCCACGTTCGTCGCGATCACCACGCGTGGTCGGCCGGATGGCTTGAAGACACGCTGTTGTTCCTGAGCGGAGAGGCGGGCGTACAGGGGGATGATCTCGGTTCCATCGGGAAGATGCTCGCGCTTCCGCAACTCATGAGCTGTCTGGCGGATCTCCCGTTCGCCGGGCATAAAAATGAGGACGTCCTCGTGACGCTCGTTGAGCAGCTGTGCCGCCGCGTACGATGCGGATTCGTCGATGCTCATGCCCGAAGCGATGTGATCTGGCTCGTATCGCATCTCGACCGGGTAAGTACGCCCAGACACTTCGATAACGGGAGCCGGCCTGTCTGCCGTCCCGAAATGTTCCGCGAAGCGCTGCGCGTCGATCGTGGCCGATGTGATGATGAGCTTGAGATCAGGGCGAGAATGCAGGAGGCGATGCATGTAGCCCAGCAGAAAGTCGATGTTCAGTGACCGCTCGTGCGCCTCGTCGATGATCACCGCGTCATACTGGCGGAGCTTCGGATCGGACCTTGTCTCCGCGAGCAGGATCCCGTCTGTCATCACCTTGATGTATGTGTTCTCATTCGTCGAGTCGGAGAATCGGATCTTTGATCCGACCTGCTCACCGTGCCTGACACCGAGTTCTTCCGCGATCCTCGAAGCGACCGAACGGGCAGCAATCCGTCGCGGCTGCGTGTGCCCGATCATGGCCCCGATACCGAGCCCAAGCTCCAGGCACATCTTCGGGAGCTGCGTGGTTTTCCCGGATCCTGTCTCGCCGCACACGATGACAACCTGGTTCTCCCGGATCGCACCGATGATCTCTTCCCGGCGTTGCGAAACGGGGAGATCCTCGGGGTATGAGACGCTCGGCACATTCGACTTCCGGCGCTCATAAGCCTCGATCGCGCCCCTGAGGTCCTCCATGATGGCCCGCTCGATCTTGTTGCGATGTTCGCTGCTGGATTTTCGCTGCAGCCCCTTCAGCCGACCAATGAACCGCCCCCTCTGTGCGGGAGGGCAGCGATCGAGGAGCTCGTCGATCGATGGATGAGATGGGACTGAGGGATCGGGCACCCGGGCTACCTCAGGGGCTGATCGCGTCAACGATCGCCTTTGCTCGCTGCGGATCAACTGGGTTCTTCCAATAGCCGTCGTGCTTGATCGATGAGCCCACGATTAACGCGTCGGCGTGCTCTGCGAGCGATCCGGCATAGCCTGGTGTCACTCCTGAGCCCACGATCACCGGAAGATCCGTTGCCTCACGAACGGCTTTCACGTCTTCGAGCGCCGCGGCACGACCGGTCGAGATCCCGGTCACGACGAAGCCGTCCGCGCCGAAGAACTCACCGGCATGTGCCATCTCCGCGAGGTCGATATCGCTCGTGATCGCGTGGGAAGCGTGCTTCTTCTTGATGTCACAGAATATCTTGACGTGTGACGCGTCGATGGATTTGCGGTACCGCAGGAGCCCCCCCGCCTCGGCCTCTGAGAGCAGCCCCTCATCCGCAACGTGTGCGAAGACAAAGTTCTCGCAGCGGATGAACGGCAGGCCATTGGATAACGCAACGCCGATGGCATGACGATTGCCTCCGGAGAGGATCTGGATCCCGACCGGGATCTGGACAGCGTGGCGCACAGCACCGGTGAGCCGGGTCATCGCGGCCACGATCTCGGGCCCGAGCTGATCGCCGTGGACATACGGGGCGTCATGCATGTTCTCGACAATGATCGCATCGAAGCCCGCGTCCTCGATCTGCTTCGCCTCCGTCACGGCCTGACGCTCGAGTTCCTCGATTGAGCCCTTGTAGAAGGGTGTCCCAGGGAGGGCCCCGACGTGCACCATCCCAATCAGCCTGGCCGGGCGGGCTGGGTCGCGTAGATCAATGATGCTCTTCAGATTCAGGTGGGTCTGGTCATTCATGCGCTTGAGGCCGGGAATCGTATGGCGTGAACAGCGATCAGCACTGATTTCAGGGGGCGTGCCGCTTGTGCAAAGCCTGTTGATCGCATAGGTTGTGTATCAACGATCGTATGCCTGAAGTTGGCAGGATCGGATCCATTCACAAAGGAATCACATGGGTGACACACAGCATCTGACCGCGCCGGATCCCAACGAGACCCGGTTCCCCAAGGGTGTTCCCTACATCATCGGGAACGAGCTGGCTGAACGCTTCAGTTTCTATGGGATGAAGGGGATACTGACCGTCTTCATGACCCAGCACATGCTCGGCGCGGACGGGGCCGCGGCGTACATGACCGACGAGCAGGCGAAGAAGTGGTATCACCTGTTCACGGCCCTCACCTACACATTCCCGATCTTCGGCGCCATCCTTGCTGATGTTGTGCTTGGCAAGTACCGCACGATCCTCTGGATCAGCCTGATGTACTGCCTCGGGCACGGGTTCCTCGCGGTCATGGACGTTGCACCGTCGATGAACATGCCCATGCAGACCTGGCTGATCATCGGCATGATCTTCATCGCGATCGGTGCAGGTGCGATCAAGCCCTGTGTGAGTGCGCATGTTGGTGACCAGTTTGGCACCGGCAACAAGCACATGCTCACGCAGATCTACAACTGGTTCTATTTCTCGATCAATCTGGGCGCGGCGTCCTCGATGATCCTGACGCCGATTCTGCTGGCGAAGGTTGGTCCTTGGCTGGCGTTCGGTCTCCCTGGGGTGCTCATGGCCATCGCGACCTTTGTGTTCTGGCTCGGGCGAACGAAGTTCGTGCACGTCCCGCCGGCTGGTCTGGAGAAATGGAAGCAGGAGACCTTCTCAGAGGAAGGGAAGCGGGCGCTCAAGTGGCTCGCCCCGCTGTTCCTCTTTTTCGTGATGATGTTCTGGGCCATCTTCGATCAGACGGGTTCCGCGTGGGTGCTGCAGGCGGAAACGCTCGATCGAGAGTTTGCGGGCATCAACTGGCTCGAATCTCAGATTCAGTTCGTGAATCCCATCATGATCCTCACGGGCATTCCAATATTCACGTATCTCGTCTACCCCGCGGTCAGCAAAGTGTGGCCGCTCACGCCCCTGCGGAAGATCGGCATCGGCTTCGTGCTCACTGCCGGGGCGTTTGCGCTCTCCGGGTTGATCGAAACGTGGATTGACGCAAAATCACCGGAGGTCAGCACAGCCCTGTGGACCGCCATGAACGCCTCCGGGGAAATGCCCGGATCGCTTGCTGACATCGTCCAGCAGGCCCGCGATATGGGCTGGACGCAGGAGCAACTCAACGAGTACATGCACGTCATGCCGAGCATCGCGTGGCAGTTCCTAGCGTACCTCATCCTGACCTCTGGCGAGATCATGGTTTCGATCGTTTGTCTTGAGTTCGCTTACACCCAGAGCCCGAAGAAGATGAAGAGCTTTGTCATGGGTGTGTTCTTCCTCGGCGTCGCGCTGGGGAACTACCTCGCGATGGGCGTCAACATGTACCTCGAGCATCAGGTCGAAACCACAGGCTCATCGCCGCTTGAGGGCGCTCGATACTACTGGTTCTTCGCGATGGCGATGCTGCTGGTCACCGCGATCTATATCCCCTGGTCGATGAAGTACAAGGGCAGAACGTACATTCAGGGCGAGGAAGAGGAAGACATCATCGAAGCCGAAGCCGAGGCCGAGGGCACCGATCCCCGCTGATACCGGGTCGCCAACACCCATAACCGCTCCGAGTTGCTCGGAGCGGTTTTTTTACGCACGCATCTGCGCTCAAAACGGGAAGAGGTCCGGGCCCGGCGTTTCCGTCCCAGAGAAAAGGATCGCCCAAACGAACTCTGCCACACCCACGACGACGAGCTTCGAGAAGACGAAGATGAATGCGCCAAAGACGAAGAAGACCAGCACGAACCCGCCGATCATGATCCATCTGCCCGTGTCGCTCTGAAGCATACGCGTGTACGCGGGGCTCAGATTCATCAGGATCCGGCTCCCATCGAGGGGGGGAAGCGGGAGCATGTTGAACAGGAAGAGCAGGATATTCAGCATCGCTCCGACAGCGAGGAAACTCTGCATGTTCGTGGCCAGCGGGTCAGAGATCGTCAGCGAGGCGCTGATCTGCCCCTGACAAAGCGGAACCCAGATCACAAGCCCGAGCAGCGCCACCAGCGCCAGGGCGATGTTCATCAGCGGACCAGCGATCGCCACCAGTGTTTCCGCGTAACGCCCGCGCAACTTGCTCGGGTTGATCGGCATCAGACCCCAGGCAATCCCGAGGAAGATGAGCACGATCAGAGAGAACATGCCCATGTGAACGACGGGGTTCCACGTCATGTGGCCGCTGATGATCGGTGTGTCGTCGCCCAAGCGGACAGCGACCCATCCGTGGGCCTGCTCGTGCAAGCAGATTGAGAGGATCACCCACACAAGCCATGAAACAACCCACACCTGGCCGTTAATGCTCTGGTTGCTCAGGAGATCTGAGATCCACCAGCCGCCCATGTGTGGGTCCTTTCGAAGTGTCGAAGTTGTTTCGCTGTGATCAGCTCTTGGCGGGGACCGCGGAGGTCGCGGCTGTCGCCTGCTCGACGAGCTTATCGAAGAGCTTGGGATCCTCGATCGCGATCTGCGACAGCATCTTGCGGTTGAGGTTGACGCCCGCGAGCTTGAGACCGTTCATGAAGAGCGAGTAGCGTGTATCACGCATGCGGCATGCCGCGGTGATACGAGTGATCCAGAGCTTACGCATGTCACGCTTGAGTGCGCGACGGTCACGCAGGGCGTAGCAGCCCGCACGGCGGACAGCGATCTTGGCCTGGTACTTGTGGCGGCTCTTCGAGCCGAAGTAGCCGCGTGCCTGACGAAGAAGTCTTTTGCGTGCCTGTGTACGGGCAGCACCTTTACGAACGCGTGGCATGGTTCATATCTCCAAGTTTGCCTGACGGAGACGGCATCAACCGTTCTTTGTGTCCCGGCAGACGGGGATGGGTGACCCGAGCACCGAACTGTGGTGCTCGATGTTGTTGCTTAATCGTTGTTCTTGGCGGCTTCGCGCATCTCGCGCTTTTCCTGCGGCGACGGGTTGCGACGCAGAGAGGTACGCGGCTGGTTGCGGCCACGGAGACGGCGGAAGAGCAGCTTCTCAAAGCGCTTCGCTTCGGGGGTCGTCACGTGACGGTCCTTGCGGAGCTGACGCAGGCGCTTGGCGCTCTTGCGTGAAGAAAGGTGCTTGTGGTACGCCGTGCGGTGACGGACCTTGCCCGTCTTCGAGATGCGGATCCGCTTGGACAAACCCTTATGGCTCTTGTTCTTCGGCATCGGAATCACTCCGGGCACTGATCGACGGCAGAGCCGTCGTGTGGTCTAATCGTATCGATACACACCCCGAGTCCGTCGGGGCAGGAGGGAAGTGTAGGCCGCCCTCCCCGGCGTGGCGAGTCAAGACGAGCCCCAAACGGGGCCCAAAGATCAAAAAACGGTATCCTCGTCATGCGCTTGGGGACGCTCAGGGTCCTACGAACGCATCTGTCGGACCGTCTGGCTGCTCATTGCCCGTCATGATCCCGTGGCGTTCACGGGCCTCATGGATCACGGATTCGATCGGGCGAGGGAGCCAGATATTGTCCCGGGAGTCGAGCATCGGCGAGTCGCTCCACGTGGCACTCCCATCGAGCATGAGCATGTGCTGGCCAGTATGGTCGTGGTTCGGGGAGTTTTCCTCGGGACGGACGGCCTGATTGGCTTTGATTCTCAGCACGACCGGCGAGCGGTCAGAGAGAAGCACGACACGAACCGGCTGATCGATAGAGGTTGCTCGCATCCCGCCCTGAGGCATGATCCGGTAGGAGTAGGAAATCTCCTCGAGTGAGTTCCAATCCCAAGCCTCGGGGTCCGCATCGCCGGTGGCCGCGTTGGGGTTCGAGGGGCAGGCAAGGTCGTCGAGCCCAGCGAACTGATTTCGGATAAGTGTGTACAGATTCGAGGAGTTCGATCGCTCGGGTGTCGTCCCAACATCCATCCAGGTCGGGCCAAAGCCGGCGGTGGCCATGGGCAGCATGTCGCGGTTGGCGCCGGTGTAGAGCCCGAACGCATTCGCGGTCTGGTTCATGTTATTGAAGCAGATCCCCTGCTGATTCATGGAACGCATGCCGGACATGATGGGCATGATCACTGATGCGGCGAGCAAGAGCATCGCGGCGATCGAGACCAGATCAGCCCAGCGCCCCGGGAGTTGGAAACCAGCCCGTGGCTCGATCTTCATCGTTGATTCTTCGGCATCGATGTGCGCCTGTATTCCGCTGAGTGTCCGCGTAATCAGACTCTCCCTGCTCCCATGAGAGACATCTCCCGAGGCCACAAGCACCCCAAGGGCTTCGAGCTTCTTCGCTCGGGTCGCATCCTGTACGGCTTCAACGGAGTATCCCGATTCGACGTATTCGTCACACGCGACCTGATCTTCTTGGCTCAGGCGGGCCTCATCGATGGCCTCACGCTGAATGCGGCGTGCACGGATCTCGATCATGTCCGCTCGCGAATCGCGATGCGACTCACCCTGTACCGGTGTGCCGAGCAAGGCCAGGAGTTCATGTAACCTGCTCTCTGTCTCCGACTCTGGGTCGGGGTGGTCCAGACCGTGCTCAAGGATGCGATCAACGAGTTGCTGATCCTCCACCTCCAGCGATGGGTCTTGGGGCTGCTGATCGTCAGGATTCATCCGGGATTACCTCACCACAAAGATAAAAGCGATTTCTCACCCTTGGAAACACTCTGCCAGGCGCGAGCAAAGGACGCGACAGCCGAATGCATCCGCGACTTCACCGTGCCGAGAGGGATGCCGAGGTCTTCGGCAATCTGTGCATAGCTGAGTCGCTGGAAGTAGGCCAAGAGCAGTACCTCGCGCAACGCCGGACCGAGCTGATCCAGTGCCCTCTGCACCATCTCGTCCCGCTCCGAGAGGTCCATCGCGGCGTCAGGGGAAGGGATATCCACTTCGAGGAGATCCACAAACGAGGCGCCGGATTCTGACTTCTTGATCGGGGCCGAGAGCTCGACCGTCTTACGTCTGTTCTTCTTACGTAGGTAGTCCCGTGCTTTGTTCGCGGCAATCGTAAAAAGCCAAGGACGAAATCTGCGTGAGCTGTCAAAGCTGTGGGCGGAAATGTGAACCTGGAGAAAGGTGTCCTGGAAAATGTCCTCAGCTGCGGCCCGATCCCCCACCATTCGTGTCAGGAACCGGAGCAGATCGTCGTGATACCGCTCAATCAACTCCCGATAAGCTCCCGGCTCCTCCGCCCTGAAGGCCTCGAAGACCTGCTCATCGCTCTGTTCTTGCCATTCGCTCAACTGAACGCCTCTCATTGGTCCCGTGGGGTACGCCCGCAGACGCCCGAGGTTCGATCTGGCAGGAACTCGATGTGAGCACCCCAGATACCGGACGTGATCCAAACTTGCCCTAGCCCTGTGGTTGGACCGATATGGTGAGTATACGAGAAAGAAACCCACGGATGCGGCAATGCCGCACTCGGATCGGCGTTCAGCAGTCAGGATGGTTCCCGCGTTGAGTTTGCAATCCTCACCAGCAGATCAAGACCCGGCCGAACTGGCGTCGGTGATCGCCCGTGCTGCGCACGGTGAGGAGGCCGCGTGGGAAGAAATCATGCGCCTGTATTCCAAACGCGTCTTTGCGATGGCCCGGAGCCGTCTCCACAATGACGAGTTGGCCGAGGAGATCACCCAGTCCGTTTTCGTGACGATCGCGACCAAGCTCAATGGGCAGGGCGATGGGAACGGGTACAACGAGCAGGGCAAGTTCGAGCCATGGCTCTTCAGGATCACCATGAACCGGGTCCGCGACTACTGCCGCAAGCGTGCCCGACACGCGACACCCACGGCTCCTGAACATCTCAGCGTGATCAACGCTGAGAAGGGCCACGACCATGAGGCCAAGGACGCGGGGCAGGCGCAGACACGCCAGCTTAGAGCCGCGATGGAGCAGCTCTCCGAGCGTGACAGGGAAATCATCGAGCTGCGACATCACGGCCAGCTCAGCTTCAAACAGATCGCCGACATCTCCGGAGACCCGATCGGCACACTGCTCGCCCGACACCACCGGGCACTCAAAAAACTCCGTGATCTGCTCGATCCACAGCAAGCACCCCAAAGCAAATCGGGGGAGGCGAAATGACAAACGACAACACGCATCACGACGACCTGCATCTGCACTCGGACCCGGATATCGAGCGGGTTGAGTCTTTGCTCGATGCCCTGGCTTCTGAGGACCGGGATGCCATGACAACCGCTCAGCGGTCACGCGTGCTTGAGTCTGTCTCCCAAGTGTTCGCGCCCGAACCGATATCGCTTGAGCAGAGGCGACACGAGCAGAGCCAGACATCGGAATCTCGCAGGTGGAACTTCCGGTTCGCCGCCGCTGCAGCACTCGCGACTGTGACCACGCTCGGTATCGTGGCGACGCAGCCCTGGGAGTCCGGCGCGCCGATCCCCGACTCATCCTCTGCAGCAAACCAGGGCGCCTGGACGCTTGCTTCTTTCGAAGAAGATATCGATGCGTACCTCACCCTGGATGAGCATGAGAGCAACTCCATCGACGAGGCGGTCGCGAGCTGGGAACTCTGGGCACAGACGATCGAGTCGGATCTCGATGTCGACTCGCTCAACGACGAGTATGGGATTTCTGAACTACACGACGGAGCGCTCTGATGAACAGCCCACGACTCCACACGCTTGTGCTTTCCGCCTCCGCCCTGTTCATGCTCGGCATGGTGCAGCCGGACCACGGCGCGTCACGTCCCTCGACTGATGATGCGAAACCCGCGAAGGCCGAGAACCCTGAGGCACGAGGGCGTCTCGGACTTGAGTTGCAGCTTGATCCGGATGCACTCCGCATACGTCTTGTTCGCATGGTTGAACGCGGAGAAGAGATGGCCGTGCGCGGGCAAGCGGCGCTGGAAAAGCTCGACTCGGGAGCGCCCGCGACCGAGGTCCTCGAAGAGCTCCGGGGCAACGATGAGCCCAGCAGGGCGAGAGGCGATGCATGCCGGGACACCCCAACTCAACGCAACCCGAACGAGCGACGGAGCCGTCCAGGCGGCGATGAAGAACGCCTGGCGATTCAACAGTTCCTTCACACGGAGTTTCCGGAGCTCTGGGCCAAGTTCGAGCCCTTCCTGCGACAGGATCCGCGTGACGCCGATCGGCTTCTCGGAAGGATGGCCCCTCAGATCCGTGAAATCCTCGCCCTGAAACAATCCCACCCGGAACTGGCAAAGATCAAAACCGCACAGATGCGGACCGGGCTGGACTTTGGAGAGGCCGCCCGCTTGTACCGCCTGGTGCTCAGCAACCCTGATTCAACACAGAGCGATCGCGAGGAAGCATTGAATGAAATCAGGTCGCACGCGGAAGCCCGCTTCGATGCGGAGCTGGAAGCGAAACAGCTGGAGATCGACCGCCTCGAAGCACGCCTGAACCAACTCCGCGACTCGGTTTTAGAGCTTGAACAGCGGCGCGAGCAGGAAGTCGACCAGATGGTCGATCTCGCGCACCGCAACGCGGAGCGCCTCGCGCGTCAACAGGCACAGAAGCAGCGTTCGGGCGCGGGATCCTCGGGGTCAGGAGACGACTGAGCCCGGTTCGATCTCACTCATCGGCGAGAGCAGCACGACGCTGCGGTCGTCGCTTCCCTTCGCGGAATCGCTCGCGGCGAGCAACATGCCCCGCGATTCCTCACCCCTGAGTGAACGCGGGGCAAGATTCGCGACAATGATGATCGACTTTCCAACGAGATCCTCTGCGGCGTAGTGCTCTTTCACGCCAGCACAGATCTGGCGGGGTGTGCCCGACCCATCGTCGAGCTGCAACTTGAGCAGTCGATCAGCGTTCGGGTGAGGCTCAGCGTGCGTGACCTTTGCAACACGCAGGTCCACCTTCGCGAAATCATCGAACGTAATCTCCGGCTTGAACATGCTCTTGCTCGCGGTAGTCTCGTTGCTCATCAGGGCGTTCCTCTGCGGTCTTGAAACAGTCGTGGAGTTCAGATCGTAGCCGCATGATCGCTGCGACACCGCCTTCTCCTCAGGGCGAGCTGACCCATCGACCGTTGCGTAGGGCGGGCCGAGCTGGATCGATGCCGTAGGTGCTTACCAGCCATCTGATGCTCGGGTCCCGGAGCGCCTCTTGCTGCCCCATCGCACTTGCCCCACCCCAGTCCGCGAGTTCGGAGCCATCGTTCACACAAGCGTTCTCGATTGCCAGATACTGGCGGAGCATCGATAGACTCTCAGCGGTGCCGATCGGGTACGCGTGCTCCCTACAGACTCTGCGTACCGATTGCCCGTTCTCGACCTGCGCATCAAAGTAGTTCCCATTGCATGGATCTCGACCTGTGTGGCTGACCTGTCTCCGGAGCGAACTCACGATCTCGCCGGGGTTGTACCCCAGACGCTGTGCGGTTTGCCTGATCTGGTCCTCGACACCCCGGCGATCGAGCAATGCCTTCGCATCTGCGTACTCCGCTGTTCTGGCGAGCCTGATGCACTCGGCGGCATCTCGTCGGAGCATTTGGCCGCCTCCCATGCGTCGATGCTCCGCCCACTGGACAAGTCGGCTTGGATCCAGCTGCAGCGCAAGATCCCAGAGCTGCTGACTGATCCAGGGATCATCGCCGTGTGTTTTCGCGATCGCGATGCAACAGCTGCTGGCAGTCTGACGATCGTTCTGCCTTTCGGCCAGCACGACACCCATTGCCAGAACTTGCCTGGCTTTGTCGAGGTCATCCTTGCGGCTCGCCTTCGCTGCCGCGAGCTCTCCGACCTCGAAATACTGCCTTGGTTGATCAGGGTCAAGCTCGACACCTGCCGGCTGCAGCTGCCCGTGCAATCCAAGAAGGAGGGAGCATGAAATCAACGACATGGCAGATAGCAGAACCCGCATCATTGGTCGCCCCTCCTCTGCAGTTCGATCTGCATAAGCTGCGCCAGAGCCCACTGCGTGTGCAAGCTCTGTTCAATCGCAGTCGTCGCCCCGTCCGCTCTTGAACGGAGCTCGTTCAACGCGTTCTTAACAAACCGGTCCGCGTCTGGGTGACGTGCACGGATTGACAAGCTAAACAAGGCGAGTTCGATCCGCTGCTGAGCAAGGTAACGCTGTGTTGGATTTCGGGATCTTACCGTCCACAATAGCGATTCCGCATCGATCCGTTCGAGGTCCTGACGGAGCCTGACAGAGTTGACGACGAGCTTCTCCACCTCGGCCCTTGAGCGATGATTGAGCTGAGCGAGCAGTTCAGAAGGGTCGTCCGAGTTTGCCTCCATCTCCCCCCCAGTCTCTAGGCGAAGCCTCAAAAGGCTGGCAACTTCGTCTTGCACCTGACTCATACGGAAATCCTGCTCACGCAACATCGCCTGCCCCATCCTCGCCAAGAGCATGGAGCGGACCTGCGGGTACCAGTCATCGTCGTTGCGGCTCGGGATGTCGTCGCCCAGCACTTCACGAACCAGCGTGTCGACACGCGAAGTCACCCGAACCTTACTCAATGCATGGTCGATCGCGATCAGGATTGAAATCTGGTCTGCGTAACGCACGATCTGCGTCAATGCAAGCTCACGTAGCTCATTCTGAGATTTTCGGGTCGCCAGGTACACCAATGCGTTCGCGCTGCTGATGCCGATTGATTCGTTGCGAACGAGCTCGTCGAGGTAGGGCCGCAACTGAGCTGCCTCCTCACAGTTGACCGCTCGCTCGGCCCACGCGTCATCGGCCTGCTCCCAGTTCAGGTCTTGTTGCGGAAGTGCTGGTGTGTCGGGGATCGCAGGCGGGTTCTGAATGAGCTCCTCGCTGAGCGCTCCGTGGCCATCGATCGCGAGGAAGGCCGCGACCGTGAGATGATGAAGCTCGATGAGGTGCTCGGTCGCCTGTGCTTCGGTCGGGTTGTCCGGTGTTGAGTTGACAGCAATCTGCAGTTCGCGGAGCAATGGTGTGGCATGTCCTCCCTGCTGAGCAGGCTGCGCGTCGCCGGTGCGAGCCGGGAACCATGAATCACGGTACCGTTTGACAACCTGTTCACGCTGCGGTGCATTGGCGTTCCTCGGCAGCACCATCAGCTGATCCACACCGCTCGCCGCGCTCTCGGTCGCGAGCACTTCGGTAAGCACCGCCAACCGCTCGGTCTGTACCTCAGAGTCGTTGAACTGGGAAATCAGCCAGAATCGCTCAACACTCTCCTCTCGCCAGTCGAGCGATCGCACGAGCATGGAGACCGTGCGCCGCCACGTGTCGAGGGGAGCAGCCGGATTTCGGAGCATGTCGCTCAGTGCCGTCAGCACCGCCCCGGTCAGGTCAGCCTCAGAGCCGCTTGCGTGCCGGACGCCGCTGAGCCACGCGGACCACCAGTCCGGATCCTCACCCTGATGACGCTGGGCAGAATCGATCGCGGCTGCGTAGACACATGACTTCATGTCCGTGTGATCAGCAAGCGGAGCGAGAGTCATCGCGCCGCGAACGGCCCGGAGCAGATCCTGAGTCTCCTGTCGCAATGGTGTGCTCGATATGCTGACGTTGATGACGCCCGCGGCAATCATCTCGCGATCCGGGCTAATGCCACCTGCCGCGAGGAGTGGCGCGATCTGATCCGGCGGGATCTGCTGCTGATCCAGCCTCGAAATAAACTCTGCGATGTTGGCTCCGGCTCGTTGCAATGCCTGCCCTGGGAACGCGGTCCACTGGTCCAAGAACTCCGGGTACACCTCGCGGAATCGTGAAATAGATGCGTCAGGCTCAACCTTCGCCCGAGCCACAAGGCGATCAAGCTCGTGGGCGATCGCTGTGTAATGCTGCATCTGATCGCGAGGCGCGGTCTCGAGCTGCTCTGGCAGTTGCGGCTGGGATCGCCCCCTTGGATCCTGCTCCGGAAGTGTGGATACCTGACCTGACGGATGTGCGTTGGTATGGGCTTCGGGGGCGAGTAGCAGTGTCACGATGACCGTGCTCGCGAGCAGACCGAGCAACGCATACGCCGAAACCCATCCCGAACCCGCGGGCGGTTCACTGGGCAGATCTGGTAGCGGCTGTGCTCCTGACTGTTGCTCCGCAACTTTGCCGCCACCTGGCCCGCCCATGCCCAGCTCACGCACAACCTCGATCGCGCTGATCCGGTTCAGCCTTGCCAGGTGTGCAAGACGACGCCGGGCAACGCTGTTCCATCCACCGCTGGAGCCAACGATCTGGCGTGCCCTTCCGATCAGGGCAGGCGTGATCCGTTTCATTGCCCGGCTTGGCTTCCATGCTTTCGGAAGATCGACCGGTGTGCCCTCCGGCCATCGCAGCACGAGCTGCTCTCGCAACGCCGGATCCAAGAGCTGCGTTGCGGCGCTGTGCACAGCGAGACGGACTTCGTCCGCGTCCGGTGTCGATCTCTGCGGGTGGCAGTCGATCTGTCGCAGTCGGCGAAGGCGGGCTCGATGGATCTCATCCACAGAACTGATCGTGTGCCCAACGCCGAGAAGCGCGAACGGTCCTCCTTGCCCGGCATCATCGCCAAGGAACCTGACAATCGGTGTGGGGCCTGGCTGCTGAGTTTTCAAGGCGAGCCCCCATCCGATCCACTCCCGGCCTGATCATCGAAAAGTGTTGAGATACGGGTATTCCACGGCGGGGGACCGAGAGAAGGATTGAGCACCTTGAACTGGTTGTATGTTTCCCTCGCGCGTGTCGGATCGATCCGACTCATCACACGGAGCGACTCATAGCGGGCCTCGTACCAGCGGTCAGTATCTGGGGGATATGCCGCGAGCAGACGAAGCCATGATTCGAGTAAGGCCTCAGCATCCCCGACTTC
>JAEPOJ010000017.1:0-18903 GCA_017642965.1 Phycisphaerales bacterium
CGGAGCCCGTGGGGGCTGTTCGACATGGCGGGCGGGGAGCGCGAGTGGACGGAGACGGCCCGGCGCGAGGGGCACCGTGACCTGCGCCACACGAAGGGCAGCGAATACTCTGACGATCGCTACGGCGCATTATTTTCGGGTGACCTGCTGTGGATCACATCGGAGACGTATGTGAACTTCGTCTATGGTCTTCGTCTCGGGACGCCTAGTGCGCTGCACCCAGCGGACCTCAACGCGGACGGGCGCGTGGACTTCTTCGACGTGTCGGAGTTTGTGCGTTGGTTCATCGACGGGGACGATCGCGCGGACCTGCGGAAGGACGGGACGTTGGACGTCGATGACGTGCGGGTGTTCGTGGGGCTGACCGAAGTTAATTTGTGAGTACAAATCGTTTACTCAACCATCTTTCTAGAAGGAGTGTATGTATGAAGCAAGGTGTGCTATCGCTGTGCCTTATGGCGACGAGCGGTTCATTGGCTAAAGCGGATGTAAATTATGTTACATCGACAGGATTTACCGTAACCGGAGCCGATTCTCCGCTATATACCGATGCCCAGGGTTACAATCACTATTTACTCACAATTGCCTCATCAACTGATGATAATCATCCAGACGGCGGGACGGTTCGCTTTGAATCAGACGATGTGTATGACGTGATTGACGAGATTGTAGTTTATAATAATAGTACAGAATTTCGAATTGTAACAATTTCGATATCTGACTCCGGCGGCAACCAAACATCCTTTGATTCTGTGTCAAACATCCATGCATCTGATTGCAGTGATACTGATATACACATCGACAATTTGAAGATTCAGGGAGATTTAAAGGCGGAGGGGGCGGATGCAATATATGTAAATTCAATCAGCGATATTGTTATTGGAGGCAGTTTGTATGGGAGATTAATTATCGAGGATAGTGTGAGTGGCTTGGTTCCTCTTGCAGGTGTGTCAAACATCAGTATATCTGGAGATCTGATTCGCGGTGGTATTTATAGTCAGGCAGGAGATATCACGTCAGTAGCTATTGGTGGAGACGTAGTCTCGGATACAAGTGCGGGCATTCGATCGGAGATCTGGTCCAGTGGCACGATTGGTGAGATAGCAGTTGGTGGGGATTTGGATGGCCGAGTCGGCATTAACGGATTGGGCTATAACGGTGAATGTTTCAACATAGCATCATCTACATACTCGCACGTCGGTGAGCTTGAAGTATTGGGCGACTTTACGGGCGGTCGTTTCATGCAGATGAGCGGCCTTGACGCACTGTACGTAGGTGGCAACTTTGACGTACAAATCAATGTCAACTCAGTGATGGCTGACACGAGCGTGTACGACATCGCTGGAACGATGGATGCGGACGCGAGAATTTACCTGCCGAGCGACGGCCTCGAAGGCCAGGTCATCATCAATTCCGGGGATAATGGCGATTCTTGGGATGGCAATGTCTACGTCAACACGACGCCACTCTCCCCTGACTACACCAACCTGTCCGATGCGCTTGGAGGCGGTGCTGTCGGCGTGGCACCGTTCAACTTTCATCAACGGGATACCGCACCGCCTGCGAATGTGAATCCCGATTGTGATCCTTATCATCATGAGGTGAAGACGGTCCCGGCAATCGGAGATGACCCTGTACCTTCAGTCGAACTTGAGCATTATGGGCCGGTATATATTGTCAACGAAGGTAATGAAGCGGCAGCAGGTGAGCACTTCATCGTTGAGTTTAAGCCGGATTACCAGACGGGATCCCCGCAATGGTTCGATCGTTCCGATCAGTTTGTGGTTACTTCTGCGGGGACAGTTTCAAGTCCCATGCGCAAGATTGTTATTACAAAATCAGATTCGAAGGGCACCGGATTTCATGCATCTGGACACTGGCGGATCACTCCAGTTCAGAACAAGGTGCTATGTGGAGATGTAGACGGTAACCCGCCGGTTGAGTATTACTCAGATGTCTATGCAACGACGGTGAGCACCACTCTCACACCACAAACGAACTATTGGTACACTTTTCGAGTGCTTCAGGAAGCTCCTGAATCACTCATCCTGAACTCCGGAAACGGACCGAGCTCCACCGATTTGTCAATTTGGCTGCAGACTCCTTACGAGACCAACGGTGACGGTGAGATTGATTCGAATGATTTCAGCGACATGGTCGAGCACTATAGCGAATGACGAAATTTGCGAGGACGATTCTCGAAACTCACGCACCTTAGGGTGCGTTTTTTGTTGTCCTATTACTCCTATCATCGCCCCATGAGCGAAGCCCCATCCCCACCCGAGCCGCAGCACGAGACCGAGCAAAGCGAGTCTATCGGCGACATCATCAAACGCCTCGGCCCGGCCGCGTGGCTCGGCATCGCCTGGACCATCATGCCCGGCGTCATGGGCATCCTCCTGCTCACCAACATGGACCCGGTCGCGGAGAAGCTCGACACGCTCGGCTTCCCTCAGAATCTCCTGATGTACATCGGGATCTTCGTGCTCACCGCCGGGCTCGGGCTGCTGCCCACATACTCGCAGGCCATCCTCGCCGGCTTCGCCTTCGGCATCGCCTGGGGGTTCCCGGCCGCCCTGCTGGGCTTCGCGGGCGCGTCGATCATCGGCTACTTCATCGCCGATCGCGTCGCACGCAAGAAGGTCGAGGCCGAGATCCACCACCACCCCAAGGCCGAGGTCGTCCGCGACGCCTTCATCCGCCACGGCTACGCCCGCGCCCTGCTGATCCTCACCCTGCTCCGTGTGCCCCCCAACTCGCCCTTCGCCCTGATGAACTACATCATGAGCGTTTCGGGCGTGAAGCTGGTCCCATTCCTCATCGCCACGATCGTCGGCATGGCCCCGCGCACGCTCGCCGCCGTCTGGATCGGCTCGGGCATCGAGAGCTGGGACGAGCGCGAGACCCCCAAGTGGATGTTCATCACCGGCATCGTGCTGGTCCTGCTCATCCTGGGCATCCTCGGCAAGCTGGCCAACAAAGCCATCGAGCAGGCCATGAAGCGCGGCGAGATCCCCGACGACCAGCCCCACCCGCCCGCCGAGCCGCCCGAGAAGGGCTGAGCCGAGATCTGACCCTCCCCGCGGGGCGCAGGGAGGGACAAAGAGGGCTGGAAACTGGATTTAAGGCGGCTACCATCTCCCGATGCCAGCCGCAATTGAAAACGAGTCTCAGTTGCAGAAGGACGCTGTCCGCCCATCGCGGACCGTGAACCTCGACCTCTACCCTGAGCAGGAAGAGGAAGCATCCGCGTGTGACGGCAGCGTGGACTGTTGCTGCGCTGAGTGCGGCAAGGAGTCCAACTCGCTCTTCGGGGCCGCCGCGTGCGTCATGGTCGGCGCCAGCGCCCACGCCAGCGAAAAATCAGCCCGGACACGCCTCGGTGCGCAAGCGTTGCATTGGGGCGTTCTCTTTGTCGGGGTCCTCTTCTCGATCCCGTTCCTGATCCCGACCGTCAGCGAGCCCACCCGCGAGTGGATCAACGCCTACATCCTGAGCACCCCGAACAACTGGGTGGCTTGGAGCGCGTGCCTGTTCGCGTCGGGGCTTTTCGCCGTCGGCTTCGTTTCGCGTCTCGGGCGCGAGCGGGTGCTCGGCGGGTGCGCGATGCTCAAGCGCCTCGGCCCTGCCGCCATCCTCGGCGTCGCATGGTCCACCCTGCCATCTTTCGCGGGCGTGCTGCTGATCCTGAACATGGAACCCCTGCGGGTGCTGCTGGTGGGCGACGGCTCAAGCACGCTGCACCTCGCGACAGGCATGTCGATCTACCTCGCCGGCTTCGTGATCCTCGCTGGCTTCGGGTGTCTGCCGACCGTCTCGCAGGCCCTGCTCGCCGGCTACGCGTTCGGCGTCCCGATGGGCACGCTGCTGGCCCTGCTGGGCTTTGGCGGCGCATCGCTCGTGGGCTACGAGATCGTCTCCAAGATCGCCCGCAGCCGCGTCGAGCAGGAGCTTGTCAGCAAGCCCAAGACCAAGATGCTCCGCGACGCCCTGCTGCGGGCCAGCACCGGGCGGGCGCTGCTGATCGTGACCCTCGTGCGGATCTCGCCCAGCTCACCCTTCGCGCTGACCAACCTGCTGTTCGCCTCGCTGGGCGTTCGGCGCGGGGTGTTCTTCTTCGGCACGCTCATGGGCATGCTCCCCCGCACGCTCGCGGCCGTCATGATCGGTCAGCAGTTCACCGGCTGGAACGGTGGCATCGACAAGCCCCGCTGGCTCATCGTTGCCGGCATCGTCGCGATCATCGTCCTGCTGATCGTGATCTCCAAGGTCTCGGCGAGCGTGCTCCTGCGGATGACCCGCGAGTCGGGCGATGAGCAGACCAAGCTCAACACCGCGGCGGCGTGAGATCAAACACAAGCTGTGCTTCTGTCTCTCCCCGCGCCCCCGCGGGGAGGGACAAGAGTTGTTGGAGAACTTCTGTTCCTGCTTTACCCTTCGGGTCAAAGCAGGGCACCCATTCTTCAGTGCCTATCGCTTCACCCCGCCGGGTCTTTGATCAGTTGCACGAAGATGATCATGAACGACATGAGGGTGAAGTTGTGGATGAAGTGCGCGACCATCGGGGCGATGATCGAGCCGCGCCACTCGCGCATGAACGCGAACATGAACCCCAGCGCGATCAGCGGCGCCACCATCAGCGGGCCGTAGTCGTGCATGAACGCGAACAGGATGCCGGTGAGGATCGCGGTGGGCACCCAGTGCAGGCGCCCGCGCAGGTGGCGGTAGAGCGTGCCGCGGAAGATCGACTCTTCGACGATCGGTGCCCACGTGGTCGCGAGCACGAACAGGAAGAGGATGATGAAGATGTCGCCGCTCGCGATCATCTCGAAGACCGGGTTGACCAGCGGCTCCGGTTCCGGGGGAACGCCGCCGTTGGCCCTGGTCGCGAGCATCTCCTTGGTCACCAGCAGGATCGCCGTGATGATCACCCCGATGATGTAGATGGGGATGGACGCGAGGTACGCGATGATGCCGCAACCGATCTCCTTGAACACACCCTCGCCGGTGTGCCACCCGGACGCCAAGCGCCACTCCCGCAGGTTCGCGCCGCGGATCAGCCCCCAGAACACCGTGAGCAGCAGCAGCCACTGGGCGATCAGGGAGAAGGCCGCGAGCTCGGGGTACGCGGAGTTCGAGATGAGGAACGTGGAGACGGCCATGATGCAGAAGCCGAACACAAAGAGCGCGTACGTCTCAAGATAGATGCTCCCACCGGGCTGGGGCACACGCATGCGCATCTTCATCCGGCCGGTCAAGAAGTTGATGATGCCGAAGATCAGCAGGACCAGGCCGGCGAGCGGGCCAAGGACCAGCACCAGTCCCACCAGCGCGAGGAAGAGCATGAGCGTCATGAAGCCGTTCGTGAGCGCTTCACGCGTGGGATCGGTGCTGGGCTTGCCGTGCGTGAGGGCAACGTGCCCGATGTACCCGTAGCGGTCCTTGAGCTGCTGCCGCTGATCCACGCTCAGCTCGTCCGCGCCCTGCGTGTAGAGCGTGCGGAGGATGTCGAGCTCCTGGAGCACCAGGTCGTTGGTGCTCACGGAGATCTGCTCCGGGTCCTCTTCCTCTTCGAATCCGAGCTCCTCCAGCCGGAACGCCTCGAGGCGCGAAAGGGCCGCGTCCGTGCTCTCGAGCTCGGCGCTGATCATGATCAGGCGGACACGGTCCTCGTCGATGAAGACCATCCCCGGGGCCTCGATCTGCGACATCATGTTCTGGCTCTTGAACATATCGAGCCCGCGCAGGAAGATGCGTCCCATCAGGTCGACCTGCCCGAAGTTGCCCGGTGCGGGCTGGTCGGGCTCGGGGGCGGCTGCCTCCTCCGGCGTGGTCTGCCCATAGAAGATCGCCTGCTTGGTCGGGTCGGGCGTGTTCTGCCAGAGCACTACGAACGCCACGACGAGGATTGTCGCCAGCACCGCGAGCACGCGCGAGAGCCCCGTGCCGGGGTCCGCGGGGTCGATCGGGTTGCCCCGCTTGGTGAATCGTGGATCGCCGTGCGTCCGCATGGCCTCGGTCACCGGCGACCAGTGATCGAGCTTCGCCGGCGTATCCTTTGAAGCTTCGGCGTCGCCCGCGGGGTCGGTGTTTGGTATATTTTCGTGTTCGTTGTCGCTCATAGATGGGCTCGGCGTCGTGCTCGCTTCGGTGGTCAGGGTCCCGGTTCATCGGCTGATCCGGGCGCGTTCCTGACCCCAGTGTATTGGGGTTGATCGGGCCGGGGGTGCACATCGCGTCAACTTGCGGGTTGTATGGGTTGACCTGTTCGGGCGGCGTGTCTAATTTACCTTCCCGCCGTGGTTTGCCGCGGCACCGTTTCGACAAGCATGCGATCAGATCTCGATCTGTCGCCCGCCCTGCCCGGTAGGCAGCGTACCAAGCACGCCCGGCGTAGTCGGCACCCCGTGTGTCACCACCCGTCGAGCCGTTGGAATCAGCCCTGATGAGTTCAATCAGGAGCAAGGAGTTTGATCATGGGATCGACCAAGAAGCACACCCACCTGCGTCGTCAGACATTCATGGCCAAGAACGGCGAGGTCACGAAGCAGTGGCGCACCGTTGACGCGACCGATCAGGTCCTCGGACGTCTCGCCGGCGACATCGCGACCGTCCTCATGGGCAAGCACCGCCCCGAGTACACCCCGCACGTCGACTGCGGCGATTTCGTCATCGTCACCAACGCGAGCAAGATCAAGCTCACCGGTCGCAAGGCCGAGCAGAAGATGCGTCAGACCTACACCGGCTTCCCCGGCGGTCAGAAGACCGAGACCTACGGCAACCTGCGTGAGCGCAAGCCGCAGCTCCTCATCGAGGACGCCGTGCGTCGCATGCTCCCCAAGAACCGACTCGGTCGTCAGATGCTCAAGAAGCTCAAGGTGTACGAGGGAACCGATCACCCCCACGCGGGCGTGAACGCGATCGACCTCTACTGATCTGAATCACTCCCTGCCCAAAGCGCGTCGGCATGTGATCGGCAGCGTGGATGCGGGCAGCTCTTGAAAGGTACCATCCCACATGGCAGGTTACGAAACCACCATCACCAACCCCGACATGGCCGGCGATTCCGTCGCCGCCGCACCCGAAGCCGAGCAGCAGACCCGCGTGCTCCCCGATCCCAAGCCCGCCGACAAGCACGGCTGGTGGTGGGGCGTCGGACGCCGCAAGACCGCGGTCGCTCGCGTCCGCCTCCGCCCCGCGAAGGACTCGGGCAACGGCGGCCTGAAGGTCCAGATCAGCCGCAAGCAGCTCAAGACCGTCGAGGAGTACTTCTCCGAGCCGCGTGATCAGAAGGACGCCGTCGCGCCCCTCAAGATCACCGACACCGAGGGCAAGCTCGACATCTTCGTCCGCGTCCACGGCGGCGGATACATGGGCCAGGCCCAGGCCATCCGCCTCGGTCTCGCTCGAGCACTCGTGAACTACGACCCCAACTTCGAGCCCGACCTCCGCGACGCCGGCTTCCTCACCCGCGACGCCCGTAAGGTCGAACGCAAGAAGTACGGCCAGCCCGGCGCTCGCGCCCGCTTCCAGTTCTCGAAGCGTTGATCCACCCGTTGGATTCAGGGGTTTTTCCCCAGCCCGCCCGTGGGCTCATGTGAAGATCACACCCAAACCGGTCCGATTCGTCGGGCCGGTTTTTCATATGTCCCGATCGGATGTGGTACAGTTTGCGCGTGCCCCGCTCTGCGCGATCATTCGTTGAAGTCATCGATGCATACTTTGTGCACGGCGCGATCGCGCTCATGTCGCTCAGCGTTGTCCTCGGATCGTTCGTGATCTACATGCTCTCCGGGCTCGACGAGGTCCCGCGCTGGTGGCACGAGCGCGATGCAATGAACACCGCCGACGCCGCCGTCATTGAACGCGCCGAACGCATCGAGAACGCCATCACCACGCAGCTCACGGCCGTGCGCGATCCGGAAAACCCGCGGTGGAACGCCAAGGTCAGCGATGAGCAGGCCAACGCCTGGATCGGCGTTCGACTCCGCGAAACCATCATCACCCACATGGGCGAGGACGCGTGGGACAGCCGGGTCGAACGCATGCTCATGCGCTTCGAGGAAGACGGCATCACGATCGGGGCCCGGGTGCGCCACGCCTCCGGCACCTCCATCGTCTCGGCCCGCGCCCGACTCTCGCTCGACGAGCAGGGCGATCTCTATGCCAACATCGGGTCGATCCGCGTCGGGTCCACACCGATCCCGTCATGGGTCGTCGGTGTGCTGGGCGGCGGGAACATCCAGCCGGGGCGCATGCGCCTGGGGCCAGGGGCTCTGGAGCTCGGGGACGGGCGCACGGCCCGCCTGATCGCGATCCGCACACGCGATCAGTGGGTCGACGTGGCCGTCGAAACGGTTTCCGATTCGAGATAACGCTCAGTCTGTGATACCAGCGTCAGGCCTCAGGCGTTCGCCTGGCGCAGGATTGCGCGGGCGGCTTCGTGCGCCAGCGCGTGCCCGGATCGAACAGCGCTGACCCGCGCCAGCATCGGGGCCCCGACCAACGCGAGATCCCCGATGAGATCGAGGAGCTTGTGTTGGGCGCACTCATGTTCGACGCGATACTCGTTCTCGATCGGACCGCTCTCGCCGATGACCAGCATGTCCCGCGGGCTCAGGTGGGTGAAGAGCCCGGCGCGCTGCATCTGGTTCGCCTCGTGCTCCAGCGAGAAGGTCCGCGCCAGCGCCACGCTATCGATGTACGAAGCCCGATCGCCGTCCCATTCGGCCGTATGCGAGCCGATCGGTGTTCCAGGGTAATCGATGCTGTACGCGTAGCTGGGTGTGTCGCTGGCTTCGATCACGATCGACGCATCGCCGTCCCGCACTTCGATCCGCTCCCGAACCGTGATTGGATCGATCGGCTCACTCAACTCACAGAGACCCACCTCGAGGCAGGCGTCAGCAAACGGCTTTGCGGAGCCGTCCATGATCGGGATCTCGGCGTGCCGCGCCTCGCAGCGGACATCCACGACCGCATCCGTCACCCCGAGGCCGGCGAGCGCGGAGAGCACGTGCTCGATCGTCGCGATGGTCCCATCGTCATCGCCGATGCTCGTGCAACGCGGCTTGAGCTGCGCAAACACCGGGTGCACAGGGCGAGAGGAGAGCGCATCGATGTGCGCTGGGATGGTCTTGCCGTTGAGCGTGAAGACGATGCCCGTAGCGGCCTTGCGTGGCTCGATGACGACCGTTGCGGGCTGCGCGGAAAAGAGCCCGGTGCCCGAGATCGTTCGCGTGGGTTGGCTGAGGGTCTGGCGTTGCACGCACCAGTGTATGGCCGATCAGGCGCTGGGCGGCTTAAAGCCCGGGTCGAGTTTCTTGAGCGACTTCTCAACACGCCGGCAGAACTGAGCCAGGTTCCGCTGCGCCGCGGCGTTCGCCAGCGCGACCCGAGAGGGCATGGCGGGCACGCCAAGCACGGTCTGGTTGTCATCGATGGAATCGAGCACGATCGAGCCGCCCGCGATCTTGACGTCCTTGCCCACGCGGGCCTGATCGTTGAGGACGACCGCCCCGCCGACCATGGTCCGATCCCCGATCATTGCGGACCCGCCCAGGGTCGTGCGCCCGCACAGCAGCACGTCGTCGCCGATGATGCAGTTGTGCCCGATGTGGACCTGATTGTCGATCTTGGTGCGGTTCCCGATCTTGGTGATGCCGAACTTCGCGCGGTCGATGGTCGAGCACGCACCGATCTCAACATCGTCGCCGATGACCACGGACCCGATCTGCGGCACCTTGATCGCGCCGCGGTGCTCATCGCCCGGGAGGTAGCCGAACCCGTCCGCGCCGATCACGGTGTTCGCGAACACGAGGCAGTTGTTGCCCAGCGTGCAGCGGTCGCCGATCACGACGCCGGGGTGGATCACGCAGCCCGAGCCGATCGCGGCATCGCCACCGATGAACGCGTTCGCCATCAGCACCGTGCTCGCCCCGATGCGTGCGCCCTTCATGACGACGCAGCCCGGCCCGATCCGTGCCGTGGGATCGACCTCGGCGTCCGGGTCGACCTGCGCGGTGGGGTGCGTCCCCGTGTCGGGGTGCGCGACGCCCGGGTCGATCATCTCCAGGATGCGGACCACCGCCACGTCCGCATCGTCGACATAGATCAGCGCCCGTTTTTCGGGGTCGTGATCGGGGACCTCGACGCCGCGTGTGACCAGCGCCGCCTCGCATTTGGATTCCGCCCACTGCTTTGCGAACCCCTGCGCACGAATGAACGTGAGCGCACCGGGCGCTCCGGATTCGATGGGGGCGAGCGTGGAGAGGATCACATCGGGATTCCCGACCAGCTCGCCCTGCACGATCTGCGCCAGCTCATCAGCGCGCACCCTCGGCGACTGCTGCTGCTCGGGCGCGGCGGTGGTCGAACTCATAGTCGGGTATCCCTTCGTGTGAGATCAGGGCGTGTATTCGGAGTTCATCAGCGACACGACCTGGTTCGTGATGTCCACGCTGTCGTGACGGTACATCAGCGAGCGGGTCACGATCGCGCGGTACACGTCCTGATACGCTGCGTTCTCCGGCACGATGAAGGTCGAATCATCGAACAGGACCACGTCGTACCCCTCGCGATCAGAAATACGCGAGATGGCGTCGCTCACCTTGTTGTACAGATCGCGGGTCATGGAGCCACGCTCGATCGACAGGATCTGGTTGAGCGCCTCCGAGCGGGCCTTGAGCACCGCCTGGAGCTCCATGGCGTCCTTGACCTTGTTCTTGTAATCCTCGGTCCCGCGGGTCATCGCCTCGAGATCGGCGCTGATGGTCTTCAGACGCGTGTTGACCTCCTCGAGATCCGCCTGCGAGCTGGTGCGACGCTGCTCGAGCTTCGCCTCCAGGTCCTTGAGCTCGGTGAGCTGATCAAAGATCGTCACGATATCCACCGTCGCGACGGCGGTCGGCTGCGCGGGCGGACGCGTCGTATTCGCGGAGTTCGCGCCCGCCTGCCACGCAAGCGCGGCAATGAGCACAAGCAGCGCGGGGATCAAGGGGTGCAGCGTTCGTCCTGATGTGCTGAGCATATTGGTCCTCCGGTGTGATCGGGCAGCAGAAACGAGACATGCCGCCGCCCACATGGTATACCGCCACTCGATGCGCATGTTGACAGGGATCTGTCGTTTGTTTGCGGGATTTGGTTGGGAAATGCCGGATTCAGTTGAATGGCAGATCGATCGAGAACGTGAATAGGCGGCTCTCGTCCAGGTCTTCCTTCACAATCGGGAACCCGAAGTCGAGCGCGAGCGGCGCAGGGCTCAGCTGCGGCACATAGAACCGGAAGCCAAAGCCGGCCGACACGCGCCAATCGTCCAGCCCCGGATCAAACGTCACCGTGCCCGAGTCAACAAAGAACACAACCGAGAGGATGTCCTCGTAGAACGGCTGCTCGATCTCCGCGCCCAGGAAGAAGAGCCAGTTGCCACCAATCGGGTCGTCGGACTGCATCCCGTTGTCGTTGCGGATCCCCTTGGGCGAGACCGTGCGGAAGTTGAAGCCGCGGAACGACTGCCCGCCGAGGTAGAAGCGCTCGTAGGTGGGGGTATCGCTCCGGTCCTGGGGGATGTAGCCGATGCGCCCCTTGAGGTTGAGCACCGTTGAACGGCCGAGGTAGTCCTCGCGGATGGGGATGAACACCGAGTGCGCGACCTCCATCTTGGTGAACTCGAAGTCGCCGAATACCTGCTCGGTGCTGATGCTCGAGCGCGCACCGCGCGTCGGGCGTGTGAGCGAGTCGAGGGTCGTGCGGTTCAGCGAGACTTCCGTGCCCATCAGCAGGTTCGCGTCCGCGACCCGGAACACGTCCATCGGTCGATCGGGCTCGATATCCGAGAGCTCGACCTCTTCGGCGCGGAACGACAAGTTGCCGTTCCAGCGCGTGCCGAAACGACGCCCGAGCCCGAGGCGGGCGCCCGTACGCTTCTCGTCGAACTCATCGAAGTCGCGCGCCCGGTAAAAGATGCTGGCGGAACCCGAGTACTTGCTCTCGAGCAGGTACGGCTCGGTCAGCCCGATCGAGTAGGTCTGTACCCTGTTGCCGGGCAGCAGCTCGATCTGGAACGTCTGCCCGCCGCCGCGGAACGCCCGCCCGGAGAAGAACTCGCCCGGTGAGTCGGGGGTATCGCGGATATCGAAGTTCCGCTGCGTCAGCGCGATGCGACCGATGACGCCCGAGTCCGAAGACACCGCACCACCGATATCGAACGAGCCCGTGTTCGTCTCCTCGATCTCGATCAGCACGTCGCGGTACGTCCCGTCCGTGTCCGGGCTCAGCGTCAGCGAGGTGCTCGGGTCTCTCGATTCCATCTTCTTGGGTCGCCGCGCCCGGGGCAGGTACTCGTCGTCCCAGACCTCGGAGAAGAACTCTACGCCCGGCGCCTGCGGCGTGATCCGTGCGCCGGTCCGCTCGTTGAACAGGCGCAGACGCCGGAGGCGGACCTTCGAGCGTTCCATCGCCGTCGTGTCGAGCGGGCGGGTCGGGCGCAGCTCGATCTGACGCCGGATGACCTCCTGACGCGTCAGGTCGTTGCCCTGGATGATGACCTCCCCCACGCGGTAGCGGGGGCCCTCATCGACCGCGATGATCAGATCGACCACCGGCTCGTCCGGATCGCGCTTCTCGACACGGAACACGTTGTTCTGCTGCGTGTCCGCCGCGTCAACATAGCCCATCTGCCCGTACGCGTTGCGGACGATCTCCAGCGACCGGTCCAGCTCACGCACCGAGTACACGTCGCCGGCCTTGATGCTGATCAGCCCCGCGATCTGCGTCTGATCGAACACTGGCTGCTGGCCCGGCTCGGAGTCGATCTGGATCTGCACCGATCGCAGCGTGTACAGCGAGCCCTCTTCGATGATGTACGTCACGATCGACTCGCGCCCGTTGGGCGCCGGCTGCACCAGCCGATCCGCACGGATGTCGAGGTACCCGCGGTCGCGGTAGAACGTGATCAGGTTCGCGATATCCGTGTCGAGCTTGTCGTCGTCGAGCTGCCCCTTGCGGAAGAAAGACGACGTCTTCGTCTCCAGCTCACGCCGCAGCTGCTTGTTCGTGAACGACTCGTTGCCCGTGAAGCGGATGCCGGTCACCTTGAGCCGGTCGCCTTCGAGGATGCGGAAGAGGACGAGACCCGTGTCCTCCAGCTCCTCCTCGTCGATCGACACCCGGGCGTAGTAGTACCCCTTCTGGCGGTAGAGCTCCTCGATACGACGCGCGGAGCGGTCGATCTGGAACCGATCGATAGGCGTGCCCGTGACAACATCCACGACCGCGGCGATCTGCGCATCGTTGATCTGCTCATTGCCCGCCACCTGCACGTCCGCAACGACGCGGCGCTCGAGCACCTCGAAGACCAGCGTCACCGACCCGTCCTCGTTGACGCCCGCGTACACCTCCACCCGTGAGAACGTGCCGAGCCGGTTCAGCCGCCGGATATCGTCGCGGATGGTCTCGGCGTCGAACACGTTGCCCGGCTGCGAACGCGTGTTGTTGATCGCCTGCTGCTGGGCGCTCTCGCTCAGCAGCGAGTCTTCGCCGTCGACCTGCGCCGGGCGGATGTACACCTCGGAGATGATCCGGTTCTCATAGACGTCCAGCCCGTCGGGCGCGATCTCGGAGTCCGCGCCTGGCTGGGCGGTCTGTGCCCACGATGCCGACTGAGGCGCAAGCCCGATGATGGTCCCCGCCACAAGGGCGCAGCGCGTCGCGCCGTGGATGTTGCGGGTGAATGTGCGTCTGTGCGTGGGCAAACCGTACCTCTTTGATCCGAAACGATACCAGCGCCGGGCGGGATGCACAAATCATTGGCGCGTCGGAGCGCCCCATCGGGCGCCACATGAAGATTGCGCATCAGTTTCTACAGGCGCATAGGATGGATGCCCGATGCTCGGGTGCACTCGATTGGAAGTGAGGGACGACTTTGTCACAATCAAAGGATGCGTTTGAGCGTGCGGCTCGCCCCATGGCCAGCCCGCACGAGCGGTCGGTATCCCCGCCCGGCACCCGCGTGGTGCTCAGGGGGATCGCGGTCCTCTCGAGCGTGCTCGGCATCATCCTGATCGGCCTGGCCGCGAATCCCGAGGTCTTGTCCACAATCAGCACCGCGCACCTGCTGGGCGCGTTGATCCTGACCATCGCACCGGCGCTCACGCTGCTGGTGGTCCGCCTCGATCGGCGTATCGCATCGCAAGTCGTTGTCAGCACTGACGGTGCGAACAGCGAGCACAAGCTCCGCATCGCGAAGCACGGCGCACACGAGCGGATCAAACGATCGCACGCACGCCCCGAAGACGCGCATGACACCAAACGCCCTCAAGAGCACGCGGCCTGATCAAGCTCAGCCGATCTCAGCTCAGGTTGACGGGCATCACCACGTAGAGGAAGTCGTTGCCGGCCTTGAACAGCCCCGGCTTGTTGGGGGCCTTGAGCTCGATCATGATCTGCGGATCGTTGATGACCTTGAGCGCATCCGTGATGAACGCCGGGTTGAACCCGATCTCGATGTCCGCGCCGTCGTAGTCTGCCAGGTCGACGTTGATCGTCGCCTCGCCCATCTCGGGGGCGCGTGAGGAGAGCATCAGCGACTTATCCCCTCCGGTGAAGGCCATCCGCACGCCGCGTGATTCCTCGTTCGTGAGCAGCGCCGCGCGCCGGACCGCGGACGCCAGCGTATCGCGGTTGAAGGTCACCTTGATGTCCAGATCACGCGGGATCACGTCCTCGTACGGCGGGAACGTGCCCTCCACAAGGTTCGTCGTGAGCACCGCACGTGAGTCGGTCGGCTCGTCGCCGAACGCGAAGACCGCCTGGTTATCCGTAATGGCGATGTGCACCGGCTCATTCTCGTCCGCGGTCAGCTTCTGCAGCATTGAGAGCGCCTTGCTCGGGATGATGCACTGGGCCGCGTCGCCCGAGGTCGCGATGCTCACCGCGGATTTGGCCAGGCGACGCCCGTCAGTCGCGACCATCTCCAGCTTCTTGCCGTCACGCACCATCAGCACGCCGTTGATCGCGTACCGCGAGTTCTCGCGTGCGGCCGCGAAGAGCGTGCGAGCGATCAGCGAATCGAGGATCCCGGCGTCGGTCGAGTACATCGTCTTGGCGGGAGATGCCGCCGCCGATCCCTCGGCGAGCGTCTTGTAGTCCGCGATGACCGGGAAGTCGCTCGGATCAAACCCGTGCAGGGTGAAGTGCGCATCTTCGCCCTTGATGTGGGTCATGTCGGCGTTTGTTTCGATCGTCAGGGTGTTCTCGTTGTCCTCGGCCGACACGATCTGACGCAGCTTGTCCGCGAGCACCAGCGAGCTGCCCTCCTCGACGACGTCAACGCGACCGATCCGGACCGTGAGCGCAATTTCCGCGTCCGTGCCCGAGAGCACGAGCTCATCGCCCTCGGCGCTCTTTGATGCGCTGAGCTTGATGCACGTCAGCTGCGGGCGCGGCGAGCGCGACGCGACCACGCCGGAGACCTGGTTGACGGCTTCGAGCAATGCGGCTCGTTCACAGATGACTTTCATCGCGCAACTCCGTTGCGAACCGGTGCTTGGGTCCGCGGGGTGTGTTCGGGGTAAACCGTGTTCTGATCCAGAATCCTAGGCGTTTCAGCCCTGTGGATGCCCCGTTTGCATCCCAATACCTAGTGGTTCAGGGAGAGAAAATTCGCTCCCGTTGTGGTTTACCCAGTCTACCACGTCCGTTCAAATCTGCTCGCTCAGCGCCCCATGTGGGTCAGCTGGGGATCAGTTGTGGATGACTACCCAGTGGTGGGCTGTCAGGTGCTGCAAACGACGGGCCAAGCCGTAATTTGCTGCACTTTCACACGCGTCAGACGGGCGACTGCGATCCGGGGCTCCTACGATGTGCCCACAGCTAGGAATGTACGCGACGCCGTGCTCTGGGACTCCCTGATCCTCGTGACGAGGCGTCGGGTCGAAGAACAACCAGACGCGGCGTTGGTCGTTTTGGGCACTCGGGCAGCGCGACGCGATAGATCGGAAGGACCACACATATGTCATACGAAGCAGCCGTTCACGCACAGGCGATCGAGCTCTGTCGACTCAGCCTTGAGATGACCGCGGCGTCGGGCTCCGGGCACCCCACCAGCGCAATGAGCATCTCGCACATCGTCACCTCGCTCATGTTCTCGGCCATGCGTTGGAGCCCGGATTACCCGAGCTACCCGACCTCCGATCGCCTCGTGCTCAGCGAGGGGCACGCCGTCCCGGCCGTCTACGCCGCGATGGCCACGCTCGGCGTGGTGGTCGGCAAGGAAAACGACCGACGCAAGCTCACCCCCGACGACCTCAGCGGGCTGCGCGACTGGCACTCCGTCCTCGATGGGCACCCCAACCCGATGGAAGGCGTGGACTTCTTCGACGCCGCAACCGGCTCGCTCGGACAGGGTCTCAGCGCCGCCGCCGGCGTCGCCAAGGCCGCCCGCATCGATGAGAACGACCGCCGCGTCTACTGCATCGTCGGCGACGGCGAATCGCGCGAGGGCCAGGTGTTCGAGGCGCTCGACTTCATCATCGATCACCAGCTCACCAACGTCTGCACCATCTTCAACTGCAACGACTACGGCCAGGCCGACCGCGTCTCCACCCAGCAGGGCCCCGAGGTCCTCATCCACAAGCTCCAGGCGTTCGGCTTCGAGGTGATCGACATCGATGGGCACGCGCCCGATCAGATCAAGGACGCCCTTGATCACTTCATGGCCATCTCCAACGACGAGAACCAGAAGCCCGTCGCGATCGTCGCACGCACCGTCAAGGGCTGGGGCGCCCCCTCCATGCAGGGCGGCGGCTGGCACGGCAAGCCCGCGACCGGCGACGCGCTTCAGAAGGCCGTCAACGAGCTCAGCGAGCGACGCATCGAGCTCACAAGCTCGCTCAGCGGCACCGACGAGTTCACCATCCAGCCCCCCGCGGAAGCACCCGCCAAGGCCGAGAACGATTCCGAGCTCCCGCCGCTCAGCGCCGCGATGCGCGACATGGACATGGAGCACGTCCTCCAGTCCGGCAAGTTCGCCACCCGCAAGGCCTACGGCGTCGCGCTGCGTGCCCTGGGCCACATCAACCCCGACGTCGTCGTGCTTGATGCGGACGTGAGCAACTCGACATTCGCCGAAACATTCGCCAAGGACGCCGCTCTCGCCAACCGCTTCGTCGAGTGCAAGATCGCCGAGCAGAACATGGTCAGCGTGGGTGTCGGCATGAGCGCCGCGGGCAAGGTCCCGTTCTGCTCCACCTTCGCCAAGTTCATGAACCGTGCCTACGACCAGATCGAGATGGGCATGAACTCGGGCGCCAACCTCAAGCTCGTCGGCTCGCACTCGGGCATCACCCTCGCCTCCGACGGCCCCTCGCAGATGTCGCTCCCCGACGTCGCGTGGTTCCGCTCGTTCGCGACGATGACCGATCACCGCGGGAACCCTGGCTGCTACGTGCTCCAGCCCGCCGACGCTTACGCCGCCTACGCCCTCACCGGCGTCATGGCGGAGTACGACTCGATGTGCTACATGCGGACCATCCGCGCCGACACCGAGCTGCTCTACTCCGACGACCACGTCTTCAACCTCGGCAGCTTCGAGACCCTCGCGCAGGGGCGTGACATCGTCCTCGCCGCGTCGGGCATCATGGTCCACGAGGGCAACAAGGCCGTCGAGCTGCTCGACAAGGCCGGCGTCAGCGTCACGCTCCTCGACATGTACTCGATCCCCTTCGACTCCGACAAGCTGCTCGACATCGTCGCGCAGAACGGCGGCTTCGTGATCTCGCTCGAGGACAACTACGGCGGCGGGCTCGGCAGCGCCATCGCCGACGCCCTCATGGAATCCGGCGACGGCTTCGAGCTCGCGCAGATGCACGTCACCCGCATCCCCAAGAGCGCTCGCACCCCCGACGAGATGCTCCAGATGTGCGGCCTCACCGCCCAAGACATCGTCAACCGCGTCATGGAACTCCTCGGCGTCCCCGCCTGATCCGTTCCAATCAACGCATCAACCACAAAGCCCCGACCGCAACGGCCGGGGCTTTTTCAATGACCGACGCACGCAGGCCCTGGTTCGAACTCAGCAGCCCGCGTTGTAGACCGACAGGAACCCGGAGACATCGAAGAAGTTGAATATCCCGTCCCCATTGAAATCGGCCTCGGGCTCCATCGCGTTGTACGCGCTGAGGAACGCGGACACATCGAAGAAGTTCAGCTCGCCGAACGGTCCCGCGAGGTCCGCGTCCGAGCACGGCGGGGTGATGGAAAACACATACACGCGGTCGTTCTCGATCGAAGAGATCACGATCCGCTGGGTGGTCCCATCGTCGCTGATGTTGATCCCGCCCCAGTTCGTCTCCGAGATGCCCAGCCCGCTGAACATCAGCGTCGCCTCGCCGGTGGGTTTCACGCGGTACGCCGCGTCGAGGTCCGCATCGATCACCAGCAGATCCATCGAGCGTGTATCGAACACGACGCCCTGTGCTTCCGTGAAGGTCACGCCCGTCGTCGTAAGCACTGAAACCGAGGCGTCGTCCGCGAGCAGCTTGACACCCTCGGTCCGATCCGCGAGCGCGATGACGGATCCCTTCACCGCGATGTCCACGGTGTCCGAGAGCGTGGCGTTGTCGTCACGGATCAGGACCTCGTCCTGCGCCGAGGTGGGTGACCACGTCCAGACCTCGTTGGGACCGTTGAACCCGCGGTCGGTCGAGGCCATCATGCCGGGCGTCAGCAGCGTGCCGCTGTAATCCATCGGCACCGGCGTGATCCCGACCGGGTCATCGTCGCCCGAGTGGAACCCGGTGACCCACGTCGTTTCGGTCGCGGTGCCGTCCGGGTTGAGATCGACGCGCATGATATTGCCCGGGAAGTCCTCCGAGAAGAACAGCGCCCCGGTGCTCGGGTCGTAGC
>JAEPOJ010000017.1:18913-39753 GCA_017642965.1 Phycisphaerales bacterium
CTGATCCCCGCGATATCGTCGGTCTGCAGCAGCACCTCGGTCGTGCCGATCGAGTCGGAGCGATACAGATCACCCGAGCGGATCCCGAGATAGATGAAGCCGTCGTCCGGGTTGATCAGCGCGGACATCGGGCTGCTGAAGGCGAAATCGGACTCAAGCGACCAGCCGGTTTCAACAATCACGGGCCCGGGGCCCGCGAGCGTCAGGGTGGTGGCGACGGCGAGCCCGACGCTTGCCGGGACGATACTCAGCTTGGAACGCATGGTGAAACCTCTCAGTGTGTGAAGCTCAGATCGTAACGCGCCGATTGTGCTGCACGCAAGAAAAACCGGGCATCCAAGCCCGGCAGGAAGTGTGAAGATGGGTAAACAATGCAGACTTACGGGCAGCCGTCGTTGAACGCCACGATGAACGCCGTGACATCGAAGAAATCGAACGCGCCGTCGCCGTTGAAGTCCGCGGCCGGGTCCTGGCTGTTGTACGCCTGGATGAACATCGTCACGTCAAAGAAGTTGAGATCACCATCGCCGCTCAGGTCCGCGGGGCACGCGCACGAATCGATGATCCCATCGCCGTTCGCATCCAGATCAAAGTCGTGCGTCCGGTACTCCACCCAGACCGTCAGGTTCGGGCTCGAGCACACATCAGCGCCCACATAGAAGGATGGAACAACACGCAGGTCGATCCCCTCGTCAAGGATCTGCGCGAACTGTGCTGAGCTCGCGCTCACGCTCCGAATCGCCCCGGGCGCGTAGCAATCCACGAACGATTCCGCGTACACATCCGCGGCATACACACCACCGTTGAACTCCAGCGAGAGGCTCTCGTCGCTCTCCCCGATGTCGCCGACGATACCGACCTCGATCGACACATCCGAAGCGGGCGCGGGGAGCGGGGCGGTGGTGAACACCGGGTCGATACCGAACCCGAACTCGGTGGTGGTGCCGACCATCACGCGTACCCGCGGGAACACCTGCTCCTGATCGATCAGGCCATCACCGTTGCAATCCAGCGACGGGTCCTCTCCGATCTGCACCGAATCCAGGCGCCCGTTCCGATCCATATCCAGGCCGGGATCGACCGCGATCTGAAGCCGGTCGGGCACCGAGTTGCTGTCCTCGTCGATGCCAGATCCGTCACCCAGACGCATCGTCGACATGGCATCGTGGGTCTCGTCGAGCACGCGGGCGTTGTCGCGCTCGTTGGCGATGCCCGTTGGGAACCCGCCCTGCAGCACGTCGGGGTTCGAGAAGTGGGGGACCCGGGTGCCCGGCGAGTACGCCATGACCGAACGCGTGGAGTCGTTGTTCCACCGGTGCCCGTAGCCGTACGGCGCCGAGGAGGAGCCGGAGTTGTCCGGGTCGTGCGCGCACCCCTGGTTGTGACCGAGCTCATGCGCGAACGTCAGGTTGCCCAGCGCGCAGTCGGTGTCGCTTACGGACATCGCGTACTCCACGTTGCCCGGTGCGAGCCACGCGATCCCGCAGTACCCCGGCTGATCAACGAGCATCGCGATCACATCCGCATCCGTCGCTTCGCGCAGGCTGTGCATCGTGTCGCCCACACCGTCGTGCCTGTTGGTCACCTGACGCAGGACGGTGCCGAAGTCATCGCTGAACTGCTCATCGAGCAGGTACGCCCCCGCGAGCTCGATCTCGACCACGTCGGTCACGCTGTTGTCGTACGCTTCGTTCGCGCTGGCGATCATGGCCGCGATGTACGCGTTGATGTCAGACACATCGTCCCGGGCGTCTTCGTTGTACACCACCAGCACGCGGGTCGGCTCCACGCCGCCGCGTGCGCGATGATCTGTCTGCGGACGCGGCTCTGCCGCCGCATCACCCGCGGGCGGGATCGCGCCGGGTTCCAGCGCGCCGCCGCACCCACTCCCGCCCTGCTCAAGCTCGTAAGGGAGGATCTCGTACGCGCCGCCCGCGTGCGAGCCACGGATGGTGTACACGCGATCACCCATCCACACGCACCCCTCGATCCCATCCGGGCCACGCGCAACGACGAACGTGCCGCCCCAGCCAGCACGCCCCCGGACGCTGACCGCCTCGAGCCGATCGTGCACGACCCGGTGCTCGGGAAAGAGCACCACCGTGCGGCCCTCCAACGAGACCGACGCGGCATGCTGATCAGCGAACAGCGCGTCGAAGTCGCTGACCACCTGACCAAGTGAAGAACCGGCGAGAGCGCAGAGCGAAACCAGCGCGGCGGACGTGTGCGGGATACGGAACATGATGCTTGAGACCTCTGGAATGGTGTTACTCGTGGGAGTTCCAGTGTAATCCAACGGGCATCAGATCCAAGTTCAAACCACGAAAAACCGGGCCCCGAGGGGCCCGGCTGGGTGAAAACAGAGCTGCGGATCGGCGATTACGGGCAGCCGATGTTGTACGCGCTCAGGAACGCCGAAACATCGAAGAAGTTGTAGACGCCGTTGCCGTCGAAGTCCGCGATCGGGTTCATGGTGTTGTACGCGCTCAGGAACGCCGACACGTCAAAGAAGTTCACGAGTCCGTCGCCCGTCAGGTCGGGCACACACTCGATGACCGTGATCGTGTCGGTATCCGCGATCGAGTTGTTACCCGTGTTGGACTCGTTGTCCGAGGTCTCCACGATCGTCCCGATGTAGTACGTGCCCGGCGCGAGATCCGAAGGGATCTGCACGTTTGAGATCACCCACACATCGTCGTTGATCGCGACGGTGCCGTAGTTCCGATCTTCCATGAAAGTGTCGAACGTGGAGATGATCGTGTTGGTCGAAGCGCGGAACTCGACGCGCGTGTCGTCCGCGGGACGATCGCCGAAGTTCCAGGTGCGGTGCGTCACGGAGATCGTCTCGCCCTGGTAGTACGTGCCGGAGACGGCGTCGCACTGGGTCGCCTCAAGGTCCGCGAAGGCCTCGAGCACGGTGATCTGCTGCGCGTCCCACGTGTCCGTGTCGTTGTTGGATGCCCAGGCATCGGTGCCCGTATCGAGCTCGACGCCGATCCAGTAGGTGCCCGGAGGCGTGTCGAGCGGGATGACCGGGGCCGGCACGACGAAGTTGAAGTTCTGCATCGCCGCGAAATCGACGTTGTAGTTCCATGTCGCCAGCAGCGTGTCCGCCGAAGAGATGTTGTTGTTGGTCGAGAGGTACACACGCAGCGTGTAGGTATCCTGCGCGGGGTTGAAGTTCGTGGCGTTGACCATCGTGACATCGCACGAATCGTCCATCGCCTGGCCCTGCAGCACGCTTGTCGAGCCGCGGGCACGGAAGCGCAGCGGCTCGATATCGAGCGCGTTGCCGCGGGTGTCGTTCTCAAAGTCGATCATGTCGTTGACGAACGTTTCCCACAGGCGGGCGTAGTTGCCGCTCGTGGTCCGGTTCGAGTTCGAGCAGACGGCGTGCACGTAGCGGTTGCTGTCCGAGATGTAGTACATGCCCGAGCCGGACATCCCGCCCCAGACCGTGTCGTAGCAGTTCCCGCCGCCGGTATCCAGGTGCAGCTGGTTGCCGGGGCAGTCGTCGATCGAGCCCGACCAGAAGTACATGTCACGACCGTTGTGCAGCCCGGGGAGCGGGCAGTTCTCGGCCGGGTAGGAGAAGTTGTTGTACGTGCGCGACTGGATGGTGGCGCAGCTGCCGCCCCATGCCCACGCGAAGTACCCGGTCAGCGCGCCCACGTTGCGCGAGGCGCCGCGGGAAAGGCGGATCAGGCCGCAGTCCGAGTCGAAGTCGCCGCTGTTGATGTAGTTCGTGCCCGCGAGGAACTGGGTGCCGTACGCGAAACCGAAGTTCTCGATCACCTCGTCGCTGTCGGGGAAGCTGAACACGCCGTTGTTGCTATCGCCGTCCCAGGCGGGGTACACGTACACCTGGTCCGCCCAGTCGTTGATCACGATGCCGTTGGGTGTCCGCGCGTACACGCAGTGAGCGGCACTAAGCACAACGCCAGGGTCCTGCATCGATCCCGAGCACGCGAACCAGCGCTGGATCCCGTTCACATCGGTGAAACGCATGATGAGCTTCACGTTGCCCGAGCGGGGCCATGAATCCAGCCCGCCCGCAAGCGACATGTTCCCAAAGGAGCGTGAGTTCTCGATGTCGGTGTCGATGATGTTGTTGAACCCGGGGTACTCGCCCTCCAGGCTCTGCCCGCCGATCGCCTCGCTCGTCGGACGCCGGTCCAGCTCGTACGTCTCGCCCGTTTCCGCGTCGTGGAACGTGACCGTCGAGGGCAGGTTCGAGACCGGGCTCACACCCGGAGCGACCGGCTCGGGCATCGGCATCTCCGGGATCTCATCGAACGGCGGGTGCGGCAGCGAGATCCGCTGGTCGTTCGATCGACGCGCCAGGAACGACGCGTTCGGGTTGTTCTCGCCCGAAACCGGGTGCGCCGACGTCCCATCCGTCGCGACAGGACGCATCCCATCACGCAGATCCGTGTTGCTCTGCTCGGCGCTGCTCGCCCCGACCATGGCGCAGAGCGTTGTCATCAACGCCGCGCCGTTCAATACCTTGTTTTTCATCTTGTGATCCTCTCAGTACGCGTGAAACCACTGCGAACTCGAGGAGGTCCGGTTAAAACAGCTTGTTTGACGTCGATTTCAGACGAATGTTCGGTCGAACAAGTGTTCGTCTTCCCCCCTCAAGTTGACCCAACGCTGGGTTACTGCCGTTACTATAAACAAGACCCACCCCGAGTGGCTGCCGGATGTGTGCAGAAAGGGTTTGCATTTTGATTTTCACATGACGAACGTTGCGCGATCGCGTAATAAAAAACGTCACCATGATCCGCCACGGAGAGCTCATGAGCAAGAAGCGAAAAGCACCGAAAGACATGCATGTGATTTATGACGCAAAGACCATGTGGGTCCTCGCGTCGCCCATCCGCGTCGATGTGCTCAACGCGGTCTGCGCGCTCGAAGAGTGCTCCGTCGCCGAGGTCGCCGAGTTCACCGGACGATCACGCACGTCGCTCTATCCGCACATCGAGCAGCTCGTCGAGGCCGGCCTCATCATCGAGAGCGAGAAACGCCTCGCAGGAAAACGGTACGAGCAGCTCTACGTGCCAATCGCACGATCCGTCGCCACCAAGCACAACATCAAGGACCCGGACAACGTCGCGTATCACCAGGCGTACGGCAACGCCGTCGGGCGTCTCATGTCACGACTGCATGAACGCGCCACCGCCAGCCCCAAGTCCGTCGTCCGAGGCCCGAACCGGGACACCCACGCCGGGCTCTACAGCGCGTGGGTCAACGATGAGGAGCTCGAGGAGATCAACGAGCTGCTCAGCAGACTCTGGGATATCTGCAAGGGCTCGCACCCGGGCGACGACAAGCGCCTCGTCAGCCTCGGGATCGTCCTCGCGCCAGACCGACGCCCGCAGGACAACTGGCCCCACCCCCCTAGGCCCACGTAAAAAAAGCACCGGCAAATGCCGGTGCTTTGCGTTGCGGATCGTGCAGGTGCCTTACGGGCAGCCCGCGTTGTACGCGTTGAGGAACGCCGACACGTCGAAGAAGTTGAACACGCCGTCGTTCGTGAAGTCGGCCGCCGGGTCCATTGTGTTGTACGCGTTGAGGAACGCGGACACATCGAAGAAGTTCAGCACGCCGTCACCGGTCAGGTCGGCCGGGCACGGGAGCACGAGCTCGAGCACGCCCTCGTCCATGTCCATCACCGGGCTCTTGCCGTTGATGACCCACTCGTCGTAGATCTCCTGCCCGAGCGTGTTGGTCGTGTTCTCGTCGCGGAGGAACTCGATGTACTCCTTGCTCGTGAGCTGGTAGCGGAGCTTGGCCTCCGCGCGGACCGCGCCGGCGGGGATCGTGAACTGCGTGTCGTCCCAGTACTGGCCGTCGGAGTAGCTGTACCCGACCGGTGCCGCCTGGATCATCTCGAAGTTCGCGTTGGTGAAGCCACGCGGCGGGATGCGGTTGTCCTTGAAGACCTTGTTGGCCAGCACCAGGTGGAACGACTCGCCCTCCGGGATGCCGGTCAGGGCGCTCGCGTGCGCATCGAGACCGATCTTCATCTCGTAGACCTTGGTGTCGTTCTGCGTCAGCTCCGCCGTCGCTTCGTCGTACGCGCCGTGCTCCGCGATCAGCGTGTCGCTGGCGTCGAAGAACTTCACGTTCAGCCACATGCGACGACCCTCGGGGTAGCCCGTGGGCAGCTTGTGGCCGGTCTGGTTGATGATGCGTACGTTCAGGTTGTCGCTCACAACCGAGAGCTCCATGTCCGATGCGTCACGCATGAACTCCTCTGTGCGCGCGATCTGGTTCGCCACGAGCTGCGGCTGCAGCCCGGTCACGAAGTCGTTCGGATTCAGGTTGCGGATCGCGTTGAGCACCCAGTTGTTCGCGCCAACGAACGAGTGGTTCGAGTAGTCCGGGCGGTCGTCCTCGAAGAGGCACGCCGGTGACTCGAGCTCGGGCATGTGACAGTCCTGACAGCTCGAGACCTCATTGAGCTGCGTCTCGTAGCGGTCGCCGATCGCGATCGGCCCCTGCGCGAAATCGCTCATCAGCCATTCCGAGTACGTGCGTTGCTCAGGGAACGTGTCGTACACGTTGCCCGTCGGGTGCGCCGCATCAAGGTCATTGAGCGTGTACGTCCCGTCCGGCTGGGCCGAGTAGATCGGGTTGGACACGTCGTGGCACGATGCACACATCTGCGATTCCTGATGGAACGGCGACTGCTCCCACTGGTGGTAGAAGAAGTCCGGGCCCATGTCGTACGGGCCGCGGCGCCGGTCCTCGGGGTCCACGATGAACGCCGCGCTGTGCGTCTGCGCAACCGTCGGGGCGTCCGACCCCAGATCCATGATGATCTGCTCGTCCACCATCGGCGAGACGCCCGGCTCATACACCGGGTCCACCATGCGGTGACAGAAGTTACAGCTCACACCCATCTTGTCGATGTCGTTAAGCGCCGAGCCGTCCGAGGGAACATGGCGCCCCTCAAGGAAAGCGCTGGGCGCGTGGCAGCGGATACACAGCGAGCCGGAGAAGTCCGCGTCCTGGTTCGCGATCGTCATCGCCGCGAGGAAGACCGGGTCACGCATCGACTGGCCCATCATCGAGGTCGACCACGTCGAGTACGGGTCGTGCATCTCGTCGTAGAAGCCGTGACAGCTCGCGCACGAATCCGCGCCCACCATCGGGTGGTTCGGATCCAGCCCGCCCGTCTGCGTGCCGGGCAGCGCAAAGTCATTGAGCGTGGTCGGCACAGGGAGACTCCCCCCGCCGCCGGCCAGCGCGTATGTCACAATGATGCCGCATGCTGAGACGCCGCCAATCAGCGTCGCCTTGCGGCGCAGTGTACCGAAACGACTCGGGTTGTTCATTCCAACTTCTCCACCGAACAAAGATCGATCTTCGAGAGGACGCCGAACGGCTCCTCCGGATATAGATTCTTGTCGATCGTCGGCATTGTTGCAAGAACATACCACGAAAAGCGGAGATTCCGGACCAAATTCACCGCATACGAACCATCCCCCCAGAACGGGCCGCTTCCGATTCGTGTCAAACCGGAAACGAGCCCGCCGCGGCGAGTCGGTGGCTCACGGACAGCCGGCATTGAACGCCGACAGGAACTGGGACACATCAAAGAAGTTGAACATGCCGTCGCCCGAAAAATCTGCGGCCGGGTCCATCGCGTTGAACGCGCTGAGGAACTCCGAAACATCAAAGAAGTTCAGCACCCCGTCACCGTTGAGATCGGCCGGGCACGCGTTGAGCACGTTGTAGTCCATCGGCCCGTGCAGCTCCGCGAAGGCCAGGTCGGTCAGCTCAATCAGCACCGTGTCCGGCCGGACCGCGATCCAGTCGTCCACCGCGGTCCACACGCCGCCAGCCACCGCCTCGTCCGTCCGGTCGTCCGCCGTAAAGTTATTCAGCCCGAACAGCGACCACTGCATGTGATCCGCGATCGTGTCGCCGTCCCCGAAGCTCACGCTCCCGCTCGTGCCCGGGAAGTACAGCCCCATCGCGAACGCATCGAACTCAAAGTCCGCGAACGTCCCGCCAAGGTCCGCGATGTTGATGTGGTTGCCCATCCCGGCCGGGGCGTCGTTGTTCAGGTGCAGCACCAGGTTCACGTTCGGCTCGATCACCACGCCGTTGAGCCCGCCCGGGCTCGTGTAGCGGCGCACAACGCTCGTGTTGTGCGTGCAGAACCGCCAGCCGCTCAGGTCGACCGGCTCATCCCCGGTGTTGTCGATCACGATCTGCCTCGACTCCGGGATCACAAGGATGAACTGCACATCCCGCTCGCCCGCGTACGTCATCGCGCTCGCCGCACCCAGCAGCCCCATCGACATCTTCAGGTTCCGTAGCCTCATCTGTTGCTCCTCTCCGGATCGTGATCCGTGCGTGATTCCCTCTTCCTTCGCATCAGTTGTATCACCGGATTTCTATATCCCGAGCCCACTGAACAGTGGGGAACCCGCGGACACGAAAAAACCCGCCCCGGAGGACGGGCTGAAGAGTGTGTTGAATCAGTCGTCTTACGGGTTGCAGCCCTGGCTGTAGAGCTGCAGGAACACCGACACATCAAAGAAGTTGAACACGCCGTCGTTGTTCAGATCGCCCCGGACATCCTGCGCCGAGAAGTAGCTGAGGAACTCGGAGACATCGAAGAAGTCGATCACGCCATCGCCCGAGAGGTCCGCATCGCACGTAAGGATGACGTACACGCGGTTGGTCTCATAGATCACCCGGTACACCTGGCCGGGAGGCGCCATGCCCGTCACAACCTCGTCAAACGTGCCCGTTGTCGCCCCGTCGATCACGTCCCACGTGTCGCCGAAGCTCGGGGCGTACCCGACCTCAAGATTGACCGTCGCCGTACCGTCAAGCGCGATCGAGTGCCCGTTGCGGACATCGAACCGGTCAAAGCTGGGCGCCGAATCACCGCCCAGATCAAAGATCACGTGCGAGCTGTCCGCCAGCGTGATGTCGTCCGTCGTAAACACGCGGCTCGGGCCGTCCGGGTCGATCGTGCCCAGGATCTCGAACGAGCCATTGAGCTGCCCATCGCCGGACAAGGTCTGGTTCTCGCCGAGCGTCGCGCTGAGGCCCGCGTCCACTTCCAGCTGCGCATCGTTGCCGTTGCCCGCGGTCGTCATCACGATGTCGCCGCTGCCGGAGATCTCCATGCCATCGGTCATGAGACGCAGGTTCGCGTTGAAGATCGATGCATTCGAGTTGATATGGATCGTGCCGTCGTTGATAAACGAATCGATGAGACGGAGCGTTACGCCGCTGCCCCAGACACTGAGCGTACCGTTGTTGACACCGTTCACGAGGTCGGAGTTGCCACCGGTCGCAGCAACCTCGCCCGTGCCGTCGGAGTCAAAGATTCCCCCGGCGAGGAATGCACCACCGCCGATCGAGAGCACGCACCCGTCGGCTGCACGATACGTGCCGGCTCCCGCCATCGGGCTGCCGATGTGGTTGCCCCTGAGCTCAAGCTGCATCGTCGGATCATCCGCAAGGATCAGCCCGATGTTGATGATCCGCCCATCGGCCCCACGCCCTTCGATCGTCCCGCTGCCCGCAACCGTCTGATCGAACCAGATGGTCCCGTCAACCCCGTCGACCGCGTCGAGCTGCGCATCGTCGAGGTTGCCCGCCGCGATCAAGCGGACCGTGCCCGAGCCGTCGATGACGGCGTTCGCACCGAACTCCAGCAGTCCATTAAAGACCGACTGGTTGCTGTTGATCGTCAGCGTGCCCTCGTTGGTCAGATCGTCCATCAGGACAATCTTGCCGCCGCTGCCGAAGATGCGCATGTCGCCCAGGTTGGTTGTGTTGCTCAGCGTCGCGGTCCCGCCATTGAGCACACCAACGAACCCAGCACCGGAGCTATCAAAGGTGCCATTGCTCAGATCGAGCGTGTTGCCGAGCTGCAGGATCCCGTCGTCGGAGCGGTACACGCCTACGCCCATACCGTCGTGATGGCCACGCAGCTCAAGCTCACGCGCCGGCGTCTTATCGAACGCGGCATCGTCGCCGTTGATGACCCCGAGATTCACGATGCTGCCCATCGGGTCACCGATGGTCTCGATCAGCCCGCTGCCACGCACCGTCTGATTCGCACCGATCGTCAGGACCGCCCCGTTCTCCGAGTAGATCCGAGCATCGCCGGTGCTGCCGACCTGCTTCATCACGATGCTGCCAGCGCCGTCGATCGTGGCGCCAAGCAGCGTCCGCATGTTCGCGTTGAACACCGTGCCCTCGGGGTTGAGCGAGATCACGCCCTCGTTGTTGATCGTGCCATCGATATCAAGACGACCGCCGTTGCCCCGGATGATCATGTCGCCCAGGTTGGTCGAGTCGCTGACGCTCGCGGCACCGCTGATATCCAGCTCGACGCGCCCGCCCGCGGAGCTGTCGAAGACCGCGTTGCTCACGCTCGATGTGTTCCGCAGGTTCAGCTCGCCGCCGTCAGCCCTGTAGATCCCGCCGTCACCCATGTGGGTGCCGGCAAGCCCGAGCGCCTGCAGCGGGTCGTTCGCGTTGATCGTGCCGCGGTTCACCACCAGGCCCATGCTCGCCCCGTCGAGCATGCCGCTGCCCTCGACCGTCTGGCTGGAGCCGATCGTGATCGTGAACGCACCGTTGGAAAGCAGCCTCGCGTCGTTGAAATCGCCGGTCGAATACAGCGTGATCACACCGCTGCCCTCGATCGTCGCGTCGGAATCGAAGCGCATCAACGCGTTGAAGACATTCAGATCCGGGTTCAGCGTCATCGTCCCGTTATTCTGGAACGTGCTGTCGATGATCAGCGTCCGTGAGCTGCCGGGTATGACCAGATCGCCCGTCAGGTTCACCCCATCGAGGTGGTGGTTGTTCTGGTTGACAAAGATCTCGCCGCCGGTGTTCGTGAACAGCTCGCCGCCGATCGTCGTCCCGTTGCTGCCCAGCAGCAGGCGAGCGCCGTTCTCAGCGCCGGCCATGCCGCCGCCGCTCTGATCGAGCACGCCCTCGAGCTGCAGCCCCGTCCCCGCCGGATCGTCCGCCAGCACCATGCCGTTGTTGAGCAGCGTCCCCCGCAGGCTCCCCGCACCACGGATCGTGTGCGAGGCATTCTGAGTCACCACCCGCGCGGGATCGACTTGGAAAATGGCGTCGTCAGGCGAGCCCGGCCCGTTGAGCACGACCGACCCGCTCCCGCTGAACATCAGATCGCTCGCAAAGTAAAGCGATCCATTAAAGATCGATGCGTTCGTGTTCACCAGGATCGTGCCGTCGTTGAACACATCGCCCGAGATCGAGTGCTGGTTCGTGCCGATCGAGAGCGTCGCATCCGCGTTGCTGATCGTCAGGTCGTTGATGCTCCAGTTGCTCGTGGTGAACACGGTGTACGCACCCGACAGGCCGAGCACGACTTCCATCACCGACGAGTTGGGCGACATCCCGGAATCCCACTTGAGATCCTCGTTCCAGTTCCCATCAACCGGGTTGAGCCAAGAAGTCACCTGCGCCCCGGCGGTCGAGCCGCAGACAGCAAGAAGCGAAGCAATAGCGAGCGTGCATCGTGTGTGCATGATGTCCCTCTCCAGGAAAAATCGTCGGCACCCCCTCGGCGCCGGGCCCTCAAGGATATCACACCGCCCGATCCGCGTAGGGGAAAAACCCCCACCAGAAGCGGGAATTCACACGATGTTGAACAACCAGATGGTGTGTTATGGGACGAAAACGATCACGGGCACCCGGCGCTGAACGCACTCAGGAATGCCGAGACGTCAAAGAAGTCAAACACGCCGTTGCCATCGAAGTCCGCCGCCGGGTCCATCGCGGTGTACGCGCCCAGGAAAACGCTCACATCGAAGAAGTCCAGCACCCCATCGCCCGTCAGGTCCGCCGGGCAGGCCGGGGGTGCTCCGAGGGCATTGATCGTCAGCCCGATGCTGGCCTCGAACGCGATCGACTGAGGAGACAGCGTGAACAGCACCCCAGCGGTTTCTTCGCCGAGCGTCGGCAGCTCGAACGGGATCTCTGGCAGCTCTACGCCCTCGATCGGGATCTCATTCACGATCGGATCGGGCGCCGCGCTGAGCATCAGCGACGCGTTCGCATCGCCAAACACCTCAAGCTGCCCAGTGATCGGCACCAGCACAGGCAGGTCCTCGATCGGAAACGCCGTCGGCTCGCCGCCGGGCAGGCCGAACGCCACCGTCATGTCGAGCGTCGCGGGGATCACGCCGGTGACCTCGAACGCCTCTGGTAGGTCCGCGGGCGCGAGAACGATCAACGCCTCGCCAGACTGGTTCAGCGTCACGCCGGAAATACGCCCCACCTCGCCCAGCGGGATCGTGATCGGCACACCGCCGAGATACAGGAAGCCCGGGTCGAACGTGCGGAACGTATCGAACCCGATCGTGACCGACAGATCGGTCGATGCGCTGTCGCCGTTGAGCAGGTCGATCATGAACCCTTCGATCTCACCCGTACCACCAAGAACGTCGAGGCTGATCCGCATGCCGCCCGCGGGCATCGCGTCGAGCGTGGTCGACGACTCGAGGACCGTCAGCGTATCGACGGGCTGATTGCCCGATCCACCAAACAAACCGGGACGCGTCTGCGTGCCGTCGGGGTTGGTATCCTGATCGTAATCCCCGATCAGGAACCCGGACGCGTCAACGTCTGTTGCCGCGCTGATCGAGGCGCTGCTGGCGCCGACATCGATCACAAACTCCAGATCCTGCGCGGTCGCGAACCCGGCCGAAAACACCAGCGCACAAACCACGGTGCGAATCTTCAGTCGACGAACCATGCTCTCTCACTCTCTCACATAGCGGTCACGGACAGCCCGCGCTGAACGCGCCAAGGAAAAGGGATACATCGAAAAAATCAAAGGCGCCGTCCTGATTGAAATCAGCGACGGGATCCGTGTTGAAATACGCGTTGAGGAACTCGGATACATCAAAGAAGTCCAGCGCCCCATCCCCGTTCAGGTCCGCCGGGCACGGATTGGGGTCGCAGCTACCACTGCCGCCCGCAGTGCTCACAAGCCGGAACACTTTCCCATCCGATCCAAAGTCGAAATCAACAACATAGATCTCGCCATCCTCGTCCTCGCCAAATGAAGCCACGCGCAGCGATGTGCTCAGCTGGAGCGTCGAGGCATAACCGCCATCCGGGTCGAGGGTCCAGATGTTGCCGGAACAAAAGTCACCGAATATGTACTTGCCAGTGTAAGAGTCACCAAGCTCACAGCCGCGATAGACATAGCCGCCAGACACAGAGCATCCATTGATCCCGTGACCATACACATGCTGCGGATCAACCCACCCCTCGACCCCGCACTTCCCGTACGACTCCAGCCCCTCACGGCAACGCCAGCCATAGAACAGGCCACCAATGTTGCCGGCATTGTGATTCACTTCTTCCCAGTTGTTGAACCCAACGTCGGCGATCCAGAGGTCTCCGTTGTCGCGATCGAAGCTCGCCCTCCAGGGATTCCGCAGGCCGTACTGCCAGATCGAACCATTCGCACCCGGCACATCGACAAACGGGTTGTCATCGGGAACTCCATAGTCCTGATCCTCATCACCGGGAAAATCATCACTGCTCACGTCGATCCTGTGCATCTTGCCGAGCATCTCATCGAGCCTGCTTGCATTGTTGAACGGGTCTCCCGCACCGCCACCATCGCCGGCAGCGATGTAGAGATATCCATCAGGGCCGAACCCGATCCAACCACCGTTGTGAACAGGGAACGGCTGGTCGTAATACATCAGCACATCCCCGGACGACGCATCAGCCGAGTCGGGGTCCGTGTCTGAAGCACGATATGACGCGATGCGTGTTCCACCGCCCACACCGGTGTAGTTGATATAGAACAGCCTCTCACCCAGCGAGCCCTCAACCGCATACTCAGGATGAAACGCGAGACCAAGCAACCCCTGCTCTCCGTTGACGATCTCCAGCAATCCCGAGACATCAAGGAACGGCTCAGCACCCAGCGAACCGTCCGCATGAAGAATCCGGATCGCTCCCGTGCTCTCGACAATAAACACCCGCCCAGAACCGTCCCCGGCGTGGGTGACATACACGGGTCGGTTCAGATCATTCGCCACCTCGACTAGACCAAGCTGCCCCAGGACAGACGAGCACGCACAAGCGAAAACAACGGGTACGAGCACACGAATCATCTGTTCTCCGATCATCCACAGAGGGTCAGCAACGATCTACTACCGTCGGCAAGACAATTCAATCAACACACACGCAGAGACGAACGTCACGGGCATCCGGCGCTGAACGCACCCAGGAACGCCGAGACGTCAAAGAAGTCAAACACGCCGTTGCCATCAAAGTCCGCCGCCGGGTCCATCGAGCTGTACGCGCCCAGGAACGCGCTCACATCAAAGAAGTCCAGCACCCCATCGCCCGTCAGGTCCGCCGGGCACGACGGCGCCGAGCCGCTCGCCACGATCGTCGCGGTCCCCGAAACGGTGAGCGTCCCGAGCTGGTTGCCCATGTCGTCCATCAGCGGCGTCGTCGCGTCCAGGGGCAGCGTGCTCATCACCGTCACCGTGCCGCCGTCAACCGAGACCGAGCCCTCGATCGTCGAAAGGAAATCACCCTGATCCGCGAGGTTCAGCGTCTCGCTGCCAGTGCCAGCCAGGAAAATATCGTAGTTGACAACCATCGTCCCCTGCAGCGCAACGGGCACATCCGGCAGCACAAAGTCGCCGTCGGTCACCGGCACCGGCCCAACAATATTGTCCGTCGAGCCCCAGGTCACCGCACCGCCATCAAGCGAAGCGTCGGCACTGCCAAAGAACCCGAACGACCAGCTGAAGGCAAGGTCGTTGTCGATCATGATGCCCAGATCGTGCAGCGTGATCGAGGCCGGCATGCCGTAGTCGTCCAGCTCAACCCGCAGAAACCCCGAGAGCGGGCTGCTGTCCGTGTCGGTGTCCGATGCCAGCCCAATATCGACCTCGATCGAAAGATCAATCGAGGACAGAGCAGGGTCAAGCTCAACATCGATCGGCACCGCGCCGGCGATCGAAACCAGTGTTCCCAGTGCAGCAACGGCCGTCGTGTGCGTACGCATGCGTATTCCCCCGTCAGGTATGAGACGAAAAACCGGGACCGCCATATCTCAGCCGGGCCCGGTGAAGTTCAGTATCGATTACGGGCAGCCCGAGTTGAACGCGTTGAGGAACGCGCTCACATCGAAGAAGTCGAACATGCCATCACCGGTAAAGTCAGCGACCGGATCCATCGCGTTAAACGCGTTCAGGAAAGCGCTGACGTCGAAAAAATCCAGCGCACCGTCTCCGTTCAGGTCGGGCAGACACGCCGAGTCACACGAGTCGGGCGTGCCGTCACCGTCGCTGTCGGGGTTGTCCGGGTTCACGATCTTGTACACGCGACCGGCGAACAGGTCCGCGACCAGCAGCTCGCCGCTCTCGGTCTGGCCGAACGAGCTCACGTTGAACCCGCTGAGGAACTGCAGCGTGTCGGCGAAGCCGTCGTTGGGATCGAGCGTCCAGATGCGACCCGAGCAGTAATCCGAGAAGAAGTACAGACCCGCGAAGTCGTCGCCGAGCTCACACCCGCGATACGCGTAGCCGCCCGTGATCGAGCAGCCGTTCGCGCCGTGCGAGTAGTCGTGCACGGGCTCGGTGAAGCCCGAGGTCGAGCCGCACGAGAGCCCCGTCGAGCGGAAGCCCTCGCGGCAACGCCAGCCGTAGTGCTCGCCGCCGGTCGAGGACGCGGGCTGGAAGTTCACTTCCTCACGCACGTTCTGACCCACGTCTGCGATCCACAGATCGCCCGTCTCCGAGTCGAAGCTCGTGCGCCACGGGTTACGCAGCCCGTACGCCCAGATCGTGTCGATCGCGCCGGCATCGCCGAGGAACGGGTTGTCCGCGGGGATCGCGTAATCCTGGTTCGGATCGCCGGGGAAGGCGTCCGCACCATCAACATCGATGCGGTGCAGCTTGCCCAGCGGGTTCGCGAGGTTCGCCGCCCGGTTCCCCGGGTCGTTCGCCGAGCCGCCGTCACCCATACCGATGTACAGGTACCCGTCCGGGCCGAACCCGAGCCAGCCACCATTGTGGTTGGAGAACGGCTGATCGATGAACATGATCACATCGCCGGACGTGTCGTCCGCGATGTTCGGGTCGCCCGCCGAGACCTGGTACTCCGCGACACGCGTGTCACCGCCCGAGCCGGTGTAGTTCACAAAGAACCGCCCGTTGTTCGCGTAGTCCGGGTGGAACGCGAGCCCGAGAAGCCCCTGCTCGTTGCCGCCCGAGTCGCCGCCAAACACCGTGCCGTCGATGTCCATGAACGGCGTCGGGAGCAGGTTGCCGGCCGAATCAACGATCCGGATCGCGCCCTCCTGCTCGATGATGAACGTCCGACCCGAGCCGTCGCCGGCATGGGTCATAAAGACCGGGCGATCGATGCCCTGGACAAAGAGTTCCGTCGTGAGCTGCGCCGAAGCAGTCGTTCCGACCGCCGCGAGCAGACACCCACACATTGCGCGTTTCATGCTGATGCTCTCCCTAACTTACGAATCGGGCGGAAAGAAGGTCCGCCCGGGATCGAGGTTCAAAAAGTCTCGTTTCAATGGGCGAATGCCCGTGAGATGGTATTCGGCCCGCCCACGCCGCGGGTTGCCCCGCAGTACGTGAACCGCACCGGAATTCACTCAATGATCACGGGCAGAACCCGCACACTCCCCAAAAATACGGGGTCATGGGCACCCCGCGTTGTATGCCGTCAGGAACGCCGACACGTCAAAGAAATCGAACGCACCGTCGTCGTTAAAGTCCGCGAGCGGGTCCATCTTGTTGTACGCGGTCAGGAACGCGCTCACATCAAAGAAGTTCAGGTTCCCATCGCCGTTCAGATCCGCCGGGCACGGATTCACGCAGTCCGTAGTGCCGGGGCCCGCCCAGACGCCGCCAACCAGGTTGCACGTCGCAAGATCGAACTGCACGCACTCCTCCGTTGCCGGGATGAAGCACGCGCCCAGGCACTGCACATCCGCGCACGAACTGCCCGTGCCGTTCCACACACCGCCCAGATCGACGGCCTGCGATTCCGTCAGCCCGTCTACGCACGAGCCATCGGGCAGGCACGCCGCGCCGATCGGCTCGCCGCCGCAGTCGATGATCGCCCGGATCACCCAGTCGCCCGACACGCCCAGCGAGCACGCGTTCGCCCAGAACACGCCGTTCACCTTCACCGCGTTCTTGCCGGGCTGGCAGCCCTGCGCATCTGACACGATGCTGGGAAGCGAAGTGCTGGTGTTGTTCGAGTTGAAGAACTTCAGCGAGACCACAAACTCCTCGCCCGCGCTCACCGGCACCGAGATCGGGATCGTCTGGTTCTCATCCTCATAACGGAACTCGTTGAGACCGCCGTCCTGCAGCGCCGGACCGACAAACTCGTCCTTCACTGCGCCGGGGTTTGGGAAGCTGCCGCCCTCGTAAATAATGATCGCGTCCTCAAGCGAGGGCTGGCTTCCGCCAAGCAGCGAACGCCAGAAGATCTGGATCCCCACGATGTTTCCATCGCAGGGCGACGTCAGCCAGACCGCCGCCTCCTCGCCGCCCGCGAAGCACGGGCAGATCGCGGCGGTATCGCCGTTCGTCAGCGAGTCGTTCTGCACCACCACCTCGTCCGCTATCGCGTGCCCAGCGATCGATGCACACACCAAACCGAGCGCCGCGATGCTGCCGGATTTCTTCAACTGGAACATTCTCACTCCTTCAACGAGCGCACACAATGACAGTCCATCGCCCCGTTTCTCTCGCCGAGTGTATCACACGCATGCCGAATCCCGAACAAAAAACCCCCGATCGACGGGGGTTCGTGAAGGTCCGGGTTGGTTATCGCAGCTCAGATCAAGGGCAGCCCGCGGCGAACGCGTTCACAAAGGCGCTCACATCAAAGAAGCTGAACACCCCGTTCCCGTCCAAGTCGGCGATGGCCTCGTTCGCGTTGTACGCATCGATGAACGCCGTGACGTCAAAGAAGTCGAGCGTCCCGTTGCCATCCAGATCCGCCACACACTCGGGCGTGCACGACGCGATCATCGAGCAGAACGGCGTGACCCGCGCGATATCAGAGCGAGCAAACCCGTCCGGCGCGTTCGGGTCCGCGATCACCCACTGCATATAGAACGTCTCGCCCTCCATCGCCACGTCGTCGATCGGGTAGAAAATCGTCCCGTACCCCTCGCCCACGCTCATGCCGTTGAGCACGATCGGCCCCAGCAGCGTGTCCTGCGCGACGACCCCGTTCTTCGGCGCCGAGCTCGAAACCGCGACCCACGCCTGAGCACCCCCAAGCGCAAAGTCCACACCAACCTTGAAGCCGGTGTTCCCGATGTTCGGAGGCACCACCGCGATGATCTTCGGATCAAACCCGCCAGAGCCAGCCGTGCCGCCGCCCAGCACCATCGGGTTCGCCTCCGCCTGCTCGCTGTACAGCTTCGGGCGATCGAAAGGGTACTCCTCGTTGGCAACCCGCGGGTCCGTGAGCGCACCAACGATGAACTCCTTCACCAGCGCCTCGTCCTCGGGCGAGAACACGATCGGGTTGCGGACACGGAAGTCAAGGTTGTCCCGGAAGGGCTCGTGGCCGTTGCGGTGCGCGTAGAAATCGAAGACGTCGTCCAGCGTCTCGATGCCGCCCGTGTGCATGAACCGATCGCGGATCCCCGCGTTGCGCACCGTGCCCATCTTGAAAGCACCACGCTCCGGCCCCGCACCCGTGACGCCCATCCGACCGAGGTCCTCGTGGGGCGGGCGGACGCCATCCACGTTGAAATCAAAGTTCGTGAACATCGGAGGCACGTGGCAGTCCACGCACGTCGAGGCGCGGTACCGCATGTAGCCCGCGAGCTGATCCGCCGTCATCGCGCTGTCATCGCCATCGTTCCACTTGTCCCACGGTGACTCGTTGGGCATCAGCGTCCGCTGGTAGTTCGCGATGGCGAAGCCGATCCGCCCCGCCGTGATCTCGGGCGACCCGAACGCCTGCTCGAACAGCTCCGGATACGTCGGGTACTGCTCGATCGCGTCGTTCATATCCTCAGGCAGCTCGCTCGCCAGCGCCAGCGGGCGCGCGGTCTCCAGCTTGCTCAGCAGCTCGTTCCAGTCGCGGTCCTGGTGCGCCATCTCGATGTCGTTCATCAGCGGCATCAACGCCTGGATCTCGGTCGCCGCGATGCCCGTCGAGCTCAGCACCTGACCCGTCACCGGGTCCGTGAAGATCCCCTCCGCGCGCCCGTCCCAGAACAGGTTCGCCGTGAAGGGCGCCATGAAGTTGGGCATCGAGCGACGAGGCGTGCTCTGAGGCAACAGATCAAACAGCACGCTCCGCAAATATTCACCGTTCTGATCCTGAAGGATCACACCCGGCGAGCCAGCCACGTCGTCCTCCGTCATGAAGATCCCGTCGTACGCCGGGTTCCGCCCCTCGCGCGGATCATTGCCCGCATGGCTCGGGATGTGGCACGTCCCGCACGACATCGTGTTGTCGCTCGAGAGCTGCTCATCCCAGAACAGGATCTTGCCAAGAATCTGGCGCTCGGCCATCGGCGGGTTCTCAGGCGGCGAGAACGGCTCGAACATCGGGAATGTGCGACCATCCTGCGCGTGCGCACCCGAGACCATCGCCCCGCCATACACGGCGCACGCAAGCACCGTCGCGGCGCGTCGAATTCCACGCAAAGTTCTGATATTCAAATGCATATCGTCATCGATCCTTAATGAGGGGGTATTGGCTGAAGGCATCGATAGCGCTCCCGGGCGCACACTCCGGGCTCTAGCTATCAATATACACGCCCAAACCGGGGCCACAACCCCGATTTCGTCAAACCCGCCTATCGGACTCCGAAATTGTCCGCACAGACCCGAATTCTCACGGACAACCCGCGTTAAACGCGCTGAGGAACGCCGAGACATCAAAGAAATCGAACACCCCGTCGCCTGTGAAGTCTGCTGCTGGGTCCATCGCGTTGAACGCGTTGAGGAACGCGGACACATCAAAGAAGTCCAGCACCCCATCATCGTTCAGGTCCGCCGCGCAGCCAGCCGCCGGCGTCGCCACGAACACGCCGATCGTCCCGTTCCGCAGGAATGCCGCGAACGCCACCTGGCCCGCGTTGTTGATATCAACAACACCGTTCATCACCTGACGCCCCGTATCACCCCCGAAGTCGAACCCCAGCGGGATCGGCCCCAGGTCCGTCTCGATCACCTGGTCATACTCAACCAGCTTCACCAGATCGACCCCATCACCAACCCACAACGCGGTCGAGTCGTGCGTGATGTCCGTCGCCCGGAACGCGACCACACCATCGTCGTTGACCACCGGCGGGAAGTTCGCAAGCGACCCGTTGTCGATGTCCGCGTCGCTCCCCTCCGCGATGGTCACAAACGAAGACCCGTCCCAGTGCGTCACCTGCCACACCGAGTCCGCGGTCCGCCGCGCACTGAACGCCGCCCCGCCGTCCTGCGCGATCGCCGTTGAGTTCACGAACGAGTTGAACAAACCGCCCGTCTCCGCGACAGTCGTCGCCATCCCGTCGGGCTCGAACCGAACGATCCGCTGCGCCGCGCCCGAAACCGGGAACGTCTTCATCAGCACCTGGCGCGAATCGTTGATCTCCGGCGAGATCAGGAACGAATACCCCGAGTTCGTATCCGTCACCAGCGTCTGCGTGCGCGTGTTGCCCACGTACTCATCGATCACCACCTTGTCGACACTGAACCCGAAGTCCCCCCGGTAACACAGCGCCCCGTCGCTCGTGATCGTCACCCCGCTGAATCCCGACACGCCCTCCGGCCCACCCGCGTTGA
>JAEPOJ010000017.1:39763-78877 GCA_017642965.1 Phycisphaerales bacterium
CACCAGCGTGCCGTCGATCGAGTACAGGTACGCCCCATCGCTGAAGCTCCCCTGCTCAATCCCGATCAGCCCGTTGCGCAGATCAATGGTGGGGGACCAGAACGGATCACCGCCCCCGTTGCCCGTCACGATGATCCCGCCATCTCCATCACGACCATAGAAGATCCCCTCCTGCCCACCCAGGATCGCCCGGATCGCCACCCCGCCGTCCTCATCGATCGACACATACTGCGACGAGAGCGAAGACGGATAAGGCAGGTTGTACCCGGGGATCGCCGAATCCAGCGTCGAACGCGCCTGCAGCTGAATATCCCACTCCTGCGGCACACCGCACAGCGCCTGGCCAGCGCAGAGGGACAAAGCACCAAGAACGAGCATGCGGGAAGAACAAATCATGTTGAAACTCCATTGAGAAAACTTCAGATCCTGCCGAGAGCATACAGCACTCTGTCGACATTGAAAACCCAGAAGTGGGGTATGTGCTACCAAATTAAGGGGATTCATGGGCCAGTGCGACGCAAGCGGGTGACGCATGAGCCACAAGCCTGTGTGATATTTCAACACACCACGAGTTGCATAAAGAAGCTTGACGATGTGATATTGATTTTGGTATATTCACCCTGTGCGACCGTTCTGGTGCTGCACTTGGGGACATATAAATGAACAAAATCAGAAGCACGGATCATTGCTGTCATCTCGCGCGATTGACGCTGTGCTCACTCGTTTCACTCGTATTTTTGCAAGGGTGCGGCGGCCAGCCAAGAACAGATGACCTCCTCGGTCACGACCCGCGTTTCGGAGAGACGTCGCCAACCCTCATCGTGTCGGACATCGACGATGAGTCTTGGAATGCCAAGCTGGCGAGCAGCGATGCTGACTGGCATCAGCAGAAGAAGCCGGACTACTGCTGGGCAGCGTGCACACAGAGTGTGATGAGTCTGCAGGGCCACGACGATATCCCAACCCAGCCCGAGCTGTGGGAGAAGTTCGCTTCCAATCCAATGTTCAAAGAGCACCCGGACGCCGCAACCTTCGAGGAGATCTGTTTCGCGCTCGTGCCCGAATACCAGACCGACATGTCCGCCTACTACGTGGTCGACACGGAATCGACCCGGGTCAACGACATGGTGCGCGCGCTCGCATCGGGCGAACCCGTCATTGTCGGCCTGCTCAGCGGCGGCGTGTTCGGTGGATCGGGTCACGCCTACGTGCTCCACGCCATGGATTTCACAGAATCCGAAGATACCGGCGCAAGCAAGGGCGACCTCGTGCGCGGCGGCGCAAAGGTGGTTCGAGGCGTCAAGGGCTTTTTCTCCGGCAAAAATGAACAGGCGGAATCCAAACCATTGGAATCAAAGGACAACACATACACCGCGACGCGGCTCTACCTCTTCGATCCCAATAAGCCGGTCCCCGACGCCCCCGAGTATGGCGGCGGCATGAAGGAAAAGAGCATCGATGAGATAACCGATTCCTTCGGCTTTGCACTCTCGCCGGTTATCGCACAGCGGTATCTCGAATGGCGCACACGCTGGCTCAGAACCCACGACCAGGGTCCCGGGATCTACGTCGTCAACCCGGCCGACAGGGACGGGAAGCCGCTCAGTATCAAATCAGTCAACGATCTGTAACACACAGAGGATCATTTCTCACGATCAAATCATCAGAGGGGACGCCGCCATGGATCACAAAGCTCGCATTCATCAAACCGGCCTGGCACTCATATCGGCGGTAGCACTCTGCACATCATTACCCGGGTGCGGTGGGCCCGGATACGGCACACCAACTACAAATCTCAGCGTGTTACTCAGCCCCGGCGTCGGCACGGTCTACATGATTCCGATGCCTGTCTGGGAGAAGCACGGCCGTGCCATGCTCACCGATGAAGAGAAGATGGACACGTGGCGTGTCGGGCCATCACCCGCAAGCGCCCGGCCGATGGTCGATAAGCCATACGTGTTTATCGCGGAACACGACGGTGGTTTTACTGACCCGGTCATCAAGACCATCACGCGGAAAGACAAATCACTCAAGATCACACACTGACCGATGAACGAACCCATCAACTCCGAGCAGAACCTCGTCTCGTTGTATGACGCGAAGCGGCTTCGGGTTCGCCTGCGCAAGCTCGGTCGATGGGCGTGGGACACCTTGCGCCATCTCTGGTGGATCTTCATACGGCGTGGTTACATCGCCATCGCGCTCGGTGTTTTGCTGGTCAAAGGAACTCTCGAGATCGTGTGGGGGTCGATCCCACAAATGCCCGGAAAGCTCGCCGAGAGCGCACTCATCATGACCGTCATCATCTCGATGTTCATGTACCGTCAGACAGTCTCCCTCATCAGCCTCCGTGTCCTCAGAATGCAGGACAGACGAGCCACCGCAGCACTCAGCCCATCAGCTCTCGGGGCCGGCCCCTCTCCAGAGACACAAGACGCCGTCGAGTCACACTGGAGGACCCGGAAGGCCATGCTCTGGATCGTGCTCTCCGCGTTCATCCTCTCGCTCTACCTGTTCCTCTACCAAGCAACAGTCCGCGAAGCAAACATCTCCCACCCGACCACCGGCGAAGAAATCCAGCAAGCGGTCGTGGTGCCACCAGAGTTCATGCGCCCCGAACCCATCCGAGCCGATATCCAAAAAAGAATAGATGATGGTCTCGAGCATGAAGCGCTCGACTACTCACTCAGCTACAACGGCGGGCTCTACGCATACACCGTGCCCAATCAGTATCCATTACGCATCTATGCGATCGTCGTCCCGCTCAACGCGCTCTTCATCCTCTTCTGCGTCACGCTGACCCGCTCGCTCGCCTTCGCCTTCGCGCCAACGATGAAACCAAGCAGGGCTGCGTCTGAGAGCAAGGCCGAAGCACCCAACACGAAGACCGCGTCATCGGTTGAGCACAAAGGGGCGCCCACGGGATCAGACATCGGCGTTGAAATACTCGACACCCTCGAAGACGTGAAAAGCATGTTCTGATGCCCTCGTCGCGCCAGTCGCGGCCACGCTTCATGAAAAGCTCACCAACGCTCGACCCGCACATCACCCGCCCGCCAACGCCTCGTTCGTCTCAAACCGCTGCAGCGCCGCCAGCAGCTGCTCCACCTGCTGCGGCGGGGGCATGTTCAGCATCCGACGACGCAGCGCCGTGATCGTCTGCAGCGGCTTCTCCTCAATCAACAGGTCCTCTTTCCGAGTCCCGCTGGCCGCGAGGTTGATCGCCGGGAACAGCCGCTTCTCCGCGATCCGACGATCGAGGATCAGCTCCATGTTGCCCGTGCCCTTGAACTCTTCGAAGATCACCTGGTCGCCCTGACTCCCCGTGTCCACCAGGCACGTCGCGATAATCGTCAGCGACCCGCCTTCCTCGGTGTTGCGGGCCGCGCCGAAGATCTGCTTGGGGATCTCCAGCGCCCGGCTGTCGATCCCGCCGGACATCGTCCGCCCAGAGTTCGCGTGCTTGCCAGAGCGGTTGAACGCCCGCCCAAGTCGCGTCAGCGAGTCGAGCACGATGAACACGTGCTCGCCGTTCTCCACCATCATCTTCGCCTTATCCAGCGTCTGCGTCGAGAGCTGGATGTGCCGCTCAAGCTCGTGATCATTGCTCGACGCATAGATCTCGATCTGATCCTGCTTCCACGGCTTGTCCCACGCCTCTTTCCCCTCGCGCTGCGCCAGGTTCCCCAGGAAGCTCCGCGTGAAGTCCGTGACCTCCTCAGGGCGCTCGTCGATCAGCAACGCCATCACGTGCACGTCCGGATGATTCCGAAGCACCGCCTCCGTGATGTTCTTGAGCAGCGTCGTCTTCCCCGCCTTGGGCGGCGAAACAATCAAACCACGCTGCCCATACCCGATCGGGCAGAACAGATCGATCAGGCGGCACGCCGGCGGGCACCCCGGGAACTCCAGCGTCATGCACGGCTGCGGGTCGATGCTCGTCAGGTCCGCGAACGTCTTGCGGTCGGCGAACGCCTCCGGGCTCATCCCCTCGATCTCGATAAAACGCTCAACAACCGGCCTCGCCTCACGAGGCTTGCTCGGGCCCTTGCCCTTGCGACGCCGACGACGCGGCTTCTTCTGCACAACCTCAACCTCAACCCGCAGCCCATCACGCAACGGGAGCGACTCCCCGAAATGAACGGGGACGAACGGGTCGTCGGGGGATTCCACGATCTTGGAGCTGTCCGAAACCTGCCGGACACGCCCCTCCGATCGCTGCGGCCACTCCAGGATGCCGGTAAGCGTATTCGGGGTCATATGTGCTTTGTGTGTGCAGCCGCACCGAGCGTGGTACGCACAACCGAGACGGATGCAGGGGTCAATCGGGCCCGGTCGGTACGCCTATGCGTGCACAACGACCGGACGGCCTGATGCATAAATAGTATGCATCCCAACCACGCAGGGCCATTTCACACAATCCGCACCCTCCGCAGCACGCTGCCGCCCCGTGCTACCATACCCCCACAGGCCCAGAAACGTGACGGGCATCAAACAGCAGGCAAGCAAGGGACTCATCGCGCACATGCAGAAGATCAGCGGCATCGCGGTCTCACCCGGCATCGTCATCGGGAAGGTTTTCGTCATCGACGACTCCCGGTCGCTGCGGGTCGCCAAACGCGCGATCGACCCCGCCGACGCCCCCTCAGAGCTCGAACGCTTCGAGTTCGCACGCAAGGCCTCCATCAGCGAGCTCGACGAGCTCCACAAGTCCGCGGCCGCAGAAATGGGCAAGGAAGCCGCCAAAATCTTCCTCTTCCACATCGGCGTCCTCAACGACCCCTCCGTCCTCGAGCCCATCCGCGATTCCATCCGTGAAGACCACGTCAACGCCGAGTTCGCGATCGCCTCCAACTTCCTCAAGGTCTCCAAAAAGTTCGCCGCCCACCCCGATTCGACCTTCCAGTCCAAGGTCGACGACCTCAGAGACCTCGCACACCGACTCCTGCGAGACCTCGGCTACGGCAGCAAGCAGAGCATCACCGACCTCGAAGAAGGCACCGTCATCGTCGCCAGAGACCTCACCCCTTCCCAGACCGCCAACTTCGACCGAGACAAAGTCAGCGCCTTCGTCACCGGGCTCGGCGGATCGACCAGCCACACCGCAATCGTCGCGGGCGCACTCTCCCTCCCCGCGGTCGTCGGGGCATCCGGCGTCATGCTCGCCGCACGCAACGGGCAGGAGGTCATCGTCGACGGCGATCGCGGAATCGTCATCTTCGAACCCGACGACTCTACACTCGCCAAATACCGACATGAGCAGATCGAAGCACGCAAGGTCTCGCTCTCGCTCTCAGAGTTCGTCAAGCTCCCCGCCATCACCGCCGACGGCGTCCGCATCAATCTCATGGGCAACATCGAGTTCCCCGACGAGATCGAGCACGTCGCCTCGCACGGCGGCCACGGCGTCGGGCTCTACCGCACCGAGTTCCTCTACCTCACCGGCACCCGCGCACCCACCGAAGAAGACCACTTCGAGGCCTACAAGCGCTGCGTGCAGCTCCTCGATGGAAAGCCCCTCACAATCCGCACCATCGACCTCGGAGCCGACAAATACACCCAGGCTCAGGAGGAGATCCCCGAACGCAACCCCTTCCTCGGGCTCCGCTCCATCCGCTACTCGCTCAAAAACCAGAAAATGTTCCGCACCCAGCTCCGCGCCATCCTCCGAGCCAGCGCACTGGGACCCGTCAAAATCATGTTCCCACTCGTCACCAACATCGCCGAGCTCCGATCCGGCAAGTACTTCCTCAGGGAGGAAATGGAGGAACTCGACGAGCGGGGCGAGAAATACGACCCCGATATAGAGGTCGGGATGATGGTCGAGGTCCCCGCCGCGGCCCTCATGGCGACCGCTTTCGCCCGAGAAGTCGACTTTTTTTCCATCGGAACCAATGACTTGGTGCAGTACACCCTCGCCGTGGACCGAACAAATGAACGGGTCGCGTCCATGTACACACCCATCCACCCGGCCGTGCTCAAGCTCATCCGGGACGTCACACGAGCAGGACGAAGAAACGACGTCCCAGTCTCCTGCTGCGGCCAATCCGCCGCAGACCCCGCATTTGCCGCGTTGCTGCTCGGGCTCGGCGTGCGTACCATCTCCGCGACGGCGTCCTCGCTGCCGATGCTCAAAAAGACCATCCGCAGCCTCACCGTCCCCCAATGCGAGCGGATCGTTAAAAAGGCGATCAGCTTCGATTCAGAGGCCGAGGCAAGCAGCTACGTGCTCAATCGGCTGAGAAAACGAGTCCCCGAGGTGTTCGACGGGCGTCCCGTCGGATAAACCCGCATCGCGGGCCCCCAGCTGCGCGAACAGTCGCGAGCTGAGCCAGGTGCGAGTCCTCGGCCCAAACCACGAGCAGCCGCCCGATCACTGCACAACGCAGTCACAGGGCAAGGCCGCCACGTGTTCCCGAGCCCCCCGCCTAAATCCGGTGGGGCACCCAGGCACGTTCAGCCAGCAGGCCGACGCGCACAAGGGCAGGGTTCATCAATGGCCGCTGCACATCCCTCAGCGAGCGACGCGTGCACACGCCCCGCAACGCAACCAGTCCGCATCCGAGTCGCGCACCTATACCCGCGCCCCTCACACGTGCCATCCCGCGCGTGCAGGACTGTCTGTGGAACACGGCAAACGCAAACCAAGCCCGCTGACCCACACAAGGTCAGATCATGACAGACGAACCCAAGAACACAAACGACACCACCAACGAAGATACAAACGCGTCCGAAACACAGGCCAGCGCCGAACCCAAGACCACGAACAAGACAACCAAGAAGAAAACGACGCGCAAAAAGTCAACGACAAAGAAGACCGCCGCGAAGAAGACAACCAAGAAAAAGGCGGCCGCGAAGAAGACCACCAAAAAGTCCACGCGCAAGAAAACCACCAAGAAGGCCGACGCCGAGCAGAGCGATGACGCCGCCGACGCCGCCGACACCGAGGACTCCACCCAGGAGACCAAGCAAGAGCAGCAAGAGCAGCCCGCGCCCGAGGCCAGCGACCCGCAAGCAAGCGAGAGCGCCGACGACGACAACGAAGACGCTGATCCCAGCGACGACAAGAAGCCCGCGTCCCGCAGCAAGACCACAAAGAAGAAGTCCTCACGCCGCTCCACCAAGAAGTCCGCGTCCAAGTCCAGCGACAGCGCGTCACCCAAGTCCGACAAGCCGGTCCGCAACCAGATGATCGTCAACTACGTGCCCGGCGAAGAGTGCCGCATCGCGATGATCGAGGACGGCAAGCTCGAAGAACTCATGGTCGAGCCAACCGACAAGGTCTCACGCGTCGGCAACATCTACGTCGGCCGCGTCGCCAACATCGAGCCCGCCATTCAGGCCGCATTCGTCGACTTCGGCACCGAGGAGAACGGCTTCCTCCACATCTCCGACCTGCACCCGCAGTACTTCGCCAAGGGCGACGACAAAACCGAACGCGTGGGCAAGAAGACCCCACGCAAGAGCCGCCCGCCCATCCAGGACTGCCTCAAAAAGGGACAGGAGATCATCGTTCAGGTCCTCAAGGAGGGCGTCGGCACCAAGGGACCGACCCTCACAAGCTACCTCTCCATCCCCGGCCGATTCCTCGTCATGATGCCCGGCATGGACAAGGTCGGCGTCTCCCGCAAGGAAGAAGACGACGACAAGCGCAAGGCCGCCAAGCAGATCCTCTCACAGCTCGACCTCCCCGAGGGGTTCGGCTTCATCCTCCGCACCGCCGGCTTCGACCGCACCAAGGCCGAGCTCAAGCGCGACCTCTCCTACCTCGCACGCCTATGGAAGGACATGGAGACCCGCCGCAAGAAGGGCAAGAAGCCGCGACTCCTCTACACCGAGTCCGACCTGCTCGTCCGCTCCATCCGCGACCTCCTCAGCTCCGAGGTCGACCGCGTCGTCATCGACTCCGAGCCCGCCCTCAAGCGCGTCGCACGATTCATCAAGATCGCTGCGCCACGCTCCGGCGCCAAGCTCTCGCACTACAAGGGCGAGCTGCCCATCTTCCACGCGTTCGGGCTCGAATCACAGATCAACGAGATCCACGCCCGCGAGGTCATGCTCCCATCCGGCGGCCGCCTGGTCATCGACCAGACCGAGGCGCTCGTCGCCATCGACGTCAACTCCGGCCGCTCCCGCGCCGCACGAGATGCCGAGACCAACGCCTTCCAGACCAACCTCGAAGCCGTCGACGCCATCTGCAGACAGCTCCGCCTCCGAGACATGGGCGGCCTCGTCGTCTGCGACATGATCGACATGCGTTTCTCATCGCACCGTAAGCAGATCGAGCAGCGATTCAACGAACGCCTCAAGCGCGACCGCGCCAAATCCACAACCGCGCCCATCTCGCCATTCGGGCTCCTCGAGATGACCCGACAGCGCATGCGCGGCTCAATGGAGTCCCACCACTTCGCCGACTGCCCCGTCTGCCACGGACGCGGGCTCGTCAAGAAGCCCGACTCCGTCGCATCCACCGCCATCCGCGACCTCGCCGCGCTCCTCACCCACGACAAGGTCCACCGCGCCGAGCTCGTCGTCAACCCGCGCGTCGCCAGCTCGCTGCTCTCCACCAAGCGATCAAGCCTCACACGCATCGAGCTCGTCTCCGGCAAGCTCCTCGACGTACGCGTCAGCGAGTCGCTCCCCATCGACCGCGTCGCCTTCTACGCCTACGACAAAAACAACAACGACATCGCCATCGAGAAGCTCAAGTCACCCAAAGGCCCGGACCCCGAGCCCAGCATCGTCGAATGGCGAGACGAGAGCTCGCCCGATGGCTCATGGGCCAAGGACCCGCTCGAAGAGGTCGACGAGACCACCGTCCAGAAGCTCGCCGAGGAGATCGCCAAGAAGGCCGAGCAGGCCGAGGACGCCGAACTCCCGGTCGAGGGCGATCTCGACGAGAACGAATCGTTCGATGCCCCCAAGAAAAAGCGTCGCCGTCGCCGCCGCGGCGGGCGCGGACGCTCCAAGGGCGATGCCGAAACCGCCGAGGACTCATCCGAGGACAACGCTGCCGCGAGCAGCGATGACGACGCCGACGAGAACGCATCGTCCGACGACGCCCAGAGCAGGGACGATCAGGACGAGGCCTCGGGCGACGACCAGCCACGCAAGAAGCGCCGACGCCGTCGCCGCCGCGGCGGGCGCGGACGCTCGGGCGCCGAATCCGAGAACAGCTCCGAGAACAACGACGAACAGGACGCCGAGTCCGATGACGACGCAAGCAGCGAAGCGTCGGACAAGGACACCGCGCCGCAAGCCGACAACGCCGATCAGGATGATCAGCAGGAGGATCAGGGCGATCAGCCCAAGCGCCGACGCCCACGCCGCCGACCCACGCCGCCGCAGAAGAAGGGTGAGGGCGAGCAGATCGCCGAGCCGAAGCTCAGCAAGAGCGACGCAAAGCCCTCACCCAAGCCCAAGCCAAAGACCGAAACCGAGACGAAGGCCAAGGCCAAGAAGGACGAGCCGCCCAAGGAGGCACCCAAGAAGCGCCGCGGCCTCTACTCCAACTCGCGCAGAACACTCTCCGCGAGCGAGCTGGCCAAACTCGGCATCGAGTAACCGCGTACGCTTGGGAAAGGAGCGCATCACCGTGACCGAGCCCGGACATCACGCACTGCCATCGTCGCGCAAACGCGTCATCGTGCTCGGCAGCACCGGATCCATCGGCACGCAAACGCTCGACGTCATCGCCCACCTCAACGGCCTGCACAAGCGCCACGAGTACGCCACACGCTACGAGGTCGTCGGGCTCGCCGCCGGCTCCGACCACAAAGCCCTCCTCGCGCAGGCACAGCAGTGGGGCGTGCAGGACATCGCGCTGCGAACCGCCCCGGACACCACCCCCCAAGGGCTCAAGCTCCGCACAGGACCCGACGCCGCCACCCGCCTCGTCGACGACGTCGACTGCGACCTCGTCGTCGGCGCCATCGTCGGCATCGCCGGGCTCCGCTCCGTGCTCCGCGCCGTCGAGATCGGCACCGACGTTGCCCTCGCCAACAAGGAATCGCTCGTCGCCGCCGGCTCGCTCGTCACCCGAGCCGCATTCGAGTCCGGCGCCCGCCTGCTCCCCCTCGACTCCGAGCACGCCGGCATATGGCAATGCCTGGCCGCGCTCGACCGCCACCACCCATGCCCGCCGCTGCACGCACCCGACTGCGTCTCACGCGTCGTCCTCACCGCCTCAGGCGGCGCCTTCCGCGACAGGTCCCGAGATCAGATCGAGCACGCCACACCCCAGGACGCGCTCAACCACCCGAACTGGGACATGGGCGCCAAGGTCACCATCGATTCGGCCACGCTCATGAACAAGGCCCTCGAGCTCCTCGAAGCCCACTGGCTCTTCGGGCTTCCCTCCAAACGCCTCGGCGCGGTCATCCACCCCCAGTCCATCGTCCACGCCATGATCGAGTGCGCCGACTGCTCCGTCATCGCACAGCTCGGCGCACCGGACATGAAGGCACCCATCCAGCACGCCCTCTGCGACGCCCACCGCCCGCCAAGCTGCGCCCCAAAGCTCGACGTCACCAGAATGGGCAACCTCGACTTCGCGCAGATCGACCCAGCCCGCTACCCCGCCATCGCCCTCGCCATGCACGCCATCGACGCCGGCGGCGATGCCGGCGCCGCCCTCAACGCCGCCAACGAGCACGCCGTCAATGTCTTTATGAACGAAGATCTCCCCTTCGGCCAGATCGACCGCTGCGTCGAGCACGTCATGTCCGCCTGGAACACATCGCCCATACGCACACTCGACGACGTGCTCAACGCCGACAAGCACGCCCGCGCTCTCGCCGACGAATACTGCAGCGTGAAGGGCGCCTGATCCGCATGAGCAGACGCACGCCCAACGCACCCAAGCTCACCCCGGCGCAGCGACAGCAGCTCCACCAGAAGCTCGCCTCCATCATGCAGTCCATACAAGCCGGGCAGCTCCAGCACGCCAACGCCGCGCTCACCCCCATCCTCCGCAAGCACCCCGCGCTCCCCGAGGTCAACCACGTCGCCGCAGGCCTGAGCGCCGCCATGAACGAGAACGACCGCGCGCTCTACTACGCCCAGCGCGCCGCCCAGCTCGCCCCAGACACCGCCGAATACCTCGCCGGGCTCGGCTCCGTCCTCCTCAAGCAGGACAAGCACGAGCAGGCCATCGACGCCTTCACCAGAGCCCTCACGCTCGCCCCCGACCTCACAGACATCCGGGTTCCCCTCGCCACCGCACAGATGCAGGCCGGCCACATCAACGACGCGCGCCAAACCTTCCGCGCCGTCCTCGACGCCAACCCAGCACACCTCGAAGCCGCAAACAACCTCGCCCTCCTCGAGTCCGACCTCGCCCACGCAGACCGCGCCATCGACATCATCAACCAAGCCCTCACGCACCACCCCGAGCACCCCATGCTCCTCGATGCGCTCTGCATGTTCGCCTGCTACTCCGACACATTGTCTCCCGACGAGGTCGCCGCCATCCACCAGCGCTTCGGCAAGGCCGTCGAATCCCGCGTCCGCCCACAGACCAACCACACCAACACACCCGACCCCGACCGGCGCATCCGCATCGCCTTCGTCTCGCCGGACCTCCGCACCCACTCCATCGCCTACTTCACCCAGCCCATCATCGAGCACCTCGACCGCAGCCGCTTCGAGGTCCACCTCTACCACACCGCGCACACGACCGACGCCATGTCCGACCGCCTCCGCGCATCCTGCGACCACTGGCACGCCTGCACCCAAGGCATCGCCCAGACCCACAAGCAGATCGCCGCAGACGCCCCAGACATCCTCGTCGAGCTCAACGGCCACTTCGCCGCCAACCTGCTCCCCATGTTCGCCGCGAAGCCCGCACCCGTCTCCGTCACCATGATCGGCTACGCCAACACCACCGGCCTCTCCACCATCGACGCACGCATCATCGACGACACCACCGACCCCGCGCCCCAATCCGACGCCTGGGCCACAGAATCACTCGTCCGCGTCCCGGGCTGCTTCCTCTGCTACCGCCCACCAGCCGACGCCCCGACCTGCAAAGACCCCGACCCCGCACGCCCCTTCACCTTCGGCTCCTTCAACGACCTCCGAAAGATGTCCCCCAGCTGCATCCAGACCTGGGCCGACATCCTCACACAATGCCCCGCCTCAAGGCTCGTGCTCAAAACCGCACGCCTCGGGCAACACGCCGCGCGCGAGGACCTCCTCGAACGATTCGCCGCCCGCAACATCGACACCGCACGCATCGAGCTCCTCGCCTCCACCCCGACGGTGCACGACCACCTCGACCTCTACAACCAAATCGACTGCGCACTCGACACCTTCCCATACACCGGCACCACCACCACCTGCGAGGCCATGCACATGGGCGTGCCCACCGTCACGCTCCTCGGCCAATCCCACGCCGGGCGCGTCAGCGCCTCGCTCATGCACGCCACCGACACCCAGGACTGGATCGCCCAGAGCCCTGAGCAGTACATCCAGCGCGCCATAGCCGCCCACGATCAGGGCCCGCGCTCAGCGCAGAACCGCAACTCACTCCGAGAACAGCTCGCCGCCTCCCCGCTCTGCGACGAGCAGGCCTACGCATCAAAGATCGCCGACGCGTTCCAGAACCTCTGGCATGGCTGGTGCGACACGAAAGGAGCCAACTGATGGGCATCGTCTGGCTCGCCTCCTACCCCAAGTCCGGCAACACCTGGCTCCGCTTCCTCCTCTACAGCGCCATGTTCGGCCCACCCGAGCAATCCCTCGACATCGCGCGCAAGCTCCCCGACGTCCACCGCCCACTCCCAACAGACGTCATGAACGACCAGCGCATCATCGCAAAGACCCACTTCGCCTTCTCCGACAAGCACCCCAAGGCCGCCGAGACCGAGCGTGCCGTGCTCATCGTCCGCCACCCACGAGACGTCCTCTTCTCCGCGCTCAACTACCGCCGCCTCTCCGGGCTCACCACCGCCCAGATGACCGACGCCCAGTACGCACGCCACTTCATCGGCAACCTCGGCGACCCCGAGTTTAAGGCCCAGGGCTTCGGCACCTGGCAACAGCACGTCAGCTCATGGGCCGACCAGGACCGCTTCCCCGTCCACGTCCTCAAGTACGAGCAGCTCAAGGCAGACACCGCACACCACCTCCGCGCCGTGCTCGACTTCCTCGAGATCAGCGCCGAAGACAGCGCCATCGACGACGCCGTCAAGGCCAGCTCCTTCGACTCGATGCGCGCCATGGAGATCCGCGAAAAACACCAGAACGCGAAAAATCCCAAGTCCCAATCGCTCTTCGTCGGCACCGCCCAGTCACGCCAGTCCGGCACCTACTTCATGAACGCCGGCAAGTCAGGCAACTCGCTCCGCACCATCTCGCCAGACCTCGAGTCCGCCTTCAACAAGGCATTCGAGCAGCCCATGCAGCAATACGGCTACGAGTAAACCACCGCCGCCACTCAGGGCTCGTACCCCATGATCGCGCACGCCCGCTGGTAGTCCCCGTTCGCGCGGAACCGCTCCACCAACGCCCCGTCCACCTCCTTGCGGGGCATGTGCACGATCTCCTTCTTCTGCGAACCACGACCAAGCGAGGGCACCGTGTCGCCCGTGATCGTTGTGTACGCGTGCCACTTGTCGCGGTACCCCGCATCAAACTCCAGATCCAGATCATCGCACAACCCACGCAGCACCGCGTCCGGGTCCTTCGTGAAGTCCTCGTACCGGTGGAACCCGTTGCCCTCCGCGAACTCCGCGAACCGCAGGCACCCCTCGCAATACTTCTCGAACACAAGGTGCGGCTGCACCACGCCCAGCTGGATCAGCGACAGGTACTGATCGATCGGGTGACGCGTGGTCACCGCGCAACGCACGTCGTACACCGCCTCGATCGCGTCACGCAGCATGAACCCGTGCTTGGGCTGCATCACCGGCACACCGATGTAGTCCACGTGCGACCAGTCACGAAGCACCAGCGTCTGCCCCCGCTCCCTCGCCCGCGCGTCGCACAAGCTCACAAACTGCGCCACGCTCGGCGGGCGAACCTTCCACCGCAGCATGTCCTTCTTCCCGATCAGCCCGAACCACTTGCCCGCCTGCATCATCGGGTTCGTCGTCTTCAGGTCCGCCGGGTGGATCTCGCTGATCAGCGTCACACCGTCCATGCACCCGATGCACTTGCCCACCAGCGTGCCGCCAGAGCGCGCCAGGTTCCGGATCACACGCATCACCGGCTTCTTCGTCTCAGCCATCATCAAGCCCCCGTGCCCTGATCACCAACCAGCCCAACATCACGCATCCACGCGAACTGCCGCGCGATTCCGTCCTCGATCGACGTGGTGGGGGCGTACCCCAGCTCCGCCCGGCTGCGCGACAGGTCCGCCCACGTCCGGTCCACGTCGCCCGCCTGCATCCCCATCTGCTCGATCACCGCTTCCCGCCCAACCACACGCTCCACCGCGCCGATCAGCTCGTTCAGCGTGATCGGATGATCACCGCCCAGGTTCCAGATGCGATACCCATGATCGCCGATCCGCTCGTACGCGCTCAGCACGCCCGCAACGATGTCATCGATATACGTGTAGTCCCGGCTCGTCGTCCCATCCCCGAACTTGCTGATCGTCTCGCCTCGCGACACCCGCTCAAGAAACAGGCTGATCGCCAGGTCCGGACGCTGCCCCGGCCCGAAGACCGTAAAGAACCGCAGCATCGCCACCGCCATCCCCGTCAGGCGATGGTGCGTCTCGCCGATCAGCTCGCACGCACGCTTCGTCGCGGCATACGGCGAGATCGGGTGCTCAACCGAGTCCTCCTCGCCAAACGGCGTCTTCGTGTTGTTCCCGTACACGCTGCTCGAAGAGGCGCACACCACACGAGCGCAACCAGCCGCGCTCGCCGCGCTCAGCACACGCTGCGTGCCAACCACGTTCGCCAGCGCGTACCCGCCCGGGTCCTCGATGCTTGGCCGCACGCCCGCCTTCGCCGCAAGGTGGATCACGCCCGTCACGCCAGCATCGCGCATGATCGTCTCGATCGTCCCCGCTCCCGTGATGTCGACCTCGTGCCAGACAAACCGCTCTGGGTGCGCTCCGATCAGCGCATCGTGGTTCAGCCGCTTGCGATCCGGGTCATAGAACGGATCGAGGTTGTCCACCCCGACCACCCGCGCACCACGAGACAACAACGCGCCGCACACGTGCGAGCCAATAAACCCCGCGCTGCCCGTCACCAGGATCCGCTCACTGTCCATCTGCATCCGCGCCTACTCCGATCAATCTCAACAGGAAGAAGATGGTAAACACCCAACACACCAACGCGGGCACTCCGCAACGCGCAACGCACAAACCAACCAAAAAAAAGCAGGGCGCCATGTGTCCAAGGCGCCCCGCTGGAGGAGAGAGAGATCTGTATACAAGGTAGAAACTTTCTTGCAGGCAAGTACATATATCGACTTACTCCGGTCAAAGTTTGTCTAAATTAACGGCAAATCCCTATGCCCAGGGGTTTGTTCGGGTTGTTTTCTGCGCCCTCTTTGTGGATACATACGCTTGGTTATCCGACAAACGGACGATAAAGTAGTCCCTCATCAGCACTTCGCGGCCGTGTGCTGACGCCGCGCTTACACGGATACACTCCCGACCATGCCCACGACGGACGAACCCGATCGATCTTCGATGCCTCCACAGGAGGCCGAAGACCAACCCCCCCCGAGCCATCGATCACGCGCCCAAGCCGCAACGATCGAGCTGCATGTTGAGAACGCCTGCGCCGCGCTCTCGCCAATATCACTGCAGCAACTCATCACCGACACACGCCGCGTCCTCGCCCTGCTCCCAAACACGGGCTCCGTCCGCGTCCGCATCGTCGACGACGCAGAGATGATCGAGGCCCACAAGCGCTACTGCGACCTCGACACCACCACCGACGTCCTCACCTTCGACCTCGCGTCACACGACACCGACTTCCAGAGCAAGGCCCTCGACACCGACCTCATCGTCTGCGCCGACGAAGCAAACCGCCAGGCACTGCGGCGCGACCACCCCATCACGCACGAGCTCCTCCTCTACATCATCCACGGCGTGCTCCACTGCCTCGGTCACGACGACCACGACGACGACGCGTTCGCACGCATGCACGCACGCGAGGACCAGCTCCTCACCGCCGCCGGCATCGGCCCAGTCTTCTCCGCGGACCTCAAAGAGGAGCGCCGCTCATGATGGCCGGATGGTGGCTCATCGGCGCACTCGCCTGCGTCCTGCTCGCCGCGTTCTTCGCCGCGCTCGAGCTCGCGCTGCACACGCTCTCACGCGTACGCATGAGCGCCGAGCTCGACGACGAGCACCCGCACCGACAACGCATCGAGACCATCCTCGACGACGTCGCCGGACACGCCGCGTCGCTCTCCGTCTTCACCATCACCTGCCGCCTCAGCGCCGCCGTCTGCTTCGTCTTCTGGGCGTCAAACATGCGCCACGAGGAAGCGCCCAGCGTCGTCAGCATCATCCTCGGGCTCGCCGTCGGCGCCGTCCTCATCTGGGTCGGCTCCGTCCTCGTCCCCATGGGCGTCGCCACGCACGCCGGCGAGACCGCCCTCGCGCGCCTCGCACCCGTCGCACGCGCCACGCACCTCGTCATGGTCCCCTTCCTCCCCTCCCAGCGATTCCTCGCCGAGGTCGTACGCCGACTCGTCGGCGCCGAGAAGAACACCAGGGACCTCAACATCAGCGCCTCCGACCTCCGCTCCATCGTCGACGACGACGAGGTCGAGTCACGCCTCGACGAGACCGAACGAGACATGCTCGAGGCCGTCGTCGAGTTCCGCTCGACCTCCGTCGAGCAGATCATGACCCCCCGCACCGAGATCGACGCCCTCCAATACACCGACGATCTCACCGAGGTCATGCGCTTCGTCGACGAGCACGGCCACTCACGCATCCCCGTCTACCGAGAGGACCTCGACCACATCGAGGGCATCCTCTACGCCAAGGACCTCCTCCGCTGGATCACCACACACGGCCAGGACGGATCACCTTTCGTCCTCTCCGACGTCACTCGCGAGCCAACCTTCGTCCCCGAAACCAAAACCGTCCGCGAGCTCCTCGCCCAGCTCCTCGCCGCGCAGGTCCACATCGCCATCATCCTCGACGAGTACGGCGGCAACTCCGGCCTTGTCACCATGGAGGACATCGTCGAAGAGATCTTCGGCGAGATCCAGGACGAGTACGAAGACCCCGAAGACCCCTCCGGCAACATCCAGCTCGACCCAACCACCAAGGCCGCAACCATCGACGCCCGCACCGAGATCGACGACGCCAACGACGAGCTCGAAGCCATCGGCCTCGAACTCCCCGAATCCGACGACTACGACACCGTCTCCGGCTTCGTCAACACCACCCTCGGCCGCATCCCCGAAACCGGCGAGGAGATCGACCTCCCCATGATGAAGATCGACATCCTCGAAGCCGAACCCACCCGAGTCGTCCGAGTCCGCATCACCCGCGTCGACGTCCCCGACGAACTCAACGAGTTCTCCACCCAGAACGCCAAGTAACACCGCCGGCAATCTCCGATTCCGGGTGCCACCACTCGCCGCAACGCGGCGCAATGGGTGTCTTGACTACCCACTTCCCACGCACCAGCGCCAGGGGTCTCTCTTATTCTTCCCGACCATCTCGCCTCCCCCGCACCCCGCCTCTGGCGGAACGGTGGGGATCCCCCAACAACCATGCGCACTCATCTGGGTGCCCGTACTCGCCGCGCAGCGGCGCAGTGCGGCTCTCGTCCCTCCCCGCGATCCGCCTATGGCGGACGAGGGAGGTGGTCAGCCATATGCGGATCGGAGGGGTATTTGTAAACCTCTCGCACACCGACCAACCCCAACACGAAGACACCCCCTCCGTCACGCCGAAGACGCCGTGCCACCTCCCCGCGGGGCGCAGGGAGGGACAGCATCGAACCACTCCCCTTGGCCCGGTCCCCAGCTTCGACCCATCCCAGACGGACAAAGCAGGAACGGCCACCCCCGACAACCCACCCCTCTTCCCCATTGCCTATTGCCTATTGCCTATTGCCCATTGCCTCTCTCCCCCCCTCCCTACCATCCCCAATGCCACTCAAGCTGTACAACACACTCACCAAATCCCTCGAGCCCTTCGTCCCTCAGGACCCGGACCACATCCGCTTCTACACCTGCGGCCCAACCGTCTACGACGACGCCCACATCGGCAACTTCCGCTCATTCCTCGCCGCCGACCTCCTCCGCCGCTGGCTCGAATCCCCCCTCTGCACCCTCACCGATACCAACGGCAACGAGCACCAAGGCCCGCGCCAGGTCACCCACGTCATGAACATCACCGACGTCGGCCACATGACCGACGACGACAACGCCGACGGCGCCGGCGAAGACAAAATGGACGTCGCCGCACGCCGAATCCTCGAAGCCAAAAAATCAGGCACCCTCCCCCCCGATGCCAACGTCGTCCCCAACAACCCCTTCCAGATCGCCCAGTTCTACGAAGCCCGCTTCAAAGCCGACGCGATCGCGTTGGGCATGAAGGTCGCTATTGACGATCGTGACCGTGACAAGAACACACCAACTTACATGCCCCGCGCCACGGGCAACATCAAAGAAATGAAACAGGTCATCGAAGACCTTCTCGAAAAAGGCGACGCCTACCCCGCAGGCGAGCCCGGCAGCCGCGCCATCTACTTCAATGTCCAAAGCTTCGAACGCTACGGCAAACTCTCCGGCAACACCCTCGACCAACTCAAAGGCGGCGCCGGCGGCCGCGTCGACGAATCAAACCAATCCGAAAAGAAACACCCCGCCGACTTCCTCCTCTGGAAGGAAGACAACACCCACAAAATGAAGTGGCCCTCACCGCGCGTCCCCGGACAGGACGCATGGGGCGACGGCTACCCCGGCTGGCACATCGAATGCACCGCCATGGCCCTCGGCCGCCTCATCCCCGGCGGCCTCCCCGCCGCCAAAGCCACCCACGCCCACATCGACCTCCACTCCGGCGGCGAGGACAACATCTTCCCCCACCACGAATGCGAGATCGCCCAATCCTGCTGCTTCACCGGCAGCGACCACTTCGCGACCCACTGGTTCCACCCACGCTTCCTCAAAGTCGACGGCCAGAAGATGTCCAAATCCAAGGGCACCATGTTCACCCTGGGCGATCTGACCGCCAAAGGCTTCGACCCCGCCGCCATCCGCTTAGAACTCATCAAAACCCACTACCGCGCCAACGCCGACTTCTCCATCCAAGGACTCAAGGACTCCACCCGAACCGCACAGCGCTGGAAGCGCTTCATCGAATCTGGCAAGCAGGCCCAGCCCGGCGAAACCAACGCCGCCGTCCGAGACGCCGTCGTCAACGCGATGAACGAAGACCTCAACATCGCCGGCGCGATCGGTGCGATCAACAAGTGGATCAAGGACACACCCGAACCAACGCAAGCCGACGCCGAACTCATGACCCAGTTCGACGCGTTCCTCTCCGTGTGCGATCTCCTTCAATATTCAACCGAGGCCCAAGACACCGGCATCGCCCTCTACCAACCCGGCGTCACCCCCTCCGACGAGATCGAGTCCCTCCTCCAACAACGCGCCGCCGCCAAAAAATCCAAAGACTTCGCCGCCGCCGACGCCATCCGCGACCAACTCACCGCCCTCGGCCTCTCCATCATGGACAAACCCGGCGGCAAAGTCGAAGTCGCCATCGCCAACTAACGCAACCCACAACCACCTCTTCGTGCCTCCCCCGTCGGTCGCAGATCCGCCTTCGGCGGAACGGGGGAGGTGTCACGCGCCAGCGTGACGGAGGGGGTCTTCCGCTTGTTGCCTTCCCCACCCCGTGGGGAAGGTGGCTCGCGTCTTCGCGAGACGGATGGGGTCTTCTCCTGTCCCTCCCCGCGCCCCGCAGGGAGGAAAATGATCTCACTACCCCAATCCCCCTCTGCGTACTCCGCGCCCTCTGCCACCTCCGCGTACCTCTTCTCTTCCCCTCTTCCCATTGCCTATTGCCTACTGCCCATTGCCTCTCTCCCCCTCCCGCGCTCAGATCCCACCAACTTCCCACGAATCTTCTTGTCATCCTCCCCGTTTTAACGACAATACAGTGTCGCACACGAACACCAGTGGGGATCCCGCGCCATGGCATCAATCGTCTTCTACTTCCAGGTCCACCAGCCACACCGCCTCAAGCCCTACTCCGTCTTCAACACGGACCCCTTCTACTTCAACGAGGACGCCAACGGCGAGATCGCCGAAAAGGTCGCCAACAAGTGCTACCGCCCAACAACAAAGCTCATCCTCGACCTCATCAAAAAGCACGAGGGCAACTTCCGCGTCTCCTACGCCATCACCGGCACCGTCATCGAGCAATGGAAAAAGTTCACCCCCGATGTCCTCGACCTCTTCGTTGAGCTCGCCCAAACCGGGTGCTGCGAGTTCGTCGCCGAGACCTACTACCACTCCCTCTCATTTCTCTACTCCCAGGACGAGTTCCACACCCAGATCGACATGCACACCAAGCTCATCCAGGAGCACTTCGGCCAGACACCAAAGGTCTTCCGCAACACCGAGCTCATCTACGCCAACGAGCTCTCCCGCGCCCTCGTCAAAATCAAGGACGAGAACGGCGACCCCCGCTTCCTCGGCGCCATCTGCGAAGGCGTCGATCGCCACCTCGGCTACCGCTCACCCGCCTACGTCTACCGCCCACCAAACATCCCCGCAGATCTCAGCGATGAGGCGTCGCAGATCCGCCTCGGGCGGAACGGAGGGGGTCTTGCCTGCGATAAGAACGGCGTCATCCTCGGCCCCAACGACCGCCCCTTCGGCCTCCTCCTCAAAAACTACAAGCTCTCCGACGACATCGCCTTCCGCTTCGGCAACAAGGGCTGGGAGGAATACCCCCTCTCCGCCGAGAAGTTCGCCCGCTGGGTCCACCAGATCAACGGCGACGGCTACCTTTGCAACCTCTTCATGGACTACGAAACCTTCGGCGAACACCAATGGGCAGACACCGGGATCTTCAAGTTCCTCGAGCACCTGCCCACCGCCATCTTCGATGTCGCCCACAAATCCGACGGCACCACCGAAAACCACTTCATCACACCCTCCGAGGCCCTCCAGCACTTCGCCCCCATCGGCGAGTACGACGTCCCCGACTTCATCTCCTGGGCCGACACCGAACGCGACCTCACCGCCTGGCGCGGCAACGCCATGCAACACAACGCCCTCGAAGAAACCTACCGCGTCGAAAAGATCCTCAAGGACCGCCTCGTCGAAGCCAAATCAAAGGGCGATCCCAAGAAGCTCCAGGACATCGAGTACATCGTCACCGACTGGCGCAAGCTGACAACCAGCGACCACTTCTACTACATGTGCACCAAATACTGGGCCGACGGCGACGTCCACAAATACTTCTCCCCCTACGACTCCCCCTACGACGGCTACATCAACTTCATGAACGTCCTCGACAACGTCAAAACCCGCCTCGCAAAGGTCTAACCACACATCGCTCCTGCTCTTCGTGCCTCCCCCGCCCCGGCGGGGGAGGTGTCACGCGCCAGCGTGACGGAGGGGGTTCTTATTGCCTTCCCCGCCTGTCGAAGATCCGCCTCTGGCGGACGAGGGAAGGTGGTCCGCCGCAGGCGGATCGGATGGGGTCTTTGTGAATGTCTGTAGCCCAACTCACTTCCTCAATCGCACAAAGCAGATCAACCCGAACAGAATCGCGATCATAAACGAGATCATCGCGTACACCACAATCCCACCAAACCCACTGCTTGTGCCTGTGGTCCAACTCACTTTTCGCGACTCAAGAAGATCCCCCGCCCAATCAAACTCAGAAGCTCGGAGTGCATCAACCGCAAGCGAGACCATCTCTTCGCGCCGGTCATCTCCTATCGCTTCGCCAATCCCCAGCATACTGTTCATTTGCTCGCTGAATCCATCGCCCATCCCATCTGGAAGATCGAGATCTTTCACCTGCTGCTCAATGTCCTGAATATAAGTATCCTTCGTATTTCCCGAATGCTGGCTGGGTAAGTGCCAGTACCGAAGCTCCTCCTCCCGATCTTCACCGTCGATCAATCGAACAACCATCGATCGATCTTCGCGAACATCAGACCACAACACCTTGCCGAAGATGGGGTCTACTGATCGGTACTCATGGTTCTCGATTCGCAGTTCAACAACACATACCGGAACAAACGGCGGCTTCACACCAAAGTGGAAAGTCTTCGCAATCCGATCAATCCGTGCTTCTGGTTGCCCCGAATCGCTCTCGTGGTATCCAATATAGAGCGTTCGCAGCTCAGTCTGCGCACCTCCCGTAGGAAGCACGAGAGCACCGAGTGAAACAAAGATCAAGATGCAAACGATCAACGATGTGAACATTGCCTTCATACCGAGATCATATCTATCCGGGTACCACGGGTTGCTCCGAAGGACAACCCGTGCCCCCAACCACCATCGGCACCCATACCTCAAACACAACCAACAACACAACACCCCAACCCATCCCCCTCCCCAAGAGGGGTTGCAGGGGACACCTCCCTTGCACACGCATCCCCTCCCGTATCATCCAACGAGATGACCAAACCACCGCCTCATCCCCGCCTCCACCTCCTCGCCGCGAAAGAAGCGCCCGTCGTCGTCATCCTCCGCCGGGGCCCATCGAAACGCTACCACATCATCAGATTCCGCACCGACACAGACAATGTCGAACACGGCTCATGGTTCGCAGGCCGCCTCTATCCTGCACGCTGCGATCTCTCACACGACGGATCACGAATGGTCTACCTCGCGATGGGCGGCAAGGGCGAAACATGGAACGCCATCTGCAAGCCACCTTCCCTCGAACCCATCGCAATCTGGTACAACTACGGCGCATGGTTCGGAGGCGGCCTCTGGCAAGGTAGCAACACCCTCGCACTCAACCTCGAAGGCCACCCTTCGATGCCTTGCTACGAAGAACTCAAACCTGATACAGTCAAAGAACTGGAACCACAACACATCGAGTACATCCGACACGACAGCGAACGCTTCGGCGAAGACGAAGGCGTCCTCTACCCCCGCCTCAGACGCGACGGATGGCAACAAGTTTTCCCCGATGGATACAACGAACAAAGCGATCCCACCGACTATCTCATGCGAAACGCATACTGGTCCATCCAACGAGAGAATTGGCCCGAGATTCAACTCCACTACCGGGGTTTCACCGGCCAATCAGGCCGAATCTTCGAGTTCATTATGCCCGATCACCCAGATTTCTTTTCACCGAAAGACGACTGGGCAACATACGACTCGATCGGCAACCTCATCGTCGCTCGCGAAGGACGCATCGAACGCTGGGCACCGCAGGATCTCCAAAGGATGAAGCCCTCGTTCTACTTCGACATCAACGCACTCCCCGTCCCAGAACGAGGCCACCTCGGCTGGACATGCCCACTCAATGATAATTGATGTCCCCTCCCCAAGAGGGGTTGCAGGGGACACCTCACCTGCACAAGCAAACCTACCCTACCCCATGCGTCCCCAGTCTCACGCCTCACCCCTCACAGCCGAGATGCACCAAGTACTCAGGGATATGTCAAGTGATGTTCGAAACGAATACTTGCGCAACAGGGCGATCATGGAAGAGCTCTATACAAGGAATAGATACAAATGAAGATTATTATATCCTTGGTATTGTATACAGGTTTATGGGCAACGCCGGCGAGCTGCAGCGGCCTCGCATCAAGCGAGCATCCTAGGTTGTATCAGTATGCTCTAGAAGTTTCAGTGGGTGTGAAAGCAGTGGTGAGTAGCTGCGGCGAGGTCATTGCCGTGCACGACTTGGTACATCCGCGCATTCTCAACGACAGGTTTTATGCTGTGTCAGGATCCACTGGTTTACTTGAGGATGTTTATAGTGCTGAAGGGAAAAAAGTAGCAAGCGATGCGGCGAGAGTGTTCGCGATTACTGATGAAGCAGTTGTCGTCGATGGAGAACCGATGAATAATGGCGGTCTTTCTTTAAACGCCAGTATTGACTTTGAGAAACTGTCTGCAACTCGTGTCGCGTGGGTTCATAATCATGGTATCCTCTGGGCCCGTAGCTCGGCAGATGATTCTTGGTATGCAGTCGATATTGACAGTGGGATCGAGTTGCTAGGGCCCTTTGTTGGGCTCTGGGAAGTTGGTGTCAATCATGCCGTCCTTCGTAGTAACGACGGGGCTTGGGGGCTCTATTCTTCACAACTTGAGCTTCTTCACGTGTATAGATCATCTCCGTCCTATGTTTCGGGTGACTGGTGGATTGAGTCTGGGTCTGATGGCTCCAGTGTCTACTTCAACAAAGAGCTTGTCACTTCATTCACTGCAGAATACACAGTTCACGGTATCACTACCTCCGGACTGGTATTGCGTTCAAGGAGCGATGAGAGAATGCCTCAGCTATACGACAGCTTGTCGGGTGAGTTCACATCGCCAGTGTATGACTTTGTAGCCATAGTTGCGGAGGGGAGGTACATCGTTTGCGCCGGTAAAGGCGGTACTGAAATCTTAAACAGCGACGGCGACCTGGTTGCAAAGAGAAAGGATTTCATTGCGAACAGCGTCTCTTCAAGCAGCAAGGTATTCACGATGACTGCTCGCAGAGCCATAGGCGCAAATGATGTCTATATGTATTGTGACGATGATTTCGTGAAGATCGAATAGTTCGTATCAGTTTAGTTTGGCTGGGTGCCATGCAGGTAACGAAGTCTCCTGCATGTCCTTGATGCAGCCCAAACACAAGCACCACCCGCATTCCACCGATCTCACACCTCTCTTCTCTGCGTCCTCAGCGCTCTCTGCCACCTCTGCGTACCCCCTCTTCAACCCCTCCGCACCCTCCCCGTTCACCCAACACCCCGCCCCTATCTCACGCTTTGTGCGCAATCTCACCCCACATCTCACGATCTGTGCGCAAAATCCGTGCGCTACCCAACGCCTCACTTGAGCCGCACACGCCGTCTGCGACAATTCCCAACATGCAGACATCAAACCGATTCGCCGAGTACGACTTCAACGCCGCCTTCCCACCAGCCACACCCACTCGCCTCCCCCGTCCTGACGGGGGAGGTGTCCGCGAAGCGGACGGAGGGGGCTCTTCCCCCAATCCCCCCTCCGCGTCAGCTGCCCCCTCCGCGCACCAATCCCCCTCTTCCCCATTGCCTACTGCCCATTGCCCATTGCCTCCTCTTTCCAACGACCTCCTCGAAGACCTCCTCAACCCCTCCATCTCCTCCCTCGATCTCTGCGCCATCCACAAGCTCTCACTCCCCGCACTCGCCGACCTCCTCGAGTCCGACAAGTTCAAGCTTGCCAAGTCCTGCATGCAGCGCATCAGCACCTCGCGCACCGACTACGTGCGCCCCGAAGCCGAGGCCCTCGCGCTCGTCCGCACACACGACATCCTCAAAGACAAACCCACAACCCCCGCCCACGCCGAAACCCAACGCAAAGCCAGCGCTTATTTCCTCCCCAGCATGTCGCAGATCCGCCAAGGGCGGAACGGGGGAGGTGCCGAGCAAAGCGAGGCGGAGGGGGCTTCCCAACTACACCTCTCCTCAACCCACGCCGCCTCCCCCGCACCTGCGGGGGAGGTGTCACGCGCAAGCGGGACGGAGGGGGTCGCCCAAAAACCAAGTGCCTCAAACCAAGCATCCTCCCCAAGTCATCCGGGAAAGGTGGATCGGCGCAGCGAGTCGCAGTTCCACCTCTCGCGGGACGGAGGGGGCTCTCCAACAACCCTTCCCTCACCCACCACCCCTGCAAATTCCCTTGTAACACACACCAATAAAATGCTACACTCGCACCACACTTTCCCCCACGCATCGCCAGAGAGGGCCATCACGATGTCACACCGCAAGAACAAATCAATCAACGCAATCATTGCCGCAACCGTCGGCGCTGCCGCTTCCCTATCCAGCGCACAGAACCTGTTCACCTACCAGGGCACACTCAACGACAACGGCGCACCAGCGGACGGCACATACGACTTCCGATTCACGCTCTGGGACGACCAGACCATCGGCGCACCCGATACACAGCTCGGCTTCACCAACCCACGCTCCGGCGTCCCCGTCGAGAACGGCGTCTTCTCCGTACAGCTCGACATGGGCACAACCGACTTCTCAACCGCGGCAGGACGCTACCTGCAGATCGAGGTCCGACCCTCCGGCGGCGGCGGCCCCTACACCACACTCAACCCGCGCACGCCCATCGACTTCGCGCCCCGCTCAATCTTCTCGCTCGGAGCAGAAGTCGCAGAACGCCTCACACTCCCGTACGTCCAGAACGGGTTCCCAGCGAGCAGCAGCAGCGGAATCTTCAACATCACAAATATTGATACATCCGGCTACGCCATCGGCGCAGACGGGCCGACCTGGGGACTCGTCGGCTTCGGCGGCGATTACTCGTCGTTCCCACCCATCCAGACGCCGGCCGGCGTCTTCGGCATCGGTGAACGTGTCGGCACCGGCGGCTCAAGCGACACAGGATCAGGCATATACGGCATCACCTCCACCGGCAACGGCGGCGAGTTCACCGTCCTCAGCACGAACTCTGGCAACGCCCTCCGTGCGCGTACCGCGGGCAGCGGGCACGCCGGACTCTTCGAGAGGGCAGCATTGACCGGCTCCACCGCCGCACTCCGCGTCACCAACGCATCAACTTCATCCTCCGCCTACGGCGTCCACTCCACCATCACCTCCACAAGCCCCGGCGGCAACTCAACCGCACTCCGAGGCGAGAACCGAGGCGAAGGATTCCTCGGCATAGGCGTCTGGGGATCGCACAACGGCTCCGGCTGGGGCATCTACGGCACAAGCGGATCAGGCGGGCTCGCAGGCAACTTCGCCGGGAATGTCTTTGTCTCCGGCTCACTCTCCAAGGGCTCGGGCACATTCAAAATCGACCACCCGCTTGACCCCGCAAACATGTACCTCTCGCACTCCTTCGTCGAATCGCCCGATATGAAGAACATCTACGACGGCGTCGTCACCCTCAACGAGGACGGCACCGCCACCGTCACCATGCCGTCCTACTTCGACGCGCTCAACACCGAGTTCCGATACCAGCTCACCTGCATCGGTGGCTACGCGCCCGTCTACATCGCCGAGGAAATCAACGAACGCCAGTTCTCAATCGCCGGCGGATCGCCAGGGCTCAAGGTCTCATGGCAGATCACAGGCATCCGCCAGGACCCCTTCGCCCAGGCCAACCCCGTCATCGTCGAAGAGCAGAAATCCGCCCACGAACAGGGCCGATACCTCCACCCCGAGCTCTACGACCAGCCCGAGGAAAAAGGCATCTACTACGTCGACCCGGACACCCAGCAACAGAACTGACCGCCCGGATCAGAACAGCACACGCACACCCAGCGCCACCCCCCAGTCGAGCTCCGCTCGATGGTCGATATCGTTGACGATCGGAACGATCGGCGACAGCTCCACCGTGAACCGGCGCGCCTCATAGAGCACACCCGGCGCGACCCGCCACGCGAGATCGCCGTTCGTCTCGTAATCAACAAACGACTCCACCGTGAAATACCACGACGCCTCCGTCTCGCTCGTGTACTCGCTCGGCGCGAGCCGGTACAGATACGACGTCTCCAGCGTCAACAGATCATCTGTGCCCGTCCCCGCGCTGATCGGGCTGGCGAGCCCGTCCGTGCTGAGCAGGTAGGTCGCCGCCGCGTTGATGCCGTGGCGACCCGAAACACGCGTAAAGATCAGACCGACCATCGGGTCCCAGCCATCGCTGCTCAGCCCGTCGGTGCCCGTCGGCATCCGAACACCACCGATCAGCGCGAGCCGGTTGGTATCGATCGGCCCGGGGTCGTGCTGCCAGAACCGCCACTTAAGCGACAAGGTCGCGTCGCCCAGACCGTTCTGATCGTCGATCCCGTTCTCGCGATCACGCAACACCGTCGGCACATTGAGCGTCAGCGCGATGTCCTTGGACACGCCGTAGGTCAGGCGGGTGTCGATCGTGAACTGATCGATCTCCTCATTGCCGAGCTCGTACTTTTCGAAACGGGCCTGCTCACGCCAGGTGATGCGCCCCTTGGCCGGCTGCGTCGCCGCAAGCGACAGCGCCGATTCCTGGGCGATGCTGATCGGGGCCAGCGCACAGATCGCGCTGGTGATGATGAGTTTCTGTATGCGCATGGCTGGCTCACTTCTCGAACGCGATGGAGCGGAAGGTGAAGCCGCCGTCGTCGATGGCGCTGCGGAGCTGGGAGGGCGTCACGCCCACGCTCGGATCGAGATCGACGTGGACGGTGCCGGACGAGAGGTCGACGCGCGAGTCGGTGACGGCGTCGATGTTGCCCATCAGGATCGAGATGCTCTCGGCGCACATCGGGCAGCCGAGCCCGTCGACGCGGAGGGTAGCGCCGCTGGCGTAGACCATCTCGTCGCTGGCTTGCTGCGCGGGTTCGTCGTCGCGGGTCTGGGTTGAGGCGCACCCGATCAGGGTGAGGGGGAGAACAGCGGTCAGGGCGGTGGCGGTCAGTGTCTTGAACATCATGGGAGAACTCCTTGCGCGATCGGCGCAGGTTGGGGTGTTTGGGTATGGAAAGCGGAGACGGTTCATGCGCACGCTGCGCGCGGCATGATCCGTGTGCTCAGTTCAGCCATACCCCGACACGCGCAAGGAATCGGTTGTGCTCGGTGTGGCCCGGGGCGTCGTCGCAGAGCGAGGCGATCGCGGCGTAGGGCCGCTCGATCGTTTGGGCCTCGTGGGTCTGGGACGGTTCCGGGTCGGGGATCCATCGCTCGGGGTTGATGACGCCCGGCACATCGTCTGGTGAGGTGGGGACGCGGTCGTCCTGCTCGAGCTCGCCGCACCCGCAGCCGCAGCCGCCGGATTGGTCGGTGCTGGGCACGCACAGCGGGCAGCACGCAATCAGCGCTCCGCTACTGGTTTGCTCGGCGGTGTTCGCACCCATCGCGGCACGCAGCGAGAGCGTGTGCGTGCTCAGCAGCAGGATGGCGAGCAGCAGGCGGGGGATCATCACCCTGAATATACACCGCGGGCGGGTCATTATTCAACCGTTTCTAATTCTCTGACGCGTGTTCTCGCGTTGCGGATGGCGGCGCGTTCGTAGCGGGCGGCGTGGATGGGGCGGGTGTCGAGCAGGTCGGCGAGCGCCCGGCGCGTGATGGGGTGGGCCTCGCCGAGCGCGTAGCGCAGGACGAGGACGACGCGGTCGCGTTCTTCGAGCTGGCCGAGGATGCCCGCGATGCGGGGGTCGGGGTCGAGCCAGCGTTGCCAGGTGGAGACGGAGCGGGTCCAGTCCGGGATGTCGATGCCCGAGGCGATGCGGCGCATGGCGCGTCCGGTGCTGGCGGGCTGGGCGACGTCCGGCTGTGCGGCGGCGTAGCGGTTGACGGCGAGCCCGATGGGCGCGGCGATGCGTCCGCCGTGCGTCGGGTCGTGGCGGTCGATTGCGCCCGAGGCGACGCCGATCCCGCCGAGCACGAGCTGGGCGGCGCGGGTAGGCGTGAGCGAATCGATGGCGCCGCCGAGTCGGTTCTCGATGCTCGAGAGCACGAGCGTGAGCTGGGTGCTCAGCAGGGCGCGCTTGAGCATGGTGATCAGGCGGAGGTCGGTCTCGATCTCGTCGAGCAGCGAGGCGCTGGGGGCGCGGTCCTGGATCTGGGCGATGCGGTGCCCGCAGTGGCGGCGGAGGAGGAAGACGGCTCTGGCGCGGACCTGCTCTTCGTAGCCGACGCTGGGCGTGCGCAGGCGCATGGTGTCGATGAGTGCCGCGAGATCCTGGGGCGCGTGGGTGTGCTCGATGTGCTGGACGGGCTGGGGCTCGAGGGCTTCGCGCAGCTCGTCGTCATCGACGGGGATCTGCGGCAGGGCGAGCTCGCGGAGCAGGCGGGCGCGGGTGAGGCGCATGGCGCGTCCGATGGAGCTGACGCGGCGGTCGAGGTGCTTGGCGATCTGCTTTGGTTCGATGCCGCGCAGCTGGGCGCGGATAGCGAAGAGGCCCTCGCGGTCGCCGGCGGGCCCGGGCTCGCTGAAGATGGGCTTGCTGTGCTGCTCGTCGATCCGCAGGAGAACCTGGCGGACACCCTCGTGCGAGTGGCCGAGGCGCTGGGAGATGCGCAGGGCGGACTGTGAACGTGAGCAGCCGAGGCGGCGGTGGTAGGCGCGGGCCCAGCGCTCGATGCGGGCCAGCTCGCGCTGCGGGATGCGGTCGAAGCGTGCGGCGCGGCCGAGGCGGTCGGCGTGGAGGGTCTCGAACCATTCGACGGCGGAGAGTGGGAAGACGATGGAGCGGCGCCCCTGCCCGAGGTCGAGGCGTCGCGCGATCAGCCCGAGACGGCGGTAGCGCTCGATGGTCTTGCGGCTGACGCTCCAGCGCTGGCAGAGGTTGTTGATGCTCAGCGTGGGCTGGGTGATGTCTTGTGGTGTGAGTGAGGCGGCCTCGGAGATGGACTCGGCGAGCGCGGAGAGGTCGCCGCGGAGTGCGTCGCCGGGCACCATGTCTGGCGCGTCGATGTTGGGGCGGTAGGCGGTGACGCGGAAGACGACCCAGTCCTCGGGGTAGACGAGGTCGGGGTCGATCTGTGGCCCGAGCTCGTCGATGCGGTCGAGGTGGCGGATAAGAGTGGGCTTTGAGGCGAAGCCGAGTTCTCGCGCGAGTCGCGCGATGCAGGGGGTGCGGGCTTTGCTCAGGGCGGGCATGATCGAGTTTATACGATCGGATCGGACCTAGTTCACGCCGAGGCGGTACCGGATCTCGTGGATGGTCTGTATCGCGCGAGCCAGGTGCGTGCCCCAGTGGGTCTCGTAGTTGACACGCCACTTCCAGGATGCTTCGCGTCGAGCGTCAACGGTGTTCATGTCCCAATGGCGCAGGCCGTTCCTGAGATCAGAATAGATGTCCGCGAGGTCGTCCCAGAGCATGGATGCGCGGATGGCACAATAGTTGTCGGCGGGCTTTGCGGTGTTCCAGGATTCGATGTGCAGGTCGTAGAGCTGGTTTGTTTCGTCCGCGGTGAGTTGTTCGAGTCGTTGAGCGATTGCTTTCCACTGCTCGTGCCTTCTGTCTCTGGACTCGGCGTCGGGTGTTTCGGGGGCGTCGGGGTCCGCGTCGATCTGCAGGATGGCGGCATGCAGGCGCGCAAGGAGGCGTTCCAGGCTTGAATAGAGATTGCGTGGGCGATCCTGCGTCAGCGCATCGATGAGCGCGCAGTACGCGCGTGCGGCGGCGGCGAACTCTTCGAGCGGTTGCGCGTCCATGAGGCCTTGCTCTTACGGCGTTGTGAGGTGAGTCGAGTTGGACGTGACCCATCGCGGTTGTTTCGCGTCGAGGATGGCGTGCTCGCGGAGCATGGTTGCGAAGCGTTCGACGGCTTGGCGGGCGCGGTCGTCGACGTTGAAGCTGAGGAGCTGGCCGATGTAGGTTCGTGCGAGATCGGCGGGCCAGCTGTGGGCGGCGGCCTCGCGGGTGACGAGCCAGTCGAGGCGTTGGTCGTTGCGGAGGCGGACGCGCTCGAGCATGGCGGCGGCCTCGTCGATCATGGTGGAACCCAGGTCGTCTGCGCGGCACATCCAGCAGGCGTAGACGAACGGGAGGCCGGTGAGGGCGTGCCAAGCCTCGCCGAGGTCGATCTGGTGGGGGTAGCGAATTGCGGGGGGCGAGTCGGCGACGACCTTGTCGCCGATGATGAGCAGGGTCTCGGGCCATGCCTCGTCGGGGTTTACGTCGCGGCTCTGGGCGATGCTCATGCGTTCGCGGGCGTCGAACTCGACGAACTCGGCGGCGATGTCGTGCTGCTCGCGGAGGAGCAGGTCGGCGAGCATGACGGAGGTGTGCGAGTCGGTGTCGGCGTGGACGCGTGTGATCTGTTCGATGGGGACGGATGAGAAGAGGCGGACGGTGAGGGTCGGGCCGTCGCAGCCGATCATGCCCGATGGGATGAGGGCGAGGTCGTTTTCTGGGTTGAGGGCGTCGACGATGGATGCGAGCCCGACGTCGGTTTCGTTGGCGGTCAGCATGGGGGCGATCCTGGCGGGGACCGCTTTGACGAGGCGGCAGCCGTCCCACGTGTTGAGCCCCTCAATCAGGGTGATGGTGTTGAGGAACTGGACCGCGGCTATGCGGGTGGGTTTGGTGCTGTGGTCGTTGTCTCTGGGCATGGTGAGAAGTTCGTGTTTTGGGGGTGCGTGGGGGCGATTCTCCCAAAGAATCACGGAATTCAGCGGGTCTACCGATACATTGGGTGGCACGGGACCTGATTGTCCGTACATTGAATGCAGACCGAGGCAGAAAAGCCGACTGGGACGGGTTTTACGGGCAGCATTATCGGTTGTCCTTCTCTCTGAACGGGTCTTCGGACCCGGCCCTGAGCGGACGGCGTGCCGAGGCACATTCACAGTGGGCGGGGCTGCTCTCCACCGCTGGTTCGGACAAGGTGGGTCCCCAGGACAGAATATGGGCCCGTGCGTTGCACCACGAGCCCAACGAACCAGTACGAGTTACCTACCCACCCGGCGTCGGGTTGCGCTACAGCCCGGCGTCGCTTTTTTTGCGCCGACTTTTTTGGCTGCTGTCGTGGCGATCGTTCTTGCGTTTCTGTGGGGGTGTCCGATAGTGGGTGCATGAGCGCACGGGGCATTCTTCTTATTGGCGGTGGCGGGCACGCGAAGGTGGTGTTCGACACGATCCGTGCGTCCGGCATGGGGGTGATCGGGTATTGCGACGACAACGCGCACAGCGCGATGTCGGGCACGCTTGAGTATCTCGGAGCGATCGGGGGCGCGTCGGGCCACGATGCGCCGGTGGTGATCGCGATCGGTGATGTTGGGACGCGCCGGCGGTTCATCGGCGAGCTGGGGAGCGGTGCGCGGGTTGCGGAGCCGATCATCCACCCGAGCGCGGTGGTGAGCGCGAGCGCGGAGCTTGGCGAGGGTGTTCTTGTCGGGGCGGGTGCGGTGATCAACGCGGATGCGCGGGTTGGCTCGCACGTGATCATCAACTCGGGCGTGATCGTGGAGCACGATTGCCGTATCGGAGAGAACGTGCACGTGGCGCCCGGGACGGTGCTGGGTGGCGGGGTGAGCGTTGGCAGCGATTCGCTTGTGGGGATTGGGGCGCGGGTGCTGCCGGGCGTTGTTGTTGGTGCTGGGTGTGTTGTTGGCGCGGGCGCGGTGGTGACGCGTGATGTTGGGGATGGGGAGACGGTGGTTGGTGTGCCGGGGAGGGTGAGGGAGTAGGGACTGGGCGATTGCCACTGGGGGAGAGGGTACGCGGAGGTGGCAGAGGGCGCAGAGGACGCAGAGGAGCGAGAGGGGATTGGGGAGGCGCTGCTTTGTCCCGCCTGCGGCGGGCTCAAAGCAGGGCACCCGGGGTGTTGGGAGATGACCCCATCCGTCTTCGGCTTCGCCGAATCCACCTTCCCCGCTGGGGCGGGGAAGGAGCGCGGAGAGGAACGACCCTTTTGACTTGCTGTGCTCGACGCTGCCCCGCTTGTACGGTGGGTGTGAGGATCCGTGGTGTGCGGGGCTTGGTGTGACTGGTTGTGGGCGTGAAAAACCCCCGTCTGGGACGGGGGGCTTGTTGATCTTGGGGTGGGGGTGTTAGCAGCCGGTCCAGGATGAGAGTGTGCCGAAGTAGTTGACGTCGTCCCAGTCGGCGTCGCCGTCGCCGTCGAGGTCGCCGTCCCAGATGCCGAAGTAGTCTGAGCCGTTGACGAAGCTGTCGTACCAGTTGGTGAAGAAGAGGTCGTAGTCGTCGCAGTCGACGGTGCCGTCGCCGTTGAAGTCGGCCATGTCGCCGGAGAAGCTGGAGGTGAGCTCTGGGTAGAGGCGTTGGAGCCAGTTGATCCTGCGTACGCTGCTGGGTGAGAGTGTGGAGTTCATGGACTGGGCGCTGACCCAGATGAGGAATCCGCGGTCGCGCATGCTGGCCATCTGTGCGAGTGTTGTGGCGCCGTTGTCGGACTGGAAGACGATGATGGCTTCGGTGGTGTCGGGGTCGACGGAGATGGTGCTTGTTGTGTCTCTCCAGCCGCGGTTGTCGGCGAATGAGTCGGTTGCCATCCAGGGCATGGCCTCGAGGTAGTCAGTTTCTGGCCGGTGCGTGCCGCTGTCGTTGTACCAGGGGATGCCCTCGCCGACGAAGTTGACGGCGGCGTAGTCCGGGCTCTGGATGAGGTCGATGGTTCGGTCGCGGCCGAGGTAGCCTGTGCCGCTGGTATGCGATGAGTCTGCGGAGTTGTCGAGCCAGAGCGCGGTGCATCCGATGTCGAGCCAGGGGACGAAGTTCTGGTAGGTCTCCTGCATGCTCGATTGTTCTTTGGGGTCGACGAAGCAGTTTGCGGCGGTGATCGATGTTGCTGTGCCGGTGTTCCCTGGGTCTGAGCGGTAGTAGAAGCCGAGGTCGGTGTCGTCGTCGGAGCAGTCCCAGTAGGTGCCGTCGACGCTGTTGCCGAGGCCTGGCGCGGCGGGGTGTCCGCTCTGCCATGAGCCGATGAAGACGCCGAGCTCGAAGTCGGCATCGACGTTGGTGAGCGTGTCGTCGATCCAGTCCGCGAGGTCGATTTCGAGCAGGTCTTTCTGGTCGTCGTCGAGGTGGTGGTAGTGTGCCTGGGGGACGTACTGGCCGTCGACGTTGCCGCCCGGGCGGTTGATGGTGATTCTTCGGATTCCCTCATCGAGGAAGCTGTCGAAGCGTTGTTTAATACCGAGGCGGTTGAGTGGTGAGGGCGAGGCGTTGTCCCACTGCGCGGTAGCCCAGTGTGGGACCTGCGCTTTGGGGTTGTCGTAGGTCATGGGGTCGCACCAGCGGGTGCCGGTGTAGAACGAGTGCCAGACGCCGGGCCTTCGGTCTGGTGTGAAGCTCAGGGAGGTGAGGGGGAGGGGGTCGTAGGTGTTTGCTGGTGAGAGTGGGCCTTCGAAGACGTAGTTGGCGCTGGAGGCGTCCGGCAGCGCGAGTGTGAACGAGTTTTCGCATTGGGCGTGTGCGATGGCGCCGGTGGCGCACAAGGCGATGATGTGTGCTGGCTTGAGCATTGCTCCTCCTTGGTGTGGTGGTTGTGAGTGACAGGGGAGGAGGGTACTTGGTGCTCGTGTCTCCGCAAGGGGCGTGGGCGTGGTTGGGCGAACTTCATCAAAACTAATTCATGTCGACAAGGCAGTGTTTGCGCATCAACATTTAGTTGAGTTATTTTGTGCTTCTTATACTCAGAAATGTGGGCGGTGTGTTGCTCGTCGTTGACATTGTGGAGGGGTTGAGCGTTGGTGGTGTGGGGCGGGGTTGGTCGATAGTGGGGTTGGAACAGGGTTCTTTGAATGGAGATGATGGATGCTTGATCGAGCGATGATTGCGGCGGTTGTGTTTGGGTGTGCCGGGGGTGTTGCTGGTGCGCCGGAGGGGGTGGAGAGTGTGTTGTGCCGGGCGTCGGTGGTGGGGGAGGTGGCGATCGTCGATGAGGTTGATGATCTGCTCGTTGACGGTGATTTCATGTATGCGTTGAGCGGTGATGTGCTGCGTGTGTATGACGTGGGCGACGCGGTCGAGCCGACGCTTGCGGGCACGTACGTGCTGGGGGCGAGTGCGAGCCGGATTGGTCTGTCCGGTGGGCGGTTGTTTGTTGTTGGTTCGAGCTCGATTCGAGTGTTCGACGCTGGTGATCCGTTGGGGCTGGTTGAGCTGAACGCAATCGATATCGCGTATGGTGGGTCGTTGGATGTTCGGTTTGTTGGGGCGCGGGTGTTTGTTGCGGACGAGTGGCAGGGGCTGCGATCGTTCGATTTCAGCGATGTGATGAGCCCGGTTATGGCCCAGGTGCCGGCCTTCAATCCGGGGACCGGCTCTGGGTTTGTCGAGCTTGTTGGTGGGTTTGTTGTGTATGGCAACTCGTATCACACCGCCCGGGTCTTTGACTACAGCGATCCGGCATCGTTGGATGTCGTCGGTGATTTCGATCTGTATATGCAGCCTCGCGAGAGCGCATCGGATGGCTCGTACCTGTTCAGGCTGGGCGTGGATGAGCAGACTCTGGATGAGGGGTTCCTGGTCTATGACGTGACCGATCCTTGGAGCCCGGTGTTGGTTTCGTCCGTGCTGGTGGGGGGCACGGAGCTGGAGTACTTTTCCGAGCAGGGGGTCGTGCTTTCGAAACGGGATCATGCGATCGAGTTGATCGATGTGCGTGATCCGATTGATCCTGCCTTGCTCGGGTCGGTCACGCCGGGGACCTCGACGAGGGAGAGCGCCATCGTTGGCGGGTACCTGTATCTCGCGCTGGGCGATCGCCTGGAGGTGATCGATATGGGCCTGATCGGGGATCCGGTCTTGGGTGGTGTTGCGACGGCGAGCAGCGCGGTTCGGTTCGAGTTGCTTGGTGATTACGCGTATGTCCTCGACAGTTTCAGCAACGTTGAGGGTTTGGGCGGGATCAGTGTGATCGATGTTTCGGACCCGCTCGATCTTCAGCACCGCGGCTCGGCGCGGTTCGCGGGTTACGCGCTGGATCTGGCTGTGGATTGGCCGTATGTCTACTCCGCGAATGAGTTCAACGGCGTTTCGATCGTTGATGTGGGTGACCCGGATGGTGTGGTGCTGCTGAGCGAGACGAGCTTGGTCGGCGATCACTTGGGGTTGGCGTTGGACGTTGCGGTGCTCGGTGATGTGGCGTATGTCGCGAACAGGACGCGCCTTGTGGTGCTCGATGTGTCGGATCGTGGCGCGCCCTGGGTGATCGATGAGATCGATGTGCCGGCGCTTGGTGTGCACGTGCATGAGGGCGTGCTGCTTGTGAGCTCGGACGATGATGCGCTGATCGCGTACGGGCTGGATGATCCGAGAGCCCCCGAGCGCATGGTGTCGCTGAGCGACTTCGGGTATCGGTTCGATTACTCGGTTCGCGATCACCCTTCCCGGTTTGTTGTCGATGGTGATCGGCTGTATGTTTCGGGCTCGTATGGGCATCTGCTGGAGTTTGAGCTCGACCTGCCGGGTTCGATTGGGTTTGTACGTGAGCATCTCACAAGCTGGCGTTCGACCGGGTTCGCGTTGGAAGACGGGCTTTTCTTTGGGGTGGGTGGTCTTGAAGGGTTCGTGTACGAGGCGCGGCCGGACGGTTCATTGGCACAGCGTGCGGCGTTCACGAACCGGGAATGGATGGGGGACATTGCTGTGCGGGGCGATTACGCGTTCTTCCTTGGGCGGCTGCGCGGGCAGGATGCGAGCGGGTTGGGCGTGGTGGACCTGCGCACGAGCTGCTCGGTGTGCCTGGCGGACCTGAACGGTGATGGGGTGCTCAGCTACTTCGACGCGGCGGCGTTGATGGCGGGGTATCAGGCGGGGGATATGAGCGTCGATCTGAACGGGGATGGGTCGATCGACTTTCATGATGTCGCGGAGTTTTTGGATTCGTATGGGGCGGGGTGTCCGTGAGGGGATGGCAATAGGCAATCCGCCAGAGGCGGACCTTCGGCAGCAATGGGGAAGAGGGGGGAGAAAGTGCCCCTCCGTCGCTCCGCCTTTGGCGGATCGACACCTCCCCCGCAGGTGCGGGGGAGGCCGCACTGCGCCGCGTTGCGGCGAGTACGGGCACCCGGCGGCGAGCAGGGCACCCGGGCGTAAATCGGAAAAGAAAAGCCCGCGTTGTGCGGGTATGTTCTTTGGTGGGATGGTGCGCGGTGGTTATGGGCAGCCGGCAGTTTTTTAGTCGGCGGTGGTGCGGGCCTGCTCGCGGAGGTTGGCGGCTCGGTCGAGCAGGTCTTCGCGTGCGGCTTCGGGGTCGGTGGACTCGGGGACCGGGGTGAGGTCGAAGTGCCACTCGATGGTGTGGTCGATGTCCGCGGGGACGGCTGTGGCGGCGAGGTCGACCACGGGGTATTCGTGGAGGGGGGCCTTGGCCTGGCGGAGTTCGTGGACGTGCTCGTAGCCGGGCATGATGAGCTGGACGTCGTAGCCGCCGTAGAAGGTGAATCGGGTTTCGACTGGGGTGGTGCCGATGTCCTGATCGTTGAGGAGGACGCGGGCGCCGGGGGGGGTGGAGGTGACGCGGATTTTGCGTTGGACGCAGGCGGGGAGGAGGAGGAGGGAGAGGAGGAGGAGGAGGGGCAATAGGCAATGGGGGGGAGAAGAAAGGCCCCCTCCGCCTCGCGTTGCTCGGCACCTCCCCCGTCAGGACGGGGGAGGAGAAAGAGGCCCCCTCCGTCTCGCTGCGCGAGACACCTCCCCCGCAAGCGCGGGGGAGGCCGCACTGGGCTGCGTTGCGGCGAGTACTCGAACTTACATGAAGACCCCCTCCGTTCCGCCAGAGGCGGATCTGCGACAGACGGGGGAGGAGGGTTGAATAGTCGCACTGCGCTTTGGTGGTTGTGTCAGGCATCGGCGGGCTCTTGTGTGGGGGCGTCGTGGTGTTCGGTGGGTTCGTCGAACTCGTCGCCTTTGAACATGGAGCCGAGGTAGGCGGAGCGGACCTGCTCGGAGTTGATGAGCTGCTGGGGTGTGCCTTCGGCGAGGACGCGGCCGTTGGTGAGGATGTAGGCGCGGTGACAGACGCGGAGGGTCTGCTGGACGTTGTGGTCGGTGATGAGGATGGAGATGCCGCGCTGGGTGAGCTGGCGGATCTCTTCCTGGAGGTCTTCGACGGCGATGGGGTCGACGCCGGAGAACGGCTCGTCGAGGAGGATGAGCTTTGGGTTGGTGACGAGGGCGCGGGCGATCTCGAGCTTGCGGCGCTCGCCGCCGGAGCAGGTGCGGGCGAGGTCGTTTGCTTTGTGGGAGAGCGAGAACTGTTCGAGGAGCTCGGCGGCTCGTCGCTTGCGATCGGCGCGGGAGAGCTTGAGGGTCTCGAGGATGGCGAGGAGGTTCTGCTCGCAGGTGAGGCGTTGGAAGACGGACGGTTCCTGGGAGAGGTAGCCCATGCCGAGCTGGGCGTGGCGGTACATGGGGAGCCCGGTGACCTCGGTGTTGTCGAAGATGACGCGCCCGGCGTCTCGTTCGATCATGCCGATGGTCATGCGGAAGGTGGTGGTCTTGCCCGCGCCGTTGCGTCCGAGGAGCCCGACGATCTCGGCGTGCTCTACCTCGAGGGAGACGCCGTTGACGAC
>JAEPOJ010000018.1 GCA_017642965.1 Phycisphaerales bacterium
ACTGTCCCACGCTGGTTATCAGGACCTGAACACGACGTAAGCGCAGAAGCGGGAGACACACGCACATGAGCGACAAACGCGCACTCATCACCGGCATCACTGGGCAGGACGGCTCCTACCTTGCGGAGTTCCTCCTTGAGAAGGGCTATGAGGTCCACGGCATCATCCGCCGTGCATCCTCGTTCAACACCGAACGAATCGATCACATCTACCAGGACCCCCACAACCCCGATCCGAAGCTCAAGCTGCACTACGGCGACCTGTGCGATGCCAACAACATCAGCAAGATCGTCGAGCACGTGAAGCCGCACGAGGTCTACAACCTCGGCGCCCAGTCACACGTCCGCGTGTCGTTCGACATGCCGATCTACACGGCCGAGACCGTCGCGATGGGCGCGTACAAGCTCCTTGAGGCGATCCGCGATTTCCAGGACAAGTCGGGCCAGGAAGTCCGCTACTACCAGGCCTCCTCCTCCGAGATGTACGGCAAGGTCGTCGAGACACCCCAGACCGAGACGACCCCGTTCTACCCACGCTCGCCCTACGCGGTCGCGAAGATGGCCGGGCACTGGATCACGGTCAACTACCGAGAGTCATACAACATGCACGCGTCGTGCGGTATCCTGTTCAACCACGAGTCCCCGCGCCGCGGCGAGACCTTCGTGACCCGCAAGATCACCCGCGCCGTCGGGCGCATCAAGATGGGGCTGCAGGACAAGGTGTTCCTCGGCAACCTCGACTCGAAGCGTGACTGGGGCTTCGCGGGCGACTACGTCAAGATGATGTGGATGATGCTGCAGCAGGACCAGGCGGACGATTACGTCGTCGCGACCGGGCGCACGATCTCCGTGCGTGAGTTTGCGGACATGGCCTTCAACCACGCGGGCCTGAACTTCGAGGATCATGTCGAGTTCGATCCGCGTTACCTGCGCCCCGCGGAGGTCGATCTCCTGCTCGGCGATCCGGCCAAGGCCAAGGAGAAGCTGGGCTGGGAGCCCGAGACGAGCGTTGAGGAACTCGCCGCGATGATGGTCGATCACGACATCGAGCTCGCATCGCGCGAGAAGACCCTCAAGGACGCCGGGCACGTGCTGCCCGAGTTCTCCGGGCACGACCAGTAGTTCAGGCGAGCCAACAGCAAAGAAAAGCCCCGCGATGATCGCGGGGCTTTTTTCGTGTTCTCAGTTCATCGCCAGGTTCAGCGAGCTTCTGTGATCCCCTCGCCGGCGACGGAGGGTCGCGTGCGCTGCTGGGTCCGGACGACCTCGGGTGTCAGCCCGTGGAGTCGGTAAAACTCGGAGTCATCCATGCCCGTCGTGTTCCGGTTGATCACGGTCGTGTTCGGGTCCGACTTGTAGACGACGAACTGGAAGCTGGACTGTGTGCGGGCGTAGCCACTCAGCGGATCGAGGATGTACACGAGCAGCTCACCAGTTGCAGAGCTGGTGCTGACAAGGCGAGGGTTGCTGCTGGCGGAAGGCGTGATGACAGCCGTGTAGTTGCTGAAGAAATAGTTCTCATTCTCAATTGCGATGCGATAACGGAGCAGACTGCTTTCCCAGGTGCACGTGAAGTTGCCTGAACCAGAAGCGACCGATCCGGAGCTGTTGATAAAGCCGTACGCGACAGGAGCCGCGGATGCCTGCGAGGCGTTGCCATACGACTTGTTGATGTTGCCATTCACCAGCACGTCGCCAACGAAGAGCCCCGCTTCGTTCTCACCGCCGAGGTAGCCGCGGTTTCCGGTGTTGGAGTTAATGGCGGAGACCGCGAAGTAGCCCTCGCCCGCTCCGGTCGCGACCTGACCGAGAACGGCGCCGCCCGTGCCCGGCTCGGGGTTCTGCAAGTAGCCGACGATGGGGAACTCGTTGGCCGTGCTGAGAAGACCCACACGCTCATCGGAGTCGTCGATGCGGATAGCGCCGTTCTGGCTGCCGAAGTCAATCCCATAAGGCAGCGGACCAGTCAGATCGATCATCGGCTCGTTCGTGCTGGTATACGTCACCAGCTCGAGGATCGAGCCGCCGAAGTCGCTTTCGAGATAGATCATGGTCGTGGGATCGCCGTCGGGATCGGCGAACGAATCGATGTACGGGAACCGGAGCGAATCCGAGATCCCCGCGTATTGAGCGCGGGCGCTCCACCCGAGCTTGGCGCGTGTGCCGAGCGTGGTGTACGGCCCGCCCTCGATCTCGCTGACCCCGATCTCGAAGTACATCTCCTGATTGCCGATCTCGCGCCAGAATCTCCGCGCTTCGGATGCCGTGCCGCCCATCTGCACATCGAGGTCGAACAACCCATCGACGACCGGGATCAGGTCGGATGTGAAGTACAGCTCGTGGGCGATGTCGAACCCAGTGGGATCGTTGAAGGCCTCGAACCGGAATGAGTACATCCCATTGGCCGCCTCGCCGTCCACCTCCAGGTAGCCCTGGTAGTTGAAGGTGCCGTCGCTCGCGGTCAGCACCCCGGACTGGACCTCGTATGGTCGTTCCGCGTCCAGCTGGTGCTGCGCGATCGCGGGGGCTGTCAGCGCCATCATTCCGATAACCAAAGCAGAAGCTCGTTTCATCGCCAGTATCTCCTCTCCGCGCGATTTGTCAGGGGCACGAGTGTACAGGAGATTCAGCGAGAGTCGAGTACGATGTCCGCGATTTGGGCCTGATGGTGGGTCTCAGCAGGTCCGAGAAGCTGATACGAGCTCACCCGGTGCTCCGGCGCGACGAGCGTGAGGTCGATGTGCATCTCCATCAGCGTATTGAACAGGCGCTCCCACCCGGTTGCGCCTGAGACCCGGAATGAGCGTGCACGCCCGTGGCCCGCCTGCAGGAACGCGTCGCCAAATCCCGGTGCCAGTGTACTGAGAGAAGCCGACCCGCGCGGCGTGTTGAAATCCCCGATGATGAGATCCGGATCCGGGAACGATGCGCCCTCGTTCTGATACTGCTCCCACACGTGGCGGCCCATCTCCCATCCCGAGCCGTCCCAGCCATCGATGGCAGCGCGTGCCGAGCGCATCGCGTCCATCTTCCAGACCGCGGGGTTGCTGGGCAGGTCGACGAACCAGACCACGAGGGGGTCATCGTCCAGGCGCTCGGGGTCGAGATCGAACTCTGCAAACAGCACCCATCCCAGCCCGGAGCTGGAATGGCTCATCACCTGCGTCCGGTCATTCGATCCGAACTCCACCATGCCGGTCCGGGTCATCGGGTATCGCGAGGCGATCAGGGCACCGCCCTCAAGGCGAAAATGCGCGGGATCGGCGTGCACGCGGTAGGAGTAGTTCACCCACCGCACCCGCTCGTCGGGCGCGTAAGCGGTGAACTGATCGAGCAGGGCCTGTCGTGGTTCTCCCCACTCCGCGTTGGCGATCAGCACGATGTCCGTTTCCAACTCGCGGATCCGCGCACCCCACCGCTCCGCGTCGATTGATTTGCCGCCGTGGTTCCAGTGCAGCACCCTGATCGCGCCCGCGTCCTTGGCCTCGCTCGCCGTGATCACACGCTGCATGCGCCACACCCCGAAGACAAGGTAGAACGAGCAGCCAACCGCGAGCAGCAGCAGCACCGGACGAAGCAGCAGCCCACCCAGACGCCGTGCGAGCTTCGCGAAGACCCACGAGAGCACCAGCATGACCCACGCCCCGCCGATCATCAGGATCGGGGGCGACCAGTAGAGATACTGCGACCAGTGATGCTCGTCCGTCAGCACCCGACCGGTGATCCACGCGCCGAGCAGGAGGAGCCCCAGCAACGCGAACAGGCGCGCCAGGTGCGGCAGAACACGCCGGCGGGCCCAGCCGATCGGGCCCGGCTTGAAATCCTGTCGCACCAGTTGTTTTGATCGTCGTGGCATGCGTGGGTCCGGTCGCGGGGTTCGGGGGATATACGCGATTCTACCGAACTATGATCGTGTCCACCGCAGTTCTTTCATGAGAGAGGTTCGCCGCATGTCATTCAACTGGTCCGATCAACGCATCATCATCACCGGCGGCTCCGGGTTCCTCGGCCGCCACATCGTCGAGGGGCTCCACGCACGCGGCGTCGCGGACAACCAGATCGTCATCCCCCGCTCCGCCCAGTACGACCTGACGGAGAAGGATGCAGTCGTATCGCTCTATAACGATGCGTTCGGATCGGATAAGGCCACCCTCATCGTCCATCTCGCAGCGGAAGTCGGCGGCATCGGCGCCAACCGCGAGAACCCGGGGCGCTACTTCTACGCCAACATGGCCATGGCGCTCCATCTTATTGAGCAGGCACGCGTCGACGGGCTGATCGAACGCGGCGGCAAGTTCGTGCAGACCGGAACGATCTGCGCGTACCCGAACCTCACGCCCGTGCCGTTCAAAGAAGACGATCTCTGGAACGGGTACCCGGAGGTCACCAACGCGCCCTACGGCGTCGCGAAAAAAGCAGCGTGGCAGATGCTCGACGCGTACAAGCTGCAATACGCAATGAAGTCCACCTATGTCCTCCCCGTCAACCTCTACGGCCCGTGGGACAACTTCAACCTCCACTCCTCGCACGTCATCCCCGCGCTCATCCGCAAGTGCATCGAGGCGATGGACCGAGGCGACGACTTCCTCGAGGTCTGGGGCACGGGCAGCGCGTCACGCGAATTCCTCTTCATCGAGGACTGCGCCGATGGCATCCTGACCGCAGCAGAGAAGATGGACGACCCCACGCCCATCAACCTGGGCACGAACATGGAGATCACCATCCGCGATCTTGTGCACCTGATCGCCAAGCTCACCGGGTTCGCGAGTGAGGACACGATCGAGCAGAAGATCCGCTGGGACTCCACCAAGCCCGACGGGCAGCCGCGCCGTTGCCTGGATGTGTCGCGTGCGAAAGATCTGATGGATTGGGAAGCGAAGGTTGGGTTCGAGGAAGGACTCAAGCGGACGATCGAGTGGTTCAAGGCGCACCGGGATAATCCGGAGGCGCGGATGTGACTGAGTCAGAACCAAGAATTCAAGTTGGAACATTTGTTGTAGCTTTCTACGACATTCTCGGCCAAAGCAGCCGTCTTGGTACTTGGAATGGCCATTTATTTCCGAATGGAAAAGATGATTCGGCTTGGGCATCAATGCTTCAAACTATCCAAGAGGTTGCTCGCATTCGAGCTGATTTCAACGGCTTCTTAAATGGTTTCAATTCTAGTAGTGATGGTTATCATGTCGCTCATCCCGGCCTACAGGAAGAACTCGAGCGATTGCCAAATTATCAAGATATCATGGATGCTTTACCAAGGGGTCGTATTTACAAGCAGGCATTTTCAGATTCTAATATATGGTTTACTCCGGCGTCGGATGAGCAGGGTAATCATTTCGCTCGACAGATAGCATTTATAGTTATGGGTGTTGCTTTTGCGCACTTATTTGCCTTATCGAGAGGCACGGGATGTAGGGGTGGTATTGCGATCGGAAACGGTACTGATGCTCTAAATAAGTTAGGGCTTTCACACGGCGATGAAATCTATGGGCCAGTGCTAAAATCTGCTTACGATTTGGAGAATCTTCATGCAGTATATCCACGAGTGGTAGTGGCTGATCAAGTGGTGGAGTTTATGGCAGGTCTGCAAACGGATACAGCTCAGATGGAGCCGGGCTCTGTCGAGCAGGCGGTGGCAATTAACACCAATGTGGCAGTTCATTACTTACACGGCTTGACGACAATGGACTTTGATGGTGCAATTGTTGTGGACTATGCGGGCGAACTTGCGTCGTCCTTGTTTAAACCATTGATGGAGAGTAGTGGAATTAGTCCCGAAGAAGTGTTCTTGTCGGCATATCGTTTCGTGCATAAACAAATTGAACATTTTTCCCAAGATAGAAATTATAAGTTGTCTGGAAGGTATGAATCTGTTATGAGATATTTGCGAGGCCGCTCACAACATTGGACAACTCAAGCTCTTTAGGCTGCTTGTGTGGCAAGCAATGATGCAAATTGGCCCATACCAGCCCGACACCCTCCCCGCCTGGCTCGCGATGCGTGCCAAACTCTTCGACGACGAAGATCCCGCGCTCCTCGACGAGGAAGTCCGCCAGATCGCACGGGACAACACACTCAAGTCGCAACCCTTCCAATGCCTCCTCGCGTTCGAGGGCGAGACCCCGATCGGGTTCATCGAGCTCACGATCCGTTCGTCCGCGGAGGAGTGCATGAGCTCGCCCGTCCTCTATATCGAGGGGTGGTATGTCGACCCAGCGCGTCAGGGCAAGGGCGTCGGGCGGGCGCTCATGGACGCGGCTTTCGCGTGGGGACGCGAGCACGGGTGCACCGAAGCGGCTTCCGACGCGCGCCCGGACAACACCGGATCGATCAACGCGCACCACGCGCTCGGGTTCGAAGACGCGGGGGTGATCCAGTGTTTTCGTCGATCGATCGATTGAGAACGTCCGCGCGCCGAGCGGACCCCTGCGTGGAGGTGTGGGCGCATAAAGAACCCCCGCGTGTGCGGGGGTTGGAGTTCAGCACATTGCTGTGTGAATGATCAGCGCCGACGGTACGTGCGCAGCCCTGCGCACATGCCGAGCATGCCCAATCCTGCCCACACCGACGCCGGCAGCGGAACCACATAGAGCATGTCCTGCTCGCCCTGCGCCACGATCGCACGCAGCCGATTGGCCATCAGGTTACGTGTGCCCGAGTCGAGCGACTGGGCGCTGAGCGTGCCGATCGCGTTCTGCACGTCCGTGTCCGACGATGATGCGCTACCGAACAACGCGGCCCAGATCGATGCCTGGATCGCGGAGATCTGGGCGCTGGTGCCGCCCGCGTTCTGCAGGTTGATATCGATCCAGCCCAGCGAGACCGCGTTCGAAACCACATCGATGACCGCGTCGGCCTGCGCCTGCGTGTAGGTCGAGCCGCCCAGATCCGGGTCCGGCGCACTCGTCAGGTCCACGATCTGGTAGGTCGACACCCCGTTGTTCGCGTTCTCGCCCAGCTCAATACAGAACGTCTGGAACGACCCAACCGGTGTGGCACCGTTATAGATCGTGTGGTTCATGTGCCCCGCGGAGAACGTGCTCCCGGGAGTCACCGTGACCCCGATTCCCCCGCTGATCCCGGTGTACTCAAGATCGATCGAATCCGCATGCACGATCGATACGCTCGTCACCACCGCGCATAGCGCGGCCATCCCTTTTCTACGTGACATTGTCGTTCCCTCTACAAGCGCGGCGTTCAGCCGCAATCCGGAAGAATGTAAAAAACAAACGAGATATGCATGCTAAAGCAAGCTGGGTAAATCTCCTCATAAGAATGGTCGGGTGGAAATAGAAATGATATTTTTTTCATCCGGCACTGACCGAATAAGGGTGGTGGTTTACACCCCTTATTTGGGTAGCTGGGTTCAGTGAAGAACCCTGCCGATGAATTGCGTAGGGCTTGTAGAGGATGAAGAATCGCACCAGGTGCATCCTGCGCGCAGCAACAGCCCCGCACGTGTGCAGGGCCATCGCCAAGTAACGGATTCAGATCACGCTTTCACATCATCCAAAGATGCGCCAAAGTTGATGTGCAGCGCCCGCCCTTCGACGACGAGCGCCGGCACGGATATGACGCCCCTCGACTCGGCCTCCGCGATCCGATCGCGTGCCTCTCTCAGGTGCACGATCTCGACGTCGTAGCGGTCCCTGTCGATGACCGTGGTGATGGACTCTTCAGCCGACACGCACACGGGGCAGCCGGCGTGGTAAAACATTGCGTTCTTCATGGTGTAACTCCTTTTCAATGCGATTCTCGTTTCACGGCTCAGTAATCGCCGTCGTTCACGTACGGATAGCTCCATAGGATCGATTGCAGCAGCACACTCTTGACCCACGCGGCGTGCATCTTGTTGACTTCCTCCGCGCTGTGCCCGCCCCGCTCCAGGAACGGGCGCAGGGTCGTGGTCACCGGGATCGTCAGCGCGGGCAGGTGGCGGAAGTGGATGTGGTCGATCGCGTCCGCGTTGTCCGTGGTGTTCTTGTTCACGCGGTGATGACGCCGACCAATCTCGAACTGGTAGTCCAACCACTCCTGGTCATACTCCGCCTCGGCGGTGTCCAGCACCCAGCGCTCAAAGCGAGCACGCACACGCGCGAGGTATTCTCCATCCGGCTTGCCCGCGCTGTTGGAGAAGTATCTCAGCAGGTGCGGGTTGTCGCCCACGAAGCCGTACCACACCCCGACAAGCTCCTCGACGTGCGGCTCAAGCACATCGCGCGACATCCGCAGGTACTTGATGTCCTCGTCGCTCATCAGCAGCGACTTCTGGATCTCCTCCAGCTCGCCCAGCGTGATCGGTGCTTTGCGGACTGTGCGTTTGCCCAGCGTGTAGCCCGGGATCTCCGGCTCGGCAGTATCCACATGTTGAACGGATGCGCAGGCGTGCATCGGCAGAAGCCCGGCGAGGATCAGGGTGATTGCGATCGGGGGGCGTGCGTGCATGGTGTCTCCTTGTGTTCGTGTTCTTCGTGCACGCCTCTCGCGTGCTCACGGGTATGATCACGAGCCAGCCCACACCTATTTGCACGGGATACAAAGTGCCATACGCACAAAGTGGTCACCATCATTTATGAGCACAGAACCGACCAGCCCCGACGAACGACCCACCGATGCCGCCTCGGGCTACGACCAGACCGAGGCTTTCCACCGCGTCACGGACGTGCTCAAGTGCAAGTGGACATTGGCGATCGTGAACGCCATGGGCAACGACGCCGCCCGCCCCAGCGAGCTGCAGCGCACGCTCCCGGGCCTGAGCGCCAAGGTGCTGACCGACCGGCTCAAGAAACTCGAGTCGTTCGGGCTCATCGAGCGGCAGGTCTTCGCCGAGGTCCCGCCGCGCGTGGAGTACACCCTGACCCCGCGCGGCGCCGAGCTCGCCCGCGTGCTGGGCGACCTGGTCGCCTTCATCAACCGCTGGGAGCCGAGCGAGCCCTGAGCCCGCTTGCTGGGTTTCCCTTGTATCGCGGGCAGATTTCCCCATAATGGGGACGAACGCACGCTGGGATGCGTTGATCTGACGAGAGGGGATATCAAGTGAACTTCAAGACCTTCACCGCCATCATTGCTGCGGGCGCTGCAAGTGCGCTCGTCTCACCCGCTGCCGCGCAGTCCGCGACGACCTTCACCTATCAGGGGCGCCTGACCGATGCCGGAAGCCCGGCCGACGGGATGTACGAGTTCCAGGTCCGCCTGCTCGATGGATCGGGCGTACAAGTCGCCCTCACCAAGGCGATGCTGGCCGATGTCAGCGAGGGCATGTTCATGCTCGATCTGGACTTTGGCAGTTCAGCGTTCAATGGCAGCTATCGCGAGCTGGAGATCGGCGTCCGCTCTGTCATGAGCGGCGGCGCGTACACCATCCTCACGCCCAACACACCAGTCACAAGCACCCCGGTCGCGCAGTTCGCGCTCGATGGAAATCAAGGGCCACAGGGACCCGTCGGCCCTCAAGGTCCACAGGGCGCTCAGGGTCCGCAAGGGCCTCAGGGCAACAACGGCCCGCAGGGCGACACGGGCCCCGAAGGCGCACAGGGTGAACCCGGCCCGACCGGACCGCAGGGGCCGGAAGGCCCAGAGGGACCGGTCGGCCCGCCCGGCACGACGAGCTGGTCGGGCCTCAACGACATCCCCGCCGATCTTCTCGACGGTGATGACAACACGACCTACAACGCTGGTCAGGGGCTCGCGCTCTCTGGCAACCAGTTCACGATCCCGGCCAACGCCGTCGTCCCGAGCATGATCGAGTCGAACGCGGATTCGCTCGCCCGGGTATCGCAGAACCGGATCGTCTACAACGCCGCCGGCACAGGCGACCTTTCAATGCCCATCGCGGACCTGAGCATCGGCTCGACGAACTCCGCGTCCTCGCCGCTGCACGTCTGGAACGGCACCGATGTGAACGGCAGCACGGGCGGGTACATCACGATCGGGCCCAACTCCTCACGCATGATCATCGACGACAACGAGATTGCGGCCCGTGCGCTGGGTAACCCGTCAGATCTCAATCTCAACGCAGACGGCGGCGACATCATCCTCGGCAACACGACCGACGACGGTTCCGTGGGTATCGGCGAGAGCAACCCCTCTGACCGCCTCCATATCAGCACCGCCGCCGGTCAGTCCGCCTTCCGCGTCCAGCAGGATGGGCAGACCCGCTTCCGCATCAATGCCAACGGCGGGCTCTCGCTTGGTGCGAACAACACATCCGTTGCCAACTCCAATGTCTACATGTCGCAGTGGCTCGGTGTCGGCACCCCCACCCCGCAGACATCTGTTCATGTCGAAGTCGGCGACGAATCGGACCACGGGCTGCTGATCGCGGAAGCCGGCAGCGGCCCATCGCTCATGCTCTCCACTCGACAGTTCATTGCGGACAGCAACTTCACATTCAACAACGATTTCGACTTCAGTTTCCGCCCGATGGACTTCTTCGTCATTGCGGACAGGAACATCAATATGGATGCGGCATCAACCATTGATCTCGACGCGGGCATCAACCTGAACCTCGACGCCGCGAGCGAGGTCGATATCTCCAGCGACAACCTTGTGGATATCAACTCGACCGGGATTGTCGATATCGATGCCGGAACGAGCGTGCTGATCGAGGGCGCGACGTTCACCGGCAACGACGTCACCATCGCCGACGACCTCACGGTGAACAACGACATCGTTGTGTCAAGCGTTGCAACCATCGGTGGTGCCAAGGCCTTCACATACACGCTCAACTGCTACGGCGATGCCGGCAAGCCCGGCGGCGGGCTCTGGTCCGTCTTCTCCGACCGACGCCTCAAGGAGAACATCCACACCATGGGCGGCTCGCTCGATACCCTCGATGCCCTCCGCCCCGTCACCTTCAACTACAACGACCCAGGGCACTTCTCCTACGTCGACGGCACCATCCCGGGCTTCATCGCTCAAGAGGTCCAGCAAGTCATCCCGCAATGGGTCGAGCAGGGAAGCGACGGCTACCTCTATCTCAACCCGGTCGGGTACGAGGCCATGGTCGTCGACGCCATCCAGGAACTCCGCGACGAGAAGGATGCGCAGATCGAATCGCTGCAGCGCGAGAACGACGAGCTTCGAGCCCGACTCGAACGGCTCGAGGCGATGATGCTTGGAATCAAGCCTGCGAGGTGATCGCCCCGCCGCGGGTGTGTATCCTCCAGTATGCCCGATGAGCCGAGCGATTCCAGAATCCGCTTCTGCGTCAACAACCCGCGCACGCTCGCGGAGCGCAATGCGCTCATCGAAGCGGGGCACGAGTGCGTCGGGTGTCTGGGCAACTGCACCCGCTGCTTCGAGACGCGTTTCCTCGAAGTCCACGACGTGTTCATCGAAGGCGATTCGTACGACGAGATCCTGAAGAACGCGAGTGATCAGGAAGGCGCATGAAAAACGCCCCGGAGTACCGGGGCGTTCTCATATGCAAAGCAGTCAGGATCAGCGGCGACGCAGCGTGCGAACGCCGGCGATACCGCCGAGAAGGCCCAGGCCCGCGAGCGCGGAGCTGGGGAGCGGAACGATCCAGAGCTGGTCCTGCTGACCGTCGGCAACTGCCGCACGCAGCCCGGCCATGCGGAGCGAGCTGTCGAACGAGTTCTCGTTGGTGAGCAGGTTGTACTGTGCACGCAGCGCGCTGCTGGTGCCCGAGCTGTTGACCTGGAAGTCGTGACCCAGGGCTTCCCAGATCGCCGCCTGGATGGCGCCCATCTTCGCGAGGTAGTCTGCCTGCGCGGCGTTGGCCTGCAGGTTCGCATCGATCCAGCCCATCGCGAACGCGTTGGCGACGACGGCGCTCACCGCGTCAGCGACGGTCTGCCCGTAGGGCGTGCCCGGGTTGGGCGCGTCCGCGAGGTCGATGATGTCGTACGTTGCCGAGCCGTGATCAGCGAACTCGCCGATCTCGATGCAGAACGTGTAGAACGTTTCACCGGCGCGATCGCCGCTGGTGATGGTGTGGTTCATGTGACCCGCGTAGTAGGTGCTCGAACCGATACGAGCCGTCGCAGCGTTCGTGCCGCCCGCCACGCCGACGTAATCCAAATCCACAGACGCCGCGTTTGCCACGCCCGATGCCGCGATGATCGCGAAAAGTGTTGCGTTGATCCGCATTGTGCCTCTCCAGTCTTCCAGAACAAATCACCCCTCAAACATATGAGAAGGGGCCCTAGGATAAACCCCCTAGTCTGGGGATCAATAGCCGACACACGAAAACGCGCAAAATATGCCTGAGCTTGAAGTTATCGGGCATGCACGAAAAACTCCCGCTCCTGCGGGGGTTTGAAATCTGACCGTGTCAGATGTGTCGTTAGTTCCTGGCGTTGCGCAGGTAGCGGATGCCCGCGAAGCCAGCGAGGAGCCCGAAGCCGGCCAGTGCAGCCGGAGGCAGGGGCACCACGTTCAGGTTATCGGTCTTGGGTGTCACGAAGCCGCTCGCGTTCGCGCCTTGCTGGTTGCGCCCGCGGTTCGTGAAGTCGTTGCTGCCGCCGGCATCGTTGATGCCGTCGAAGCTGAACCGGTCCTGCTGGGTTGAGTTGTTCAGCAGCAGCGTGATCGATCGGGTCAGACTCCCGAACTCGTTGCTCTCGATCTGTACAACGACGTCCTGATTCAGCTGCTCCAAGATCGAGTTCTGCATGGAGAACGCGATGCCCTGAGTGCCTGACTGAGCGGCAGATACGGTTGTCAGTGATGCGAGGCTTAGCTGCGCCAGTAGTTTCGTAGTTGAATTTTGGGCCTTCATGGCAACTCTCTCAGTCCGGGCATCTGCCCGGATAACACTGTTTGGATTCCCTCCGTACGAGCCAACGGGCCGCACGATCCAGCCGAGGAACACACACTCGGTCAGCACCGTTAAAATTAGTCGATTGTGCCGGTAAGTCAATATAAATCAGTGCATTCCGTGAGAATGAACACAAAACAGGTCAACCTGGTCCCGTAACCCCCATATTCTGGGACATGGTTTTATCGGACCCTGCTTTGCTCGCCAGAGCGTGCCGAAATGAAAAAGCCCCACACGCCGGGGGTATCCGGCGTGTGGGTTGAGTTGGAGAGACGATTGGTGTCGGTCGCGGCTTACTTGCGGCGACGGATGGTGCGGACGCCCGCGATGCCGCCGAGCATGCCCAGACCAGCCAGTGCTGCCGGGGGGAGCGGCACGACGTAGAGCATGTCCTGCTGCCCTTCGGAGACCATCGCCTTGAGCCCGTTGAGGCGGAGCGAGGAATCGAAGGTGTTGTCGTCCATCAGGATGCTGTAGTAGTGCTCGAGCGAGTTGCTAGTGCGGTGGCTGCCAACCTCGATGTTGCTGCCAAACGCTTCCCAGATCGCGGCCTGGATTGCACCCATCTTGCCGAGGTAGTCGGCCTGGTTCTCGTCGGCCTGGAGGTCCTCACCGATCCAGCCAAGCTCGACCGCGTTGGCGACGACGGCGTTGATCTGGCCCGCGATGGTCTGGCCGTACGGCGTGCCGGGCTTGGGTGCTTCGGCGATATCAACGATCTCGTAGGAGAGGTTGCGCCCGCTGTATGCGTTCTCGCTGAAGTCGATGCAGAACGTGTTGAACTGCTCGCCCGCACGATCGCCCGAGGTGATGGTGTGGCTCATGTGACCGGCGTAGTAGGTGCCGCCCTCAACACGGAGCTGCATCGCGCTGGAGCCGCCCTCGATACCGGTGTACGTTGCGTGGACCGTGTCCGCCAGAGCAACACCCGAAGCGACACACACTGCGAACATGGCGATTGAAGTCTTCATCTCTTTCTCTCCTGTCTTGAACTCATGTGCGAGCCGCTGATCTCAGCCGCGGCTACACGTGGAATATGCACTCAAGTCCTTGAAAGACAAGAAGATGTGATTCTTCGTGGCGAACTCTGCGCCGTCCTGTGCGGGTTATTCAATCCGGGTAGAGCGATAACACCACCTGCCAGGGAACGCGCCCGTGTTATCGGGGAATGAACCGGCTCATGCGTCGCCCAAACAACGAACAACGCCGACCCGGTGGGTCGGCGTTGCGCGTGGTTTCAAACAAGAAAGAGAGGATGGATCGGCGTGGTGGACCGATCAGGCTGCGCGGCGACGACGGGTCATGGTCTTGCGTGCAGCGGGCTTGCGGGTGATGCGTCCGGCGACGCTCTTGCGAGCCGTGGTCTTCCGCGCGGTGGTCTTACGGGCCGCGGGCTTGCGGACCGTGGTCTTGCGAGCGGCCTTGCGGACCGGGCTCTTGCGTGCGGTGGTCTTGCGGGTTGAAGTCTTCTTTGCCACGGGCTTGCGGGTTGCCGTCTTGCGTGCGGCGGGCTTGCGCGTGGTGGACTTCTTGGTTGCGGCCTTGCGGACGGGGCTCTTGCGAGCCGTGCTCTTCTTGGCGACCGTCTTGCGTGCTGCGGTCTTCTTCGCGGCTGGCTTGCGGGTTGACGACTTGCGTGCGGTGGTCTTCTTTGCTGCCGTCTTACGAACCGGGCTCTTGCGTGCGGCGGTCTTCTTGGCCGTGGTCTTCTTCGCGGCGGGCTTACGAGTCGCTGCCTTGCGGGTGGTGGTCTTACGAGCCGTGGTCTTCTTGGCGGTGGTCTTGCGGGTCGAAGCCTTCTTTGCAGCGGTCTTGCGGGTCGAAGCCTTCTTTGCAGCGGTCTTGCGGGTCGCGGTCTTCTTCGCGGTTGCCTTCTTGGCGGCGGGCTTGCGAGTGGTGGTCTTGCGTGCCGTGGTCTTCTTTGCAGCCGGCTTGCGGGTGCTGGTCTTCCTGGCGGTAGTTTTCTTTGCGGGATGTTTCTTGGTGCGAGTCGCCATGTGTGTAACTCCGTGTGCCCATCGTCCGGGCAGTTGTGGTGCTGGGTCCCACGCGTGGGCGTGAGGACCGATATGTTCTGTGCCGCCACTTCTACAAGATGGCAACACACGGCGCGCCGCATCGGCGGTGCGTGGCTTCTCAATCGTCGCGCAATCTGCGCACGCTGAACTTTGGGAACCAAGAAACACGCACAACTTGTTCAAGAAGTACGGGATTTCACTTTTGTGCGCAAGTTTCGCGCTCTGCGGCGCGTTCAGGGGCCTTCGAGCCCGCGGCGGCGCTCCGCTTCCGCGTACCACGCCTGCGCCTCGTCCTCGAGCTCCATGCGGGTGAGCAGATCGCCCGCGCGCTGCGCCAGCGCCGCATTGCGATCGCTCGCGCGTGCCGCGCCCTCGATGTGCGTGCGCGCCGCACCGAACTGCCCCAGCTGCGCATAGATGCCCGCCAGGTCGGCCTGGATGATCGTCATCCCCGGGTGCTCCTCAACGATCCCCTCGATGATCTCGAGCCCCTCGGCGAGCATCGACTGCGATCCGAGCGCGCTGCCCGCCGCCGCCATGCCCCGCGCGATCGTGTACCGCTCGAAGGGGTCCTCCGATGCCTCCACGCCCCGCCGGAGCAGCTCGTGCCCCTGCTGGATCTGATCGGGCGTCAGCGTCGCGTTGGCCGCCCGGGCCATGAGCATCGGGTGGTCCTCGAAGCGGGGCATCGTCATCGCCTGCGCAACCCGCTCGCGCCCGATATCGAACTGCCCGCTGAAGCTGGCGATCTCCGCGGCGGCGACCCATGTCATCGCGGACGCGTCCTCGGTCTCGATCGCGAGCTGTGCCTGCCCTCGCGCGAAGTCCGCGAGCCCGAACTGCAACGCCGTCCGACCGATATCGATGTAGACACCCGCGGCGTCATCGCTCTCGTGCGCGTTCGCGCTCGCCTCCTCGAAGAGTCTCAGGGCCTCCGCCTGCTCTCCCACGAACGCGTGCATCGATGCGTGGGAGAGGATGAATAGCGGATCGGTCTTGGAGTCCTCGATGAATTCCTCCAGGCGTTCGCTGATCTTGCGGCTTTCCTCGGCGTCCGCATCGTTGCCCTCCTGAGCGTACGCCTCGGCCAGCTGGGCGTAGCGCTCGGCTTGCCACTCGATATCCCAGTAGAGCTCAGCGCCCTGCGCATCGCCGGTTGTTGCAACGCTCTTGGCCAGCTCGGCGCGGATGGCGTGCAGGCGCGGATGCACCTGCAGCGCGTTCGCGTACAGGTCCAGCAGGGCGAGGCGCTTCGCGTTTTCGTGCTCCGCGTCGTTCACTTCCCCGCGTGCGTCGTCCATCGAGCGGATGAGCACCTGCCCCGCCTGCAGCACGAGCGACTCCGTCGGCTCGCCTTCCTCGATCACGAGCCGCAGCTGAGAGAACGCTTCCTCGTGTCGATCGAGCATGCTCAGGAAGTAGGACAGACGCAGGCGGTGCTCCGCGTTGAGCTTCCAGCCGATACCACCCAACGACGGGCTATCCGCGCGGGTGTACGCGCCCACGGCCGTCTCGGCTCGCTCACGCTGCGCCGGAGACGGATCGAACTCGGGGCGGACCAGCGTATCACCCGGAACGAGCGATTGGTTGAACTGCATGTCCCCGCGCCAGCGCAGGAACTTGGCGTTGCCAGACCAGATGCTCCCGCCCACGAAGAACAACGCGACAAGCGCGAGCACGAGACCAGCGCCACGGACACGCCCCTGCTGCTTGAACTGCAGCTTATAGAGGCGGACGTTGGGCTGGTGAAGCATCTTGATGGCGAGGACGAGCACCATCGTGCAGATCGCGGCGACACCGCCGGCGAGCAGCATCGGGATGGCGTCGAGCATGCCGCGCGTCGCGTAGAAGAACCAGAGCATCAGCCCGGCCGCGACCAGCTCCTCCCAGAGCGACAGGTCGTAGCGACCGCGCCGTTTCTTGAGCGCCGCCTTGCGTGCTTCCTTTGAATCTTCCTTGGGCTTCGCGCCAAGCGCGATCTTGCCGAATCCCAGCGAGAGCGCATCGTTGGGGCACGCGCTGATGCAGTCGAGGGTCTTCATGCAGCCCGGGTCCACGACCATGCCGAAGTCGCGGACCTCCTCGGAGACACGCACATTCGAGGTGCACACGCTGGTGCAGTATCCGCACTGGTGGCAGTTGTCATTGACCCGGACACGGACCGGGGCGACGTAGTCGATGGGCTTGAAGAATGCCGCGTACGGGCAGCCGTAGGTGCAGAAGCCCTTCGCGCCCAGGAAGTAGACGCATGCGAACCCGCAGATGAGCAGGAACGGCACCGCGATGTACCACGCGGGGAAGGTGGCCCAGAAATCCTCGACGATCAGCCCGTTGGAGAGCTGGTGCAGCGGCTCGACCGGGCGGAGCCAGTACGGCCAGTCGATCGAGGCGGCCTCCAGCGCCGGCTGGAGCACGATCCGCTTGAAGCTGGGCCAGAGGAACATGTAGAACCCCAGCCCGATCGGGAAATAGACCAGCAGGCGAGAACGGAACGGCTTGGGGCGGATGCCCACCTTGGTCATCATCCACGCGCACAGGTCCTGCAGCGCCACAACATGGCAGGCCCACCCGCAGAAGAAGCGTCCGAATAACAGCGTGGAGAGGATCGCGACCAGGAAGAAGATGGCCCCGGCGTTCACCACGCCCACCTCGAGCGTCTCCATGGTCTCGGAGGGCTCGACCGGGGAGACGGTCATCCCCATGATCGCCCACTGGATCAGATGGATGATCATCAGCACATTAATAAGGATGAGCACGCCGGCTCGCCAGCGGGCCCGTTTGGTGCGTCCCATCATCGGCGCACGGGAATCTCCGCACTCCAGCACAGGCAGCGCGACGGATCGGCCGATGCCTTCACTATTCGTTTGCGGCTCGTCGTGGGGTTTACTCATCGGTTCACTCTATCATGGGGGGTGGCATTGTAATCGAACCACGCGCCCTGTCACCCTTTTTTCCACACTTCTCCAGATCACACCATGTCCGATCATCCGCTCAACGCCCAACCTGAACGCGATACTGCACCCTGGACGCCCGGCTCGTGGTCTTCGACCCCCGGCGCGCGGGCGACGCAGTTCCAGTACCCGGACAACGGCGCACTGGAAACCGCCCGCACACGCCTGAAACAGCTCCCCCCGCTCGTGACCTCGTGGGAGATCGAGAAGCTCCGCGAGCAGATCGCCCAGGCCCAGCGCGGCGAGCGGTTCATCCTCCAGGGCGGCGACTGCGCCGAGATGCTCGAGCTGTGCCGCTCGGACCTGATCACCAACAAGCTCAAGATCCTGCTGCAGATGTCGCTGGTGCTGATCCATGGGCTGCGCATGCCCGTCACCCGCGTGGGGCGCTTCGCGGGGCAGTACGCCAAGCCCCGATCGTCGCCCACCGAGACCAAAGAGATCGACGGGCAGTCCTGCACGCTCCCCAGCTACTTCGGCGACCTGGTCAACCGGATCGACTTCAACGAAATCGCCCGCACCCCCGACCCCATGCTCATGGTCGAGGGGTACATGCACGCGGCCATGACGCTCAACTTCATCCGCTCGCTGCTCGATGGCGGCTTTGCCGACCTGCACCACCCCGAGTACTGGGACCTCTCCTTCTTCCACAACGCGAGCGTCTCCGACCAACGCCGGGCGCAGTACCTCAACATGTCCCGCACGCTCGCGGACGGCATCGCCTTCATGCAGAACCTGGGCGAGCAGCGCGTAGAAGAAGCCACCCGCGTGGACTTCTACACCTCCCACGAGGGGCTCAATCTCTACTACGAGGAGGCCCAGACCCGCACCGTACCGCGCCGTGAGGGGTACTACGACCTCTCAACGCACCTGCCGTGGATCGGTGAGCGCAACCGCCAGCTCGACGGGCCGCACATCGAGTTCTTCCGCGGCGTGCGCAACCCAGTGGGCGTCAAGGTCGGCCCGACCATGGACCCGGGCGAGCTGATCGAGCTGATCGACGCCCTCAACCCGCACAACACACCCGGCAAGCTCGTGCTCATCACCCGCATGGGCGCGGGCAAGATCGCCGACAACCTGCCGCGACTGCTGGAGAAGGTCAAGGACGAGGAGCGCCACGTGCTCTGGATGTCCGACCCGATGCACGGCAACGGCATCACGACATCCGCGGGCATCAAGACCCGCAGCTTCGACGACATCCTCAGCGAGCTGGAGCAGGCCGTCGATTGCCACAAGCAGGCCGGCACCATCCTCGGCGGCGTGCACTTCGAGCTGACAGGTGAGGATGTCACCGAGTGCATCGGCGGCGGATCGGGTATCACCGAGGATGACCTGGGCAAGAACTATGTCTCGCTGTGCGACCCGCGATTGAACTACCAGCAATCGCTGGAGCTGGGGTTCCTGCTGGCGCAGAAGATGGGAAGCGAATAAGTGCATAGGGTGCCATGCTTACGCCCCGATGTATTCATCGGGGTTTAAGCATGTTCGTTGCTGCTCGCCTCAGGAATCGGTGTCCGTCACCTGGTCGCGATAGTCCGACCACTGCCCGAATGCTTCACCGATCCGTTTGAACAACGCTTCCGCGCTGTCGGCGACTTCGGCCTCCGGCCAGCGGGATTCGACTTTCTTCTTCGTCTTGTCACTCGTCGCGAGGATGACGAGTGGATCGGCGACCACGTGCATGATCAGATTGCCATGATCGGCAACTTCGAAGATTACCTCCGCGACAGCGGGATTGATCGAACGCAACTCAAGCGAGCCACCATCGCAGTCGCTGTCACCGTCCAGGTCTTTGAAGTGTGCGACCACTCGGCTTCCATCATTCGCCTTGAGCGCTACAAAGCCAAATTCGTCGGGCTCTTCGCCCCTCTCGGCGAGCAACTCGTGGACCGCCGATCGTTCCTCGGGCGTCATCGTTTCGCCCACCGGCTTGTCGTATTCCTTGCCCGTGAACGGATCTTTCGCCTTCTCGGTGACGTCGCTCAGATTGCTGGTCTGCAGAAAGATATCGAAACTCATGGTGATCGCCTCGTGCGCAGTGAGCAGTGTGTTCGAATACCTCGCCCTTCGGTACTGAGCTATTGGTCGTTTGCTGCTTTCACATACCGCTCGTACATCATCTCCAGCGCCGACGGGATCACCCGCACGCCCCCCACCGTCGAGATGAAGTTCGTGTCCCCCACCCAGCGCGGCATCACGTGCACGTGCAGGTGGCTGGGCACCCCCGCGCCGCCGGCGATGCCCTGGTTGATGCCGACGTTGAGCCCCTGGGGCTCCAGCGCCTTCTCGCACAGGGCCACCGCCCGCTCCACCAGCAGCCACAGCTCACCCCGCTGGGCAGGCTCGTAATTGCTCAGCGACGGGCGCGCGTCGCCCAGCGCGATCAGCAGGTGCCCGTTGGTGTAGGGATACTTGTTGAGCAGGATCATGCCGTGCTCGTTGCGGACGATGACATGGTTGGCTTCGTCGTCCTCGGGCGTGCGCCAGTAGTCGAGCAGGAAGCTCCCGCTCGAGTCCGCCGGCTTGCCGCGCTTGGGATCGACCCGTTTATCGGGCTCCGAATCCGGGGAGTCGCCGTCACCGTCGCCACCGTTGAGCGACTCCATGTACGCCATACGCCACGGCGCCCAGAGGGCGTCCGGCCCAAACGGTACAGACCCACCATCACGACCATCGGTTCCCATAAACCAGTCTAGGTCGCTCACCGGAGCGCCGATGGTTCATACCAGACACAGGAGAGACCCGTGCCCACCCTCATCGTTGCCGACATCATGACCACCCCCGTCCAGACGGTGTCCATGGACGATTCCGTCGGTGATATCCGAGAGGTCTTCGAGCGTTCGCAGTATCACCACCTGGTGGTGCTCGGCGATCAGGGCGAATGCGCCGGCGTGATCTCGGACCGGGACCTGCTCAAGAACATCTCGCCCTTCGTCGGCAAGATGCAGGAGCGCGCCTCGGACCTCAACTGCCTCAAGCGGCGTGCACACCAGATCATGACCCGCCAGCTCGTCGCGGTGCGCAAGAACACCTCGCTGCGGGCCGCCGCACGCGTCATGCTCGATCATCGCATCTCGTGCCTCCCCGTCGTGGATGCCCACAAGAACTGCATCGGCATCGTGACGCTGCGAGACGTGGTCCGCTGGGCCGTCGTCGAGCTTGAGCGCGATCACGATGCGGGCTACGGCCACTCCGGGCTCGCGGCCTGAGCGTCCGGTCAGGGCCGCTCGTCACCCTCTTTGAACTCGACTTCCTCGATCGTCGTCCGGCGCAGGATGACCTTCTTGCCGTTCACCTCGCCCTCGCCCTCCTCGGTCTCGCGGCGCATCTCGTGGCGCTGGGGCTCGTCCTTGGCGACTGGCTTGGTGCTCGCGCCCCACAGGTGACCGAAGAACTGCCCCACGGCTCGCGAGATCGAGATATCCTTATCGTCCTTGCTCACACACCATCATACGCGAGTCAGCACATGACCGACACCCCACTTTGCCGATGCGCCTGGGCCCGAAGCGAGATCGAGATCGAGTATCACGACACGGAATGGGGCGTCCCCAACCGCGATGAGCACCACATGTTCGAGATGCTCACCCTTGAGGGGGCGCAGGCGGGCCTGAGCTGGGAGACGATCCTGCGCAAACGCGAGGGATACCGACGCCTGTTCAAGGGCTTCGACCCCGCCAAGGTCGCCAAGTTCAACGACAAAGACTTCGAGCGACTGATGCAAGACGCCTCGATCGTCCGCAACCGCCTCAAGATCGATTCCACGATCAACAACGCCCGCGCCACACTCGAGCTGTACGAATCGGGCACGACCCTCTCGCAGCTTGTCTGGTCGTTCGTGGACAACACGCCCATCGTCAACGCGTACACATCGCTCAAACAGCTCCCCGCGCAGACGGACGTCTCCAAGGACCTGAGTAAGGGGCTCAAGAAACGCGGCTTCCGCTTTGTTGGCCCCACCACCATGTACGCCATGATGCAGGCCATCGGCATGGTCAACGATCACACGATCGATTGCCACCGACACGCGATCTGCGCAAAGATGAAGTGATGGATTCCCAAGAGTATGGTGAGATGACCGACCCTCGCGACATCGCGTTCAACGAGACCCAGCACGCGTGGCGGAACCGATTCATCGTCACCATCATCGCGTGCGAGACGCTGATCCTGAGCATGATCCTCGGCGGCTTCGCCCTCAAGTACACCGGGCAGCAGCGCACCGAGATCATCATCGCCTGGGTCGTGTGCGTGATCATCATGCCCGGGCTCATCCTCAGCTTCCGCCAGCGTACCAAAGTCGTCGGCACCACCCTCCGCGTCTGGTTCCCGCCCTTCCCGGGCTGGAAGATCGACATGTCGCGTATCCGCTGCGCCGAGCAACGAAAACTCAGCCCGATGGGCGACCTGGGCGGCTGGGGCTACAAGATCACCCGCAAGCACGGGCACGCGATGAACACCCACGGCGATCAGTTCGTCATCATCACCCTCGACAACGACAAGAAACGCACCATCGGGACGCAACGACCCGAGGAACTCCTGGCCGCGATCAGGGTGCTGGCAGAACTGCCACCGGATGAATCGGAACTCGAATCGATCGAGGGTTAGATCAGAGATCTTCCTTTACCGCGCCGGAGCCGCCCTTGGTGTAGGAGCCGTCGCGGACCTGATCGATCAGTGAGCAGATGCGATCGGGGGTCAGGTTCTCGTGCAGGTCGTCGTTCACCAGCGCCACGGGGGCGGTGCCGCACGATCCGAGGCACTCAAGCTCGACGAGCGTGAACTTGCCGTCGTCGGTGGTCTGGCCCACGTCGATCCCCAGCTTGGTCTTGACCGCCTCGGTGCAGGCCGTGGCTTCGCAGAACTCGCACGCGATCGAGCGGCACACGGAGATCAGGTGCTCGCCCTTCGGGTGCTCCCAGTACTCCTCATAGAAGCTCACGGTATCGAGCACTTCCGAGGGCGCGATGTTGAGGACCTTGGCGATCTCCTTCATCGCCTGCGGCGGGACCCACCCGTAGGCGTGCTGGATCATGTGCAGCGCCGGCAGGAGCGCCCCCTTGGGCTTCTCATACCGCGGCATGTAGACCTCGCGGAGCTGCTTCTCCATATCCGCCGTCAGGTACGGCTCGTCGCGCAGCTCGATCTTGGTGTTCGCGGAGTCTTTGGTGATCCAGGCCATCTACCGGTCCTTTGCGTACAGAAGTGCTGATCCGGACGGATCATAGCGCCGAGCGGGTCAATCGTCCGCTTTCCCGGTTTCCAGCGCGTGCATCGCGCCCGCGAACCGCTCGCCCAGATCGAGATACCCCTCGCTGTCGTAGTGGTACGGGTCGGAGTAGCCGTAGCCGTCCGTGCTGGTCACCAGCAACGCGTTCGGGTCCGTGTCGCAGAACCGCTTCTGGGCCGCCCGGACCTGATCACCGAACCGCCACACCGGCTGATCGCCGTCGCGCAGGTTCGAGTCGCTGATCCGCCCGATGACCACCGGAAGCCCGTCCGCCCGCATCGCCGCACGGAAGAGCTCCATGAGCTCGGACAGGTTGTCGAAATACCGCCCCGCCGGGCCCTGCTGCGTGGCGTCGGACTCGCCCTGCATCCAGACAATGCCGGCGGGGATGAGCGTGTCATCCTCGCCGTCGCCGTCGATATCCCTGGCCCGCATCGCGTTGTCGATGGTCTTGAGGGCGAAGTCATACTGGTTGGTTCCCACGTTGCCGTTGATGGTGCGTGTGTCGTGCGGGTCCCAGCACGGGCTGCCCGTGCCGCCCGCGATCGTGGAGCCGCCGCGTGAGAACTTGATGATGGCGATGTTGCGATCTGGGAACCGCTCCCGCATCGTCCGCCCGAAGGTCAACTCGGGCCCGAATCGGTCGCTCAGGCGGTTGGCCTTGCCGCTCGAACCGAACCCAACCCCATGCCCCGGGGTGAGCGTCGCCCAGATCCCCAGCCCGCGGGGTGTATCGCCCGCGTTCTGATTGTTGCCGTGGAAGATCACGCATCGCTCGACCGGCTCGCGCTGCGCATCGCTGAGGTCGCCAACCTGTCCGAAGCCGTCCATGTTCGACTGCCCGCCGAGGTAATAGACGTGGTACACCCTGGCCTGCAGCGAGCTGCAGACGCAGAGGAGCACAGCACATGTGATGGAGAGGCTCAGGCGGCGGGTTGCGTGTGTCATGTACGGATGCTACCGCGCATCAGTCGTCGCTGCCCGCGTCCGCCTCATCCTCGACCAGCGGCTCGTCCGCCTTGCGGACGCTCAGCTCGTAGGTGCCCCAGCTGGTCATGGACCCCGCATCGATGGTCACGACCCACTCACCCCGGCGCAGCTCCACCGACTCGGGCAGCGCGTGCAGGTCGGTGCGGTCGCCGATGACAAGGTACACCCGCTCCAGCGGACGGGCGGTGCTCGGGCCAAGGATGCGCGACTCGTTGGGTCCGACCTTCGCCGAGTCCATCGAGATGATCTCGTTAATCGTCGGGCGCCGCTCCAGTGTGGCGCGGAGCGGGCGGTTGGACTCGTTCTCGACGCGGACGGTGTAGGTCGGGCTGATGGAGCAGCCGGTGAGCGTCGCAGCGCCAGCGATCATCAGCGAAGCGAGTAGGAGCTTTTTCATCGATCCAGCTCAGCCGCAACGATGTTCAGCGAGCCGATCACCGCGACGATGTCCGACAGCAGGTGGCCCTCGATCATCTTGGCCGTCAGCGAGAAGTTGATGAAGCTCGGCGGGCGGGTCTTGACGCGCCAGGCGCGGGGCGAGCCGTCCGCGACCACGTAGTAGCCCAGCTCGCCGTTGGCCGTCTCGTGGGCGCCGTAGGCCTCGGCGACCGGGGCGTCCCAGCCGCGGTTGGTCATGATCAGCTCGAAGTGCTGGATCAGGCCCTCGATGGAGCCGTAGACCTCCTCCTTGGGCGGCTTGGTCATTTTCTCATCGACGTACACATCCGCGGGGCCCTGGGGGATGTTGTCGATCAGCTGATCGATGATCTTGATCGACTGCTTGATCTCCTCCAGGCGGACCAAGAATCGTGCGTACACGTCGCCGTCGTGGCAGATCGGGACGGAGAACTTGACCGCCTCGGCGCCCTCGCCGTCCCAGTTGTCCGCGTAGCACAGGTAGGGCTCGTCCTTGCGCAGGTCGCGCCGCACGCCCGAGGCCCGCGCGATCGGGCCCGATGCGCTGAACGCGATGGCCTCGTCGTGCGTGAGGATGCCGATGCCCTGCGTGCGGTCCATGAAGATGCGGTTGCGGTTGACCAGGTTCTCCAGGTCCGCGACCGCCTGCTCCAGGTCGGCGTGCAGGAAGTTCTTCACCATCCGCTTGAACTTCTCCTCGTCGGGGATCTCCTTCATGATCCCGCCGACGCGGGTCCAGTCCGGGTGGAACCGCTGGCCTGAGATGTAATCCATGATGTCGTAGATCTTCTCACGCGGGTTGAACGCGTAGAGGAAGCCCGTGAACGCGTTGAGGTCCAGGGCCGCCGCGCCAACGCACAGCAGGTGGTCCTGGATACGCCCCAGCTCGGCCATGATGGTCCGCAGCACCTTGCATCGCGGGGTGAGCTCGATCCCGAAGAGCTTCTCGACCGCGCCGTGCCAGCAGATGTCGTTGCTCACCGGGCTCAGGTAGTTCATCCGCGACACGATCGTCACGTACTGGTTGTAGTCGAGGTGCTCGCCCAGCTTCTCGAAGCCCGAATGCAGGTACCCGATGTGCGGCGTGCACCGCGCGATCCGCTCGCCGTCGAGCTCGAGCACCAGGCGCAGCGTCGTGTGCGTCGCGGGGTGCTGGGGGCCGAAGTTCAGGACCCAGCGATCGCCCGTGTCGACGTGGTCCTTGAGGTAGTTCAGGTTGTCGGCGTTGGGATCAATCCCAGTATCGGGCGTCAGTGTGTACGGCATATCGGCGTCCTTCTGGCTCGCTCAGCGGCTGGCGTTCGCAACCCCATTGTAGAGGCGCAGTTCGAGCCGGTCAGCCGATCCGATCCACACCCTGCCCCAGCCGAGACCCCGCCTGTGGCCACGGGAGCACCACTCCAAAGCGGAATTTCCCTTGGCCGGGAGGGGGGCAGTCATTATGATTGCTGCAGAGCGATAATCATTCGAGCGGAGACCATCGCATGCTGATCCGATCCCCAAGAACTTTGGCCGTTTTCACCGGGATTGCCTGCGCGATCTCCGGCGCATCCGCGGCCCCCCTTGTCTTCCGGGCATCCGGGACCATTGAGATGTTCTCCCACTTCAGTGGCTCGGAGTTCCACCCATTCACCGGCGTCGCCGACAACGACCCGGTTCTCTTTCACTTTGAGTTCGATACCGACGCGACACCCAGCTCGATCGACGGCGACTGGTACCGGTACAGCTTCGATGGGTCGAGTTCGTATGTCGAGCTTGGCACGAACCGGGCATACTTTGAAACCATCGTGCTCGGCACCGGCGTGACCTCGAGTGGTTACGGCGGGATCACCTTCACCGGCGAGAACCAGGGCCTGAGATTCTCGGCCGGGGCGGGCCTGTTCAGTTACTCGCCGCTCTCCGGCGAGATCCCCACCTCGCTCGATTTCGATGAGTTTACATCACAAAGGGACTTCTACGCCGACTCATACTCGAACCAGTTCCTGCTCCCGATTGCGTTCGGATCACTCGACTCAGCGAGCATCACCCCGACGCCATCGAGTGCGCTCCCGATCGCATGCGGCGCGCTGCTCATGACCCGACGAAGGCGTTAACCCAGGCGACCCCGGATGGTCCTGGCGACCTCGAACGCGTCCAGGAACGCGTTCTCGACGGCCGGCAACGCCCAGTTATCCTGATTCACGAAGTGCATCGACTCGCGGTATACCGAGCCCTCCCTTGAGTACTTCGCGACGCGTCGGCATAAAATTGCCCCCTGTGCTGTTGTAACAATGCGATATGGCGAGTTGCTGTATTCATCTTCTTCAATCGGAGCTGATATTCAAGCGAATTTCAGCGAATGACGCGTAACCTCCCCTGATGACACGCTTCTTCCAAGAACTCTGGATGATCCTCGTTGAGTCCTCCGTCTGGCTGATCGTCGGCTTTGCGATCGCCGGAGCCATCCATGCGCTGATCCCTCGCGAGTGGATGCTCAGGCATCTCTCCGGGCGGGGCTTCTGGCCGATCGCCAAGGCCTCGATGCTCGGCATTCCCCTCCCGCTCTGCTCATGCTCGGTCATCCCCGTGGCCGCAGGCTTGCGCAATGAAGGCGCAAGCAAGGGTGCTTCCGCCGCGTTCGCAATTTCCACACCCCAAACGGGGGAAGAGTCGATCCCGATTACCTGGGCGCTCTTCGGCCCCGTCTACGCCTTTACCCGCCCGGTCGTGGCCGTCATCACCGGGCTGCTCGCAGGCATCCTGATCGATCTCACCGATCGGCGCGATGCATCCGAACCCGAGCCCCAGGCGGAACCCGCTCCCGATCCCGGGGCGATCTCCCTCTCGATCACCAACGCCGACGAAGCGGGCAAGGCCATCCAGTCTGTAGAAACCCGCGCCACGCCCCAAGGGTCGTGCTGCTCGACCAAGCAGCCCGAGCCCGCTGCCTCGTGCTGCTCAGGGACGACGCCCGAGCCGGCCAGCTCATGCTGCGCGACGACGCCGACACCATCGCAGTCGACACTCGGTCAGAAGTTCAGATCCGGGCTGACGCACGGCTTCAAAACCATGCCGATCGATCTCGCGATCTGGCTCTCGATCGGGCTGCTGCTGGCCGCGGCAATCGGCGCGTTCGTCCCCGAGTCCTTCTTCACCGAGTATGCCGGGGATGGCATCGGCGCGAAGTTCGTGATGCTCTTCGTCGGAATCCCGCTCTACATCTGCGCCACGAGCTCGACCCCGCTCGCCTGGTCGCTGGTCGCAGCCGGGCTCTCGCCGGGCGCCGCGCTCGTCATGCTCCTCTCCGGGCCCGCGACCAACGTCGCGACCATGTCGTGGATCATCAAGGATCTGGGCATGCGGGCGCTCGTGATCTACATCGGCGTCATCGCGGCGGTGGCGCTGGCCGCGGGCATCCTCTTTGATGCGATGCTCGCCCGGTTTGTGCAGATCGCGGACGCCGCGGAACTCCACAACCACGCGTCTGGTTTCGGGATCAAAGAGATCGCCGCGATACTGTTCGTCCTCCTGATGGCCTGGGCGCTGGGCATGAAGATGCGTGCGTACATGAACGACAAGGGATGGGGCACGACCACCCCAGCGCCGACCACCGCCTCGTGCTGCTCGTCCACGCCAACCGAATCTTCCTGCGGGTGCTCCAAAGCATGATCGCCGACAACACCCAACCCGAGGTTCGCGATCGCAACGTGCTGGGCGGCCCGCTCATCACGTGCTCGACCGAGCCGCTCACCGGGTTCTACCGCAACGGGTGCTGCTCGACGGGCCCCGAGGACGCGGGCAACCACACCGTGTGCTGCGTGATGACCGAGGAGTTCCTGGCCTTTAGCGTGGCCCAGGGCAACGACCTCGTGACACCACGAGCCGAGTGGGGCTTCCCCGGGCTCAAGGCGGGCGATCGCTGGTGCCTGTGCGCCATACGCTGGGTCGAGGCGCTGCTCGCCGACTGCGCGCCCAGGGTCGTGCTGGCGGCAACGCACGAGCGGGCGCTGCGCCTGATCGAGATCGAGGACCTCAAGGCACACGCCGTCGAAATCGAGTGAACCACCCACCGCACGGATCAGTACACCCGTCATGGGTGAGACCGCTTCAGAGATCAATCAGCACGCACCGGCCAGTCGGGGCGCGTGGCCGTGGTCCCTGCTGCTGGGATGTTCCGCGGCTTGGCTGATCGGTGCGGTCATCGCCTTTTCTCACATCGCGATCGACATGCTCTGGTTCATGGCCCTCGCGTTCTTCGGCGGCGTTATCGCCCTCATGTGGTGCATCATGACGGTACTTGAGATCGTCGCGCGTGTGCGCGCACGCCCGCAACGTCTCGAGATGACCCGCCGTCGTGTGCTGGCGTGGGTGGCGATCCCAATCGTTGGTTTCATCGGGTTGCTGCTCGCGTACAGCGACCTCGATCTCGCCCTTCGTGTCAAGCTCAGCAACGCTCCGCTCACCGAGCGCGCGCAGGCCATCCTTCAGTCCGGCTCAACGGATCCGGTCACCATCAACGATCACATCGGCCTGTTCTATGTCCGTGATGCCCAAGCACAGGGAGACGGGACCGTCCACTTCACGATGCAGTACCCATGGATCTTCACCGAGACGGGGCTGATCTACAACCCGAATGAGGCCGTCTGGATCGGCAAGGAATGGCCGACTGAAACCAAGCGGGTTGACAAGGACTGGGTTTCATTCGTCTGGTCAGACTGATCACCCACCCTACAATCGCCCATGATCCAGCTCGGCGTCAACATCGACCACGTCGCAACCCTCCGCCAGGCCCGCTACCCCGGTGCCGCAGACCCCATGAACTCGGGCTCCGAGCCCGACCCGGTCCGCGCCGCCCACGAGGCCGAGCTCGGGGGGGCCGACGGCATCACCGTCCACCTCCGCGAGGACCGGCGCCACATCTGCGATCGGGACGTGGAGATGCTGCGCCGCCTGGTGCGTGTGAAGCTCAACCTGGAGATGGCCGCCACGGATGAGATGATCGCCATCGCCTGCAAAACCGGCCCGCACACCTCCATGCTCGTTCCCGAGGGGCGCGAGGAGGTCACCACCGAGGGCGGGCTGAACGTCGCTGGGCAGATGGACCGCATGCGTGACGTCGTCGCCCGCCTCAAGGAGGGTGACATGATTGTCAGCGCCTTCATCGACCCTGATCCGCGCCAGGTCGCGGCGTGCGCGGAGGCGGGATTCGATGTCTGCGAGGTGCACACCGGGCCCTACGCGCACGCATTTATGATGCACGGCGGCGACATGCGTCGCAAAGAGCTGGTCCAGCAACTCAAACTTGTGGAGGACGCGGGCAGCGCGATCCTTGATGCCGGCATGCGTTTTAACGCGGGCCACGCCCTGAACTACCACAACGTGCAACCCATCGCGGCACTGCCGGGGATCGACGAGCTCCACATCGGGCATTCGATCGTCTGCCGATCGGTCTTTGTGGGGCTGCGACAGTCAGTGGCCGACATGAAGGCGCTGATGATGAGTGCCGCACGCCGTTGATCCGATAAGAACATGGTCCAAGTGGGAGGTTCGCAGGGAAAGCCCTTGTGTTTTCCGTTGATCCCGCTACGATCGTGGCATGCATGGGGCGTCCGATTCGAACAACAACCCAATCAGGAAACGCGGCAGGTCTCGATCGACCGGTCCATTCGTGAACCACGATGCCGCCATCGAGTTCCTCAACTCCACCATCAACATCGAGCGTATCCGCCCGGACAAGGTCAGCTCCGAGGTCTGGAAGCTTGATCGCATGCGCGCACTCATGCGCCAGCTCGGTGACCCGCAGAACGACCTTGAGATCGTGCACATCGCCGGATCCAAGGGCAAGGGCTCGACGTGCAACATGCTCGAGGGCGCGCTGCAGGGATGCGGGTACACCACCGGCGTCTTCACAAGCCCGCACCTCATCGACGTGCGCGAGCGCGTGCGTGTGGGCGGCTTCCCGATCACGGAGCAGGCCTTCGACGACGCGCTCGCCGAGTGCCGAAGCGCCGCGGCCGAGATCGAGAAAACGCACGGCAAGCCGACATACTTCGAACTGCTGACCGCGCTCGCCCTCGTGGTGTTCGCGCAGCAGGCCGTCGATATCGCCATCCTCGAAACCGGGCTCGGCGGTCGGCTCGACTGCACCAACATCGTCAGCCCGCGCATCGTGGGGCTCACGCACATCCAGCTCGAGCACACCCAGATCCTCGGCGATACGCTCGAGAAGATCGCCGCAGAGAAAGCGGGCATCATCAAGCCCGGCTGCGTGGCCATCTCCGTGCCCCAGCCCGATGAGGTCGTGGAGGTCTTCCGCACAAAGGCGGACGAGGTCGGTGCAACGCTGCAGGTCCTCGGGCAGGACGTCATCTACACCCAGCGCTTCCAGTCGGGCATCCAGTCGGGCCCGTCCGGGCTCATCTGTGTTGGCGACGAGGACATCGGCTTCGAGCACGTCACCGTCCCGCTGATGGGCATGCACCAGGCGCCAAACTGTGCCCTCGCGCTCGCGATCATGATCCAGCTCCGCCAGCTGGGCTACGACCTGTCCGAGCGGGGCATCGTCGCCGGGCTGGCGCAGATCGAGCACCGCGGGCGTCTGGAATGCGTCATGGAGCGCCCACGCATCTACGTCGACGGTGCGCACACCCCCGACAGTGTCCGCAGCGCGATCCAGGCGGTAGCCGCGCACCTCGATTACGACTCGCTGATCGTGGTCTTCGGCTGCGCCAGCGACAAGGACATCCCGGGCATGATCGAGGCGTTGTCGACCGGCGCAGACAAGGTCATCTTCACCCGCGCCAGCGCCAACCCCCGGGCCATGGACCCCGAGGAACTCAAGGCACAGAGCCTGGACGCAAACGGGGTGATGTGCGAAACCGCCCCAACGGTCAAGGACGCGATCAACGCCGCGGCGAGCGTCTGCGATCACGCCCAGGACCTCATCCTGATCACGGGCAGCTTCTATGTCGTCGGCGAAGCCAAGCAGCTGATTGAAAGCCGTCCCGCACGCAGATAACCTCTGCGAGTGCAACCGCCGGGACTATCCCGTCATATAAGCACAAAAACATGAACACAGATTGCGACGCTCGCGCGCTCATCGCGCCGGTCTCACGCGATCCGCACCACGACGGAGAACCCATGTTCGAATCGATCAAGACTACCACCCGCGGCAAGGCCAGCGTCCTCGTCGTAGCCCACTTCAGCGGCGAGGGGCTCAGCCCGGAAACCAAAGCACTCGACACCGATGGCTCGATCGCCGAAGCCGCCAAACGCAAAGACGCGACCGGAGACCTCGGCTCAGTCGTCGAGATCCATGGCTCCAACGGCTATGAGCGAGCACTGCTCGTTGGTCTCGGCAAGCGGGACGGCTTCAAGCCAGGGGCGCTGCGTTCGGCGGCGGGCGCAGCCGGCCGCGCAATCGCCAAGGCCAAGGCAACCAACATCGAGATGCAGGTCGTCCCCGCGCTGAGCAAGCTCAAGAAGGCCGACGCCGTCGACGCCTTCACCGCCGGAGCGATGATGGGCGAGGGGCTCGGGCTCCTCTCCTGGCGCTACGACGATCTGCGCGGCTCCAAGACCGAGCTGACACCCAAGCTCAAGCTCAGCATCCAGGGCTGCTGCAAGGCCTACAACGATGGCTTCGAGCGCGGGCTCGGCTTCGCCGAGGGCGCGAACATCACGCGCACCCTCTCGCAGACACCGCCCAACATCGCCACGCCCATGTGGATCGCCAACGAGGCCAAGAAGATGGCCCGCAAGAGCAAGAACCTCAGCGTGAGCGTCTTCAGCGGCAAGAAGCTCGAGGACGAGAAGCTTACCGGGCACATCAACGTCGGCAAGGCCTCCGAGAACAAGCCCTGCATGATCCGCATCGCCTACACCCCGGCACGCGGCAAGTCCAAGAAGCCCATCGTCCTCATCGGCAAGACCATCAGCTACGACTCGGGCGGGCTTTCAATTAAGGTCGGCGGCGGCATGCGCGGCATGAAGCGAGACAAGGACGGCGGCTGCGGCGTCTTCGGCGCGATGCACATCATCGCCAACGTCATCAAGCCCAACCGACCCGTCGTCGCCCTGCTCGTCTCCGCCGAGAACTCCATCTCCGACGAGGCCTACCGCCCCGACGACGTGCTCGAGTTCCGCAACGGCACCACCGTTGAGATCACCAACACCGACGCCGAGGGGCGCCTGGTGCTCGCCGACGGGCTCTGCTACGCCTGCGACAAGGAGAACCCCGAGTACATCGTCGACATGGCCACCCTCACCGGCGGCGTGGTCGTCGCGCTGGGCAAGGTCTTCGCGGGCGTCTGGTGCGACGACGACGAGCTGTGCAAGCGCGTCGAGGACGCGGGCAACGCCACCGGCGAGCGCTGCTGGCGACTGCCACACGACGCCGAGTACAACGCCATGATGAAGTCGCCCGTCGCCGACATCGTCAACTCCGCGCCCGTCCGCGAGGCACACCCGATCCAGGGTGCCGCGTTCCTCTCGCACTTCGTGCAGGAGGGCGTGAAGTGGGCCCACATCGACATCGCGGGCACCCACGCCAGCGACAAGGAACAGCCATACATGATCGCCGGCCCCACCGGCTTCGGTGCCCGCCTGCTCGCCGAACTCGTCGAGCGCAGCTGACACGGTGCCGATCCTGCTTCACTCACTCGCCCCGGCAATGCCGGGGCGTTTTTGAATGGATGAGTGAGCCAGCTTCACTCATGTTCAGGACCACCGGGCCACTCGGCAGTCTCCCTATAGCGCCCGAGCCCGAGCTCATCCCACGCATCGAGTTCGCCGTCCGCCACTACACCAAGCATGACAAGCAACTGGTCCGTATGTGTAGGCATACTGGCTTGATTGCGAACTTCGTGTTCATCGTTCTGGCCACGCAGTCTCTTCCACAGGTCACCTAGCCCGCTGGAACTCTGTGATTCGGCACTTTTACTCCAAGCAGTATCCCACATGCTGCGATCGAAGACTCTCTCTTCATCCCGATAAGCCAGCCCCAGCTTGTGGCACACCCCACCCGCGCAGTCCGCACGCAGAAACACAGAGGTCCCGCCGCGACTCAGTTCTCGCAGCAACACAGCGAGCCGATCCCCGTAGTACACCTCGACCGACTTGATCGGAATCGTGTGTTCCAACGCATCGTCCCAGAGATTGCTCGCCTCCCAGGCGGGTTCGTGCAACGGAAGCATCGAGAAACCCTGATTCAGCTGGACGACGTACCGGTACCAGCTCGCATCTCGGTACCGATCAAATGCATCAGTTCTCGCGATGATGGCCTGCAGCTCGTAGCCCATTGAATCTGTTGACTCCCATCTCAAGGTGCCACTACTCGACGCGTAGCGGCGCAGTAGTGCTCTTGGATCGTTCAGAAGACACGACTGCGCGTCTTCGACGCGAGTCGTGGCACCCAGATCAAGATCCCCTCCGTCTCGCTTAGCTCGACACCTCCCCCGGATGACCGGGGGAGGAAACATGACCATCGCAGGCCTATTGCCTATTGCCTACCAAAGGTCCGCCTCTGGCGGATTGCTTCATCTCCACTCATCGCCGCACGCGAGCGATCGCACGATCCAGCTGCGCCCGCTGACTCTCCGACAGATCCGCGCGCAGCGATTCGAGCACGCCCAGCGCCGCGTCCAGCGAACGCTTGCGCAGCTGCATCGCCAGGCGCTCGGCATCACGGATCTCCTGGCGTGATCGCAGACTCGAACGCAGCAACGCCTCCGTGCGTGCCCGGAGCGAGGCGTCCTGCTCCCCGCGGGCCAGGACATACGGCGAGACGAGCCAGAGCAGGTCCTGCATCATCCCGTCCGCACGCCCCTCGCTGCCAAGGCGCTCGTAGCAGTCCACCATCTCGACGAAGTACCCCGCCCGCTGCAGGGCGCCCATCGCCGCGAGCGCGGCTTCGGGTGTGAAGGCCTCCGCCTTGTCGTTCATGAGCGCGATCGCCAGTCGCGAAGCGTCCTCGTCACGCCCGAGGAGCACCAGATCGCTGATCGCGCCCGCGAACTCCTCGTCCTGCAGGCGCTGCTTGAGGCGGTCATCCAGATCGACGAGCGTGTCGATCGCCAGCTCCGCGTCGATACGCTGCCCGGCCGTGCCCACCGTGATCAGCGGATCACCGAGCACCGCAATCTTCCACAGCTGAAACTCCGGGTGACGGACCGCCGCCGCGAAGCTCACACCTCCCGCCAGACGCTTCGCGACGTCCGGAGTCGGCACAAACGCGTTGAGGAAGGGCTCATCGACCGACCCAACGTACGCGTACACCCCGCGCTCCAGCAGGCGCCCGCCGACGGTGTTGCGATTCGTCGGGCGGTAGAGCGAGTACGAGTGCACCAGGTGCAGCAGCGCGGGCACCCGCAGCATGGGCACGTCGCCGCTGTAGCCCTCCTCGCTCTGGCCCCCCTCGAGATCGAACCGCCAGGGCGAGCCCTTCGAGTTCATCAGCATCAGCAGCGACGATCCCGGCCCGCCCTCGCCGTCACCGATCGGGCGGACGAGGCGGAGGTACCAGTCATCGATCGTGTTGCGGGGCAGATCGTGCGACTCAACGCGCATGTCCTTGTCCTCCAGCTCCTGCGCGGCCTGCGATCCGTCGTAAAACGACCACGGGCGACCCGCTGGGTACCCATCCCACACGAACGCCTGATCGATCTCCAGGAACAGGGCGCACATGGCCCGGTAGACCGTCTGCGATTCATTGCCGATCAGCTGCCCGCAGTATGCCCATCGCTCACCGATCCCGTTGCTCCCGTGGCGACCGATGCGGTCGCTGGTCGCGAAACGATCGTTCTTGCCGGGGCCGGTCTGGATGGTCGTGCCGGTGTTCATCGCCAGCGTGATCGCGTCGATCTCATCGCCCATCGCGTTCCAGCTCGCCCCGGTGCTCCGCGCGAGCAGGATCGCCTGGTTCTCGATCTGGGTTGCCAGCTCGACATCCAGCTTCTCGTGCGGACGCGCGGGGCGACGCATGTATCCAATCGCCTGGTACCGCCCGGCGCTCAGCGCGGCCGCACCGGCCCACGCCTGCTCGCTCGGGTCCGTGAGGACAATGCCCGGCGAGACGATCCCCTGCTCACGCAGGGAACGGAGCACCGGGCGCCAGTCCGACTGCTGCTCGTTGAGCGCCTTGCCGATCGCGCGATCGATCGCTTCCGATCGACCGTCCGCGTCATCCGGGAAGGCCCACCCGCCGTCGTCCTTGAGACTGAGCACGTGCTCCGGCTTGTACGCGCGAACAAAGCGGGCGTTGTTCTCGCGGGACTCGACGCTCCCGTCGTCCCACAGGATGGGGAAGCGCGCCATCCCCTCCCACTGGCTCAACGCGTAGAGATAGCTCTCCGCGTCGTCCACGAGCACCACGAACGGGAGGGTCTTCTGCGCCTGTCGCAGCAGCCCCGCCTTCTGCCCGGCTCGGATCAGCGGGTCCGATTCATTGATTTTCGTAAACAGGGCGGGCAGCGAGCCGCTGATCTGCTTCCCACTGTCCTGCTGAGCCCCCTGCGGGGTCGGGATGACCGGCGGGGTGTTCTGCTGCGCACCGCAGACGCAGTTGGCAAACATCACAAAGCCCAGCCCGACGGTGCGCATCGATCGTCTCATACACCATGGTACGGGCACGCGGGCCGCGAGTTCTTCGCATAGACTCTGGGCCGATGCCCAGCACCAGCAGAGATGATTTTGTTCAGCATGTCCGTGAGGCACGGGCCAGCGATCAGGGGATCATGGTCGTGCCGATCGCGATCCGCGTGCTCGCCGATCAGCTCACCCCCGTGCTGGCCTATCGCCGACTCGTCTCGCGTGACCAGCGTACCGCGCCGTCGTTCCTCCTCGAATCGGTCGAGAACGGCAACCAGCAGGGGCGCTACTCCATCCTCGGCGCGCACCCGGTCATCGAGTTCAGCGCCCGCAACCACACCACCCGCGTCATCGACCATGAGCAGGGCAGCGATGAGTCATCCCCATCCGACGACCCTCTTGCCGATCTCAGAAACCTCAGCGCCGGGTGGTCTTACCACGCGCCACAGGAGGCGATCGACCGCGGGCTGCTCCCGGAGTGCGTGCTCGGCGGATGGTTCGGCTACAGCGCCTACGACTCGGTCCGCTACGCCGAGCCGAAGAAGCTGAGCTTCGATCACGCGCCGGAGGACGACCGGAACCTGCCCGAGGTGAGCTTCGGCTTCTACGACGAGCTGGTCGTCTTCGACCACGTTGAGAAGCTCGTCCATCTGATCAAGCTCGTTCGCATCGCGCCGGGGCAGGACCCGTCGCAGCGCTACGACGAGGCGATGGATGCGCTCGATGCGCTCGCGAAGCAGGTGCAGGAGCATTCCAAACCGCTCTCGCTGGGGCGCGTGCACTCGACCGCCGCCAGCCGCAACGAGCCGATGCCCTGCAACATCACACGCGATGAGCACGCGCAGATGATCGCCCGGGCAAAGGACTACATCGAGGCGGGCGACATCTTCCAGGTCGTGCTCGGGCACCGCTTCGAGCGCCGCGCCAGCACCGACCCGTTCGATGTGTACCGCGCGCTGCGTGCCGTGAACCCCTCGCCCTACATGGTCTACATGCAGACCGGCGGGTGCATCCTCGTCGCCTCAAGCCCGGAAATCCTCTGCCGCGTCCGCAACGATGAGCACGGCCGCAGCATCGTCACCAACCGCCCGCTCGCCGGCACACGCCGGCGCGGACGCACGCCAGAGGATGATCTCGCGATGGAGCGGGACCTGCTCGATGATCCCAAGGAAGTCGCGGAGCACTCCATGCTCGTCGACCTCGGTCGCAACGACGTGGGCATCGTGGCCCAGCCCGGGACCATCGAGCTCTCCAAGCTCATGTCGATCGAGCGCTACTCGCACGTCATGCACATCTCCTCGACCGTCACAGGCGTCATCCGCGATGGGCTGGACTGCTGGGACGCGCTCCGCGCCGCCCTGCCGGTCGGTACCATCTCCGGCGCTCCCAAGGTCCGCGCTATGCAGATCATCGACGAGCTCGAGAAGGTCCGGCGCGGGCCCTACGGCGGCGGGCTTGGGTGGGTCTCGCTCGACAAGCAGATGGACATCGCCCTCGCGCTCCGCACCATGGTCGTGCCGATCGACCGCTTCGACGAATCCAACCCCGACGGCGCGTGGGAGTACCACATCCAGGCGGCCGGCGGCATCGTCGCGGACTCGGTCCCCGAGCTCGAGTTCAAGGAGACGGTCAACAAGGCCGCCGCGCTGGGGGCCGCGATCGACCTGGCCCAGCGTGCCTTCAGCGTTACATCTGATTAAGCCGAAGCCATCAGGAGATCAGGATCGTTCCAAGGATCGTGTTCGTCCAGGGCGAGAGCAGGAACGAGAGCATCAGCAGCACGTAGCACGACGCGAACATGCCGTTCATGATCCGGTACGTCAGCGACACATCGCCATCGTTGGCGTTTCGCTTCGAAGTTGAGCCCAGGCTCTGCTCCCCGATGCCCATCACCCGGACCCCGATCGCGGTCATCACCGGGTACGCGAGCATCGCGATCCCCAGGTACAGCATCACAAGGGTCGGCCAGCTCATGGAGAGCGTCTGGCGCGCAACGTAGTACTGCTGCATCTCCGAACCCACTTGTGTCGCCCGCGCGATCAGGGCGTTGTCGATCCCCGTGAGGAACACGCGGAAGAGCATGAAGCCGATGCCCAGGAGTATCCCCCCGGCGCACACACCAACCGAAGCCTGCAGCAGGCTCCGCCGCCCCGAATCGGGGTGGGTCCGTGCGTGACCGCGTCGCGCGAGCGTCAGCGTGAGCATGGACAGGGCACCCATGAGCGTCAGCACACCCGGGAGCACGAGGCGCTCCTTCTTCGCCGAGATGATGCGCGGGGCCGGCTCCACGGGCTGGTCGAGGTACGCCGGGCGTTTCGAGGGCAGGCTGTAGTAGGACGCGGGCTCGATGCGAACGAACTGGTTGCTGAAGCGGTGCGATCCGATATCGTCGCCGGTAGGCACGACCTTGCTGAACCGGTAGCCGGCGTTATGCACGGAGACGTACAGCGCATCGACGCGCACGCTCAGCGTGACCAGCCAGATCAGGGCAAAGCCCAGCGTAAACACGAGAAGGATCTTGAGGACCTGCATCGCCCCGAGTATACCGGCTTTCGCCGCCCGCGGGGCATCCAGATCGCTCATCCCACGCCGATCATCCGTCCGGTGTGGGCGGGCACTCGGTCATGCCGCCGGTGATGATGACACTGACTTCTTCGACCTGGATATAGGTTTCGGGCTGGGCCGGCGAGCCGACATCGCAGTTCTCGCAGTCCTCGGGGTAGAGCCCCTCCTGCCAGAACGTGTGGACCGTGATGCGGGTGTAGTCGCAGTGGATGATGCCGCTGCTGTCCACAGAACGCGCGATGGTCCACTCGCCGACATCGGCGGTCGCCGTGACCTCGCAGATGCACTCGCCGCACATCGCGGAGCGATTCAGGCGGATGCAATCCAGGATCAGCTTCGTCGCCTGGTTCATGTTCACATTCACGCCGGCGGTCCCGCTGACCAGATGCTCGGTCATGCCCGGGGCCACGGGGTAGCTCACATCCGCGAGCAGATCGATCAGCGGCTCAGGGTCGGTCAGAGAGCCGGCGGTGTCCACCAGCGGGTCGCCGATGATAAACCCTTTGTCGATAAGTCCTTGGACGCCGCCGTCAATGTCTTCCCCCGCGAACATTTCCTTCGCGAGATGCTCACGCCACTTGAAGAAGGTCATCGATGAGCTGCTCATGCCATCGATCTGCAGCTCCTGGGCCTTCGCGAGGGCGTGGGTTGGCTCGTAGGCGTAGACCTCCCAGTCGCCGTTGGGCTGCGATTCGAACCACATGCGCCGAATGTTGCCCACGCTCAGCTGCTCACGCGGGATCGCCCAGAAGCCCATCAGCGTGCCGTCGGTGTGGTAGACCTCGTTGAGCTCCCAGCCGCCAACCATGAACGATTGATGGTCTGCAGGAACCGCCTGCGCCGAGGCCAGGCTTGTCCCCAACAAAAGGATAGGCGCAGTTATAAAGAACAAAAGTCGCTGTAAGTGCTTCATTTTCATCGTCCTTGCGTGCAGGTAGAGTGTGCTAGAATTGCACAACGGGCACCATAGTCAAGATCAGAAACACAAAAAACCCCAAAATGAAGGGGATCAATCATCAAAAACACCCCAGGCGGGGTGTGGGGTGTGTTTCTTTCGGATGTAACGAGCACGAACGCCTGGTCAGTGCTGCATCGCCATGGGCTTTGGCTCGTGCAGCGAATCCTTCAGGTGCTGCGACGGCTTGAACGAGCAGGTGGTGCTCTCGCCGATCTGGATCGGCTCCTTGGTCGCGGGGTTCATGCCCACACGCGCCGCCCGGTGCTTCTTGGTAAAGGTCCCGAACCCGCTGATCGCGACCTTCTCTTCGGACTTGAGCCCGTCTGAGATCGCATTGATCACCGCTTCGATCATCTTGCTTGCCTCGGCCTTCGAGCTCTCAAGCTCGGATGCCACTGCTTCGATCAGGTCAGATTTGTTCATCGCGAAGCCTCCATGCTGCGAGTTCGTCTTCTGTTCCGGGCGTCGTGTCGGCTTCGAAACGGCCCCCATCGCAGATCCCAGCATCGGTTGCCCTCCCCGAGAACCTTGAATTATCCCCATGCGTCCACCCCTTATCCCCAATCATGGGGTGGCTCAACGGCGGACAGACACATCCCGGTGGATAGCATCATGGGTATGCCTCAACCCATTGTGCTCATCACCGAACCGCTCGCAGCCGAACCGCTCGATTGGATCCGCGATCGTGCAGACGTGCGTGAGATCCACAACACACGCCCGACCGAGCAGGACCTGATGACCGCCGAAGCGCTCGTGGTGCGCACCTACACCACTGTCGATGAAGTGATGCTGGACCGCGCCCCGAACCTCCGCGTCGTCGCCCGCGCCGGCGTCGGGCTGGACAACATCGATGTCGAGGCCTGCCGAGCCCGCGGCGTCCGGGTCGTCCACACACCCGCGGCCAACACCGAGGCCGTGGTCGAGTACGTGATCTCGATGATGCTCGACACCCTCCGCCCCATCGAGCGCCTCGAGCGGCCCATCAGCGGGGCCGACTGGAAAGACCAGCGCGACCGTGCGATCTCACCCCGCTCGTGCGTTGGGACCAAGCTCGGGCTGGTCGGCATGGGACGCATCGGCTCCCGCGTTGCGCGCTGCGGCGCAGCGCTCTCGATGCGTGTCGCCTACAACGATCTGCTCGAGATCGACCCGCAGCTCCGCGCCGGCGCGACGCCCACGCAGCTCGACACGCTGGCGAAAGAGTCCGAAGTCATCAGCGTGCACGTCGACGGTCGAGACGAGAACACGCACCTGCTCGGCGCGTCCTTCTTCAGCTCACTCCGAAGGGATGTGGTCCTGATCAACGCGTCCCGCGGGCACGTCATCGACACGGACGCCGCCATCGCGTTCGCGGCATCGAACCCGGAGGCCCGCCTCATCCTCGATGTGCACGACCCCGAGCCGGTCCCGCCGGATTCGGCGCTATGGAACCAGCCCAACATCACCATCACGCCCCACATCGGGGCGGGGACCCGCCAGGCCAAGGAGACCATGAGCTGGGTCGTGCGCGATGTGATGCGTGTGCTCGACGGCGAGACCCCCCACCACCCCGCCTGGTAAATCACCAACCACCGAACCAGGAGCGGTGTGTGAGCGTCCCGTCCGGATCCAGCTCGATCACGATCGCGCCGCCGCGTGCGGTGGTGTACCAGTCCCGCCCACGCCGCTGCGCATCCCATCGCGCATCATCGAGTCGCTCGGGCCCGGTGGACTGCATGATCACGCCCGGATCGACCCAATCGATGAACGCGTACGCCTCGTCGCGAGCACTGCCGTGGTGCGGCATCTCGATCGCACCCCCGCCCAGGGCTTGCGGCAACTCCGGATACAGCGCCTGGATCCGGCCCATCGCATCGCCCTCGATATCGCCCGTGAGCAGGATCCCACGGTGCGCCTCGCCCGGCACACCGATCAGCGCCACGATCGACGTGTCGTTGTCATCCAGGCTATCGGGGATCAGCTCGCTCGGCCAGAGGATCTCGATGCTGGCCCGACCGACGCGCACCGAGTCGCCGTCACGAATGATCTCGAAACGCACGCCTCGTGCTTCCAAATCGTGGCGCACACGCGACCACGCGGCCGACGGGTGCTGGTCAAGCCGATCCGTGATCGATACCACGGGGATCTCATAGACCTCCGCGAGATCCGGGAGCGCGTTGTAATGGTCCAGGTTATCGTGCGTCACGATCACGCCCGCAAGACGCGTGACGCCCATCGTCCGCAGTGCGCGGGCGACCGGCGCGCCCACCCGCCGGTCGAGCGAGCCGCAGTCCCAGAGCAGCGCGGCGTTCCCCGATTGAACGACCACGCACGATCCGTCGCCGACGTCGATCATCACGACGCGAACACGAGCGCTCGGGTGGCTGAGCACGGGCTGTGCGATGCCCCATCCGATGACCAGCAGCAACGCTACGAGCGTCGACGCACGCCGCAGCCGCAAGGCGCGGGTCACGACACCCGCGAGCACCACCGTCGCGACCAGCGCCCACAGCGGACCAACACGCGGCACGTGCGCCCACGAGAACGCGAACCCGTCGAACCACGCGATCAGATCCAGCACCCACGCGCTCGGCGCTTCGATCAGCCACATCGTGCGCGTGGCCAGAGCGGGCGCGAAAATGCCAAAGAGGACCTGCGCGTACCCCAGCGCCATCATCAACGCGATGAGCGGCACCAGCACGATCGACGCCAGCGGCGCCAGCAGCCCCACTACACCCGCGTGGTACGAGATGATCGGCAGCGCCACGAGCCAGCACGCGAAATGCACGCGCAGGAGTTCACCGAACCAGCCGAGGAACGCACGCCAACGTGAGCGCTGCTGCGGGAACAACCGCGCGCCAGTGTGCAGTTCCAGCAGTCGTTTCGTGCGCACCTGGCTGAGCGCGACGAGCAGGGCGGTGATGCCCATGCTCAGCTGGTAGCCCAGCGAGGTGGTGTCCATCGGCCGCCAGACCAGCAGGCCGAGCCCCACCCACGCGAGCACGGTCATGCGGTCGTAGCGACGCCCGAAACGGTTCGCGAGCAGTAGCGCCGCCAGGATCACCGAAGCTCGAACGATCGGCGGGCGCAGCGGGATCAGCACCAGCACGCCGATCAGGATCGTGACCGCGACCGCCGTTTCCAGGCGCGGGTGCTCCCCGCTCAGACGAACCGCGAGCGTGCACATCATCACCACCAGCGCGAGGTGGAATCCGGAGATCGCGAGCACGTGCGCGACGCCGACCCGCTGAAACCTGCTGTAGACCTCATCAAAGCGAGGGTCACGCTCACCGAGCAGCAGCGCCGCGCGTGTGGCGCTACGCGCATCACTGGGGCGCGACTCATCGATGCCGATGCTCCGCAGCGCTCGATCCCGGATCGTCGCGCGCAGCCCGAGCAGCGCATCGTGCGAACGCACGAGCAGCCCGCCGGGTTGGCTCGTTGTGATGTGGTCGGCGTGCTCGACGATCAGCGTGCCCTCGTCGCCGCGCTGCGCCGCGAGCAGCCGCCAGGGCGCTTCGCCCGGGTTGCTCCGGGGCTGCACGGGTAGGTACCGCCCGAGCAGTTCCACACGCTCGCCCGCCCGCAGCGAGATCTCCGGCGCAAGCAGCAGGCGGAGCGTGCCGCCCGATGATTGCCATTCGGCGCGCGTCGCGGAGCGGTGCACGAGCAGCCCGGTCACGTCCAGCTCCGCCTGATTGACCGAGGCTGGCCACATGGGCGGGTCCGCGAGCCCCGGGATTCGGTGGACGGTGCGGCTCGCCTGGGTGACCACGCCGCGCACTTCGATCGGGACACGCCCGCGCATGTCCTGCCCGTGCGGGCTCAGCGCGCGGACCATGGTTCCGACTCGCCCCGGGCGATCCGGGTCCAGACGCAGGATGGTCCAGCCCATGCCAATCAGCAGCACGCTGCACGCGAGCATGCATGTGCGGGCTCGCCCACGCACGACAACGCCCGCGGCGACGCTCAGCCCCGCCAGCCCCAGCGCGACGGTGGACATGTGCTGCAGCTCGTGCTGAACCAGATGCTGAGCGGCGTACGCGCCGAATGCAAACAGCGCGAGCGCGGTGAGCGCGCGCCGGCGCGCGTAAACAACTGATTGGTGTGCGTCCCCGTGATCCACCCGGCCGTTGTACCAGATAATCAGCGTGCGTTGAGCGCGCGCATGAAAAACCCCGCGTCTGTGCGACGCGGGGTTTGTTTGACTCAGAAATGAGTTGTCAGTTGACGGACTGGATGATGTCGTCGAACTCATCGATCACATCGAGGTTGGTGTACTGCCCGTCCTCTTCGGTATGGCGGCCGCCGTCTGTGTTGACGAAGTTGCTCCCGAAGGGGAGGTGATAATCGCCGCCGTTGGTCTTGGCGTTCGCGCGCCAGCCCGGATCGTTGATGCCCAGGAAGTAGCCGTCGGCACCCGCGGACTGCACGATCAGGCTCCCTCGTGGGCGGGAGGGAAAGATGTTGTCAACGCCAGCTGACTCAAGATTCCCTTGGTCGTTGGATCGCAGCGCGTAGTACGACGGGCTGGCGAGCAAGGTGGTGAGCGTTTTGATGCGGTCGATCGCGTCGATCTGGCTGTTGTTGTTCAGCGGGCGGGTGCTCAGGGCGCTGAACGCGTTCTGGTTCACGTTGCCCTGACCGATGGTCGTGGTGTTGTTGCCGATGAAGCACGCGTTGCTCGCGAGGTAGAACCACGCGGGCCCGGAGAAGCCGCCGCTGCCGTCGGAGTTGCGGCTCGCGAACTGGAGGAACACGTCGTCCGAAGGGCCGGCGTCGGGATCGATCGACCCGCGGGCGCTGACGTCCTGAACCCATGCGAGCAGCGGGTTTTCGAAGGCGTCGACCAGGTCGGGCATGAACTGCTGACCCGCGGACGTGTTGCCGACGACCTGCTGGCCGTCCCCGGCGTCGAGCACCTTGAGGAACTGCGAATCGGGCGCGAAGTAAGCACCGTTGGCACCGATGAGCTTGGAGTTAATGACCACGGCCTCGTCATCACCGCTCCCGATCATGAACGGCGAGACCGCGATGATGCCGCCCTGCTCGTTGATCTGGCTCGAGTAATCCGAGTAGTTGCCGATGACCACGTCCGGCCCGCCCAGTTCGATGAGCACGTTCTCCATCGCGGAGAGCCCGGATTCCTCGTTGTCCGAGTGGCCCATCTGCGATTCGGAGAAGTAGCCGGGCATGCGCGAGCCGTTGTCGTTGCTGAACGAGCTGACGGCGTTGGTGAACGCGTTCATCATGTTCTGGGTCGCGGACTTCCTGCCCGCCCGGCTCACCCCGGCCAACGCGGGGAGCAGCAGCGCGATCAGGACCGCGATGATCGCGATCACGACGAGCAGCTCGACGAGCGTAAACGCACGCCGGTTCACGGGAGTGGTCTGGTTGGGTGCGGGCAGATTGAACATTGAAAAACTCCGTTGGGACCCCCATGGAGGGTCGTGATAACGCCCGGCATATCCCCACACCGGCCGCGCTCGCGTGTCATCGACCCGCAACTATACGGCCCGATTCAGCTTACGGATGCTCAGAACGCCCAGAAGAGCAGGATCACGATCAGCCCCACCACGCTCACGAATACCCACAGCGAGACGCTCTTTTCAACCTCTCCGAGGTACCAGCCGCACTCCGGGCACATCTCCGACTGGTCATAGATGGTGGATTTGCAGTTGGGGCAATGGTCAAGCTCGGAGCCGAAGCGGTCCAGATCCTGGGCGCTGGGGCCCTCGGGGTCGAGGCCCTCGGACAGGTCCCAATCGCGGTCCTCGGGCTCGTGGCCGCCGGCGCCCCCCCAGCCCCCGGGGTCGCGCGGGTGATCATTGCCGGAATCGTGGCGGACGCGTCGCATGGGGTCATCGTATGCCCCGGGAATCCCCTACTCTGTCTTCAGTCGCGTCTGGTAACGTCCGATGATCAGCGCATGTACGCCTACGGGATCTCCAACATGTTCGGCTTCGGGCTGCGACAGCTCGCCCAAAACCAGCAGGATATCCAGACCTCGCTGGAGCGTCTGAGCACCGGCAAGCAGGTGAACCGGGCGGCCGATGACCCCAGCGGCATCGTCGCGATCGAGGAGCACGAAGCCGAGATCTACTCGCTGAACAAGGAACTGGACGCCATCTCGCGTCACGAGTCCTACCTCGGTGCGAAGGAAGGCGGCCTGAGTGTCCTGAGCGATTTCATGATCGAGCTCGAGTCGATCGTGGTGCAGGCCGCGAACAGCGCCGGCAACACGGACGATGAGCTTGCCGCCCTTCAGGATGAGGCCAACTCGATCATCGCCGGGATCGACAACATCGCGCGGACCACGACATTCAACGGGCAGTCCGTGATGCAGGAGTACACCAGCACCTTCCTCGACGAGGACCTCGCGAATATCGCGGATCTGCTCGCGAGCGACCCCGAGAAGGCGCAGGAGGTCGCCGAGGACGCACGCAACCGCGTCAGCACGACCCGGGCCGCGATCGGCGGGCAGCTCAAAGAGATGGACTCGCGGAAGAACGTGATCGGCGAGCAGCTGATCAACCTCAACGCGTCGCTCTCGTCGATCCAGGACACCGATATCGCGAAGGAGAGCGCCAAGCTCGTCCGCGCCCAGATCCTCGAGTCCGCCACCATCGCCGCCATCGACATCTCCCGCCAGAGCGCGCAGCAGATGATCGGCCTGCTCGAGAACAACGTGCAGACCCAGAAGGCACTCGCGTAACTGTTCAAAAGAACCAGATACCCAGGTGGCCCGATGGAGACGAAGTCTCCTTCGGGATCGTTGAATATGTACGCGTACAGCTGTGTTCTATCGATGAGGACCCCGAAGGAACCCTGCGGGTTCCATGGGGCCACCCCAAGGACGCTGGCGATCCGGTGTGCGCATAAAAAAGGCGGTATCCCCCACGAGAAGACACCGCCCGTTGTGTCTCATCGCTCGAGCGGCCCAGGAGGAGTAGCCTCGCGACGAGACACAGTTCGCAGCACCAGAGGCATCGCATTGTGTGCAGAGCGCGATGCCTATACCCCTCAGAGACCCCATCAGGTGCGTTCGGCCTGTGTGTGCGGCAGGCCGAAACAGCGACGAGGGCGATGCTGCGAATCAGTTGTCATCGGCCGACCACGACGCCGGCGATGGACCAGCATCCCCGAAATCGGTCCCGGTGTCAAAGGGATTTCGCGCGAATCTCTGCGTAAATCTGCTTCCAGGTGCAACCAGCGTGGTATCAGGGGCGCGAAACAATGCGGAATCGCACGCCGCGGACGGGGATCTTCGCCAGCGCCGACAGCTCCATGAGCCCCCCACTGCGCAGCCAGCGGTCCGCCTGGTACCGCGTCGGGGCGTCGGGCACCGCGATCTCGACCTGCCCGGCCTTGATGCCGATGAGCGTGCACCGGTCCGCGATTGCATCGGGGGCCGCGGCGGACCACGCCTGCGCGATCGCCGATTCGGCGCGTGAGACCTTCCGGATCGATTTCATCTGCGTCGCCATGTCCTCGTGCAGATCGCGCGCCCGCTCCGGGCGCACACGCATCGTGCGCAGTCGATCCAGCGGATCGAGGCGCCGGGGCGTGTGTAAAGATCGGGGGTCGGTGCTGCCCATGAGCGGAGTCTATCACGACGCATCCGGGTTCGTTGCTATCATTGGCGACGATGGGCACACGAATCACGATCGAGAATCTCGTCAAGGTCTTCGGCTCGGGGAAGAGCGCCGCCACCGCGGTCGATCAGCTCTCGCTGACGATCGAGCCGGGCGAGCTGTTCTTCCTGCTCGGGCCCTCGGGGTGCGGCAAAACCACGCTCCTGCGGATGATCGCCGGGTTCATCGATCCGACGCGCGGGAAGATCGCGTTCGACGGCAAGGACGTGACCCATGATCCGCCCAACAAGCGCAACACGGGCATGGTCTTCCAGTCCTACGCGCTGTGGCCGCACATGACCGTGGCCCAGAACGTGGCGTTCGGGCTCAATGTGCGGAAGGTTGCGAACCCGGAGAAGGACCAGCGTGTGCTCGATGCGCTCGCGGCGGTGCAGATGGAGCAGTACGCTTCGCGCAAGCCCAACCAGCTTTCGGGCGGTCAGCAGCAGCGTGTGGCGCTGGCGCGGGCGCTGGTGATCAAGCCGGCCGTGTTGCTGCTCGACGAGCCGCTGTCCAACCTCGATGCGAAGCTGCGCAACGACCTGCGCCTGCAGATCCGCCGGATCTGCAAGGACTCCGGGATCACCACGGTCTACGTGACCCACGATCAGAAGGAAGCCCTGTCGATGGCGGACCGGGTGGCGCTGCTCAAGAACGGGCACATCGAGCAGATCGGCTCGCCTCGCGCGTTGTACCGGGCTCCGCGGAATCGATTTGTCGCCGAGTTCCTTGGTGAAACGAACCTGATCGAGGCCAAACCCCGCGAAATCGCGCACGATCGCATCGAGTTTGAGGTCGAAGCCGGGCGCTTCAATGCAGCCACAACTGGTGATGCGGAGCTTACAAATACCGAACAAGCACTATTGTCGATCCGACCTGAGGCGATTCGGCTGCGCAAGCCGAACACGGAAAACACGCTCCCGGGGACCCTGCTTGAGACGACCTACCTTGGTGAGACGGCTCAGCACCTGGTGGAGGTGAAGGGCTGTCCGCCGATCAAGATCGCGGAAATGAACCCGTACAGTGCCAGCAGCGCGGTCCATCCTGAGCCGGGCGATCCGGTCTGGGTCGAGCTGATACCAACGGACATTGTTCCGGTTGAGCGTTGAGTTGGTCTACGCGGCTGGGCGGACCTGTTCGCTCTTGGTGTCGCGGGCCGGGACCAGCAGGGTCATGCGTGTGCCTTTGCTGGGCGTCGACTCGCAGTTGATCGACCCCCCCACCGATTCGATGAGCACCTTGCAGACCCGCATGCCCAATCCGTGGCGCGGGTAGCGTTGATTGTGTGGCCCGGCGCTGCGGTGGTTGGTGTTGGGTCCGAAGAGCGAACTGAGCTGTGCCTTGGTCATGCCGATCCCGGTATCCTCAACACAGATGCGCAGCATGGGTTGAGCGTTCGTGTTCCACGTGGAACAGTGGGGGGCGTGGTCAGACCGCACGGTGATCGTGTGGTCAGTTTCGTCGGTTCCGTTGTGCTCATCGATGGCGCGAAGGGCGTTTCGGATCAGGTTGTCGATCACCTGCTCGAGCACAATGGGGGGGACGGCGGGGTCCGGAGCGGACTGGACCTCGTGCAGATCGATCGGGATCTGGGCCGCGTTGATGGGCTCGATTCCTGCTCGCACGTGATCGAAGACCGTCCGGAGCGTGGTGTGGTCCGCTGGATCTGAAACGGTGGCGCAGGGGGTCAGGAAGAGCTCCGACAGTCGGGCCGCCCGGTCGCATCCCTCGACGATGGTGTTGAGCACCTGGGCGACCAGTTCCGGGTTGTCCGGCTTCATCAGCGCGAGCTGTGCCCGCCCCGAGAGCTGCGTGATGAGGTTGTTGATCTCGTGCGCATAGAGGGGTGCCATCGCGCCGAGTTCTGCGAGCTCGGAGGCACGCTGGTCACGCATGCTCTGTGGTGGGGAGTCCGGATGGTGCTCTGCGGGTTCGGGCATCCGAAAGGGATATCGGATGTTTGGAATGGGCGATGAACCGGGATCTGGAAAGTGGGTCAGGAACCGGCGGCCAGGTCCGCTGGGACGGAGCTGAGCATGGGGCCGGTGTGGTCTTCGACCCCCCCGCCGCTCATCAGCCAAGCCTTCATCGAGGCGGGTCGGAGATCTACATCGATCAGCTCCGCGAGGTCGGCCCAGACAAAGTCGATGTGGTCTTCCTCGCTGGGGACGTCCGCCGGTGGGTTTGATTGTCCGCCGAGTTGTTCCATGTGGAACACCATGTTGATTTCGTGGTGCGCGCGCTTGGGTCCCTGGAAGACTTCCTCGGTGGTGAGTAGGAGGGGGCCGACTTCGACGCCGAGGCCGCACTCCTCGATCATCTCTCGGTTGAGGGCGACGCGGGCGGGCTCGGCGAACTCGACGTGCCCGCCGGGCAGGTAGGTGTAGCCGTGCTCGATGTTCCGGCACAGGAGGACGCGGGCGTCGTGGATGAGAACTCCACGCGCAATGATCTCGATCTTCGGGGACTTTGGCATCGGTTGATGATATTCTCTCTTCAGACGCCTCGCACGGTCCGGAGCGGATCGTGCGTCCAATTGCAGCAGGGAGGTTCGCGATGGGCACCGCCGACAAAAAGCAACCGAAAAAGACCAAGCGTGCACGCCTCGGGCGTGGGCTGAGTTCACTCGTGGATCCGGCACCACTCAAAGTTGAGGCACCCAGCAGCCCAGTTTCCGAACAAAGTACGGACAATACTGGCCAATCCACACCACAAGGTCCGGTTGAGGACGGTTCGCGCGTGCTCGGACTCGATCAGGACGCACGGGCTGATGCAGCCGATCGTCGTTCGAAAGGCGGACGAGGGGTACGAGCTGATCGCCGGTGAGCGGCGTTGGCGAGCGACGAAGCTTGCGGGATTGAAGACCATCCGAGCTGTGCTCGATGAGGCGGACGATGAGCGTTCCGCGGAGCTGGCGCTGATCGAGAACATCCAACGCGCGGACCTGAACCCGATCGAACGCGCGATGGGGCTTCGCCAGCTGATGGATCGCTACGGGAGTACGCAACAGCAGGTCGCGGAGCGGATGGGCATGAGCCGGCCAGCGCTGGCCAACCTTGTTCGTCTGTTGGATCTGGAAAGTGACCTGCAGGAGCTGGTCGCGGCGGGCACGTTGAGCACGGGGCACGCGAAGGTGCTGCTCTCGGTCGATGATCCTGCTCAGCGCCGAGCTCTCGCGAAAAAGGCGGCAGAGCTTAACTGGACCGTTCGTCTATTGGAAACTGAGTGTCAGCAGTTATTACGACAGCCCGCGGAGTCTACAACGAGTGAAGAATCTCAGGATCAGCACCCGGACAGGGTATCTTCGGTGTTACGTGATCTTGAGCGATCGCTGAGCGAGCATTTCGGAACGAACGTCATGCTCAAGACGAACCGGCAGGGCACCAAGGGGCGTGTGATGATCGAGTTCTACGATCTGGACCAGTTTGACGGTTTGTTAAGCAAGCTGGGCATCCAGGGCGGGTCGATCTGATTTCAAGTCAGTTCGGTTCTGGTCGCTTGATCACGCTTCAGGGCGTTCGACACGCGGGCTTTGGGTAATCTTGCCCAACAAGAATTGCAGAACACTTCTAAGAAATCATTTCGTGGGCACATTGCTTTTATGTGCGCATGAATATATCGTTGTGCACTGTGCAAACCACATTGTTCCGCACAGGTCTTACATGCGTGCCTCATATATTCGGCAGCCGCAGCGTCGGCACTGAACACCCAACCGTCCACTCTAATCACACCAGAATCGGAACAACATGCCAAAGAAAAAGAAGACAACAACGAAGCGCCGCAGCACGAAGGAAACCTCGAGCCCCGCGAGCATGTCGACCGCGGAACTGCAGGCAGAACTGCAGCGTCGCGAGCGTAACGTCAAGCGCCTCGAGCGTCGGCGCGAGAAGCTCCTGAGCGATCTCTCCGAGGTCGAGCAGGCGCTCGCGGCAGAGGGGGCACTGAGCGCAACCGGGGGTATTCGTCGTCGCCCGCGCAACGAGATGAACCTGGTTGATTCGCTCGCCGAGGTGCTCAAGGGCAAGGAGATGAGCGTGACCGAGGTGACCCAGGCCGTGCAGAACGCCGGGTACATGACGACCGCGGCGAACTTCCGCACGATCGTCAACCAGGCGCTGATTCGTGAGAACAAGCGCTTCAAGAAGGTCGCCCGCGGACGCTACACCGCGCGGTGATCACCCGGTCGCCCTGCCTCAGAGTTGTGCCACAAGTTTGAGGCGCGCTCATGGGACAAAAATGAAAAACCGCCGCACCTCAGGGGTGTGGCGGTTTTTGTTGGTCGGTGCTTCTGGATGCCAGATCAGGGCTTGATGCCGTGGTGCAGGCGCGAGGGACGATCGAGGAAGAAGATGTGATCGATGTCCTCTGAGATGATCCGGAAGTTCTGATCCTTCATGCGTGCGTGATTGTTGTAGCGGTCGTCGCTCCGCTGGGCCAGCGTGTGCAGGGCGGGTGTCGGGTCCGAGCGGATCGAATCGATATCACCCGCGTGGCGAGGCCCGGAGGAGCTTGAGCACCCGATGAGCGCGGCGGGGACAACGAACAGGGCAGCGGCGGTCAGTCTGCGTGCGATGCGATTGGTCTTCATGGGTACGGGCCTTTGTTCCAGTGTGTTGCCGTTGTCGCTCGCTCGCGACGACGGGGTGTGATCAGTGGTCACGAGCATAGCGGAGAAAGACTGTTTTGTCACGCCCCGTATGGATCGTGGATGCGCGGGGCTGCGTCCGATACGCACCCGAGGCGTTTGGGTTGCGTGCCACAGGGAATCGGGCCTAACTCTTGACTGTTGATGATTTTAAGAGCGAGGCGAGCTGGTGGGTTTTCCACAATTGGACAATTTGTGCCCATCGGGTCGAATTGAAGGGATCAACTCGCGTGCTCGCGCAGTATGTTGTGACAAGGCGCGGCGTATCGCGGTCGGTCAGACAAGTTCGATCCCTTTGAGTCTCTGATTGGGAGCCGAGCGATTCTGGGCGAAGACCAGGCCTCCAACGAGTGGAAGGTCGGGATCCGGACCTGGGCACCCCCCTGTTCATCAGGGTTTCGGACACTGACACCGACTGCGATACGCCGCGTTTTCTCATGCGCTGAATCCATCAGATGTGCTAGACCGTCCGGTCTGCCAGAGCGGCAGTGGGGGGCGTCGCGTGTGCCAAATCCGGCTGCAGTGACACCATTCAGGGCCTCAGTTCGCTGTTCTCAGGCTGGCGCGCCAGTTGCACCCTGAGCTTCGGTGATGGTGCACAAGGCGTGCTCATCGCAGCAGTTAGGAGGAACTGACATGCGAATGGATAAACTCACAACGCTCGCACAGCAGGCGCTGGCCCAGGCGCAGCAAACCGCCATGGGCAACAGCAACCCCGAGGTGGGTGGGCTGCACGTGCTTGATGCGTTGATTGATGATCAGAACGGGCCGGTGGTTGCGATTCTCAAGAAGGTCGGAGCCCCCGTGGCCCAGCTAACACAGATCGTGAAGAGCGAGCTGGGGCGGCTGTCGACGACTTCGTCCGGTGCGGGCAGCAGCGGGCGTGAGATCATGGAAGTTCTCGGCAAGGCCGACAAGGCTGCCGAGTCGATGGGCGATCAGTTCATCTCCTGCGAGCACCTGCTGATCGCGCTGAGTGAGATCGGCGGCAACGTCAGAGAGATCCTCAAGACGCACCACGCGGACACCAAGTCCATCAAGCAGGCGATCGAGGAGATCCGGAAGGCATCGGGCGTGCAGAACATCAATGATCCGAACGCCGAGGCATCGTTCGAGTCGCTCAAGAAGTACGGCATCGACCTGACTGATCGGGCGCGCGATGGCAAGCTCGACCCGGTGATCGGTCGCGATGAGGAGATCCGTCGGTGCATGCAGGTGCTCTCGCGTCGGACGAAGAACAACCCGGTGCTGATCGGTGAGCCCGGCGTGGGCAAGACCGCGATCGCAGAAGGCATCGCCCTGCGGATCATTAACGGCGACTGCCCTGATGGGATGAAGGACAAGCGGATCATCGCGCTTGATGTCGGTCAGCTGCTCGCGGGCGCGAAGTACCGCGGCGAGTTCGAGGATCGCCTCAAGGCGGTCCTGCGCGAGGTCGAGGGCTCCGACGGGCAGGTGATCCTATTTATCGACGAGCTGCACACGATCATCGGTGCGGGGGCTGCCGAGGGCGCGGTGAGCGCGGGCAACCTGCTCAAGCCGGCCCTGGCACGCGGCGAGCTGCGCTGCATCGGCGCGACGACGCTGGACGAGTACCGCAAGCACATCGAGAAGGACGCGGCGTTCGAGCGCCGCTTCCAGAAGGTCCTCGTCGACGCCCCGAGCGTCGAGGAGACCGTGGCGATCCTGCGCGGCTTGAAGGAGCGCTACGAAGCGCACCACGGCGTGCGGATCCAGGACAGCGCGATCCTCGCGGCCGCGTCGCTGAGCGATCGCTACATCACGGACCGGTTCCTCCCCGACAAGGCGATCGACCTCGTGGACGAGGCGGCGAGTTCGCTGCGCATGGAGATCGACTCGATGCCCGTGGAGCTCGATGAGCTGCGCCGGAGGATCATGCAGCTGGAGATCGAGCGCGAGGCGCTCAAGCTGGATGCTGAGAGCGACAGCAGCAAGAAGGAGATCCAGCGCGTGGAGTCCGAGCTGGCCGGGCTGCGCGAGCAGAACAACGCGCTGACCGCCCGCTGGGAGGAAGAGAAGCAGGACCTCGACGTGGTGCGGAGCATCAAGAACGACATCGACGCGAAGCGGACCGAGCTGGAGCAGGTGCAGCGCGTCGGTGACTTGGAGCGGGCCGCACGGATCCAGTACGGCGACCTGGTGGAGTTGCAGAAGCAGCTCGATCAGGCGGAGGCGAACATCGACGAGCGTCAGGCCAAGGGCGAGGTCCTCATCAAGGAGGAGGTTGACCCGGAGGCGGTGGCGCGAATCGTCGGTCGCTGGACGGGCATCCCCGTGAGCAAGCTCGTCGAGGGTGAGCGTGAGAAGCTCGTGCGCATGGAGGAGCACCTCAAGTCGCGCGTGGTCGGTCAGGACGACGCGCTGGTCGAGGTGTCCAACGCGGTGCGCCGCTCGCGCGCGGGGCTGGGCGATCCGAGCAAGCCGATCGGCAGCTTCCTGTTCCTGGGCCCGACGGGCGTGGGGAAGACGGAGACCTGCAAGGCGCTCGCGGAGTTCCTGTTCGACACGGAAGACGCGCTGGTGCGGATCGACATGAGCGAGTACATGGAGAAGCACGCGGTGAGCCGCCTGATCGGTGCGCCTCCCGGCTATGTCGGGTACGAGGAGGGCGGTGCGCTCACGGAGGCGGTCCGTCGCCGCCCGTACGCGGTGATCCTGCTCGACGAGGTCGAGAAGGCGCACCCGGACGTGTTCAACGTGCTGCTGCAGCTGCTCGACGACGGTCGTCTGACCGACGGTCAGGGTCGGACGGTGGACTTCAAGAACACCATCGTGGTGATGACGAGCAACATCGGCAGCCAGAAGATCCTCGAGATGGCCGAGCGCGGCAGCGAGGACTGGGAGATCGAGGCGGCGGTACGCGACCTGATCCGTCGCGGCCCCGGTGCGGACTTCGATGCCCAGGGGCTCAAGCCGGATCTGGAGTCGGGTAAGCTCAACGCGAACCTGAATGTCGGGATGCGTGAGCAGTTCTTCCGCCCCGAGCTGCTCAACCGGATCGACGAGGTCGTGGTATTCCACCAGCTCAAGAAGGAGGTCCTCGACGGGATCGCGGAGATCATGCTCCAGGGTTTGCGTCAGCGTCTGAGCGAGCGTGATATTGAGCTGGAGATGACCGATGCCGCCAAAGCCCAGCTCATCAGCGAGGGCTACGACCCGGCGTACGGTGCGCGCCCGCTGGCACGCACGATCCAGAAGCGGATCGAGAACCCGCTGGCGAGCCGGATCCTGTCGGGCGAGTTCGACGCGGGCGATCGGGTGATCGTGGACGCGGCGGGCACGAGCTTTAGCTTCAGCAAGGGCAGTGCGGAGCACGCGGGCGCGTAATCACAAGCTCTCTCTCCCTGTGTGTGCGCAAGCCGCCGGCTGGAATGGTCGGCGGCTTGTTCCTGCGCCAAAATCGTGTTGGTTATAAATAGGTATCCATGAAAATGGACACCGTTGACTGTTCGATTTTCGGTACGGACGTATTGCCCCTGATCGCTGTGAATCGAAGTATGGCCCACTATGGCCGGACCTATCGACATCCCGAAGTCAGATCGTGATCTTCACCCGACCGCCGCGGACCGCCTGCTTTCACCGTTCCATCGGTTCATGAAGTTCGAAGCCGCGGGCGGCGTGCTGCTCATCCTTTGCGCCTTGGGCGCGATGATCTGGGCCAACTCGGGCTGGGCCACAAGCTACAACGAGCTGTTCTATCAGAGCATGGTCACGGTCGGCTTTGGCGACTGGGCGCTGAGCAAGCCATTCATCCTGTGGATCAACGATCTGCTGATGGCGGTGTTCTTCCTGCTTGTTGGTTTGGAGATCAAGCGGGAGGTGCTGGTGGGCGAGCTGCGGAGCCCGAAGAAGGCGGCTCTGCCTATCGCGGCGGCGATCGGTGGCATGGCCATCCCCGGGCTGGTCTACGCGCTGGTGAACATGGGGCAGGAATCGATGAACGGCTGGGGCGTGCCGATGGCGACGGATATCGCGTTCGCGCTGGGCGTGCTCGCGCTGTGCGGGTCTCGCGTGCCGCTCTCGGTGCGTGTGTTCCTTACGTCGCTGGCGATCGTGGATGACCTGGGGGCGTTGATGGTCATCGCGATTTTCTATACCGAGGAGATCGGTTTGGATTATCTCGGGTACGCGGGCGGGTTGCTGGTGCTGATGGCGATCCTCAACGCGATCGGTGTGCGGCGTGTGCTGGTGTACATGCTGCTCGGCCTGGTCGTGTGGTACTTCGTGCTCAAGAGCGGCGTGCACGCGACGATCGCGGGCGTGATGATCGCGATGACCATCCCCGCCAAGACACGCGTCGATCAGGCGCGGTACAGCGGGTTCGTGCGCTCGATGCTCGACCGGTTTGATGGCGACTCCAAGGGCAGCGAGCGCGCGTGGACAACCGGAAAACAGCAGTCCGCGGTGCTCGCTATCGAGGACGCGGGTCACAAGGTCGAGACGCCCGTGCGTCGCCTTGAGCACTCGCTGATCCCGTGGGTCGCGTTCCTGATCCTGCCCGTGTTTGCATTGGCGAACGCGGGTGTTCCGATCAGTGGCGGCGGCGAGGAAGAAGCAGCCGGTTCTGTCTGGTCGAGCCGGGCGCTGTGGGGCGTGGTGCTGGGGCTGCTCGTGGGCAAGCCGGTTGGCGTGTTCGGCTTCGCCTGGGTCGCCAACAAGATGGGCATCGGTGTGCTGCCCGAGGGCGCGAGCTGGCGTCACGTGTTCGGTGCGGCGTGGCTGTCGGGCATCGGGTTCACGATGGCGCTGTTTATCGCGAACCTCGCGTTCAGGAGCGCGACGGATCTTGACGCGGCCAAGCTGGGCGTGCTCGGCGCGTCGGTGGTTGCGGGCATCGTGGGGTTTGCAATCCTGATCACCGCGCCCAAGCCGCAGCCGTCCTGATGATGTTCACAAAGATGAAGACACCCATAGTGGGTGTCTTCTCAAGTGCGGGTTGTCGGCTGATGCTCAGCGCTTGCGTCGTGTCGAGATCAGGCCACCCAGGGCCAGCATCGAGAGTGCGGACGGGGTCGGCACGCCCCAGGTCACGTCGTCGAACGCGACGTAGTCCGCGATGCCGGTGTTCCCGATGACCGGGATGTTGATGCGGATGGTGTCGAAGGCGTTCGCGGTGATGATCCCGTAGAACTCGATCGAGAAGAACTGGTTCGAGGGGTAGAAGAAGTCATCGACGATCTGGCCGTTCTCGAATGTCGTGACATTGAACCCGTTGGCCGAGGGCGCGAACTCGGCGCCCGAGAGGTCGAAGCCGAAAGCGCTGATCGCGTTTGCGAACGTGAACTCTGCTGAGTAGGAGCCGGTCTGCGGCATGTCGGGGGCACCCGGCACGATGATGTTGCGCCCGAACGCGAGGTAGTTCCGCCCGTTGAAGGTGGTGTTCTCGAAGCCGTTGCCGTTGGGATCGCCCGCATCGATGTACGATGAGACATTCCCGGAGGGCAACGCCACGCCCAGGCCCGAGTCGAGGATGGTGGGGAGCGCAAGATCGCCAAGCGATTCGGACTCGAATGTTTCGATGCTCAGTGCGCCCGCGTCTGCGTTGAAACTGTTGCGGTCCGCGTACGTGCTGTACCCGCCGGCGTTGGCGAGTGTTGCGGTGAGCGTGAGCGCGGTGATTGCGTTGCTGATCTTCATGGGATTCCTCTCGTGCTTGATGCATTGGTTGATGGGTTGCGCGGGCCTCGTGACACACGAGGCGACGCCCACGCTTCAAAGCGAGAGGAGCGGTATCTGAGGGACACGCTGGTTGGAATATTTGCACACAAGCTGATCTCAATGTTGCGAGGCAACTGTTTACCTGTTTTGACAGACGCGGTCTCGCGTGGTGGATGCGGGGGCGCAAGTGGTGCTGCGTGAAGGGATAGTGGCGGGAATTGCACCGAATTCGGGAATTGTCTCCCGGGGGTGCAACCCGGCCCGGAACCGCGGGTGGGGGGGTGCGTATAGGGGCACGGATCATGTCAGATCCGATGAACGCGTCGAGCAGATTCCGCTCTTTCCTGAGCATTCGGCGTATTGAAAAGTTGCAAAGCAGGCGATTCGTCCTGAGCATCGGATGTGTGTGTGCGATCCGCTGACGATTGGGATGGATCACCATCGCGCTTCGGTCCTGCGTCCCCGGGACCGAGCGCTTCAGAACGTGTGTTGCCCGTCGCCGGGTGGGTAGGTCTCACGACAGAGCGATTGCTCGTCGTCACTCGCAATAACGGCATAATGCACGGCTGAACCTGGGCGGGTTGACTCGCATGGTGTGTGATGCGATCGCCCTCAGGAATGCTCTCGGTACCTCGCGTGTGTGTGCGGGTATCCGGCGGGGGAGGCCGAGAGCTGTATTGGGTCGGGTGTGTGTGCGGGGAGAGAGAAACGCCCCGACCCCGACTCGCCGGGGTGGATGACCGGCGAGTACCAGCCGGGCTGAGCTGTCCCCCTCAGCCCGGCTCTTTTTCTGCGCCGATCGCGTTAGCCCTGATCGTCCTGATACGCGCCTGAGGAATACGTCAGCTCGTAGCTGTGCGAGTAGATCTCGATGAGGTTCCCGAATGGGTCCTCGCAGTACACCATGCGATAGGGCTTCTCGCCCGGGTAGTACTCACGGATCGGCATACGCTGCTTGCCGCCGTGCTCGACGATCTTCTTTGCGAGCCCTTCGACGTCCGGGTCCTGCACACAGAAATGGAAGACGCCCGTCTTCCAGTACTCGAAGTTGTTCTCTCGCCGCTCGGCGTTGCGGAACTCGAAGAGCTCCACGCCCACACGATCGCCCGTCGCGAGGTGCGCGATCCGGAAGCTGCCCCAGCCCTTACCAAAGACATCGTCGCACATGACGCCGATCGCCGAGTCGTCCGAGACAATCTCGGTGGGGGGCATGATGACGTACCAGCCCAGCACGCTGGTGTAGAAATCGACGGCCTTCTCGAGGTCCGTGACGGAGATGCCGATGTGGGAGAACGTGCGTGGGTAGGTCATGGGAAGTCCTTTCGGGGTGGTTCGCCTGTTCGCGGGCTCAAGAGAGAGAACGCGGCGCACCCGTGATCATTCCACTGTGCGTTGGGATTGGCAGGATTGGGTGTGGAATCGGGGCCCTCGGCCGGTGGGGCGCGGAGCTATCCTTCTGGCGTGGAAGATGCGATGAGTGCTCCATCCGAGACCAAGCCTCCCAGAAAGCTGTTCCGGCGTCGCCATCGCCTGGCGGGCAGCGGGTACGCCCCGGTGTTCGAGGCCAAGCTGCGGAAGTCGCGTGGCGCGATCACGGTGCACCTGCGGCCCAACGGGCTCGATGAGCACCGCCTTGGGCTGTCCGTTGGGCGTCGGTTTGGGAACGCGGCTGCTCGGTCGCGGTTCAAGCGGATGATCCGTGAGGTGTTCCGCCTCGAGCGTTTCCGCCTCCCCATGGAGCGCGGGGGGGCCTACGACATCGTGGTCACGGCGCGGGCGCACGAGGGCGTCGGTCAGGATGTCTACCGGGCCTGGATGCTTGAGGCGATCGATGCGGCGCACCGGGTGCACGCGCGTCGGGTGGGCCGCTCGGGTGATGTCGATGGCTGATCGGCGACTGGTGTTGTGGAAGAGGATCGCCAATCTCCCGTTCATCGGGCTGATCCTGCTGTATCGCGCGACGCTCTCGCACCTGATCGGCGGCCAGTGCCGCTACGAGCCCACGTGCAGCCGCTACGGGCTCGATGCGTACAGGGCGTACGGGCCGGTCCGCGGGACGCGCCTGACGATCGGGCGGATCATGCGTTGCCATCCGTTTGTCAAGGGTGGGTATGATCCTGTGCCGATCCCTGATGGTGAAGAGCACGTACAGATGGACCAAGACGAGAAAGGGGCTTCGCGCCGATGAGTCGACTCCCAGCCGCCCAACGCCGAGAGCAGCTGCTTGATGTCGCTGCGCAGCTTTTTTCTTCCCGCGGCTACGCCGGCGCGACGACGGCGCAGATCGCGAAGGAGGCGGGGATCACGGAGCCGATCATCTACCGCCATTTCAAGTCCAAGCGGGACCTGTTCGTGGCGCTGATCGAGCGAACGGGCAAGCAGACGCTGGACCAGTGGGAGACGGACCTCAAGGGGGTGGACGACCCCGGCGCCCGCCTCATGAAGATCATCGGGGAGAACCCCATGGTGTCCGAGAAGGGGCGTGACGGGTACCGGGTGCTGCTGCAGTCGATCTCCGAGGTCGAGGACCCGCTGATCCACAAGGCCGTGTCCGACCACATGACGCGCCTGCACGCGTTCATCACGCGTGAGATCGAGCGGGCGCAGGAGGCCCACAAGGTGACTGGGCGCTTCAGCGCGGGGGTTATCGCGTGGGTGCTGGTGAACGTGGGCATGGGCTACGGCGTGCTGACGGCCATGGGTGTCCCCGGGCACGGGTTCGATTCCTCGGGCGTGCACGTCAAGGACGTGCTCGCACGGATCCTTGTCGGGCGCGAGGGCCAGAAGCAAGACAAAACGACACCCAGCACCGACAAGAACGAGTCCTTCAAGCACGACGACGCTTAACACGCTATGGAGCAGGTGTACCTCGATCATCACGCGACGACCAGGCCCTGCGCCGCGTGCGTGGAGGCGGTGTCGCGTGCGCTGACCGAGCACTGGGCAAATCCGTCGAGCGTGCACCGCATGGGGCAGCAGGCGGCTCATGCGCTGGAGCACGCGCGTGGGCAGGTCGCCAAGCTGCTGGGCGCCCGCTCACGGGATATCACCTTTACCGGTTCCGGCACCGAGGCGATTGATCTCTCAATCCGGGGGGTGCTGGGCGCGCTCGCCCGCGTCAGCCCCGAGAAGCGCGTGATCATCACCAGCGAGCTTGAGCACAGCGCGGTGCGCAACCTCTGCAAGCAGCTTTCGGATCTGGGTCGGGCGCAGGTCGAGATGATCCCCATCGAGCCCGGCGGGCGCGTCTCGGTTGATGGGCTCGACGCGTTGCTCCGTGCGCATCGCGAGCGGGTGGCGCTGGTGAGTGTGCAGTGGGTGAACAACGAGACGGGTGTGATCCAGCCGGTGCACGCGATCGGCGAGTTGTGCCGCTCGGCGGGGGTGATACTGCATTGCGACGCGACGCAATGGGTGGGCAAGATGGCGACGGACCTCGGCGGCGAGGACGCCCCGAAGATTGATCTGCTCAGCTGCAGTGCGCATAAGTTCCACGGGCCCAAGGGTGCGGGAGCGCTGTACGTGCGCCGTGGTGTTCGCCTGCTGCCGACGATGCCGGGCTCCCAGGAGCTTGGACGACGGGGGGGGACGCACGCGCTGCCGGCGATCGTTGGGATGGGGGCAGCCGCTGAGGCCGCGGTGGGCTGGTTGTCGGACGCTACCGGGCGTGAACGCATGACGACCCTTCGTGACCGCCTCGAATCGGGGATAGTGGAGCGGTGCGCCGGTGCGCAGATCAATGGCGAACGCGACGAGCGGATCTGGAGCGCGGTGAACGTGGGCTTCCCGGGGCTGTCATCTGAGGCGTTGCTGCTGGCGCTGAGCGAGCGGGGCGTGTACATGAGCGCGGGCGCGGCGTGCGCGTCGGGGTCGCTGGAGCCGTCGCCGGTTCTGCTGGCGATGGGCGTGCCCGAGCGGGTGGCGTACGGCTCGATCCGGCTGAGTCTGTGCCGGGACACGACAGAAGCGGAAATCGAGCATGGTTGCGATGAAATCGCGCGTGTCGTGGCGCAACTTTCGCGCGCGATGCCCGGGTGATTTTTTCGTGATTCGTGCGGGTGCAGTGGTTTAGGGCACAAAAAACCGCTACGCTGGGCGCATGAGCGAATACCCGAATGCCTACGGCAACCCCGACGTCCAGCTGTATCAGGAGCCCGAGCGCACGAGCATCATGGCGATCCTTTCGCTGGTGATGAGTCTGCTCGGTTGCTGCGTCTTCATCACGGCACCGATCGGGGTGCTGCTGGGGATCTTCGGTCTGATCGGGACGAGCAAGAGCAACGGGCGCGTCGGTGGTAAGGGCCTGGCGATCGGCGGCATCATCGTCGGCGTGCTCGCCATGGCCATCTGGGCGGGCATCGTCTTCGGCTTCGGCGGCATGATGAATGTCGCCATCAAGCAGTTCGGCAGCACCACCGAGAGCATCCTGTCGGATATTCAGAGTGGCGATTATGACGCCGCACGGGCGAATATGGCCGGCCCGGGCAGCTTGACGAGCGACGAGGACCTCGCGGCCTTCAACGCGGCGTACACCGCGGACCTGGGCAGCTATGTGAGCATGCCCAGCGGGTTTGGCGAGATGATCAACGGGTACATGGCGCTCGGCCCGCTGATGCAGCCCTATCAGAACCGAGGGGGCTATGTGCCGATGCCGGCGCAGTTCGATTCGGGCTGGGTGCTGGTGCTGTACGTGATGGATCCGAGCGGTCAGGGCCCTGTCGGTGCGAACGGCATGCCGCTGCCCGAGGGCCTGATCCTGATCGGGTCTGACGGGACGGAGTACTCGATCCCGCTCGGTTCGGGCTCTAACACGTGGCCGCGGACGGGCTCGGGGTCTGATGCGGGCGATTCGGATGCTGATTCGGACGAAGATTCGGCAACGCCGGGCGATGAATCTGCCGAAGAAGAGGGGACGGAAGAGCCCGACGAGGGCCCGTGATCTGACGGGCACCCGCCCCGGTAGCGCGCGTGCGCCTCGGGCGGTCGGTGCCTGAGGGAATCGTGACGTGCGCATGGATGAAGCACCCAAGGACAACGCGTCTCGCAGCGCCAAGGGCTCCGAGCCGATCGTCCGCCTGCGCAATGTGGTCAAGCGTTTCGGCGACCAGACGGTGCTCTCGGGTGTCAATCTGGATGTGTACCCCGGCGAGACCATGGTGATCATGGGGGGGTCCGGCTCTGGCAAGTCGACGATGCTGCGGACCATGATCGGCACGCACAACGCGGACGAGGGCAGCGTGGAGCTGTTCGGACAGAACATCTGCGGCCTCGGCGAGGAGGCCCTCAACGAGGTCCGCAAGAAGTTCGGCATCCTGTTCCAGTCCGGGGCGTTGTTCAACTCCATGACCATCGGCGAGAACGTGGCGCTGCCGCTACGTGAGCACACGGACCTCGACGACGAGATCATCGATATCCAGGTGAAGATTAAGCTCGAGCTGGTGGGGCTGCGCGAGGACGCGCACAAGTACCCGGCGCAGATCTCGGGCGGCATGAAGAAACGGGCCGGGCTGGCGCGGGCGCTGGCGCTGGACCCCAAGATCCTGTTTTATGACGAGCCCAGCGCCGGGCTCGACCCGGTCACCAGCGCGCAGATCGATCAGCTGATCATCGCGCTCACGCGCCAGCTCGGCGTGACGAGCATCGTCGTCACGCACGAGATGGACAGCGCGTTCACCATCGCGGACCGCATGGCGATGCTCGATCGTGGCGTGATGCTCTGCCTTGAGGAACGAGCGTGGTTTGAGCGGCTGCGGGATACATCGGGCGCGGATGCTGGCGGGCTTGATGAGAACAAGCGCCTGGTGCGTCAGTTCCTCCGTGGTGACGCGGACGGCCCGCTCGCGGCGCGTCGTGACGAGGCGTCGTACAGCGCCGATCTGTTCGGGATGACGATGGACCGGGTGACGCGCACGCCCAGCGTGGAGCCGACGCGCGGCTAGGGATCTGGGACAGGCATTGGACACGCCCGGCGGACGGACGAGCCGGGAAGGGGAACCTTGATGAGCACGCAACTGATCAGCCGGAACAACGTTGTCGCGGGGTTGTTTGTGATCCTGAGCATTATCCTGGCGGTCGCGATCGCGTTCATCCTGTCGGACGTGCAGGACAAGTTCGCCAGCCGGACGGAGTACATCGCCCGCTTCCCGACCAGCGTTGGCGTCGCCGGGCTGCAGCCGGGCGCGGACGTGACCTTCGGCGGGATGACGGTGGGGCGGGTCAAGTCGATCCATGAGAACATGGAGACGGACCCCGCGACGGGCATGGACATCGTGCGTTCGCACGATGTGGTGATCGCGTTGAGCAGCGATCTGGTGATTTATGAGGACGCTTACGCGGATCTCACGCTGCCGCTGCTCGGCGGCGTCTCGCGGATCAACATCGCCTCGCCCGGCACCGGTGCGTACGAGGGTGGGCCTGAGGACGCGAATCCGACGCTCGATCCGGGGGAGGCGCTGCGGGGGCGTTTTGCGCCATCGATCCTGACGCAGCTGGGGTTCACGACGGAAGAGGCGTTGGCGATCAAGGAGACGATTCACGAGGTGCGCGGCATCTCGGAGAACGTTGGCGAGGTCTCGGAATCGATGAAGCGCATGGCGCAGCAGCTTGAGCCGGAGTTCGGCAAGGGCGTTGACGACGGGCGCTCGACCATGGCGAATATCAGGGCGTTCACCGAGCGCCTGAACGCGGAGGACGGCTGGGCGCCCAGGGTGGATTCGATCCTGGCGAGCGCGGACGACGCGGCCAAGCAGATCACGCCCGTGCTCGACGATGCCAAGTCCACGATCGCCGAGGCCAAGGGGATGATCGAGGAGAACCGCGAGCGCGTCGCGAGCATTCTTGAGAACGTCGACGTGACGACCGAGCGTGTGAAGAGCGAAACGATGGATCAGGTCGACGAGATGCTCGAAAAGGGCACGCTCGCGCTGGGTTCCTATCAGGACGTCGCGCTGAACGCGAACTCGATCCTGCTGAACAACAAGCCCAAAATCGCCGCGACGCTGGACTCGGCGAGCGACATCGGCGTGCAGGGCAAGCTCTTTGTAGAGGAGCTGCGAGCGCAGCCGTGGCGTCTGCTCAAGAAGCCCAGCGAGGAGGACCTGCTGCGTGAGCCGATCTACGAGGCGGCCCGCTCGTATGCACGGGCGGTCTCTGACCTGCGTGTTGCGTCGGAGGCGCTGGACGCGGCGGTTCTGAACGCGGCGAGCAACCCGAACCCGGACGCGGTCGAGCAGATCCGCGACATCGCCGAGGTTGTCGACAAGGCGTACGGGCGTTATTCCGACGCGGAGAAGGCGCTCCTTGAACGCCTGCGTGCCGGTTCCCCAACAACAACCCCATGAGTGAACCCGGCCCAAAGGTCAGACGCTACCGACGCCTCTACGCGGGGGCATCGATCGCGCTGCTGGTGCTGCTCGGCGTCTACTGGCTGATCCGTGACACGGAGCCGGTGACGCGGGCTCGTGCCAACGCCATCGCACGCTTCGTCGAGACGATCTCCGAGGGCGTGGGCGAATCCATCGGGAGCCTTGGTGTGGAAACACGCCCCGAGTGGCTCGGCGTGCGGCTGTACGAGCCCGACCCGGGTTCGTGGCGTGCGATCGAAGTCGGCGAGACGGTCGGCCCACGGGCGGTGTTGCTGATTCATGGGCTCGATGAGCCGGGCGGGATATGGGATCAGCTCGCGCCGGCCCTGCACGACGATGGACATGTTGTGCTCCGCTTTGATTACCACAACGATCAGGCGATCGTGCGCAGCGCGGACGCGCTGGGCGAATCGCTTGCAGCACTGGGCGCGGACGGCATCAGCGAGTTGGATCTGGTCTGCCACTCAATGGGCGGGCTGGTCGCCCGGGAGCTGCTGTCGAGGGATCAGTATGAGACGATGGGTGTACGTGTAGGGACGATGATCACGCTGGGCACGCCGCACCACGGCTCGCCGTGGGCGCCGCTGCGATCGGTCGCCGAGATGCGCGAGCAGGTGCAGCGCTGGGCGGAGTCCGACGACCTGAACCCCCGTCGGCTGCTGGGGTTTTACAACGACGGCGATGGGCAGGCGGGGGTTGATCTCATGCCGGGCTCGGCGTTCTTTGAGCAGCTCGAGGAACGGGAGTTCCCCTCCTCGATCCGCGTGGTCTGTTTGGTGGGACGGACGGACACACCCAGCACCCTCGCGGGCACGCTGAGCAACGCGGGGGCCCGCGACCTGCTGCGCGATGTGGTGGGACGCAGCCAAGCGAACCGGATCCTGGCGCAGGTCGATGAGCTGGGCCAGGAGCTGGGCGACGGCGTGGTGCCGGTGTCCTCGGCGGTGATGGACGGGGCGACGGACATCGTGGTCGTCAGCGCGAACCACCGCGGCATGATCCGGACGATCGAGCTTGAAGAGCGGTTCCGGGGCGGGACCGGGCTGCCGGAGGCGACGGAGCCGCCGGCCATCCGGGTCGTGGTTGATCGCCTGCATCGCGATTGATCGTGCCTCGGACGTGCGTTTGTGATATGATCGGGTATGGCCCAGCGGCGCCATCATTACGAGCACGCGTTCGAGCGGTACCTGCGCGACCACCGGGTGCCGTACATCTCTGTGGATGAGGCCAAGAAGTCGCTGATGCCGACGGGGGTGTCGTTGTCTGCTCGGCGGGGTGAGCGATCGGCCCCCAAGCTCAAGAACTTTGACTTTGTGATCTATGGCGAGGGGGGCAACCTGCTGGTCGAGATCAAGGGGCGTCGCCTGCCTCGGGTTCGTCTGAAGGACGGCTCCCCGGCCAAGCCGAGGATGGAATCATGGGTGACGCGGGATGATGTTGATGCGATGCGTCGCTGGGGTGAGCTGTTCGGGCCGGGGTTCGAGGCGAGCTTCGTGTTTCTGTACTGGTGCGAGGATGTGCCGCCGGACGGGCTGTTCGTGGAGACGCTTGCGCATCGAGGGCGCTGGTACACGATGCGCAGCATCGACGTGGAGTCCTACGCCGGTGTCATGCGAGAACGGAGTCGCAAGTGGGGCACGGTGAGCGTGCCCGCGGAGGATTTCGAGCGTCTGAGCCGGCCGCTTTGTGTGCCGGGCCGGTTGGGGTCATCGGCGGATGGAATGGGGTATGTTCGGGAGCCGATCTTCGAGCGTCTGGGGGTGTGAGTGCGGGTCAAAGTGTGGTTCAAGCTTGATGCGGGGCGTGTTGCGGTGTAGCGTGGGTGCATGAAGAGCCCCCTGCCTGAGCGTGTGTGTGCGTCGATGATCCGTCTCACCGGTCCTTTGATGGTGCTGGCGATGACGCTGATGGTGTCTCTGAGCGCCAGCCCGGTGTTTGCGCAGGATGAGGCATTGCGTCCACCGACCACGAAGGAGGCGCCGAGCGCCCCCAAGTACATCGTGATCGGCGTGGCGTTTCTGCTGCTGGTGCTGGTGGCAGTCGTCGCTTCGCTGAAGTCCAAGCGCGGCCATCAGGACTAAAACCGGGATCCGCAGAGCCATACACCCGATTCGGGCCACTCTCCGGCGACTTCAGAACCGGCGCGGTGCCGGCGTGGTATATGCTGGTAGAGTACGGGCGTAGCGTCCGTGCTGGGAGACTTTCATATGACACACACTCAACAGTCAGCGGGCGCACCGCGATCCAGGCGGTCCGGGCTCGTGATGCTCAATATCGCTTTGCTGTGCGCGCTCGGGGGCGTGACGCTGAGCACGCAGGTCGGTGCGCAGCCCTCCAATCAGAACATGCGTGTTCGCGGGGAGTACACCGTTGTGGGCGGCGCGACGATCGGGGAGAACGCGAACACGATATACGTGCTCGATTCGGCGAACCGCGAGGTCGTCTCGCTGCGTTGGAACGACTCGACCAAGGCGCTGGAGGGGATCGGCTTCCGCGATCTCGTCCGCGATGTCAACAGCGACCCGGACCGGTGAGGAGCAGCACATGAACAGCAATGCAAACACACAGCACGGCACGCGTGGTGGTTGGCTCTGGGTCAGCGCCGGCGTGCTGGCGGCCTTGATCGTTGTGCAGGGCGCGGGGCTGATCGACTCGCCCGCGCAGGCAGAGATGGCCAGCAGCAGCGGGGCGTACACCATGATCACGACCGACGGCGGCAACGATGAGATCCTCGTGGTGGTGGACTCGAGTCAGGAATCGCTGATGGTCTACCGCTCGGATCGCAACCAGGGGCTGCAGCTGCTGGAGCGCGAGGATCTGGCCGGGCTCTTTTCGCGGGCGCGTGCCCGGGCCTTCGGCCGCCCCTAAAGTCATTGGATATCGGGCGCTCCGTTGCGCGTCCGCGTCGTTGTCCCAAGGCTGAATGTGCCCATCCACCCGCTGCCCCAGTTCGAGGAAGACCTTGCCGAGTACCTCCAGGAGAAGGAGGACCGCGAGGCGTACGAGCGCCTCAACGCGCCGACGAGCATCGTCGTGCGCTTCGGCTACATGCGGATGGTCGGCGAGTTCCCCTACACCGGGGATGCCAAGCCCGGATGCGGGTCCAAGCTGGTCGTCCGTACCCACCGGGGGACGGAGATCGGCGAGATGCTCACCAGCACCTGCCCGAATGCCGGGTGCTCCAAGAGCGTGACCCGCAAGGAGATGCTCGAGTACATCGAGAACTCGGGCGGGCGTCAGTACCCGTTCCACGACCGGGGCAAGGTGCTACGGATCGCGACGCCCGATGACCTCAACGAGCAGCAGCGCCTCGAGCAGCGGAAGAACGAGCTGCGGATGATCGCCAAGCGGATGGTGGAGCATTCCGGGCTGCCGATGGAGATTATCGAGGCCGAGCCGCTGCTGGGCGGCGAGCGGATCGTGATCTACTTCGGGGCCGAGGACCGCGTGGACTTCCGCGATCTGGTTTCGGAGATGCAGCGTGAGATGGGGTGCAAGGTCGAGCTGCGTCAGATCGGCGCGCGTGACGAGGCGCGGATCACGGCCGACTACGAGCGCTGCGGGCAGTACTGCTGCTGCAAGAACTTCCTCAAGGTGCTCAAGCCCGTGAGCATGAAGAGCGCCAAGGTGCAGAAGGCCACGCTCGATCCGCTCAAGATCAGCGGTCGCTGCGGACGCCTGATGTGCTGCCTTCGCTATGAGGACGAGACGTACGAGGAGCTCCGCAAAAACCTGCCGCATCGCAAGTCGCGTGTGGGAACGCCCGACGGCGACGGCTTCGTGATCTCCACGCAGATCCTGACGCAGCTGGCGCTGATCAAGCTCGACGACGGGACCGAGGCGGCCTTCCCCGTCGAGGACCTGACGGAGCCCGATTCCAAGACACCCCCCGAGCGTGACGCCCGCCCGAAGCGCAGCGAACGCTCCAGCTCGCGTGATGGCTCGCGCGCAAGCAGGTCCAAGCGGGCGCCCCGGGCTGAATCGGGCGGCCCAGCCGAGGTGCGCGACAAGGGCGCGGGTGAGGGCAGCGAGGGCGCCGGCACCAAGAAAAAGAAGCGCCGTCGGCGTCGACGGAAGGGCTCTGGCGAGAAGCAGGGCACGGACGCTTCGCAGGCGGCGGGCGAGGTCACCCAGCAGAAGACCGATGTTCCGAGCGATCAGGGCGGGTCACGCGCCGGCTCGTCGGCCCAGGGCGGGGCCGATTCGGGCTCGGGTTCAGCGGGCGGCGACGATCGGCCGAAGAAGAAGCGTCGGCGTCGTCGTAGGCGTCGAGGCGGCGGTGGCGAGTCCGGCGGCGGCTCCAACAGCAGCGGCGGCGGCACACCCGGCGGCAGCGCGTAATCAACCGATAGGGACTCACGCATGGCGGACGCATCCAACGCGAAGAACAAGCACCAGGGCTCGGTGGGCATCAAGGAGACGCTCTCGAGCCTGATCATCGCGTTCATGCTCGCGTTCCTGTTCCGCGGCTTCGTGATCGAGGGCTTCCAGATCCCGACGGGCTCGATGGCGCCCACGCTCATGGGCAAGCACGTGCGCTTTCAGGGCGAGCAGAGCGGGTACGACTGGGAAACCGGTCCGTGGACCTACAACAGGAACACCCAGCAGCCAGTGCGCGAGCAGGTCGACCTGCGTGTGCAGGACCCGATGGCCGGCTTTGAGATTCAGGACACCAACCGTCGGCTCGCCGCGGGCGATCGCGTGTTCGTGCTCAAGTATCTGCCGCTGCTGCACCACCCGGAGCGATGGGACGTGGTGGTGTTCAAGAACCCGGGGCAGCACATCAACTACATCAAGCGCCTGGTGGGGCTGCCCGGCGAGCAGATCGCGATCGTCGACGGCGATGTCTTCGCGCGCGAGTACGTCGAGGGCCAGACCGCGGCGACCGGCTGGGACGCGTGGGAGCAGGACGACTGGCAGGTGCAGCGCAAGCCTGAGCGGGTGCAGCGCGCGATGCTGCAGGACGTGTTCGACTCGAGCTACGCGCCGATGGACAACATCGAGTTCCGCTCGCCCTTCACGGGCGAGGGCTCCGGCTGGGGCGGCGTGGACATGGGGCGCCGGTACACCTTCGAGGGGAGCGGCGCGACGACGCTGCGCTGGAACGATCGGCGCCCGATCACGGACATCAACCCGTACAACCAGACCTGGGATGTGCCGGGCAGGGCGATCGAGGACGGCTTCGACCTGTTCCGTGATCCGCACGCCGATCAGCTCACCCTCAGCCCCCGTTCACGGATGAACATCCCCTTCCCAAGCTCGGACCTCGCGCTGTCGTGCAATATCCGATCGCAGGGCGCGGGGGTGGTTGCCTCGCCGACGATCACGACGCGGGGCATGGAGCTGCGGGCACAGATCGACCTCGACGCGGGCAGCGCCAGCGTGATGATGCGTGACGCGGGGATGACCGATGCGCCGTGGACCGAGCTGGACAGCGGCAGCTTTGGTGCGGTCGGCGCGGGCGACTGGGCCAGCGTCGAGTTCTGGCACATCGATCAGGCGATGTGGGTCTTTGTCGACGGCGAGCTGGTCGCGGGCGGCGCGGAGGACGGTGGCTACCAGCTCACGCCGGCGCAGCGGGCGGTTGCCGCGACCGGCATGGCGTGGTCGGAGCTCGAATCTCATTCGCCCCAGGGCTACGGCGACGGCGTGACACAGCGCGGCGTGTTCGCCGATCCCTCGATCTATCGCAAGCCTGAGGTCCGCTGGGACTTCGAGGGTGGCGCGTTCGAGCTCTCGCACGTGCGTGTGCAGCGGGATATCTCCTACCACGTCAACCCCGGGCGGGCGACGCGTGGGGCCCACCCCGACAACTTCCCGACACTCACCGGCGAGCAGTTCTTCATGTGCGGCGACAACTCGTCGAACTCCGAGGACTCCCGCCTGTGGCGCGATAACGACATCAACGCCTGGGTCCGCCAGGAGATCGACGACACGCCCGGCTCGGTGCATCGCGACCTGATCGTGGGCAAGGCCTTCGTGGTCTACTTCCCCGCGCCCCTCGACGGCGGGCCGATCCTGTCGATCGACTTCGGTCGCCTGCGCTGGATCTGGTAGAACACAAGTTGTGGGGTGCCCGTACTCGCCGCGCAGCGGCGCAGTGCGGAAGAGTTGTTCGGAACTCATTCACTCCAGCCAAACGACATTGTCACGCCTCCTCCGCACTGCGCGTCTTCGACGCGAGTACGGGCACCCCATGCACTGAACTTTCCACGCCCCGATCGGGTACAACAGAGATCATGGGTGAACCCGACCGACTCCATCGCGACCCATCGCCTCAGATGCTGCTGGCGTTCCTGCGCGACCACGACGCGCCTTGTCCGATCTGCGGCTACAACCTCCGCGGCGTCACGCTGAGTGTCTGCCCGGAGTGCGAGTGCCCCATCGAGCTGGGCGTGTCGTCGAGCAGTTCGTACCTTGGAGCGTGGCTTCTGGCCCTGCTGGCCTTCGCGATGCCGCTGAGCTTCGATCTCATCGTTGGGACGATGATGCTGATTGGCGTGATCATGAGCGCCGGTGAGAACGCAGAGGGCGTGTTCCTGCTGGTGTCGCTGGTCACGCTGACGCTGGTGAGTGTGGGGATGCTGTGGGTGCTGGTGGCGCGCAAGCGGGACTGGCTGCGGATGCCCAGGCGGAGACAGTGGCGAATGGCGTGGGCATTGTTCGCGGCGGTGTTTGTGGTCCATCTGATGGTGGGGGTGGGGACGTTCTTGATCGCGAACTGAGGTGTGTTCTCTGGGTGCCACTACTCGCCGTCTTCGGCGCAGTAGTGCTCTTTCGACCACCAAAGACACTACTGCGCGGCAAAGCCGCGAGTAGTGGCACCCAGAGTAGAGTTACATTCGCGTCGCGATCGCGAGTCCGACGTAGTTCTCGGCGCTGGGGTCGACGCTGAAGGAGCCGTGTGTGTCGCTGGTGATCGGCTCGCGGTGGTCGAGGTCGGTGAGCTCGACCTTGTTGTCCGCGTGGATCTCGACGAAGTAGCGGGCGTGCTGGTTGACGGCGTCCGCGCGGAGCTTCTTGAGGTTCCGCGTGGACTTGTACGTCACCCGGGCGTGCATCGGGGCGACGTTGTAGCGGTCGCGGTCCCAGGGCTTGCGATCGTCGCGGGCCTTCCAGTCGTCGCTTTCGATGCCGCGTCGGAGGTTGGCGACGAGGGTGTGCACAAGTTCCTCGTTGTCATCATCGCCGTTGGGCACGACGAAGGCCACGGGGCGGATGGAGGCCTGCGGGCGCGCTACGGCGTCCATGAGTTCTGAGCCGGCGGGCATGAGCCCCTTGTCGTCGAGCAGGTTGCCCAGCACGACGTCGCCCATGCCGAAGCCGCAGGCGGGAGTTGGCGGGCCGCCGAAGAGCTCGATGAGGTTGTCGTAGCGCCCGCCGCCCGCGACGGCGCGTTCGCCGTCGGCGAGGGCCTCGAAGACGGTGCCGGTGTAGTAGGCGAGACCGCGCGCGATGGTGTGGTCACGGTCGGTCCAGTGGTCGATGTTCACCACAGAGCACACAGAGCACACAGAGTCGAGGTCAGAGGCGTCCAGGTCGGGCGCAGGGTTCGCGTCGGATTGGGTGAGGAACGCGATGAACGGTTCGGGGAGCTTGGATTCCTCGGCCTGGGTGCGGAGCGCATCGGCCGGCAGCTTTGATTGTCGATCGAGCAGGTTGAAAGCATCCTCGAGCTTGTCGTCTGCAACGCCCAGCGATGCGAAGTATCGGGCCATCGCGTTGCGGTCGTTGAGCTTGATGGCAAGCGCATCGTCACTGAGCCCAAGGTCCTCAAACATGCGGACCATGCACTCGATGACCTCGACGTCCATGCGTGCTCGGTTCTCGGTGGAGTTGTCGTCGGCGGGCATGCCGATCGCGTCGACATTCCACTGCAGGAACTCGCGCAGCCGCCCGCGCTGGGGGCGCTCGGCGCGGAAGTAGGGCCCGGCGGTGAACCACTTGCAGGGCTGGGGGAGTTCCTTGGCCCGGGCGGCGTACATGCGGGCGAGGGTGGGGGTGAACTCGGGGCGGAGGGCGAACTCGGCCTGGCCGGTTTCTTTGACGCGTTCGACTTCTTTCGGGGATTTGCCGGAGAAGGCCTGAAAGAGCTCGCCGAGGATGCCCTCGCCGGATTTGACGCTGTAGAGCTCGGTGGTCTCGAAGGTGGGGCCTGCGATTTCGTCGAATCCGCACCGCAATGCGGCGTCCCGCCAGGCGTTGGTGATGTAGTGCTGGCGGAGGACGTCCTCGGGGTAGAGGTCGCGGGTGCCCTTGGGGGCCTTGATCTTCTTTGGGGCGGGCTTCTTGGTGCTCATCGTGCTGTAGGGTATGCTGGGGATGCGTCCGGAGGGGGATGCAACCGAACGCGGTCCCAGACGGAAAGGTATGTATGGGGATCGGTATGCGACATGTGGTCTGGACGTCCGCAGCCCTCGCGTTGGGGGCGTTTCTCTACGTCGTGACGCTGGAGCCGATGGACGAGCAGCACAACCCGCGAGCCGGGGCGCTGGACCAGCGGCCTTCGAGCGAACAGATCGTTTCCCAGATCCGGCGATCGCTGAGCAACGGGCAGCTCGATTCGGCCCGTGTTGAGGCCCTCGAGCTCTTCGGGCTGGACCCGAACAGTGTGCGGTCCGCGTTTTATTGCGGCATCGTGGAGCGGGCGAGCGGCAACAACAGCACCGCCCGCGGCTACTGGCGGATGATTATCAACCTGATCGAGCGGCGTCATGACGGGCAGGTGGGCTACGCCCCGCACCTGTACTTCTACGCCTGGGCCCAGCTCGAGGGGGGCGACGCGGACACCGGGCGACAGCTCTTCGGCCAGCTCGCGGATCAGTATGAGCAGGGAACAAAGGACGGCGACGACCGCTGGGGCGGGCTTGGGGCGATGGATCACTACAACCTCGCGTGCTACCGCTCGCTTGCGGGCGCGACCGAGCGGGCGATGGAGCACTGGGCGCTGGCGGTTGAGCTGGGCTACGGGCGTGGCGATGTGCACGGCTGGTGGACCGCCGACCCGGATCTGGAGGCCCTGCACGCGAACGAGGAGTTCTGGCGGATCGGTGCGGACATCTACCCGGAGGGGCGTCGCCAGGAGCGCGGGGTGCGTCCGGATCTCGTGGATGAGCCCGAGCCGGCGATGGCGGACGGCTGATGCGGGTGTCCCGATTGGTGAGGCGTGAAACCCACGCATTCTGGGCGGGGCGCTATGATTGGAAAACGAGCTGATCGCGTCGGATCGGGGTTTGCCGGGCGTCGCGGTCGTGTCTGTGCCCGTCTGGGCCGATATGGGATTGTTCGACGCTATGCCGACTGTCACGATTAACGGGATCGAGTGTGAGTTTTCGCCGGGCGACCTGGTCATCGAGGTGGCCGATCGCAACGGGATCGACATCCCGCGCTATTGCTACCACCCCGGTCTCTCGCGCCCGGCCCAGTGCCGCATCTGCCTGGCGACCTTCAAGGCTCCCAACCCCCGCAACGACAACAAGCTTGAGCCCATGATGGGCGGCAAGCTCCTCCCGACCTGCGTGACGGAGTGCGTGGACGGCATGGTCGTGGAGATGGAGAGCGAGAAGACCATCGCCAACCAGAAGGCGGTCATGGAGTTCCTGCTCATTAACCACCCGCTGGACTGCCCGGTGTGCGATCAGGCGGGCGAGTGCACCCTGCAGGACTTCAGCTATCAGTACGGTCGCGGGCACTCACGATTCACGGACACCAAGGTCGTCTCGCCCAAGAAGAACCTGGGCGATCACATCTACATGTACTCGGACCGGTGCATCATGTGCACCCGCTGCGTGCGGTTTACTGAGGAAGTGACCGAGACCGCGGAGCTGATGATCGACTCGCGCGGCGACAAGTCCACGATCGACATCTTCCCGGGCGAGCCCATCAACAACCCGCTGGCGAGCAACGTGGTGGACCTGTGCCCGGTGGGCTCGCTGCTGGACAAGGACTTCCTGTTTGCGCAGCGTGTGTGGTTCCTCAAGCGGACGGCGGGTGTTGATCCGCTGACGAGCAGCGGCGACAACATCTGGGTCGAGCACAACCAGGGGCGCGTCTACCGCATCAAGCCGCGGTACAACCTGGACATCAACACCTGGTGGATCACCGACGAGGTGCGCTACGGGTGGAAGTTCGTGCACAGCGATGATCGCCTCGTCGCGCCCACCCGCAAGCAGCACGGCGTGCAGGTCGACGCGACCTGGACCCGGGCGTACAAGCAGGTGATCGATACGGTCCGCAGCGCCTCGAAGACGGCGCTGGTGGTTTCGCCCACGCTCACGACCGAGGAGGCCTACCTGCTGGTCCGCGCGGTCCGCTCGATGAGCGAGAACGTCTCGCTGTTCCTCGGCCCCGTCCCGGTCGACGGAGAGGACGTGGAGTTCCCCAACCCGCAGTCGGAGCGCCCGTTCATCCAGCGTGCCGAGAAGGTGCCCAACAAGAACGGCGTGAAGCGCGTGCTAGAGGCGATGTCGTCGGGTGGGGGCGGCTACAAGGAGTTCGACACGTTCGTGCGCAGCGCGGGCGAGTTCGAGGCGGTTGTGCTGACCGCGAACTTCCCCAGCGCGTGGGTGACCGACGATCTGGTCAGCGCACTCGACGGGCGAACGACCATCCTGATCGACACGACGCGCTCCGTGCTGTGCGAGAGGGCGGACGTGGTGCTGCCCAGCTCGACCTTCGCCGAGAAGGCGGGCTCGTTCGAGAACTGCGACGGCGTGATGCAGCATTTCGACCAGGCCATCCCCTGCCAGCACGACAGCAAGGCCGAGGGACAGATCGCGCTCGATCTCATCGAGCTGGCCAACGGCGGCACGCTCAGGGAGCACGTCCCCGGGTTCGGGGCGCAGGTCGTCGACGAGCAGCCGGGGCAGGTCCCCGGGGCCGACGACTCGATCCTACTGCCCCGCGGCGAGCTGTACGACGCGAAGACCATCCGGGTCCGCATGGGCGAGGACTTCGACGCCTTGGCGGTCGTCGCCGAGAACGTGCACGACGCGGCCCCTGAAGAGCTGGTCGAGTCGGATATGGAACTCGTCGAGCTCTGAGCAAAGACATGGAATACATGCAAGAAAAACACCCCGCTGCACACGGCGGGGTGTTTATCGTCGGTGTGAATCCGACTCATCGGGCGATGAATGCCCGGCTCAGGGTTTGGGGGGCGCTTACTGCGCGTTCGGGGCACGTCGAAGTTCGCGCTGCTGATCGGGCTGCTGATTGGGCTGGGGGCGTGAGCGGCGTTCGCCTGCCCGATCGTTCGGGCGTTCGCCGCGTGGACGCTGGAACGATTCGTCATGGTGGTTCTGGAGCTGGCGACGCATATGCATGCGCATGGCCCGGCGTCCGATGCGGTCCGCGCCGCGATCGAGACGATCGGCGCGTTGACGGAGCATCCGCTGGGCGATCATCGCCCGCCCGCGCGGTCCCATGCGGCCTTGCGCACCCTGCTCAGCGCGATCACCCCTGCGTGCGTCGGGTGTGCGATCGTGGCCGCTGTCGCTGCCGCGCTGTGCCCGGCCCTGTTGCTCGAATCCCTCTCGCTCAAATCCCTGGCGTTCGCCCCGCTGGGGACGCTCGAACGCGCGCTCGCCTTCGGCTTCTGCCTGCTGCTTTCCACGCCGTTGCTCGCGGCGCTGCTCGAGGCGTTCGCCGATGCGCTCGCGGATTTGCTCACGCCGCTCGGCGCGTTGCGGGCGGTCCTGTTGTTGGACGGCTTCGTCTTGCTGCTGTGCGCCCTCATGGTGCGGCTGGGCGGCGATCGTGCTTGCAGAAGACAGCGCGAGGGTGGATGCTGAGACGAGCAGCAGGGTCAGTGTTCTGTGTTTCATGGGGAGTGCTCCTTCTGGAATGGCGCGTGATACCACGCTCGGCGGGTGTGCCGAATCGATCACGTGTTGGTTTGTGGTCCTTGCCGGATGCTCCGCGTTCCGGCACCTGCCAAACGCGGGGCAGCGAAACAGATTGCGTCTCGCTGAGAAATTGATGCCCAGGTCCCTTGGGACCTACGATCGGGTCATGAGCGGCATCGGTATTATCGTCCTCACGGTCATCATCGCGGTCCTGACGGCCATCATTACGCTGGTGTGGTGGAAGGTCGGTGATCAGTGGGCGGACGAGGAGTACAAGAAGTTCGGGCACGGCGGTGGGGCACCGAAGGGGCCGCCGCCGCAGGTCGTCGACGACTTCAACGCCCTCACCGGCACGCAGCGTTCCGACCCCGAGCAGGAGCTCGGCAAGCCGATGGACCCGGCCCGCGTCTCGCCTGAGCACGACGATGCGAAGAAGGACGGGTGACGCAGGGTGCCGCGTTTCAAGCTCACCGTAGCGTACGACGGGACGGATTTTCACGGGTGGCAGAAGCAGGAGCCCATCGACCCCGACGCGCCCGCGCCGGGTCCCGGCGAGGAGCCGACGCGCATCCAGATGCGGACCGTGCAGCACGTTGTGGAGCAGGCCGTGCGCCAGGTGGTGCGCGAGCCGGTGGCGCTGATGGGCGCCTCACGCACGGACTCGGGCGTGCACGCCAACGGGCAGGTCGCGAGCTTCATGTCCAACCCCGACCCGGAGCGGGGCGTGGGCTGGCCGGAGGAGCGCGGGTGCGACCAGCTGATCCGGGCGCTCAACGGCAAGCTGCCGCGTGATGTGCTGATTACCGATGCGCGGGTGGTCGCGGACGACTTCAACCCCATCGGGCACGCGATCGAGAAGGAGTACCGCTACACGATCGTGTCGGGTCAGACGCGCCCGTTGTGGGACCGGCGCTACGTCTTCCACACCTGGCACGACCTGGACGCGGCCAAGATGCAAAGGGCTTGCGAGCTGATCATCGGCGAGCACGACTTCGCGAGCTTCGCCCAGATCGCCCACGGGCGCAAGACCACCGTGCGGACGATCTACTACTGCGGCGTGCTCACGCCCGAGGAAAGCCGCTTCGTCATCCACGTGCGCGGCAACGGGTTCCTCTACAACATGGTCCGCATCATCGCGGGGACCATGATGGAGGTCGGCCGCGGCAAGATCGACCCGGAATCGATCCCCCAGATCCTGGCGAGCGGGGACCGAAAGCAGGCGGGCCCGACGCTGCCGCCGCAGGGTTTGCGGCTGGAGTGGATCCGGTATGATGGGGAAGGGGCTAGGGACTAGGCAATAGGCCTGCGATGGTCATGCGTCCTCCCCCGGTCATCCGGGGGAGGTGTCGAGCGAAGCGAGACGGAGGGGGTCTTGATGCGGGTGCCACGACTCGCGTCGAAGATGCGCAGTCGTGTCTTCAGAACGACCCGAGCGCACTACTGCGCCGCTATGCGTCGAGTAGTGGCACCCTGCTAGGGGGACGTGTTGAAGAAGAATGGCCGCAGATTGGGGAGGGTGGTGTGGTGGGGGGTGTACGCGTGCTGTATGGCTGTAGTGATCGTGTTTATAGCTTCATTCTTCTACAGAGTCTCTGGCTTCTACATTCGTTCGAATAACCGTTCTGCCAGCACAGGGATTAGGATCGAAGCAGGTCTGAGCTGGGGACGCATCTCGTTTCTATACGAGAGCGCGTCACCTTTCAAAGAGCCAGTGGCTTGGCCGGTTGGCATGGTGCACAAAGAATTCAATGTCTCGCGGTACCACAGGCCGTTGCCAAACACATTTCATACTCCACAACCAGTGAGCTGGTGGTGGCCTCCCAAGGGTGTACCAGAGAAGCATCTACACTTTATTGGAGTTGAGACGCTCTGGAGCATTCCTCTGGCGTACATCGTGATTCCACTACTCGTGATCTCCTTGCGGATGTATTTCATGAAGCGGTGGAACATGAAGATGGTGAATCACTGCGGCCAATGCGGCTACTCCCTCGAAGGCCTCACGAGCAATGCCTGCCCGGAATGCGGGGTGGAGCGTGGGTAGGTTCGGGCGTGTGATGCGGTGGGGGGTGCACGCAACCACGGTCTTCTTGGGGTTGTTGATGGTTTTCTCGTACCTACCCAACGGCTGGGTTGGGCGATACAAGCACGAGACGGGCATCCTTGTGGATGGGGTTGCC
>JAEPOJ010000019.1:0-22055 GCA_017642965.1 Phycisphaerales bacterium
GATCGAGCAGTGAGCCACCGATGTTCCCGCCGAGGACCACCCGGACCCCGACGGCGTCCAGAGCATGATTGATCATCGCGCTGGTGGTGCTTTTGCCCGCAGAACCCGTGACCGCGATGATTCGCGCCGGATTCAGTTGGCGATACGCCAGCTCGATCTCGGTGGTGATTGGTATACCAAGCGCCGTAGCGGCCGTTACGAAGTCGTTGTCCCAAGGGCGAGGGACCGCCGGGTTCACGACGAGCAGATCAACGCCGTCAAGCAGAGAATGCTGATGCTCACCCAGGATGACCTCAAGGTTCGGATGCGTCCCGAGTATGCTCAGTGGTTCACTCAGCTGTTCATGTGATGCACGGTCAGTGATCGTCACATGGCGAGCTTCGTTCAATAGGTATTGTGCAACACCGAGCCCCCCACCAAACCTGCCCAGGCCCATGACGAGGACGTGCTTGTCCTTGAGCTGAAATGGGGTTGGCTTTAGCTTCATCAGCCCCTTGCATCCGATGAGTGCGGCACACCGCAGTGCCGTGTGTGCGGGAGTAGGATTCACGCGACGCAGGAGTCTATCACGTTGCACCTCAGGTGCGGAGAGTCACGCGCATGCCCAAGATCGAAATCGGCAAGAAAGCCCCCGCCTTTTCGCTGAAAGACCAGCAGGAACACACCCACCGCCTCAGTGAGTACAAGGGGCAGCCGGTGGTCCTGTTTTTCTATCCCAAGGACATGACGAGCGGGTGTACCCGTGAGGCGTGCGATTTTCAGGATTTGGGAGCGCGATTCAAGCATGCGGGTGCCCAGGTTCTGGGGATTTCGATCCTCCCGCCAAAGAGCAAGCGCAAGTTTGCAGAGAAGGAAGGACTCAAGTTCCCACTCCTGGCCGACGATCGCCTGAACGATCAGGGGAAACCAGACCCGGTCGTTTGTGCCAAGTATGGCGTGTGGGTTGAGAAATCGATGTACGGGAAGAAGTACATGGGCATCGAGCGGACGACCTACCTCATCGACGCCGATGGGCGGGTCGCAGAACGATGGGACAAAGTCAAGGTGCCAGAACATGCCGAGGAGGTGCTCGCAGCCGTCAAGGCACTCGGCTCCTGAGCAATCACCAGTACAAACGCATTTGGATGCGTCGCGTTTCTTCACGGCTGTTCATGACGAGAAACTCGACTGTTTCACCCGTGAGGATGCCCTCGTCCGCGAGCAGGACGAAAAACGAGAAATAGCCCTCGTAGTCTTTGCCGTTGATGCGTTGGATGACATCTCCGGGTTCAAAGCCCGCCTGAGCCGCGGGCAGCCCGGCCCAGGTGTTGCGTACGGTGATCCGGTCCTGCGCGTTGGGCTCGAGCAGCATCCCCATCTGGATCTGGATAGGCTCCAGGATCCGTCGGGCGAGCACCTCGTCCTTCATCTTGCCGAGTGTCACATCCAGATCGATCAGATCTCCGTCTCTCCACACCCGCACATCGATCATCTCGCCCGGTCGAGAAGAACTGATGAGAGACGACAGCGATTCGCCGTTCAGGATCGGGGAGCCCTCGATCGCCACGATTACGTCGCCGTCGGCCATGCCTGCGAGTGCCCCCGGACCATCGGTCTCGACTGAGTTCACACGGATTCCGGTGAGCGTCTCGCTCTCGTGAGCCACGCTCTCGACACGGACCGTTTCCTGATCGTTGTATCTGATCCCGAGGTACCCGCGGCGGACCTCGCCGTGCTGGATGATCTGACTGACGATCGGCTCGATGGTCCCAAGCGGGATGGCAAATGAGATGCCTGCGCTGTCCGACCCAGATTCTTCCGGTGACTCACCGATGGATCGAGCGGTCGCGATCGCGACGTTCATGCCGATCACCTGTGCGTCTGTATTGACGATCGGCCCACCCGAGTTACCGGGGTTGACCGCCGCATCCGTCTGGATGTAGTTCGTGTAGCCACCGATGACATTCGAACCGTTGGCTTCTCTCCCCAGCCCGGAAACGATGCCCTCTGACATGGAAAACTTGAAGCCGAACGGCGAGCCGAAGGCGTAGACACGCTCACCGATCTGCGGCAGTCTTCGGAGCGAACGCTGGGCGGGGAACAGCAGGGATGAGGCGTCCAGTTTGATCACCGCGATATCGGTGTATGGGTCGAGGCCGATGACCCGCCCACGCTCCACGCGCCCGTCTGAGAACTCGACTGACACTCGCCTCGCGGACTGGACCACGTGGGCATTGGTCACAATGTGGCCTTGCTGATCGAACACCCACCCAGCACCGCTCGAGAGTGAGGCCTGTGACTGGTTTGTCAGATCAAAGCTCGTTTCGATGTGAACAACGCTCGGCTCGACGATCTGGGCAATCGAAGCGGTTGCCCTGTCGATCGCCCTGAGCACATCCTCCTGATCCAGGGTTTCCCGCGCAAGCTCAATCCGAGCGGCGAGTTGCGCGTGGGTGAATCGTTGGACAATGCGTGGAGCAAGGATCAGCGCGAGAAGCGCGATGATGAGCACCATAATCGCCGGAATGGCTGAAACCAGCTTTCGCAAGGCAAACTCCTCGAGACCCTAGAAGTACGAGTTTACTTCATCGTCGGGTTCTGGGCATCGGCATCTTTCTTCCGCAGCTTTTCCTGTTCGCCGGGACGCATCGAGTACTTCTGTCCACCGATCATCCCGTCGCGTACACGTTGGACCCACTTTTCGCCGGACGCCTGGATTCTTTCCCCGAGTGTCTCGACGGGTTCGGCGAAGCGGGGCGGGTGGTCGGTCAGCCCGAGCAGGTCATTCACGACGAGGATCTGGCCATCAGCGATTGTGCCGGCACCGATCCCGATAACGGGGACGCTTGTCGCATCCATGACGGCCTTTGTGACCTCTTCTGGGACCGCCTCGATCAGCAGGAGAACAGAACCGGCCTGTTCAAGGGCGATCGCGTCATGGACGACCTGCTCGAGTTCATCAGCGGTGCGACCCGCGGCCACCGGGCCGCCAGTCACCGAGCTCGTCTGCGGTCGACAACCCACGTGCGCACAGATTGGGACACCAGAGCGCGTGAGACGATCGACAAGCGGAGCGAAGGTTTCGTCGGCCTCGAGTTTGATCACATCGGCCATACCCTCGGTCATGAATCGGGCGGCGTTGTTCATCGCACTCTCGAGGGATGTGTGGTAGCTCATGAACGGCATGTCGCCCATGATGAGGGTGTTGGGTGCGCCGCGCTTGATCGCCGCGGTGATCTGGATCGCGAAATCGATGGGCATATCGATCGTACGATCATGCCCGAGAACGACCTGTGCCGCAGAATCGCCGGCGAGCAGCAGGTGCACCCCGGCACGTTCCAGCCAGCGGGCGGTTGTCGCGTCGTAAGCGGCGAGGCACGCAAACTTCTCCCCCTGCCGCTTCATCCGGGCGAGGGTCTTGAGCGTGATCGGTTGCTGCGGACGAGGCGCAGATGCTTGTTCGCTGTTGGGTGGGGAGATGCTCACACCGGAGTATAGGAAGACCTCCCGAGAGATCGCGTCGTTCGCTTTGAAATCAGGCCCTGGAAGGGCGAAACGAGTCCGCACGGGCTAGTGTTTCTCGCGGAACGTGCACCATGACAACCACCATCTCCAAACCCGCCCCGCTGCTCACCGATGACCAGGTTATCCGAGCGATTTGCGGGCTCCGCCCCTGTCGTCACGGTGGGCTCCGTCTCGAGACGGAGTCGATTGGCTCCAAGCGGGTCGTGCACCACTATGGGCACGGCGGGTGCGGCGTCACAATCGCATTCGGGACCGCACCAATCGCCCTTGATCTGATCGCACGAGAGACAGACTCGCCCGAACCCGTCGCGATCCTCGGCGCCGGGGTCGTTGGACTCGTGACGGCACGCACGCTGGCCTCTGCGGGCTACCCGGTGACGGTGTACGCGGACAAGGTCGGCACCGAGACGACCAGTGTGATCGCGGGTGCGATCTGGCTACCGGTGGGCATTGAGTTCGGGACGTCACCCACAGAGATTGAGCAGCGCGACCGGATCCTCCACGCTGCATTCGCAGAGCTCAAAGCACTCGATGCGAAGAAGTACGGCATCGAGACGCTCGATGTCTACGAGCCGAAGGGGACACACACTGAGGGGGGGCTGTTCACCCCGGGATTAATCGATGAGCCCGAGCTCATTGATGCGTTCCCATTCCCAAGCGATGCGACCCCGGAGCGCCGTTTCAGCACCTTGTACATCCATACACCGAGGTTCCTGAGGACCCTGCTGGAGGATCTCGATGCGCTGGGCGTCAGCATCAGGCAGCACCGATTCACATCCCATACACAGCTCGAAACGCTTGATGAGCGGCTGATTGTCAACTGCACCGCGCTGGGGTCGAAGACCCTCTTTGGTGACAGCGCGGTCTACCCAGCGCGGGGCGTGCTCGTGCACCTGAAAGCACAGGACCTTGGGTACTGTGTCCACGACGGGTACAAGTACATGTTCCCGAGGGAAGATGCCCTGATCCTTGGCGGTTGTTTCCAGCCCGATCGCGATGACGATCGCCCGGACGATGAGATGGTCCGCGAGATCCTCGACCATCATCGCCGCTTCTTCGGGAGTGCCTGTGGCGTGTGATGACGCGGTGCGTCTCCTCGCGTAGACTCAGAACATGCCCATCCTGACCGGGACCAATCTGACCCTTTCTTTCGGCGAGCGTGACATCCTCAAGGGTGTTTCTTTGACGCTCGAGCCGGGCGAGAAGATCGGCGTCGTCGGTCGCAACGGTACGGGCAAAAGCACGCTGCTCAAGATCCTCGGCGGTCTGGTCAAGGCCGACGCGGGCGATGTGAGCGCGTCGCAGGGTGTGCGGATCGGATATCTCCAGCAGAACCCCAGCCTTGATCCCAGCGATACGCTCCGGGGGACCGCGGCACGGGCGTTCGAGATCGTGGACAAGCTCCAGTCGCAGCTCGACGAGATCTTCCATGCGATGGGCGATGCTCAAGGTGAGCGGCTGGAGAAGCTTCTCCGCGAGCAGGAACGGATCGAGAAGTCAATCGAAGCGGCCGGCGGGTACTACAACGACCACAAGGTCGATCAGATCCTGCACGGCCTGGGATTTACGGATGAGCAGTTCGATATCCGGGTCAGGGACCTTTCCGGTGGGCAGAAATCACGCGTAGCACTCGGACGATTGCTGCTCGAGAACCCGGGCGTGCTCCTGCTCGACGAACCGACCAACCACCTCGACGTTCAGGGGCGCGAGTGGCTGGAGACCTTCTTGAGTGAAGAATACCCGGGAGCGGTCATCCTGATCTCTCACGACCGCTACCTGCTCGACCGGGTTGTTTCACGGATCGTGGAGGTCGAGGACGGACGGATCATCGAGTATCCCGGGAACTACCAAGCCTTCCGAAAACAACGCGTTGAACGACGGATCACCATGCTCCGGGCCTGGGAAAAACAGCAAACGATGTTCAAACGCGAAGAGGCGTATATCCGCCAATACAAGGCCGGTCAGCGTGCAAAGCAGGCCAAGGGGCGTGAGTCCAAGCTGGAGCGAGCAAAGGAAGCAGCGCTCGAACGCCCCGTCGAACTCAGCGACATCAAACTCAACCTACCCAAGGCTGAGCGGACGGGCGACATCGTCATCGCGGCCAGGGATCTGAGCAAGCGTTACGACGACAAGGTACTCTTCCACGACCTGGGTGTCCACGTGGAGCGGGGACAGCGATGGGGAATCATCGGCCCCAACGGGGCCGGAAAGACCACCCTCGTGCGCTGTCTGCTGGGCGAGATCGAGCCCGATGCGGGCAGCATCAAGCTGGGAGCCAAGCTCGCGGTCGGGTACTTTTCACAGACGCGTGACGATCTGGATCCCGAGAAGACGGTGTACCGGCATATACAGGACACCGTCCGCAAGGCGACGGATGAGCGTGTGATGATGAGTGAACAGGACGCCCGGAACCTTGCTGGCGCATTCCTGTTCTCAGGCCGCGAGCAGGAGAAGCAGCTGGGCGTGATGTCCGGCGGTGAGCAGGCGCGCGCCGTACTCGCTGGCCTGCTCGCGAGCGCGAAAAACGTGCTCGTTCTGGATGAGCCGACGAATCACCTTGATATCCAGGCCTGCGAACGGCTCGAGGACACCCTCGCACGGACCCATGAGAATCCGATGACTGGCGAGAAGACGTCCGGCGACTTCGACGGGACGATCATCCTGATCTCCCACGATCGTGCGTTGATCGATGCGGTCTGCGACCACATCCTCGTGCTCGATGGCGAGGGGGGCGCCGAGGTCTTCTCCGGGACATACTCAGAATGGAAGATCACCCAGGCCGAGCGTGGCGCCTCGAGCAACGAGCCCAGAAAGCAGTCACAGATGGTGGAGCCCCCCAAGCCCATCGTCCAGCAGAAAAAGATCCAGGAAGCGCCCAAGAGCCGATTCTCTTGGATGCCCCTCGACAAAATTGAACAGCGAATGAGCGATCTCGGTATTGAGATCCGAACACTCGACGCGGACCTCGGCGGGACCGAGATCTGGACAGATTATGAGAAAGCGAACGCGCTGAGCGAGAAACGCGACGAGCTGCAGGCGGAGCTCGATGAGCTCGAGACCGAATGGCTGCGTAAGTCTGAGTAATCACAGCACGGCGCGGATCTTCTCGATCTGCTCGAGCGCAGACTCATGGGCGCTCGATCGGGATTTCGCGATCGCGCTGCGAAACGCGAACGGCGCTGGCAGGATCGTGAGCGGCAGGTACCAGTGCCAGGTCTTGATGCCGATCGACCCCATCAGGCCGTTGTACCAGTCGAACGAGCTTAAGAATGAATCCGTCAGCGGCAATCCCGGCCAGACGGCCACGATAAGCAGCAGCGCGAAGATGCCGGGCATCATCCGCAAGAGTCTCAGCCGGAACGTCAACCGGTCGTCATCCAGATGCAGCGTCAGCTTTGCGTCGAACGGGCTTCCGTGAGCGGCAACCGAGCACACGGCGTCCGCTTCTGACGCCTCGAATCCTGGCAGCTTGCCCTGCTTGCTGAGCGTTCGCAGTCGATCACAAACTTCACGCTCACTGAGCGTCGTTTGAACTTCGGGTAGTTGCTGGTTCCTGCCGGTTTTGCTCACACAGCCCTCACAATCGTCATGATCAGCATCACTCGTCTTGAGGCGTGCAATCCGGATCGCGGGCACGCGTTGAAATCCATGTCGGCACACCATATGCATGAGTTCTGGCATGAGCACAGATCCGAACACAATCATGTCCAACGCCTTTCCTAGACCGTTTACCTTTGCGGATGTTGCATCTGGGAAACATTGTGCGCATCACGAACGCCACCCAGCGTCTCATGTGTCACACGATACCCAGCTTAACGATCCGCGCTGGATCTTCGCGATGCGTGCGCGACTGGTGCTGGAAAGATCACAGGTCCAGATCGGCCAGATCGAGGCCCTGAAGGATCTGGGGCTCAAGTCGGGGCTGAATCCGATGCAGATCAGCTCAATTATCGGGACCATCGAGCGGGCGATCCAGCGGGGCGGTTTCGACCTGATCGCCCATGAAGAGATTATGCGTGTACCCGAGTGTATGGGGGATGGCATGCACGCGCTGACCCCGAGAGCTCGCTGGATCACGTTCGGTGTGCTGTTCGTCTGGGCGCTCTCTGTCGCGGGGATCATGCAACTCGTTGCATAAAAAAACCGCCCCTGAGGGCGGCTGTTTGTGATCATTCAACATCCTTGCCTTCGACCACGTCTGTGATCGGAGGGGCCTCGTGTGGCGGGTCGCCGCCGGCCTTCATCCGCCGGAAGTACTCGTGGTACGCCCCCATAGCCTTGGCACCAAAGAGCCACATGATCGGGATGTTCGCGACGAGCATAACCCCCAGGCCCAGCGTGGTCCACATATCGAGCTCATGGTCCGTCGCGATGAACGCCTTCTTGTCTGGGCCGAACAGCGGCATGGCCAGGATCGTGGTGAGAAGGATCAGCAGCGAGTAGATCACCTTGTAGATCAAAACGGCGGGCTTCGCGGCTTCCTCGCCGTGCGTTCCGAAGAAGTAGTAGATGCCCTGCTCACCGTAGTATGACCAGGAGATCATCGTCGAGATCGCGAACAACCAGGCAGCGATCATCACGAGCCACTTGCCCAAGCCGGGGAACTGACGGTCGAATGCGTACGCCGTCATTGATGCGCCGGCATAATCACCGTAGATACCGAGGTCGAATGTGCCGTCCTCGTTCTCGCGAAGATGCGGTGTGATGTCAGAGTCCAGCGAGTTCCATGACACAACCCAGTTGTCATCTTCATCGCGACCGACGGTACCTGTGATTTTTCGTAGATCGCGCCCGGTATTGGTGTCCATATCCGCGGCGACGACAAAGAACACGGACTCGCCGTCACGCCATCCCGCGAGGTTCTCAGGGGTCTGGCGGATGCGACGCGCCTCCTGCGTCAACTTCGGGAGTACCGGTGTCTCGATGGTCCAAGATCCTTCCCGGACCTCACCCGTGTCTGCATCGACTGCCTGCACGAACTGGATCTGGGAAGCATCCGCGAACTTCGTCTCTGGCGCGCGGTTGTATGCTCCGGTCGAGAGAATCACGAGTGCGGTGAGCGTGCACACGACGATCGTATCAATGAACGGCTCAAGCCCAGCCACGATGCCCTCACGGACTGGTTCGTCGGTCTTTGCAGCGGAGTGAGCGATCGGCGAAGAACCCTGTCCTGCTTCGGAGGAGAAGAGTGCCCGCTTGACGCCCCACATCATCGCGTAGACGAACGTACCGCCCAGGAACGCGCCGACCGGCGGCGGTGAATCGATTCCCAGACCGGCCTTCACGATGAGTGCGAGCATCGCAGGGACGTCACCGATGTTCGCGGCGAGCACGACCAACGCTGCGATGACATACAACGCACACATGATCGGAACGATGCGGCCCGCGACCGCGCCGATGCGCTTGATACCGCCGATGATGACCAGGCCCACGGCGACCGTGAGAATAATCCCGGTTACGACTTGCGGGATCTGGAAGTAGGTGTTGGTGATATCCGCCACGTTCCAGGCCTGGAACATGTTGCCGCCGGTGACGGCAGAGATGATGAGCGTGACCACGAAGATGCCGCCGATGATGGTGCCGATCGGTGCCAGCCCCCACTCCTCGAAGCCTTTTTTCACGACAAACATTGGCCCACCGTGGGGGTTCTCCGGATCATCCGTATTGCGGAAGAGCATCGACTGGGTGACTTCCGTCATTTTCAGCGACATGCCCAGCAGGCCGATCACCCACATCCAGAAGATCGCGCCCGGGCCACCCAGGGCCACCGCGATCGCGACGCCAGCAATATTGCCGAGCCCCACGGTCGCCGAGAGTGCCGCTGAGAGTGCCTGAAAGTGGTTGATCGCGCCCGGATCATCGTGATCGTCATACTTTCCACGCACGACGGAGACGCCGTGTGTCAGTGCTCGGTACTGCCCGAATCCTGACCAGATTGTGAAGACGAGCCCTGTCGCGAGCAGTGCGTACACGGTGTAATCCGAGAAGAGTACACCGTTGATAGAGTTAATGGTGTCATTGAGTGACATACGGTCCCCGTTGACTAGGTACTGATTGCTGAGAGGTAAACGATGGAAATCATCGCACAGAGTGACGATAAATGCAAATCTGGCCCGGTTCTGCTAGGTTGAGTCCATGTGGTCACTTTCAGTCATTACGCGTACTGTGCTCGATGGCCTGCATCGTCGTGAGCTCGAGATGGCCGAGGAGCACGCTGTGAGGGGACTCGACTCCCTGCGAGAGATTGACCTGCATCCTCTTGTATCGCAGTCCTTTACCGAATCTTCGCATAGAGCGATACGCGAGGCGTGCTTCCCAAGCCCAGCGGAAGGCCTGCCGGGTCGCAACGCGCGTGACCGTGTCGATCTGGTCCTGCTCCCAGAGGGGAAAATGGCGCTCTACGACCCGGTAGATGCCCACAAAGAACTCCACAAAGCCAGCGGCACCCTGTTTGAGACCGTCGCCGAGTTGCCCGGGTTGAGCGAGTCTGAGTGCGATCCGAGCGACGCGTTCTGGATCGAGATCAAAGCGATACCCCAGTTTCGGTATGTCGATGGAGTGCCCCAGCCAAACGCACGCTACGCCCACGAACTCATCAACGGGCCCGCAGAGGACGTCGTGAAACTGGCCGCGGATCCGATGATCCGTCATGGAGGGGTGCTGGTTCTGCTGTTCACAGAACTGGAGGAAGCAGGCGAGCACGATCTTGCGATGGCGATCCGCACGATGATCGATCGTGATCTACCGGTAGGCATGCCTGATATCGAGAAGATGCCGATTCAGGATCGTGGCGGGAATGCCTGGTGCACGCTGGGGTTGATCCCAGTGCGGTTCTGATCAGAACGGTTCAAGACCCGCATACCGCGCGATGATCTTGGCGGCGTTGTCCGCGGCGTGCTGCTCGTCGTAGACCTTGCCGATTGACTCGAGCTCACGGACTTGGGTCGCGAAGGCGTCCTGGTCTTCCAGCAGCCCGACAACCCTGTCTGCGATCGGCTCGCTGCCACCGAAATGCGGGACGAGCTCGGGTGTGATCTCTCTCCCTGCGATCAGATTGGGGAGCGTGATGTAGTCTGTGCGGATCAGCCAGCGGGCAATGAGGGTCCAGACCACCCGCCCGAGCTTGTACACGATGACCATCGGCTTGTGCTGCCGCGCGATCTGGAGCGTCACGGTCCCTGAGACGACGATGGCGAGGTCACACCACCGGACGACCGCATCCGTGCTCCCGTGCCTGATCTGGAGAGAATCGGGCCATTCAAGCCCGGCATCGCGTGCGATATCACGGAGGACGGGCTCGATCTCCTGACGCGTCGCGGCGACGATGCCTCGCATATCCCGGTGCTCGTTGTTGAGTTTGATGTAGGCGCCGAGGATGAGCGGGAAGTTCTTCCGCATCTCGCTCGGTCGCGACCCCGGCATCAATGCAATGTTCTGCTCACCGCGTGGCCAATCCGCGATCTGCCGATCGAGCCCTTCAAGGTCGAGTGATTCATCGAAGAGCGGGTGCCCGATGAACGTGGCCTCCACTCCTCGGGAGCGGAACCAGTCCTGCTCAAACGGCAGAACGCACATCACGTGATCGGTAAGGCGACGGAGCTTGCGGATTCGCCACGGGGCCCACGCCCAGAGCTGGGGGGCCACGAGGTGGACGATGCGAGCTCCGGCTGCTTTGGTGAGCTTGCAGACGGGAAAGTTGGCCGCGGGGGAGTCGACAGGAACATGGACAGCGATCCGGTTCTGCTGAAGCCATCGCTCGATGTTCGCGTTGATGCGTTTGTGTTCCCTGATCTTCGCAAGCCCGGGGAGCCCCATCACGGCATCGTCGCCGGTGATCTCGATGATCTCCGCTCCGGCGGCTTGCATCTTGCGACCGCCCCATGCGTAGATCCTGAGCTTTGGGTAGGCATTCCGGAGGCGTGTGATGACCGCGGCTGCATGGTCGTCGCCTGATGGCTCGAAGGCCGTAAAGAGGATCGCGGGTTGGTCAATCGACTGTTCCACGCGCCAACATTAGGCGCGTCTGCCGCGCGATCGCGTTCGATTCAGCTCAGAACCCTGCCGCGGCAAACCAGTCGCTCGGCTTCGCCTCCAGAGCGAGCGAGATCGCCACGAGGGACTCCACGCTCGGGAGGTGGGTACCACGTTCAATCGAGCTAAGCTGCGATACCGATACTGAACTCAGCTCAGATAGCTCTCTGAGCGTCCAGCCACGCTCGGTCCGCGCCAGTCTGATCTGCCTCCCGAGCACGCCGCGCAATCGGTCCATGGGCCGCTGCCCGAGCCCGAACTGATCTGAGGCCTGCGAGAGGACCCGCCGCATGTCGTCAGCGCTGAAGGGCTTCGAGATGTAATCAAACACGTCCTGCTTGAACGTCTCACGCATTGAATCTAAAGATGGGTATCCGGTGACGACGATCACGCATTGCTTTGGCCATCGGGTCCGAATTTCGCGGAGAACATCTTCACCAGCGTGTTTCCCCATCTTGATGTCCAGCATGATCACGTCGGGATGCATTTCCGCAGCCCTCTTGAACAGCTCATCAGGGGTCGCGACGGTGGCGACATCGTGCCCCTCACCCTGGAGCGTCCCGGCGAGGTATTCGCGGAAATCAGCGTCGTCGTCGAGAGACAGGATGGTCAGGGGTACAACGTGGTCGGTCGTCATGGCGTTCGCATTCATATCGAGCTCCGCGGCGGGTGCTAACTGCTTTATTGAAAGCATACCGAAGCCGGGGCGACAAATCACGATCAAAAGATCCATTTTTTACTGCCAAGCCGTATTTCACGGCGGCCAGTGATCTTTAGACACTCTCAGGACGCTCCTGTGGGAGCAGAACCTCGAAAACCGCCCCACTCGTTTCCGAGCTTGACCTGTTCGTTGCAGTGAGCAGACCGCCGTGTTCACGGATAATGCCGTGCGCGACCGCAAGCCCGAGTCCGGTCCCCTGGGCATCGAGTCGCGTCGAGACGAATGGCTCGAAAAGGCGATCGATCAGTTCCACGTCGATGCCGGGACCGTTGTCGATCACACGGATCGCGAGCCAAGGCATTGACTCGCGGGTCTCGTGTTCCACGTGGATCGTCACCTGGGGTGCCTGCGCTTCGGATTCAACTAGGGCATCAACCGCATTCCTGACCAGATTGACGAAGACTTGCACCAATCGATCAGGATCGCACACTACATCGATCGAATCCGCGTACGAGTTCACGGCAACTTGGACCTCACCCGCCGCATGCTTCCGATCGATTTTTACGAGCGTGACTGCTTCTCGAATCAGTTCAACTAGATCCGCGTGCTCATTCAGAGGTGGACGGACACGCGCGAAATCCAGCAACCCTTCTGAGAGCGTTTCCAATCGACCGACCACTCGGACGAGCAGCGCCACCTCGGTGTCAGAGAGTTCCCGATCCCGGTTGAGCTTTTCGACGAGCCCCTTGACAACCGCCAGAGGTGTATTGAGCTCGTGAGCGATACCCGCGCTCATCATGCCAAGGGACGCGAGACGATCCGCGCCTTCAAGGTTTTTCCGAGCTGTTTCGAGGAGATGATTCTTCTTATGCAGATCCGCAGCGGTCTGCTCGAGACGATCCAGCGCATCTGCGAGCTCGTGCTCGTGCGTTCTGAGCGCGTGGATTGCTTCGTTCCTCGATCGCATGATCGAGCCCAGTTCATCCGCCGGTATCTCAGAGTCCGGGATGATCTCACGTTTCCGATCGCCCTCCGCGACGGCCTGATCGGCTTGCAGCATGGCGCTGATCGGACGGTACACATGCTGCGGGAGCACAAAGAGTTCAAGCGCCGCGGCCACCAGCCCGTACCCGACGAGCAGTGTCGTGATCACGAGCAGGTAGACCAGCTGGATCGCATCACGGGCACGATCGGAGCGGGCTCGCACGAGCAGGAATCGATCTCGGTGCTCCAGCCAGCAGATCACACCGGCAGCGAACTCATCCGCTGGCGCGGGGATCGCGGCTCTCGGCTCACGCCTCGCCTGGAACAAAATCTGATCAGAAATTCCAAGCGTTGCGTCCGGCCCGGTCAGCACCCTGCATTCCGCCTGTATCTGCTCAGGGACTCGGATTTCTCCGATGGCTGCTTCTTCCTCAAGCAGGATGCTCAGCACGCGCTGTCCAAGGTCGATCTCAGCACCATAGATCACCTTTGACATCGCTGGCCGGATCGCGATGAGCAGGATGGTCCCAAGCCCCAGAGAGAACGCGGTGTGTAGAACGATTAGCTTCTTGCGGATACGCATGCCCGACAGGATGCGGTACGTCGAAAAGCGCCGTCCTGATGGCGTTTGGTCTGTCGCTCTGTCCTCTTCCTTGATCACGGCATCCCTTCAGGCAACTCATCCAGAACTGCCGGCTCGGGAATTATAGTGTTCATTGGCACTCGGGGCCCCGATCCGGTCATACCAGAAGGCCTGCGTCTGGGCATATCAGCGTGCCCGAGACACACCAATCAGTTCATCCACTGGCTCCGGTTGGCCTTGGAAGAGGGCCTATTCTTGGGCGTATGACAGATCGTGGTCGAGGTCAGATTCAGAACACACGCAGGCGTAACACGGGTGGTGATGCACCAATCCGCGATGCTCGCGATGCGGCTTACAGGCACCTGAGTGCGCACGCGAAACGCTACCCTGACCTCCTGCCCAGCGAGATCAACACCGGGTCGCTCGAGGCAAGAGATGCCAGTCTGGCGATCGCCATCGTTGATGCGTCGGTCCGTCGCTGGCGGACGCTCGAGTACATCATCGAGACCCTGAGCGGGCACGCATCCCACGAGATCGAACCGAGGCTCCGCGCCGTGTTGCTCGGGGGCGCCGCTCAGCTGCTCCTGCTGGATCGGGTTCCTCCTCATGCGGTACTCGACGAATCCGTGTCGTGGGCCAAGCGTCACATCCGTCCCGGAGCGGGCGGCATGGTGAACGCGGTGCTCCGCAAAGTCGCTCGCGTGCGTGGAGAGCAGATCGAGGATGCCTGGGAGCATCACCTGGATGCGATCCCGCTGAGTGAGGGGGGGATGCTTCGAATCAATGGGGTCGAGCTCCCGGAGCATGGCCGCAGGCGCCTCGGGATCGCCTGCTCGCTCCCCAACGCGCTGTTGCAGAGATGGGAAGCGATGTACGGCGACCCGACTCTTCAAGCGCTGCACACCATCTGCAAGCCCCCCACTATCCTGTACACAAAGCACTGCTCTGCACTGTCTGATGATGCCGCGATGATCCCGCATGCGTCTGGTAACCATCACGTGTTTTCAGGGAGTCGCGCTGAGTTACTCGCGTTGCTTGACTCGGAATCTGATCTCTGGGTGCAAGATCCTGCGAGCAGTGCTACTTTGGGCCAGCTGCGTTTCGATAGCGAGCCAGAGCTTGCCATCGACTTGTGTGCAGGCCAGGGCACGAAGACCCGCCAGCTTCGAGCCATGCTACCCAACTGCAAAGTGATCGCGAGCGAGATCGACTCTAAACGGCTGCGGACGCTCCAGGAGCAGTTCTCAGATGACGCTCGAGTTCAGGTCGAGCATGTTCGAGATCTGGACTCAGCGTACGCTGAATCCGCCGATTTCATCCTGGTCGATGCCCCCTGCTCGAACACCGGCGTGCTGCCGCGGAGGGTTGAAGCCCGCTATCGCCCGCTCGATTCGCAGCTCAAGCGACTTGCCGCAATGCAACGGGAGATTCTGCGTCACGCCCGGGAGCTGCTGGCCCCGGGTGGCACGCTCGTCTATTCGACGTGCAGCGCAGAGATCGATGAGAACGAGGCGCAGGCCGATTGGGCATCGAAGGAGCTCGGGCTGGAGCTGATCGAGTTGGCGCGAATTGAGGCGAGTGGGCAACCCGGAGATTCGCCCAGCTCGTATCAGGACGGCGCATTCTCCGCCCGATTCAGAAGGAACGATTGAGAATGTTCGACATTTTTCCTCGATCCAACACGGCTACAGATTTCTCGCTTAAACTCTTCTCCCGACTTGGTCTTTCGTGAGGTACAGATCATGAACCTGATGGACATCCTTGACCCAGCATGCATCATCGCGCCGTTGGATTCGACTGATAAACAGGCGGTCATCAACGAGCTGATCGACCGGATGGGAGAGTCGGGAAGCGTTTCGGATGTTGAATCCCTCAAGGAAGCGGTCTGGACCCGGGAGCAGACACGGACCACCGGCATCGGCCATGGGCTGGCGATCCCACACGGGAAGTGCGCGAGTCTCAAGACGCAGGCGTTGGCGATAGGAAAGCCGGCCGCTCCGATCGACTTTGAGGCGATCGATACCCAGCCGGTACAGCTCGTGGTGCTGCTCGCCTCTCCGCCGGATAAGACCAAGGATCACATCGAGGCGCTCGCCCACATCAGCCGCCTCATCAGCGACGCAGAGTTCCGCGAGCGGATCTACAACGCGAGTTCTCCAGAAGAAATCTTCGAGCTCGTCAGCGCGCAAACCGCCTGATCAGGGATTTGGGCTTGGCTGGCGGTCTGCGATCGCGCCGGCCAGCAGTTCGAGGCGTCCGAGCGCACGATCCGCGCTTACTTTGTAGTACACGTGCGGAAACAGCGTCACGAGGGCGATGCTCAGGCCGAACGCCGTTGTGTAGAGGGCCTCGGCAATCCCGCCCGCGACGATCGCGGGGTCCGAAACACTCGCGGCCTCACCGAGCAGATCGAAGCTCTGGATAATCCCGGTCACTGTCCCGAGGATGCCCAGCAGCGGCGCGGCCGCGATAACGGTGCCAAGCGTTGGCGAGAAGCGTTCGATCGAACTCCTGAGCATCTCAATGTGCCCGATGAGCGCCGAGTCAGACGTGGTATTGTCTTTGAGGGCCGCATCAACAAGACGCCCCTCGAGCGTTCTGTCGCGGCTTGATCGCTTGAGGAGTTCATCGCGGCCAAGCTGCTGGAGTTGGTCCATGTACCGCATGAGCTGCGAGGGCCCCCTGCGTTGCACAAGACCCCAGAATATAAAGCGCTCGAAGATGAGCGTCAGCGAAAGCACGCTCATGAGCAAAAGCGGGTACATCACCCATCCGCCGGCCTGGAAAAACTGGATCGCCTGATCGAGCATCGCGATGATGCTAGCACGCATGCGCGTGCGTCGCTAAGATCCCGCGTGAAACACACACCGACCCAATCAGGTGCCCCGCACGACCTCCGCAGCGTGATTGAACGGGTTGACACACATCTCGCAGGATTTCTCGATCGGCGGGCATTGCCGAGCAAACTCGATTCGGCGATCCGTTACAGCCTGCTGGGCGGCGGGAAGCGGATCCGGCCTGCCCTTGCATGGTACAGCTCTGTTGCATGCGGCACTCCGGGCGAAAACAGTCTTGAGGCGGGGGCGGCGGTGGAGATGATCCATGCCTTCAGCCTGATCCATGACGACCTTCCCGCTCTCGATAATGATGATCTCCGTCGAGGGCGCCCGACGCTGCACATTCATGCGGGGGAGGCCATGGCCATTCTCGCCGGCGATGCGCTGCTTTCGATGGCCTACGAGTCAACCCACGAGCACCCGGACCCCGAGATTGCACTGCGATTAAGCAAGGAACTCGCCAGTGGGACCAGAGCCATGATCGAAGGGCAGATCTTCGACACGCTCGGGGGGCTGCCAGATGGCATCGGAGAAATCGAAGGCGTCGAGCTGATTCATCGGAACAAGACCGGCGCGCTCCTGCGAGCGAGTTGCCGGATGGGCGCTGTCGCTGCCCACGCGGATGATCGGGCTCTCGACCTCCTGACCGCCTTCAGTGAATCGATCGGGCTCCAGTTTCAGATTATCGACGACCTGCTGGACGTCGAAGGGAGCAGCCAGACCGTCGGCAAGGCACTGGGCAAAGACGCCGCGGCGGGCAAGCGGACGTATCCGGAAGTGGTCGGTGTGGAAGAGTCGAGACGCGTTGCGCAGAGGCTGGGATCCAAGGCATCCGAGGCCCTGAATGAGCTCGATACGCTCGGCCTGGGAGATACGCGGCCGCTCCGCCTGCTTGGTGACATGCTGACCCACCGTGAGGCGTGATCTTGCCGCAGATTATCGGATGACGCCTGAGTTCTTGTATCCAGCCCTCAGGATCCGCCGAACTGTCCGGTTGCAACACCAGTAGCTTCTGCGGTGGCGTGGATTCACGCGTCTCTCTATACTTGTGTTGGCTTTGCCTGCTCGCAGCGGACTCGCTTGAAAGGACTCCATGGGCTTGCTCTCTCAGATCCAATCTCCCCGTGATCTCCAGACGATGTCTATTGCTCAGCTTGAGGAACTCGCGCGCGAGATCCGTGGGGCCATCATCGACAAGGTTTCACGCAGCGGCGGCCACCTCGCCCCGAACCTTGGCGTCGTCGAGCTGACGATCGCGATGCACCGCGTATTCGACTTCGCGCATGACCGCCTGCTCTTTGATGTGGGTCACCAGTGCTATCCGCACAAGCTGCTCACCGGTCGTCTTGCGAAGTTTGAGATGCTCAGGACCAGCGCGGGCATATCAGGGTTCCCGGAACCCTCAGAGAGCGAATACGACCTCTTCCGGGTCGGCCACGCGGGGACAGGCATTTCGACCGCGGTCGGCATGGCCCGTGGAGACGAGCTTCAGGGCACCTCCTTTGTCCCTGGCGACCGCCAGGACGGGAAGCGCGTCGTTTCATTGATTGGTGACGCGTCCATAGTCAACGGTGTCGCGATGGAGGGGCTGAACAATGCCGGGACGCTCAAGCGTCAGTTTCTGGTCGTGCTCAATGACAACGGCATGAGTATCTCCAAGCCGCAGGGGGCGATGGCGCAGTACTTTGACCGCGTGCGTGTTTCTCACACTTACAGCGATTTCAAGAAGGGCGCCAAGGAACTGCTCAGGCATGTTCCGGGGGGCGGGTACATCAAGGAAGCGTACCACCGCGTGGGAGAAATGACGAAGGCCGCGATCGCGGAGGACTCATGGTTTGAGCAGTTTGGGCTCCTGACCGTCGGGCCGATTGACGGTCACGATCTCCCGACACTCATCGAGTTCCTGACCGAGGCGAGAGACATCGATCGCCCCATGGTCCTGCACGTCAAGACGATCAAGGGCAAAGGGCTGGATATCGCGGAAGAAGATGCGACGAAGTTTCACTCGCCCAAGGCATTCAAGGTTGAACGGGATGAGCAGCTCGGTTGTCGGATCGAGATGAAATCGGGCGGACGCTCGTTCACCGCCGCGTTCGGAGATGCGCTGGTGGATCTCATGGACAGAGACGAGTCTGTGGTCACCGCAACAGCCGCGATGCCTGACGGGACCGGGGTTGTTCGAGCTATCGAAGCACACCCAACCCGGAGCTTCGACACGGGCATCTGTGAGTCTCACGCCCTGGATATGATGGCCGGCATGGCGAAGTGTGGGCTCAAGCCGTTCTTCGCGGTCTATTCAACCTTCTTGCAGCGTGCGTTCGATCAGGCGTTCCAGGAGTCGGCTCTCCAGGGCCTCCCTGTCCGTCTGTGCCTCGATCGGGCAGGGCTCGTCGGCGGAGACGGGGCCGTGCACCACGGGTTCTGCGATATCGCCATCCTGCGGACCCTGCCAGACGCGGTGCTTACCGCTGCGATCGATGAATCATCACTCGTCGCATCGCTCGAGTTCATGCGCACTTGGGACGGTGGGCTGAGCAGCGTGCGCTACCCACGCGATGACATTGATGAACGCTTTGGTGTCGCGGAACCCTTCGAAATTGGCAAGGCACGCTTGCTCACGCCTGAGTTTTCAGATCTGGATGCGCACAAGCCCGATGTCGCCGTGCTCGCGTATGGCACGCCGGCGGTCGCTGCATCCGATGCGATCAGCCTGCTCGGAGACGAGTACAGGGTCGCGCTGTACGACGCCCGGTTTGCGAAGCCCGTCGACACAGCGCTCTTGCGAGAGCTGGCCGAGCGGCAGATACCGATTCTTACGATTGAGGACCACTCGATCATCGGTGGCTTCGGCAGCGCTGTGCTCGAGAGCTGCCAGGAGATGGGGCTCAGCAGTGCCCGAGTCGTGCGTCATGGCATACCCGACCATTGGATCATCCAAGATTCAAGAAAAGATCAGCTCGCACAGGTCGGGTTGGATGCCGATGGAATTGCACGGATGATCCGCCACACATATGCTCCCAGCGAGCACGCGTGTTTCATCGCCAAACCTTCACAGCGAACCGAGCCCAAAGCAGCAGCTCAGAAACCGTCGCTTGGTGTGTGATTGTCACGAGCTGAGACCATGAAACGCCGAGTCGCGCTGATCTCGAACAAAAACAAGCCCAAGGCCTCCGAGGTCTGGGACGAGATCCGTTCGCTGATCGAGAAGCACGGTTATCTTGTCGCCGAGCTCCAGACGAGAGAAGAGAACGGCCTGCCTGATCCCGAGGATGTGGATCTGGTGATCGCGCTGGGCGGCGACGGGACGATTTTGTCGGCCGCCCATAAATGCCTGACGCTGCGTGCCCCGTTGCTGGGGGTCAATACCGGCAAGGTCGGTTTTATGGCTGGCTATGAGCTTGATCGTTTCAAAGCGAATGCACCAGCCCTGCTCGGCGGTGAGTCACTCAACATCAAGCCGGTCATCCCGCTGCACGGTGTCGTTCGAGATACCGAAGGCAAGCCGGTATTCTCTTCTTTCGCGTTGAACGAGTTCGTGGTCAGCGCGGGCCCACCGTTCCGCATGATCACGCTCGATATCTCTGTCGATGAGCAGGTCGGCCCGCGGGTATCCGGTGACGGGATCATCGTCTCGACCCCGCTCGGCTCGACCGCCTATAACGTGTCGGCCGGCGGCCCAATTGTTGCCCCAGACGTGAACGCCATGACGGTCACGCCGATCGCGGCACACTCACTGAGCTTCCGACCCATCGTGATTCCCAGCAGCTCCGAGGTCGCCATCCGCGTCTGTAATGCGAACTCGATCGAGAACTCGGGGACGACGCTGATCATCGACGGGCAGTTCGACCACCGCCTCCAGGATGGCGATGTTCTCCGCGTGTCTGCGGCAAAGGAGCAGATCGGCTTCGTCCTCGACCCTCAGGTCAGCTACTGGAACACCCTGCTCAACAAGATGCATTGGGCCAGCGAGCCGAACGCGAGCGGAATAAAGCGTCGCTTCTGAGGCTTCTTACCCTGCATGACTAGTACAGAGACACAAGCCCGCCGGGTCGCGTCCCCACACGCGTTGCAATGCCTTGAGGTTTGGGGTGGTTCGAACCGTGCAGACCGCACCGCTTCTGTCCCCGGGCTCGATATCAGCGTCCATTCCGACCCGATCGAGGGTGACCGCGGGGGCGACCTGTACCTCATCTCATCATGTTCCAGCGGCTGGATCTCAAGAATTCTCGTAGCAGATGTGTCCGGGCATGGGCGTGATGTGACCGATCTTTCCGCCGAACTCCGACGGGCGATGCACAAGTCGATCAACACCGTTGATCAATCCAAGTTCGCACGTCGACTCAATGAGGCATTCGACGCGTTCGCGAGCGACGGTCGTTTCGCGACCGCACTGCTCATGACCTACTTCGCACCGAGCAGGCACCTCATCATTGTGAATGCGGGGCACCCGCCCCCGCTGCGCATGAAACGCGGCGAGCGCTGCTGGGCTCCCATGGATCGAAGTTCAGACGACGCGATCACGGAGACCTCGAGCGAGCTCCGTGTCGGGCTGATGAACCTGCCTCTCGGCGTCATCGCTTCAACTCAGTACGAGCAGATTGCTTTCAAGCTCGAACCCGGGGATCGTGTGTGTGCCTACACCGATGCCTACGTCGAGGCGACCGACAACGAGGGCAAGCAGATCGGCACCTCCGGTTTTCGGGAACTGCTTGAGCAGTGCCCGAGTGACACGCCGACCAACACCTTCTCGCAAGTCGTCGCTGATTTGTATGATCGAAACCGAGTCTCAGTTGCTGACGACGATCGGACGCTTGTGCTTATGGAAAACAACGGCTCGGAGAGCCCGAAGGTCACCGTGCCGATGGTGCACAACTGGCTCAAGCACAACTTCGGGCTCGGGCACACCGACACTATCCCGAGCGAGGAGTAGCGAGGGCTTACTGCTCTTGGAGTTCTTCTTCCCCGAAGTCGGGTGCTCCGATGAACAGCTCATCCGGGTTCACGATGGCGACGATCGTGTCGCCGGGCATAGGTTCGGCTGGCTTGTCGGTCGTCCAGACCACGACGCTCCCGCTCGGCTTGAGCGTGAACATCGGGACGATGGATGATCCGTATAGTGTTCTGTAATCGCTATAACCAAACTCCTCCGAGATGGTGGTCGCTTTGATCACCCAGCCGTTATGGAGCCGAGATTCCAGACCCGCAAAGTCGGCGTCTGACCCGAATAGAACACGCCATCGCCGATCGGTGTGATGCCCATCCTCGGCCGTCTTCTTTGGCTTATGCGGCTGGACCTGGTAGAGCTTCGAGGTCTCGAAGTACCCCTTAAATCGTTGAAGCGCGAGGGTGTTCACTTCATCGTTGGGGGTTGCGGCAAAGACTCGCCCGATGCCTCGCATATCTAGGTCCGTGATATCGGGAATGGTCAGGATGTTGTCCTGGATCGCGTCAAGCC
>JAEPOJ010000019.1:22065-72358 GCA_017642965.1 Phycisphaerales bacterium
CATCCATCCGGGCATCGCGCACGTTAGAACGGTTGCTGTCTACGAGCAGGACCTTGTAGCCGCGCTGGTGCAGCATCCTGGCGATCGCACGCGCCCAGTATGGCGCGCCGATGAAGAGCACGCCCTGCGGGTTCTGATCAGCGACCCTGAGCATCTTTGCGGCCCAGGGCGTGGTGAGGCCGTAGAACGCCACCGTCCCGATGATGACAGAGAATGTCAGCGGAACGATCTGCTCGGCGTCCTCTGTGCCCAGGCCGAGCGAGAAGATCGATGCGCCTGCTGCGGCCACGATTCCGCGGGGCGCAAGCCAGGCGATGAACATCCTCTCGTTGAGACTCAGGCCAGCACCAACCGTCGCGAGGAAGACCGCCACAGGGCGGGCGACAAGAATCAGCACCGCCAAGAACAGCAGCACACGCATCCAGTCGAGCTGGGCGAGCTGATCGATCTGCAAACGGGCGGAGAGCACGATGAACAGCGCCGCGATGAGCAGCACGCGGAGGTTCTCCTTGAACTCCAGAATGTGGTGAACGTCGACCTTCTTCTGATTTCCCAGCGCGATGCCCATGACGGTTGTGGCGAGCAGCCCGGACTCCGGCATGACCTCATTCGACGCGGTAAATGCCGCAACGACGAGCATCAGTGAGACCGGGTTCTGAAGGTAGTCGGGCACGAGGAAGCGGGTCATCACAGTCCGGAGGAGGACCGCGGCCAACAGGCCAAACCCGGTGCCCGCCACGATCGTGACTAGGATCGCCTGAACGACCGAGCCGACATCGTTCATCTCGGAGTTGACAGAGATGACTTCGAACACCAGCACGGCTGCGAGCACGCCGATGGGATCGATGACGATACCCTCCCACTTGAGTATCAGACCCGAGTCACCGCTGGGTCGAATGTGGGTGAGCAACGGGCCAACGACTGTCGGGCCCGTCACGATCAGAATCGCGCCGAGGAGGACCGCGATGGAACGGTCGAGATTAAAGATGTAGTACGCGCTGATGCCGGCGATGATCCAGGTGATGAGTGCCCCGGTCGAAACGAGCAGCGTCACCGGCTTCCACGTGCTCTTGAGTTCCTTGAAGTTGAGCGTCAGACCGCCTTCATAGAGGATCAGCCCGACCGCGATCCCCACCGCCGCCAGCAGCACATCACTGCTGAAAAGCGTGTCAGGATCCAACGCAAACTGGGCGAACTTCGTACCTTCCAGAACTGTCCTCGCGACCGGTCCGGCGAGGATCCCAATCAGCAGGAGCAGGAGAATCGAAGGGACCCGGATCTTCCAAGCGAGCCACTGGGCACCGACCCCGAGCACAAAGATCATCGCGAGTGCGATGCCGACGGCGTGTCCGGATGATGCGGCGAGGGTGAGCATGTTTCGTCCGTGGGTCTGGTGTGAGGGTCCGTTCTCAGCGGAGACATTTTAGCAGATTGTTCGCTCCGCATGCCGCGAATCTGTTGGCAAGTCACGTCCAGGAAACAATGATGAGCATGACACGCGAAGTTTCGCGTCTCGGAGCGGCCAAGGACGAAGAAATAGGCATGGAGAAGCTCGATACACCCAGCCGAGATATCCCCATCGCCATCATCGGCGGGGGCATGGCCGGGCTGAGCTGCGCTCAGAGACTCAATGAGCTTGGGCACGAGTGCCTGATTATCGACCGCGGCCGCCGGATCGGCGGGCGGATGAGTTCCAAACGGATCACACACCAGCGCGAGCAACTCTGGATCGATCAGGGTGCCCCGAAGATCGATGTGCATTCCGAAGTTCTCCGAGAGCACGCTGAGGAGTGGGTTAGCAAAGGCAAGGCACGATGGCTAACTAGTCATGAACTCATTGGAGAACCATCAATGAGTGCGATCTTGTCCGCCATGAGCCTTGGCTGTGACGCTCTGAGTTCTGCGGAAGTGTACTCAATCAGGCGAGATGACAACCAGTTCGTTCTTACGGTGCAACAGTACGGTGAGGAGACGCCGTTCCTGATCTCCGCAGATCATGTCGTGATCGCGACCCCAGCCGAGCAGTCGGTGAGGATCCTTGAGCAGAGCGGCCTGATCGTGCCGGCAGCGCTGAGAGCAATCCAGTCCTCCACTGCTTGGATGCTGATGCTTGGTCTCTCGGATATCGATCTTGAACAGGATTGGATCGATATCCAGGGCACGGATGATGACCCACTTCAGGAGATCCGACTCAGACGCCAATCCGGCGGCAGCTATGCCATCGTTGCGGAGATGAAGCCACAACTATCAGCATCACTCATGGCCGAAGATCGCCAAGTCATACAAGAACTGATGCTGTCTTCATGCATGACGGCACTCAACCGTCGGTTTGGTACACCGATCGCCTCCTCTCAGTGCAGCGAGCCCCGCGTTCATCGCTGGGGACTCGCGAGACCTTTGACACAGGTACAGGCACCGTTCTTAATCTCCAGCGAGCTCGATCTGCGCTTTGTGGGCGACTGGCTCTCTGGACCGAGAGGCGAGTGGCGCAACGCAGAAGCCGCGTTTTTAAGCGGCTTGTCGCTTGCGGATCACATATCGAATACAAGATAGCCGAGATACGTATTGAGTCGGATCCTCCTCCGATGTAGTCTGATGCTGAAGGGGGACACGATGAGTTACAATCATAAGCAGATCATGGCGGCGATCGCCACGTCGTGCAGCACAAGCGTCGTTCTGGGACAGAATGTGGTGTGGGACGGTGACTGCGGAGACATACCGCAGGGATCTTGGGATGCAGTATGCGATGGGGGCATGACGACAAACTGGGATCATGACATGATCCCGACAGACACGGACAATGTGCTGATCCAAGAGGCGGATGTGAGGATCTTCACCGGCAATCCACGCACGATCAACGCACTATCCATGATGTCCGCATCTCTGACTGGAAGCCTGGAACTCTTCGGGGGCAATGTTGCTGACTCATCGATTTTCGGCAGCATCGATAGTGGTCTGCTTTTTCTGTTCACAGGCAACTGCAACTATTCTGGAGGCACACTTACTGGGACCGGCATCTTTGGCAACTCTGGAACGCTGACATTCAACGGTTTCATAGGGGAAGCCGGATCACCGACGACATTCGCGAACGCGGGCACCGCCTATCCCATGTTTGAACCGCACATCGGCCCGGGATCTATCGTGAACAACGCGGGGACAATCGAGTTCTTGATGAATCGGGGCTTCGACGGCGAAGGAACGCTGATCAACAACGGAACAATCATCTTGAACCTGCCAGTCGTGACCGTTGATCTCAACTGCACACTCGACCAGACTGGTGGAACAATATTCGCTGATGCTGGCGAGCTCAGATTCAACGCGCCGTCAACTTATTCCGGGGGAGAGATGGTTGCGCAGGATGGTGGTACGCTCACATTCGGCGGGCTCAATGTTGTCCATGAGTTCCAGGGTCTATCTCGCATTTCGGGGCAGGGTATCGCACGATTCAACACCGGTCCCTCCAGCGGTGCGTACGTAACCGCACCACTGACGCTTGAGATGTCAAAGCCGGGTCGGGCGATTATTCCGAACGTCATGCTTCTCGAAGCCCCACTCACAAACCGTGGGAGCTTGCTCTTTGATGGCGCCCGTATCACTGGCGACCACAATGGTCTTTTCATCAATGAGGGTGGTTCTTACGCTGAAATCGCGCAGAACAGCGCTGCGCGTTTGCTTTCTGATGTCAAAATCATCAACAGAGGGACAGTCAATCAACGCTCAGCATGTGGGCCCGTGGGAGCAAGCAGCACACTCGAGATTGTGAATGAATCAGGCGGGGTCTGGGAAATGATCGCGGCCCCGTCTGAGAGTGTGAGATTTACGAATCGTGGTACCGTATACCGACGCACCACCGATCAGGACCCCGTGATCTTTGATGGCCCCGTTCCCTGTCAGATCGATCAGGAAGGCGGCACGCTCGATCTGCGTGAAGCAACGACCACGTTCGTACACGGTGGCACGTGGTCTGGAGGTGCTGAACTCACTGCCACATCTCCCGCAATCGGACGTCTCAACGTGTTCTCAGGCATCACAGATACGCCGCTCATCTTTGAGGATGCGAGTCTCATCGGCCTGGGAGGACCTGAGGATTCCGGTGGCGACATCATCGTGGATGGGTTTCTATCTGCGCTGTATCAGGTCACTGGCTCTCTGCAGTTGCTCGGTGCTCCAAGGCCACTCGATCAGACTCAGCGAGTTCAGATCGAGGCCCGAATAGCCGGCCCTGGCACGATACGCAACAAAGGCGGTGTCAATATTCTGACGGCCCAACTCGGGGATGAGGATGATCCGCAAGGAAAATTCATCAACGAGCAATACTGTCAGTTCAGTGGTGGGTCACCGGATATCTACATGAGCATGATCAATACCGGGCTCGTTCATCAGCATGAGTCCATCTCGGTCGGAGATCGCCCCATCACGAATCAGAGTATCTGGAGGATCGGTCCCCACCCTGTAAACGGTCAGGGTGGCTCACTATTCAGCCAGGGCTCCGGAACATTCGTGAACCTCGGCAGCTTGATCGCAGAGAACTTCAATCGTGATTCTGGCGGCTCAAACTTCAGCCCGAGCGTTTGGCCTGACTTTGATAACCAAGGCACTGTCTTTGTCTCCGAACAGATGACCTTGTCGTTTCACGGCGATGTCGCGCAAGTGGTGGACGGAGTGCTCGTGGGCGGCAACTGGGTTGTAGAACCGTTGGGCATCCTCTCACTTCCAGGCCCAATCGACACGATCGGCACCGGTGCCACGGTCACCGGTGGTACCGCATCGATCCCTGCCATAGCGCAGATTCGCCGGCTCCGCGGCCGATTCACAGCGAATCAGCCGCTCAATGTGCCCGGTGGGCTTGATATCGAAGAGGGAGGCGAACTGCGGGTGCAGTCTGACGCGAGCGTCTTCGTGCCGGGCACGCTGAGCAATGGGCGAGGCATTGACGATCCAGACGGACCATCAACGAACAGCCGGCTCATCCCAGTCCGGCGCCCATCCTCGAAGCGACACCCCGCATCTTGCCCGGATGAGGTCTTCATTGAAGCCGCCAACTTCGAGAACCATGCAGTGATCCTGCTGGGTGAGGACCACGACATTCTTCAACTCACAGTATCTGGCGCAATGACACTCCACGAGACGTCTCATGTCAATATGGACCTCGGAGGCCCAGTGGCTTGTGTAGACCATGATCAGATCGAGGTGCAGGGACACGCGATCATCGGTGGAATACTTGAGATCGATGTCACCAACGGCTACATGCCCGGCGAGAACGGATACTCAATCGTGGTCGCCACAGGCGGCGTGTCGGGAAACTTTGATTCCATCATGGCACCGATCATCAACGAGAATCAGCGGTTTACGACGATCGCAACCGCCAACGAGGTGCTGCTGGTGCTTACCTGCGCTGCTGACCTGAATGGTGATACGCTGCTGAACTTTTTCGATGTCAGCTTGTTCCTCTCAGCCTACACGTCGGGTGACCCACTCGCAGATTTCTCTTCGGATGGCGTGCTCGACTTTTTCGATGTTTCCTCGTTCCTGAGCACGTACCAGGCAGGTTGCCCCGAAAACTGATTCGAGCGCCATCCCTGACTGACGATCTCCGTTCATCAACGTGCTTGCACTATCCATCACGACACACAAAGTGCTGGACACTGCCCAAGAAGTAACCGTTCGTGCAGAAACCCGATTCATGTCCTGAATCATTAGTGAGGACGTAAAAAGACCTCAGCGGATGCTGAGGTCTTTGAACGAGGCGGACGGGACTCGAACCCGCAACCTCCGGCGTGACAGGCCGGGGCTCTAACCAATTGAGCTACCGCCCCTGGTAGCATGTTCAGGCCTGCCCGGAGGCGTTCCTGAGAGAGACGATGGTATTCCAAGTCTCGGGAGTGTCAAGCAAAGTAGGCAGGCAAATCGACGTTTCAGAGCAGTTCTGCGCGATTCCTACGGCTATCGGTCGGACGCTCAGGTGTCGGCCTGGTTCAGCTCGATCCGGTCAGGATCCTGCACATTGAACGGCATCCCATCCGGGGCCACCTTGCTGCCGGCGACCCAGAGCATCCCTACGGCGACGCCCATCGCGACAACACCGAGGAACATGAGTGCGGTGTAGACATCGGGCCCAGCGTTTCGCTGCTGACGACCACCCGGCATTTGCATTCCAAACTGACTCATTGGAGTGCTCCTTTCGATTCAGGTGATACGTCTCAGCTACCGATCTTGCTCAGGACCTGGTCACCCTCGCGGATGGTGGTGCCGCTGTCCTTGACGAAAGCGACACGCCCGACCGCGTGGTTGAGGTCGACCGATTCGACGATCAGGTCACCGAGGTACTCGGTGTTCTCACGAACGATGTAGAAGCGAGTGTTCGCTCTCAGGCGGTCGTTGCTGCCCAGGTTGATCCGCACGCGGGTGAAACCGCTGTTGGGATCCTCAACGACTTCGTCGATCGTGCCGCGAATCTGCGGGCCAGCGATCGTGGTCGGCTCGGCTGCCGCGGTCGAGGAACTCGCGACTCCGGTTGTGCCGTCGTTCTCGCGCTGGATCTCAGCGATCTGCTCCTGAAGTGCACGCTTAACCTGCTCGTAGACAATGACCTGACTCTCGAGGTCGGAGATGGCCTTCTCGAGGTCGATCTTCTCATCGCGGTATGCGAGTTCACCGTCACGGAGCACACGGTTCTCGTCCTTGTACTCGGCGATAATGTTGGCCTGGGTTTCGGTGGTGACGCCGAGCTGGGCGATTTTGGAGGAGATCGACTCGCGTGCGGCCTCCGCCTGACGCAGGGCGATGCGGAGCTCTGAGTTCGCGGCTTCGAGGCGACGCGTATCCGCGTTGCGGCTCGCCAGCTCATCGCGCAGCGACTTGAGATCTTCCTGGAGTGCCGCCTGTGCCTGGCCGTGCGTCGCACGCTGGGCCTGAAGCTCAGCTTCGGCGGAGATCTTTGCTGCCTGCATGTCGCGGTAGTCAGCAGTGACACGGTCAACGTTGACCGAGTACGAGATGGCCAGCGAGGCCATCATGATGCTGAGCACCGCAGCGATGAGAACGAAAACCTTAGTCAGAATGTGCACGATCAGCTCCTCGATTCCAAGCTGGTTTGATCCTGTGTGACTTCTCGATGGTCCCGTTGCCCGGAGAGTGGGAAAACGGGTTCATAGTGTAGCAGGCATGTCCCTTCCCGTGTGCATTGAGTTGCGTTTCAATTCACACTGAAAGCTTCAGTCCGACCATACCCCTGAGACCCAGGGAGGCACAACCATACGCGATGTTCCGACACAGGGATCCCGTTTATACCCGTTCTCAGTTCCGAAAAGCCGAATTCACCGACTTTGAGCGAACTGACGCTGGGTGTAATCCACAATTCCGCCCGCTGCGGCAACCTGGACCAACCCGGACGGGTCATTAGCGAGTAACAGCTCAAGGTGTCCCAGATTCTGAGCGCCCTCTGTCTTACCAAGCACGCTCGCGGCCTGGGCTCGCACTGCGTCTACGTCCGAGCCCAAATACTCCATCGCGACAAAGGAGCCCTCTCGGTACCCCATCTCCGCCAGGCTCTGGGCTACGCCAAGGCGGACCTCTGCGGGCATGGGCTGATCGACCTCTGGGTCAGACAGGAAGATCAGCTGGTCGATCGATGTCTCATCCTGGACCTCGCCGATGATCTGAACCGCCAACGCCGTGGCTTCGAGTTCATCAGCACGAGATGGGTAGAGGGCTGCCCTGATCGTGTCAATGCTCTCGGAGAATCCGAGTTTGTACAGCGCTTCAGCGATCTGTAGACGGAAAATACGTCGCTCGATGGTCGACGCGTTCGGAACGGGGGTCACGGCCGCCTGCTGCAACAGCGGGATGGCAGATCGATCGCCGAGTTCACCGAGTACGAACGCGGCCTGCGAGCGGACACGCGAGTTCTCATGCTCGAGGAGCATCCGAGAGAGCTCAGTCAGGTCGACTTCCTCGCCAAAGCTCGCAAGGGCGTACAACGCTGATGCTCGCACGAACGGGGAGCTATCCGACAACAGTCCTCGCACAGAGGGTGCGAGCGAGGCGAGCCCTCTCTTGCCGGCGACCATGGCCGCAACAGCGCGTACGCCCGGGTTCGGGTCGTTGATCGACAACGCCACGATTGGCTCGACGCGCTCGGTGACTGGGCTGAGTGCCTCGATGGCGTTGGCCCGGACCTGAGGGTTGAGGTCCGTGCTCATCTCGATCAGGCGATCGATCGCGGCCTCACGCAGTTCACCGGAGGCAGGAACCTCAACCACTCGTTGCGCACCATCAGAATCGGTATAGACGACACGCTTGGGCCCATCAGGACGGATTTCTGCTCCGCAGCCGGCAAGCCCGATCAGGACGGCGGCCCCGAGGGTAAAACGTGATGAGATCGTGATTTGAAGCATGGTTCGCCCCTCCATTCCGGCATTGATCATCATATCAAGATGCACTGTGGCTCATCGGCTCTACGACCCGTGAAGGCCCAAAGATCGCGATCCCTGACCAGATCAGCGTGGCGGCGAAGCAGATCCACCCGAACAGGTCTCCGATCAGGGCAAACGGGGTGAGCCCCGCACCGATTTGCACCTGCCCAATCAGGTATCCCTCTCGCGCGTTTTCGCCCACGGGAGTGATCGTCGAGTTCACGATCTGCCCCCGGTGATCGATCACGGCTGAGATCCCTGTGTTCGCGCTCCTGATCATGGGGGTGGCGAGCTCGACACACCGCCAGCGAGCACTCTGAAGATGCGACGCTCGCCCCCCCTCGGACTTGCCGAACCAGCCATCATTCGTGATGTTGATCATCACACCGGCCTGCCGTTTCTGCCCACGAGCCACGAGTTTCCGGCAGACCGCGGACACCGTGGCTTCGAAGCAGATCGGTGTTGCCAGACGGACGTCCTGCCCCTCGGCCGAACGCAGCGGGACGCTCAGATTTCTCGGCTCCTTACCGGGTTCGAGCGCGAACTCCATGCCGCTGGCACCGATCGAGAGCAGCATCTGCTCCAAGGTTTCGGACGCGGAGATATAGGGCATGACCTCACCGAAGGGGGTCAGGTGGAGCTTGTCGTACCAGACGTCTTGCACGCGCCCATCCTCGATGACGAAAGCGCTGTTGTACATTGCATCCCGCTGGTACTCGATACCATTGTCGGTCTCAACGATTCTAAGATTGTCGTACGCCACGGACCCGAGAATGAACGGCGTGTTCATGGCGCCCTGCATGACAAGCAACTCGTCAACGATCCGCGTTGCACGAATCCGTTCTTCGACTTGCAGATCGGGAACGTCATTCGGGTCCTTGAGGCGCATGCCCCAGGCCAGATTCGCTGCCCGCTCCGTTTGAAGCGAGATCGGGTCGAGTGTCCAGCCCGGCACAAACCCCTCGGGCCAGATGATCGCGTCGAGCGGCAGCGGGTTCGTCTTGTCGTTGTACGCCTCGATCGTGATATCCCGAAGCGTCAGCCAGTCCCGGTATCTCTGACGGACGGTCCAATCCATCCGGTTATCTTGCGGCACATCTGGCTGGACGACCGCGAAGCGGAACTGAGGCGTCCCAAGGTCTTCTGAAGGGACGAGCAGCAGCCCCATGCACACCCAGGACGCAAAGAGTCCACCGGCCGCCAACCCCGCGCGCTTTCTGAGGCCGTGACTCTTCTCGCGGAGCGCGAGGTAGACCAGATTTGAGTAGCTTGTGAGCAGAAATGTCACAAAGTGAACGCCAGCGACAGCCGCCGGCATGGCAAGCACTGAAGAAGGGGACTCAATGAGCGGATGCGAGATGAGGTACCACGGGTATCCGCCAGCAAACACCGTCGCGCGTAAGAACTCAACGCCTACCCAGATCAGGGGGAGCAGCAGTGTCGCTCTTCCAAAGCGATAAACGACCCGAGCGGCAAGCCACACGAACAGCATGTTGTACAAACTGAGGATGATCACCAACGGGATGATGCCCATCAACGAGACATCCTTGACCCACCAGTGGAGCCATAGCCAGGCCGGGGCTACCCCCAGTGCACCCCAGAATGCTGCCCGAGATGGCTTCATGAGCGGATTCTGAGCCAGCAGGAACAGCGGGATGGGTAAGACAAAGCAGAGCCACCACAGGTTAAATGGGTGGAACGCAAGAATCATGGCGAGCGCGTGCATGAAGCCGAGCAAAAAGGCTCTTCGGCGACCGCTCCGGGGTTGATGCTCCGTAGCCATGAAAACGAGGACACCCTCTGGCTCAGATCAGACCGCTCACTTGCCTGCGTAGTCGATCAGGCGCGCGAGTTCTGATCGCAGTTCATGGCGATGCACAACGCGATCGATCATCCCGCGCTCTCTCAGGAACTCAGATCGCTGGAACCCCTCTGGGAGGTCCTGGCGAATGGTCTGCTTGATCACACGAGGCCCGGCGAAACCGATCAGCGCCTTGGGCTCGGCGATATTGAAATCGCCAAGCATCGCAAACGAGGCGGTCACGCCGCCTGTTGTTGGGTCGGTCAGCACAGAGATAAACAACCCGCCCGCGTCATCATGACGTGCGAGTGCAGCGGAGGTCTTGGCCATCTGCATCAGGCTCAGCGCGGCCTCCTGCATGCGTGCGCCGCCGGAGCAGGACACGATGATGATTGGCAGGTTCTCTTTGGTGGCTTCCTCGATCGCCCGAGTGATTTTTTCGCCCGCCACCGAGCCCATAGATCCCATCATGAACGTGAGATCGAGACACGCGATCATCGTCGGGCGCCCCTTGATGAAGCACTTGCCCGCCTGGCACCCCTCGGTCTCACCGGTCTTGATCTGCTCACGCTTGATGCGTTCCGGGTAGGACTTGAGATCCGTAAAGTTCAGCGGATCTTTCGCGCGAAGCTCCGTGAACATCGGGATGAAGGTATCCGTGTCCGCGAGCTGCTCGATCCGCTGTCGGGCGGAGATCCTGTAGTGGTGCTCACACTCAGGGCAGACGTGCATGTTTGATTCCATCTGCCTGCGATAAATCATCTGAGCACAGGACGGGCATCGGAGCCAGAGCCCTTCAGGGACGGAGCGTCGGCCTTCCTGCTTCACTTCGTTCCAGTTCCGGGTCGCGGTTTGAGGCATGCGGTTTCCCTTGATTGTTGCATCATGCGTGTGGGTGCTGCTTCTCATCGGAGTTTAGGCGCTGGCACGGGTACTTTGTTTGCGTTCCGCAAGCTCGGATTTCGTCAGTTCGAAATGCTCAAGTGCGATCGGCTCCTCGAGCAGTCTCCAAATCGACCCGAGTCGCTCATCGGCCAGCCAGCTCCGAACGACCGCCCACGCCAGCGGCCTGAGCACGACCGCGATATTCGGATTCGAACCCTTGCACTTGCTCAGCGATTTTTCGATCGCCGCAAGGAGTCGCTCCAGCCCATCTGCCAGCGACTCACCCTCGGGGGGCGTGATCCGCTCGGGGTGTTCTTTCCATTGGCTATACGTGCTCGGATTCCGGTCCTGGAGGTCAGACGCGAGCACACCCTCCCACAGACCGAGGCCGATGTTTTTGAGGTTTGTGTTTGTCTTGACCTTCGTATCGGGCCCCTGCGGGAGCATCCGGGCCGTGCTCACGCATGCCTCCTCGTCAGAGGTCAGGATGATACTGAACGGATGTTGGGAGACACCGGCGTGAACTGCTCGTGCGACCAGATCGCTGCCATGATCTGTCATCGGCAGGTCGGTCTGCCCAACAAATCGATCCTCGTCATCCCACGAGGTCCCGCCGGTTCGGAGCAGGGTGACTGTGTAGCCGATCGGCTTACTCATGCAAACGGACTCCTGGATCGCACACCGCAGACTCACGAAAGACCGGGGGTGCCATCCTGTCATCGGCCGCGAGGCCGCGCCAGCAAAAGTGTAGCAAGTTCTGGGCGTGAATGCCCTTTCATCTTGCTTCTTGGCTGTTCTGGTAAGCGCCTGTTGGGTGTCGAGGCCTCAGGCGTGGGTTTTCGGACCTCGGAGGGATTCGATGATGGGTGCCCATTGCTCACGCGGTTTGCCGAACACAGACGAGCCCGCAACAAGCAGGTCAACGCCGGCATCGATGGCCTGTATGGCCGTTTCTGGGTTGATCCCACCGTCGATTTCGAGTCGCTGTTCCGGGCGCAGCAATGGGCGGATGGCCCTGCATTTTTCGAGCACCTCGGGGATGAACGCCTGCCCCCCGAAGCCCGGGTTCACGCTCATGACAAGCACGAGGTCGAACGCATCAATCACAGGCAGCATCGTGCGTACATCACTGGGCGGGTTAATCACGATGCCCGGGTTACAACCCAGTCCCCGTACCTCTTCTGCCAACTCCCGGGCATGCTCCTCCGAACGCATAACTTCGATGTGGAAGCTGATCGCGTTTGCGCCGTTCTGAGCGAACGGCTTGAAGAAGAACTGTGGGTCCTGCACCATCAGATGTACATCAAGGTAGGTATCCGGGCACGCATCACGCACCGCACCGCATATCGCCGGCCCCATCGAGAGATTCGGCACGAAGTGGCCGTCCATGATGTCGACATGCAGAAGGTCCGCTCCGACTGCCATGGCATCCCGGCAGTCATTTCCGAGATGCGCGAAGTCCGCGGCGAGTATCGAAGGTGCGATGAGCGGGCGTTTCAGATCTGGCGTAAATGGATCGAGCATGACAGAGTGTAGTGCCGCAGCGGGTTGGGCGATGTAGTATCACTCAACGAAAGCGGCCTGAGGAGAGGAATGAGCATTATGCCCGAACTGCACACACCAATCGACGTGCTCTGCGAGAACCTGGAGCGTACCGGCCAGTCGCATCTGGCCCGTTACATCAGGGGCGTTACACCGGCATCTGCCCAGAGCACCATCGCGGCACAGGTCCAGACGATCGATCTGGATGAGCTCGCATCGCTCATCAGGAGATACATCACCGAGGCAGAACACGAGCCAGCCCAGGGGCGGATTGCGCCGGCCTCGTATTACGCTCTGGATGGCACGGCACCTGACGGCTTTTGGGATCGCGCCGAGTATCACGCCAGAGGGGAACAGCTCGTTTGCGAGGGCAAGGTCGCATGCTTTACTGTGGCCGGGGGGCAGGGATCACGCCTTGGCTTCGATGGTCCGAAGGGGTGCTACCCAACTTCATGTGTCAATGACAAATCACTGTTTCAACTCTTCGCTGAATCGATCCGTGCCAATGAGATCAAGTACGCCTGCCTAATCCCCTGGTACATCATGACCTCGCCATTAAACCACGATGCCACCGTTCAGTTTTTCGAGGAGCATGACTGCTTCGGACTGACACGTGAGCAGATCATGTTCTTCAATCAGGGTGTCATGCCTAGCCTTGATGCCGAGACCGGCGAGATCCTCATGCGAGATCCGGTCCATCTCGCCACAAACCCTGACGGGCACGGGGGGGCTTTCAAGGCGCTCGGTGTGTCCGGCGCTCTCACGGATATGCAGACTCGAGGAATCGAGCACGTGTCCTACTTCCAGGTCGACAACCCCCACGCGCGCATGATTGACCCGGCGTTCCTGGGGCTCCACGTATTCGCGCCGGATAGCTCTGGCGAGTTCAGTTCCAAGATGGTTTCTAAGGCAAGCTGGGATGAAAAGGTCGGCGTATTCTGCAGTGTCGATGGACGCACGGAGATCATCGAGTACTCTGACTTGGACGAATCCCTGGCCAAGCAATCCGAGCCGGGTGGGCGTCTCTCATTCAACGCCGGCTCGATCGCGCTGCACGCGATCAGCGTGGCGTTCATCGATCGTGTGCTTCACGACAAGAATGCGGCTTTGCCGTTCCACAAAGCACTGAAGAAGGTCCCCCACTTTGACCTCTCAACTGGACAGATGGTCTCACCAGAGTCAAACAACGCCGTCAAGTTCGAGAAGTTCGTATTCGACGGCATCCCGATCGCAGATCGTTCCATTGTCGTTGAAACAGACCGAGTCGAAGAGTTCGCGCCCGTCAAGAATGCCACGGGCACCGATTCGATTGAGTCCTCGAAGCGGCTTCAGTCGCTCAGGGCAGCCCGCTGGCTCGCAGAGCAGGGCGTCGTCGTACCGATGAGGAATGACGAGGTTGACGCGACGATCGAAATCTCACCCCTTACCGCGACATGCGCGGAGGATCTTGCAACGAAGACCCTCCCGGAGAAGATCGATACCGGCTCGACGGTGGTGCTCTAAATGGACCCGCGATTCTCGAAGCTGCCGAAATCACTCGAAGAGAAATCTCGATACCTGCGCCTCGGTGATGATGTGCCGAGCTTGGTCACACACCCCCACTGGGATGAAGGCACACAGGTCCCCGCGGTGATATGGATGCACGGGCGAAGCGTGAACAAGGAACTTGATCCTGGACGGTATCAACGCTGGATCCGTTCAGGGATCGGCGCGGTTGCACTGGACCTGCCTGGGCACGGAGAGCGGTACATCGAGGCGTATCAGGGGCCCGAAAAAACACTGGACCTGATCGCCCAGGCACGTGAGGAGATCGACGGCGTGGTGGCCTCGATTCGCGAGATCGGCCAGTTCGACATGTCACGCCTGATGATCGGAGGCATGTCGGCCGGGGGTATGGTGACCCTGAGCCGGCTGTGCTCCCCCCACCCGTTCATCGGGGCCTGTGTCGAGGGCACAACCGGGAATCTCAGGCACCTCTATGCCCCCCCACCGGGGATGCCCGGCCGCCCGTGGCCGGTCGAGCACGACCCAGCGACGGTCGCTGCGGTTGATCCAATCGAGAATCTCAGCGCCTTTGACCCCATACCGCTGCTCGCCCTCCACAACGAGGGGGACGAGATGGTCCCGATCGGAGGACAGCGTCTCTTTCTCGATTCGCTCCGCTCGCACTACGAGTCTTCCGGTGCTGATCCGGACCTGATCGAACTGAAAACGTTCACCGAGACCGGGGCCCCACAGGAGCACGCGGGATTCGGTCGCTACGCGAACGATGCGAAGAACATCCAGCTAGAGTTCATTCGGCGCGTTGTTGGCGTAGACTGAGGCCCATGCGCTGGCCCCCTCCATTCCGATCGCTCCCCAACCCTCGCGAGGTCTGGGCCTGGGGGATGTTCGATCTCGCGAACCAGTCATTCACGCTGCTGATTATCACCGTGCTGTTCCCGATCTACTTCAAGGAGGTCGCGGTCGGTGACAAGCAGCGTGGAGATGCGCTCTGGGCAGCAGGGATATCGGTCGCACTCTTCATCGTTGTGCTGCTCTCTCCGTTTGTTGGGGCGTACGCCGATGGTCACCGGGCTCGCAAAAAGCTCCTGCTCGGCTCGGGCGCGATGTGCATCCTCTTGACTGCGAGTCTCGCACTCGTCCAACAGGGCTGGGGCTGGTATGCGCTCCTGCTCTTTGTACCCGCAAATATCCTGTATCAGCTCGGCGAGAACCTGCTCGCGAGCTTCCTCCCTTCGCTCTCTACGACGCGCACGATGGGCCGGGTGTCTGCGATCGGCTGGACCATGGGCTACGCGGGTGGCCTGCTGATCCTGGTATTCATCGGGCTGCTGATGAAGGCGCTGGGCTGGTCCGCGACGCTGGATTGGCCGCCTTTCTTCATCATCGCGGCCGCGTGGTTTGGGCTCGGCATCATCCCGGCGGCGTTGTACCTTGAGGAGCCATCGAATCCTCAGCTGCGGGGGAATGCGCCGGAATCCGCGATCGCCCGCCTTCGGCTCACCATCGAGCACGCATCCGATTACAAGCAGCTCGTCCGTTTTCTCGGCGCGTTCCTCATCTATGGCTTCGGTATCCAGACCATGATCGCCTTTGCCGCGATCATCGCACGCGACTTCGGAATCAGCGACACAAACCTCATCTGGTTCACGCTTCAGCTCACGCTCACCGCGGGGATCACGGCGATATTTGTCTCGAGGTTTCAGGATCGGATCGGTGTGCGTGCGACGATCATCACATTTCTTGTCGTATGGATCGTCAGCGCGTCTGGTCTCTTTCTGGTCAAGTTCTCCTATAGCGAATCCCCGCCCCAATGGATGTTCTGGGCGATCGGGAACGGGATCGGGATTGGGCTTGGCGGGATTGGGACGGCGAGCAGGACGATCGTTGGCATGTTCGCCCCTCGTCACCGAACCGCCGAGTTTTTCGGTCTCTGGGGGATGACGTACAAACTTTCCGGCGCCATCGGCGTGCTCGCGTTCGGGCAGATCAAGGCGTGGGTCGGCGACCTCTGGGCCATGGGACTCTTGATCTGCTTCTTCACTGCCGGGCTGCTCCTGTTTCTTCGTGTTGACGTGATCTCGGGCATCCGAGCGGCACGGCGCGGCGAACGCACCATCGACAGGACGCAGAAGCCCCCAATCCTGTGAACGCATACACTTGCTGAGTTCATCGCGAGGTATTCCCCAATGTCAAATGCCGATTCTGGATCATCTCTCCCACTCCCGATCAGCCACGTCCCGAACGAGCGGGGCTGGTACGGTCAATGCGGCGGTGTGTATGTTCCAGAGACGCTGATTGAAGCGCTGCATCAGCTCGAAGAAGTGTATATCAAGGTCCAGGATGACAAACAGTTCTGGGACCGACTCGGCGAGCTCAACCGGGTCTACATCGGACGACCGACACCCCTGCAGCAGGCCTATGGCCTGAGCAAGCGAGCACGCGGGATGATGGACAGCAAGGAGCTGGGGGCGACGATCTGGCTCAAACGTGAGGATCTGGCACACACGGGGGCGCACAAGATCAACAACACCATCGGGCAAGCGTTGCTCACGAAGAAGATGGGCAAGAATCGCGTCATTGCCGAGACCGGCGCGGGTCAGCACGGCGTCGCAACAGCGACCGCCGCGGCATACTTCGGGCTCGACTGCGATGTCTACATGGGGGCCGAGGATATCCGTCGGCAGAACCTGAATGTGACGCGGATGAAGATGCTTGGTGCTCGCGTCATACCCGTAGAAGATGGCTCCCGCACGCTGAAGGATGCAACGAATGAGGCGATGCGCGACTGGATGGGCTCAGTCGAGAACACCCATTACATTCTCGGCTCCGTCGTCGGCCCCCACCCATTCCCCATGATCGTGCGGGACTTTCAGTCCGTGATTGGACGGGAGACCAAGGCGCAGTCACTCCGCCACATCGGCGCGATGCCTCACGCCGTCGTCGCCTGTGTCGGAGGTGGTTCGAACGCCGCGGGCATGTTCTACCCGTTCGTAGATGAAGAACAGGTCCGCCTGATCGGGGTAGAAGCGGGCGGACGGGGGAGCGGCCTTGGGTCGCATGCCGCACCGCTCACCCATGGCAAGCTCGGTGTGCTCCATGGATCGATGAGCTACGTCCTGCAGGACGAGTCTGGACAGACGAGCGATGTCCATTCATGCTCGGCCGGTCTCGACTACCCCGGCGTCGGCCCAGAGCATGGCTACTGGAAAGATATTGGGCGCGTCGAATACACATCGATCGATGACGAAGAGGCGCTGGAAGGCTTCCTCTGGTGCGCACGCGATGAAGGGATTATCCCCGCGCTCGAGTCCTCGCACGCGGTCGCGAAAGCGGTCCGCATCGCCTCGGAGATGCCAAGGGACCAGCATCTGGTCATTAACCTGTCCGGGCGTGGCGACAAAGACGTCGCTGAAGTTGCACGTCTGCTTGGCGATCGGCTGGAATAACAATCAGCATTGTCGTTGAGGGCGCCATAAGAGTAGCCGGAACGGCGCGATGAGCACCCCAAGCTTCCGGGCTCCCCAAGCGAACGTCCCGAAAACGGAATGCACACGGAGCTTGATCCGGAGCCGACGGAGCGAGGGATCGTCCGGCTCAACGCGTGATGCTTGACGCACCCAGTACCTGGCGCGGATCCACTGACTCTGGCGGAGGTAGGCGAGCGCGAGGTTGTGCATCGCGGGAACGAACCGGGGTTGGGTATCCAGCGCCCGCTTGGCTGCCGCGATTCCCTGCTCGAACTGACCCGACTGTAGCAGCGCGACACTCAAACCGTGATGCGCCCGGTGACTTGTTGGGTGCAACTCGATCATTGCCTTGTAGACCCTGACCGCCTCGTGCTCCAGCTCGGCATCAAGCATGAGTCGGCCGAGCTCTTCGAGATCCTCGCACCGCTCATCGATCACCGACGAACGCAACTGAACCGTGGCCTCCTCGTCGAGATCCGCACGCAGTGTTTTGTGCTCCTGCTGGAGCAGATCACGGATCCTCGGCAAGTCTTCTTCACGCCCGCGGGCAAAGAGCACCCGGGCCAAGCGGAGCCGAACTCGCGCGTACGTCTTGTCGAGCCTCAGTACGACATCGTAGTGGACCATTGCGTCTGGAATGCGTCCCTCGATCTCGGCGAGTTCGCCCAGCAGGAAGTGCGCGTCGGGTTGATCCGCCTCGAGCTCGAGCACACGGCGGAACTTCTCTCCTGCCTCGGCATACCGATGCATGTCGAGGAGCAGTTCTCCCATATCGAGCAGTGTATCGATGTCGCCCGGATCGAGGCGGAGATCCCTCAGGTAGAGCTGGCGTGCCCGCTCCATCCGACCAGAAGCAGCGTACGCCTTGGCCAGGCGCGCCTGTACGCGGGGTAGAGCGGGATCCAAACGGGCCGCCTCTCGCAGACACCAAACCGCACGCTCGGTCTGATTCGAGGCGAGCAGGGAGTCGGCCATGGCAGCATACAGATCAGCATGCTCTGGGTCGATCTGCTGGGCGAGGTAGAAGGTCTCTTCGGCATCCTCATGACGGGCGAGGTCCGTGTACGCCTCGATGCGGTGCACAGAGATCACCACGTTCATGGGTTCGATGTCCGACGCCCGATCAAACCAGCTCAGGGCCTGCTCGGGCTGCATCGCGCGTACGAGATTCACGCCAGTGAGGAGCGCGGAGTTCGCGTCGGGCTGGTCGCTCTCCGAATGCAATCGGTAACAGTTCGCGAATGCCTCGGCCGCCTTCGCATGTCGCCCGGCCGCTTCGAGTGTCAGCCCCAGGTTGAAATACCATTCTGGCTGGTATGGATTGAGCGACAGCGCCTGACGCAGCTCGTTCTCTGCGTCATCCCAGCGCCCGGCATCGTAATGCTCATGGGCTCTCTCGACATGGTGCTCGGCATCAACCCAGTCGTTCATCGTGCTCCCTCGCCCCGCGATCATGCGTGTGAGCGATGCCAATCGTAACCGGATCGGCAGGTCGCATCAATCTCAGATGCTAGACTCTCTATCAGGAGTTCATCGGCAAACTGCCGATAACACCGAGAATCTCACTTATTGATACCCAATGTCCCTGGATACACCCCCAAAACTGCGATGCTTCCCGAGCGTGACCCTGGTCGCGGTGGCCATGCTATCCGGACTTGGCATTGCCAGTTCCTGTGCCAGCAGCCCAAAAAATCCAGCGCAGATTCCACCCCTTATTGAGGGGGGCACCAATGCGGCTGAGGTCGCGCCGACGCACCGTAACCCCGATGATGATCATGAATCCGCTCTTGAGGAATCCGCATCACCTGAACCGGGCCAGGAGATGTCCCCATCAGAGCCGGTCTCCGATCCGGCTCCCGATTCTGCCCAGGTGCTCGCCTCGCAAAACCGGGCACTGCTGCAGGAAATGAAAGCACTCTATCGTCGCCTTCACATCGAGCTCTCTCCGGAACGCCGATCGGAACTCATTGTTGAGCTCCTGCGTGACCCCCGGACCAGCCACCAGCTGCTGGGCTTTGAGCTTGCAGACCGTGACCTTTCGGCGTCTGTCAGTCTCAGCGATGCCGTGGGGCAGGCGGTGCGCGAACTCCTGCAGAGCGAGTCTCCGCAAATCCGTGCTCAGTCTGCACGCCTCATTACAAGAATCAGTCCACCTGATGCGATGGTGGCCCTCACGAACACCCTGCGTCTCGAAGAGACGCCGATCGCCGCGGAACCTATGTTGCTCGGGATCGCACGCTGGCCCAATCCTGAAGCAAAGGAGAGTGTGCTTCACTGGATCGGAAGACAGGACGCCCCCCTGTATGCCTGCTTCAGCGCGGCGTGGTCCATGGAGCGGGAGGGAGTTTGGGATGCTGAAACGGACTATCCCGAGATACTCAAGAGACTCCGGGACGCAGAGCCCGCATCAATACGAGAAGCCGGGATGAAGCTGATGGCAAAGCTCGGATCATCTGACGACCTGCGTCGGCTCATCGGGTTCATGCTCAGTGAAGACACGAGCACCGTGAACTGGGCCGCCACAGCTCTGGTCGAGACGCCACGTGCTGTTGAAGAGTTGGTTGCCGCCGCCACAAAGAACGAAACCCTGTATCAGGCTGCGGCCGAGTCTCTGATTCAGCACCGGTCCACTCCAGAGGGGCTTCGCCGCCTCAGTGAGATCCCTCAGTCTGACCCTCAGCTCCGCAGGGACATGCTGCTGCGAATGGGGCGACAGATCGATCGAGATCAACTCGGGGAAGCCGTTCGGCTCGCGGAGCTCCCACCCGAGATGACAATGACGATCCTGTCGCGGCTCGTGAATAGCGAAGAATCCCACACCGCACGCACGGTGCGGGGCGTGCTGCAGCTCGCTGAGCTGCAACTGAAATCAGGTCGCCCGAACAGGGTAATCGAGGCGCTGCTCTCGCTCGAGGGGGCGCCTATTGACCCTTCCGATCAGACAAGGCTGATCAATCTTCGATCGCAGGCGCTGCTCCTGCTTGCCCGATTCGATGATGAGCTGCTGCTACCGATATCGCCAGATACATGGGTTCAGGCAATCGGACAAGCTACAGACCACGAACTCAAGGCCCGGATTGCCAACGAGCTGTACGCGCGTGCAGGAGACGCGCTAAACGAATCACAGCGGGCGAAAATTCAGCACCTGCTTGTTGTTGATGATGAGACCGAGCCCAAAGACGGGGATCGCGTCACGGAAGAATAACGTGAACACCGACCGAGTCGAGGGGTTACTTGCCCTGCCTGCCCGTGGACTGGGGAGACGCCCTGAACCTGCGGATCACGGATCCCAGGTGCACCTGAGGACGCTTCACGCTGGTCGTGCTCAGCCACTCTGCACAGTTTGGGTTCGTTGGCAACGCGTTGAGTGCGTGCGTCGCGTTCTCAAAGCCGTCGAGCGGATCGAGACCGAGGTCAAACCAGGTGTCCCAGTTGCGGTCCAGGCGCTTGAGCACGCGTGTGGGGCTGATGCGATCAGCGCTCACATCCAGACCCGTGATCAGCTTGTATCCGAGTTCCGCGATGGAACGGATTTCGTCGGTCAGGAGTGACTGGGACTGCGCAGTGCTCGATCGGCTCTTTGGGGGGTGGGCGTAGAGTTCGATCTGCGTTGAGCCGAATCGGTCGACCAGGATCTGCTCTGGCGTGATTGCGCCATGGATGATGCCGCGTGCGTGGGCGTATGCACTGGCAGAGAGGAGGTGCTCGATCGCTCTTGCGGCCTCATGGATCGTGAATCGCCCACCGTGCTGACCAAGGAGGTCTGCAAGCGTGACCAGGCCTTCATGATTCCCCGGGTACGGGCTGATCATGCAAAGGCGGCCGCGGTCGTCGTAACTCGCAGATTCGATCTTGAGCAGATGCGGATGATCGAGCATGCTCAGCGCAACCATCTGATCAAAGAGGGCGCGTCGATGCTGATGATTCGGCTGGATCGGGAAACGGTACAGCAGACGATTGGTGTCGGTTTTATTGCAAAGCACCACAAATCGTTCCACGCCACGGGTCGATCCCAGCGGGCGGATGATTTTGAATGGTCCAAAGTAGTCTGCGTTTCGATTTGTGCTCATGAATCTCGTTGTTTCGCAGTGTACCCGGAAAGTTTTCGTGGATGAGGTTCCGGGTGTGCTTGGTCAGGATTATTCGCCTGAACCGATCGTTGATCAACCACCCCGGATTTCTTTCGATAGTCTCACATCGGCCCACATTGAAGATTTGCTCCAGAACCGGACACTTTCCGCTTCAAGTTGGTTCCCACTGACTTCCTCCGCACTTGCTCGAATTACGCACGAAATCGCGTAGAATTGCTAGAATGACCCGCCCCGTGTCCTTACACGCGTTCGGGGCCCGCAAAACCGCCTCCCGACCCGCACTTGATCATGACCGATCAACTCGGGGACGGGAAGAATGAGGACCGGCTCAATGCCGTACTACATGAAGATGGGCAGTTTGCCCAAGAAACGCCACACACAGTTCCGCCGCCCTGATGGGGCTTTGTACTCAGAAGAACTGTTCGGAACCGAGGGCTTTGTGGGCCCGAGCAGCATCCTCTACCACATTCACCCCCCAACCCAGGTCACGGGCTGGAAGAAGCTCTACTCGACCAAGCCCGAGTACGTGGAGCAGGACGTGATGCGAATGCGTCACGTCAAATCCCAGAACATGAAGAAGCACGGCGATCCGGTCGAGGGACGAGTCGTCATCTTCGGGAACACCGATGTGGAGATGAGTGTCTGCCAGCCAGCCGAGCAGATGGACTACCACTTCAAAAACGGCCAGGGGGACGAATGCCTCTTTGTCCACTTCGGCTCCGGAACGATCTACTCCATGTTCGGGACCCTGAAGTTTGGCAAGAAGGACTATATCGTCCTCCCGAAAGGCACTATCTACAAGATCGTCTTCGACGAACGCCCAACCGATGGCAGCGATGCTGAGGAGTTCGGCGGCTTCTCACATGAGGAGATGCCCTACGGTAAGTTTGTATGCTTCGAGACCTGCAACGCCAGCCACATCCTCCCGCCGCCGCGGTATATCTCGAAGAAGACGTCGCAGTTCCTGGAGCACGCGCCGTACTGCGAGCGTGATCTCCGTGTCCCGTTCGAGGACGCTGACCACCCCCTCGCGTATGACGAGCGCGGCGAGTTTGAGGTACGCATCAAGGCACGCGACAGCGTGCATTCGTATGTGTACCCCTACCACCCGCTCGAGGTCGTCGGCTGGGATGGCTGCTACTACCCTTACTGCTTCAACATCCATGACTTCGCCCCAATCACCGGGCAACTGCACATGCCGCCCCCGATCCACCAGACGTTCGAAGGGCACAACTTTGTGATTTGCTCGTTCTGCCCGCGCGCTCTGGATTTTCATCCTGAGGCCATCCCGGTGCCCTACAACCATTCGAATATCGATTCCGACGAGATCATGTACTACGTCGAGGGCAACTACAAAGCCCGTCGTGGTATCTCGCAGGGCTCGATCAGTGTTCATCCCCAGGGCATCCCCCACGGCCCCCACCCCGGAACGGTCGAGGCCTCACTCGGCAAGACCTGGACGGATGAGATGGCGGTGATGTGCGACAAATTCAGGCAGATGTATCCCACGAAGGCTTGCATCGAGATGGACGACCCGGAGTACCCCGAATCCTGGCGACAGGACCACTTCGCACCAGATGAGGTCCGAGGAGCTCAGGCGCAGGAGAAGAGCGAGGACGAGCCGATCAACACCTGGGACTGACCTCTCTCATCACATGAGTAAGTAGGTTGACGCCGCTTCAACGCAAGCGGCGTTTTTCATGCGCTCTTGAACATGAAAAGCAATTAAATTTGCGGCCCATCGCACCGTTGTTTTCTGCGCGTCCCGTGACGTAAGTCATTGATTTTCCACCGTCCCTGGTTCTTCATGAAAGCCCCCTTCATGCGCGCTTCACCCCGACTTCAGGGTGAGACACAGGCTTTGATTGAGGCTCAAAAACGTGTGCTATGTTCTGTGCATCTGGCTGCTGTGGATCGGCAGCCGCACACACATCTCAACACCAGGGAGACATCACAGCCATGCGACACACACACCAACTTATGCTTGCATCTGTTGCCGGTTTCTGTGTGAGCTCCGCTCACGCCGACTTCGTGAATCCGGCAGAACTCATCGGGAACGCGACGCCTGAAGGCGTCAGCTCAACGACAACATTTGCACTGTTCAACCACCCGGGTGGCATGGTCAGCCCTCAGGAGTATGGGCTTCGACTCGACAGCTTCACGAACTCGGGTATCCCCATCACGTTCAGTTTCGAAGACACAAACGGCAACTCGACCGTTCGCCTCATCGTGACCGAGTTCATGGATGGGTCGATCAGCCTGAATATCAACGGGACCATCAGCGGGAACAGCGCCAATGGTGGTACCAGTTACGGCGACTTCATGCTCGACCTCACCTACTCGGTAGATGCCACCGGCAACGGGTGGGAGGACAACAACATGAGCGACGGGGCCGTGCTGGGCGGGCTCACCGGGCTCAACACAACCATGGACTCCCCGCTCGGGAACGGTGACTTCCTGGAACTCAGCGGAAAGTCTGATGGGAGTGACGCGTTCCGCTTCCTCGCCGATGGGCACCGGGTCTTCGGGAACATGGACGAATGGGTCGGTCGCGGGTGGGTGATGGGCCCGAACACCAATGGGGTCGGATTCGACGACCTGCTGTTTACGGCCCAGATCGTACCCCTACCACCGGCAGCCCTCGCGGGCCTTGGCATGCTCGCCGGCATCGGGGCGTACCGCCGCTGGAGAAGCCACCGCTGATCCGGGGCTGATATCACAAACCATGCACGCAGCCGCCCATGCTTCACCGTAGAAGCGTGGGCGGTTGTTCGTATGTACGGCTAGACTCCACTGAGGTGAATCCGACAAGGCTTTTCTCCGAACTAGAGACTGACCTGATACGCCCCGCCTGCGGAGTTCTCCGAGCACATACACATGATTTCTTGCACCAGACTCACCAAAAAGTTTGTTCTCGGCAACCGCACGGTCGAGGCCCTCAGGGGTGTGGACCTCACGATCGAGGATCACGGGTTTTTCGCGATCATGGGCCGATCAGGATCAGGCAAATCGACACTCCTGCACATGCTTTCCGCGATGGACCGTCCGGACTCCGGCGAGATCGTCGTATCAGGACACAGTGTGCATCAGATGAGCGAGCGGGAGGCGACCCGTTTCCGCCGAGAAGAAATTGGGGTGATCTTCCAGGCGTTCAACCTGATCCCGACTATGACCGCCCTCGAAAACGTTCAGCTCCCTGGTCTTCTCTCCGGCCGTCTCACCAAGAAGCTCAGTGATCGTTCCATCCAACTTCTTGAGTTGCTCGGGCTATCCGATCGGGCGGAGCATCGCCCCGAAGCGCTATCCGGTGGAGAGCAGCAGCGGGTCGCGATCGCCCGGGCCCTGCTGTATCAGCCCGCAGTGGTGTTCGCGGATGAGCCAACCGGCAACCTGGACACAAACGCGAGCGAGCTTGTTTGGAAGTTGCTGGGTCAAGTTGCTCAAGAGGAACAAGTCACAGTCGTCATGGTGACCCACGAACCAGAGGCCGCAAGCTACTGCGAGAAAATCTTTGTCATGAATGACGGGACGATCGCGGGCACGATCGAGAATCAGTATGCGGCAAGCAAGGAAGGGGGGATGGATGCGGGCACCATTGCGACTCGCACGCAGCATCTGCTCAGCTCGACGTAGCCGCGTGCTGCTGCTTGCTGGCGCTGTCGCCTTGTCCGTGGTGCTGGTATCGAGCATCGCGTGCGTTATGGCGTCTCTGAACGCCGCCTTCCAATCACAGATCGACACCCAGATCGGGACCGCCGAGGCCAGATTGCTGCCGGTCTCTGGCGAGACCTTCGATGCGACTCTTCTGCAAACAGTGATGGAATGGGACGGCGTAGAACTCGCCGTACCTCGCCTCCAAAGCACGCTGTCGCTGGTCATCCAGCAGCCGGAAATCAAAGCGAAGGATGGTTCATATCGCGTTGAACAGCAGCGATACGCCGTGAACGCGTTCGTGAACGGGGTTGACCCCGATGTTGAGTTCAGCTCTCGCCCGATCGGGCTCGTTCAGGGGAGACTCCCGACCGCGATTGATGAGATCGTGATCGATATGCGTGTTGCGCAACGATTGTCATGGACATACGTTCAGCAGGTCCGGTCCGGAGACGGGGTCGACCTCTTCGCTGACCCTGGCGCGTACCTGAAGCGAGAACCCGTGCGCCCCGGTGAGTTGGCGGAGAACGACCAGGAGATGCGGGCAGTGAATGCTGGCGTTGGACCACGAGTGGGCGATACGCTCACAGTCCCCCGCTTATTCGGGAGAGCGAGGACCTTCACGATTGTCGGCCTTGCGAAGCCTGCACCGCTGGGCGGCAAACCCATCGCGTACACGACCATCGAGACACTCGACGCCCTCGCGAGAAACAAGGGTCAGCTGAGTGATATCGAACTCAAGCTGAGGGAGGATATCGATCCGGAGGCGTTCGTGATGCTCCATAAGGACGAGCTCTTCCCGGAAGCCCTCCTGCAGACTACCGGGAGGATCACTTCCGGCGTTGAGCAGAACATGCAGGCATCGCAGCTCGGGTTCGTGCTTGTCTCTGTCATTTCACTGATCTCCGCGGCCTTCATCATCACCACTGGACTCACCACAGGTGTCGCAGAGCAGCAGCACACCCTCGCCGTACTCAGGGCAATCGGCGCGCCGCGTCATCAGCTGGCGACTGCTCAGTTGCTTGTTGGAACTGTGGTCGCCGGGCTGGGCGTTGTGGTCGGTGTCCCGGTGGGGATCGCGGCCGCCTACGTGCTCACAAGAGTCTTTGACCAACAGATGACGGAGGGACTGGTTGTCCCGACCATCATGCTCTCGTTCACGGTCATCGGCGCCATACTCGCGGGGGTGCTCGGCGCGCTCTGGCCTGCGTGGCGAGCGGCCTCACTCTCACCGTTGCAAGCGATGAGTGTTCGTGCGACTCCGATGTCACTACGCGGGATCAGCCACGTGACGATCGCCGGTATCTTCGGTATCCTGGCCATGATCGCGATCGTTGTCATGCTTGCCGATCGGGATTCGTTCTTCTACATCTATGTCGGACTCGGGCTCCCGCTGATGTTTCTCGGGTACTTCCTGATCTCGGTTCCCATTGTTGTGATCATGGCCCGACTGCTCTCTCGCTCCATCTCGCTGGTATTCGGGCTCCCACCGCAGCTGCTCGGCCGCACGGTGAGAGCGACCCCGTACCGTCATGGTTTCACGGCCGGCGCGCTCATGACAGGCCTGGCACTCATGATCGGCATCTGGACCAACGGCTCGGCGGCCATGCGTGACTGGCTCGGCATGATCGAGTTCCCCGATGCGTTCGCGTACGGCCTCCCCTTGAGTGAGGAAGCGCAGGGCATACTCGATGAGATGCCGCTCGTCGACCAGACCTGCGCGATTTCGATGCGGGCGGTCCGGACTGACGCCTTTGGGGTGGAAGGGCTGTCGTCCTACAAAACCAACTTCATCGCGTTCGAGCCCGAACCCTTCCTCAATATGGCCCGCCTTGAGTTTGTTCAGGGGGATCAGGCAACAGCCGTTCGTCGGTTGGAAGAGGGCGGCGCTGTCATCGTCGCGCGAGAGTTTCTTGTTGCGCGTGGGCTGGGGGTCGGCGACACGTTCAGCTGTACCGAAGTAGACGGGACTCGCCATGACTTCGAGATCGTGGGCGTCGTCACTTCACCCGGCCTCGAGCTGGTCTCGCAGTACTTTGATCTAGGTGATAACTTCGTCAATCAAGCAATCGGATCCGTGTTCGGCTCTCGACAGGACATGATCGATCGCTTCGGGATGCGTGTCTCGCAGCTGATCCAGATCGATCTCAATGATGAAATCGTGTCCCGGATCGGAGATGAGCAAGCGATCGCGGATATCCGCACGGCTCTGCTCGGAGCAGGTGTGCTCAACGTCGGCTCAGGCCGGATCATCAGACGACAGATTGAGGCCGTGTTCACCTCGACGCTGGTTGTGTTCACGACCGTGGCCATCGGCGCCATGCTCGTCGCATGCTTCGGTGTGGCAAACCTGATCATCGCGGAGGTCAATGCCCGCCGATACGAGATGGGCGTGCTTCGGGCGGTGGGTGCTTCCAAAGGACAGCTCGTGCGATTGATTACGGCTCAGGCCCTCATCATCGCCCTCACAGCGTGTGTGCTCGGCACCTGCCTCGGCATACAAGCCGCCTGGGGAGGGCGTGAAATGAACCGGCGCGTGATCGGTATCGACCTGGAATCTGCGCTCCCCATCGACGCGATTTCCATCGCGTGGGGCACTGCGATCGTGCTATCCCTCTTGGCTGCCGCACCCAGCGCCATGCGTCTCGGGCGATCACAGATCAGGAACCTGCTCATCTCAGCCCGCTGAACAAGCGGGATGATCACTTCCCACGCTGTTTGCGTGGCTTACCCCGGCGCGTATTTGGCGCCCCCGGCTTTTCGCTACTTTGGCGAATCCCCCGAGCGATCTCGGACCGACGAAGCAGCAGCACCGACTCACCGTCGAGTAGCTCATCTGTCTCATGCTGCTCGATGAGCTCCTGCACGTGTTTCATCTGATCCCGCAGGAGTGCCGCGGACTCGAAGTCCATCGCCTCGGCGGCCTCGAGCATATCTGCCTCAAGCGCCTTTACCAGCATCAGTGCGTCGATGGGAGGATCTTCGGCCTCATCGTATGTGGCGGCCTTGGCGGTCTTGCGTGCCTTGAGGATGTTCTCGATCCCCCCACGGATCTCCTTGTGGATAGTGATCGGGGTGATGTCGTTGTCCAGGTTGTACTGAACCTGCTTCTCACGGCGACGCTGTGTCTCATCCATCGCCGCGGCCATCGCTTTGGTCATCTTGTCGGCGTAGAGAATGACCTTGGAGTTTGCATTCCGTGCGGCCCGCCCGATCTGCTGGATCAGGGACGTCGCGCTGCGGAGGAACCCCTCCTTGTCGGCATCCAGAATGCACACGAGCGCAACCTCAGGCAGGTCGAGCCCTTCACGCAACAGGTTTACGCCGATCAGCACATCGAACTCACCCCGACGCAGGTCTGTCAGGATCTCGATCCGCTCGAGTGTATCAATATCGGAGTGCAGATACCGCACCCGGAGCCCGTTGTCGCTCATGTAGGTCGTGAGATCCTCGCAGAGACGCTTGGTCAGCGCCGTCACCAGCACCCGATCGCCATTCTCGACAACCTGTCTGCACCGCTCCAGCAAGTCTGGGACCTGCCCGGAAGCGGGTCGCACCTCGACCTCCGGATCAACGAGGCCGGTCGGGCGGATGACCTGCTCAATGACCTCGCCGCCTGTCTTATCCAGCTCGTACGGCCCGGGGGTCGCGGAGACATAAACAACCTGCGGAACCATTGCCTCGAACTCTTCGAAGCGGAGCGGCCGATTGTCGAGGCATGATGGGAGACGAAAGCCGTGCTCAACGAGCACTTCCTTACGTGCTTTGTCGCCGTTAAACATGGCCCTGATCTGTGGGATGGTCACGTGCGACTCGTCGATCATGATCATCCAGTCCTTGAGGTTCGTCCGCTCGATGCCGAAGCGTGCCGCATCCTGCTCGTGGTCTCGGCTGTCGATGAGCTCGGCGTCCGGGTCGATGACCGGCTGCACGTCTCCGCCCCTGCTGGGTGCGTAATCAAAGTAGTCCAGCAGCGTGAAGGGTCGCTCGCCGGGCATGCGCCCATCCATGTAGCGAGAGTAGTTCTCGACGCCCTGGCAGTAGCCGACCTCTTCGATCATCTCAAGGTCGTACTTGGTGCGTGCGAGCAGGCGCTGGGCCTCGAGGAGCTTGCCCTCGTGTCGCAGGTGCATCACCCGCTCGTCCATCTCCTCGCGGATGGCCTTGAGCACCTCGCTCATTCGATCCTCGGGCATGACGTAGTGGACGGCCGGGAAGAGGAAGTACTGGGATTCCTCGGCGAGCAGCTCTCCCGAGGTCGGGTTGATCAGTTCGATGCGATCCACCTCGTCCCCGAACAGCTCGATGCGGATGGCGAACTTCTCGTACGCGGGCCAGACCTCGATCGCGTCGCCGCGTGCCCTGTAGGTGCCGCGCATGAAGTCGATCTCGGCGCGCTCGTACTGCATCGCGTTGAGTGCGAGGAAGAGGTCGCGGCGCGGGAGCTGCATGCCCCGCATGATGGTGTAGACCTTCTCCGAATACGCGCTTGGCGAGCCGAGCCCGAAGATACAGGAGACCGAAGCAACGACGATGCAGTCTCGTCGCTGGATCAGGTTGGACGTCGCAGCCAGGCGGAGCTGATCGAGATCGTCGTTACGCGATGAATCCTTCTCGATGTAGATGTCGCGCCCAGGGATATACGCCTCGGGCTGGTAGTAGTCGTAGTACGAGACAAAGTAGTTGACGGAGTTGTTAGGGAAAAAGGCCTTGAGCTCCTCGAAAAGTTGTGCGGCCAGCGTCTTATTGTGCGAGAGCACGAGTGTCGGTTTGTTGACCCGCGCGATGGCGTGAGCCATAGAAAAGGTCTTCCCCGTGCCTGTCGCGCCCAGCAGGCAGGTATGACGCTGCCCGGATTCGATGGCGGATACCAGTGAATCGATGGCCTCGGGCTGGTCGCCGGCGGGCTGATAGCTGGAAACGACCTCGAACGGCTTATTCGTCGCGATGGGCATTCCGGGATCATAGATGCGATTTGAGACACATTTTCAGCGAATTGTCAATCGGAGGGTTGCGGAGACGCTTATGTGACCGTATAGTCACATTTGAAGGAGCGTCATGGACGGCGGTTCAGATCACCATCTCGATCACGACCTCGACGAGGTCTGGAAAGCGTTGTCGGACCCAACGCGACGGGCGATTATGGACCTGCTCCGCGACGGGCGGAAGACAACGGGTGAGTTGGTCAGCTCGTTCCCGGGGATGACCCGCTTCGGGGTGATGAAGCACATCCGGGTGCTTGAAGAAGCACACCTGCTTGTGCACCGCAAGGAAGGGCGGACACGATGGAACTACCTCAACGCCGTGCCGCTGCGTCGGATCTACGAGCGCTGGGTGAGCAAATACGAGGACCAATGGTCGGGTGCCCTGACCAATCTCAAACACATCGCGGAAGCGGATGAACCTAAGGAGAATCAAACATGAGCACGAAGACAATCGAGTCACCGGCACGCATCGCAGTCGCGCAGTGCGAAGTGCACATCGCGGCATCACCCAAGAAGGTGTACGACCTGTTCCTCAAGGAGCCCCACAACTGGTTCTACGAGAACGAGGAGAGCAAGGGCAAGACGCCGGCGCGGTGCCAGCCTGAGATCGGCGGGAAGTTCTACATCGAACTGCCTGATGGCGGGTTCAATGTGATCGGAGAGCTCACGATGCTCAAGCCGGGCAAGAAGATCCGGATGCGTGGCGATTGCACGATGCCCCAGGCGGTGCTCATGAACATGACAATCGCGTTCGACGAAACCGAAGGCGGCACACGCGTCAGCATCGATCATCGGATGTTTGGAGAGTTCGAAGACAGCGCACCCGCCGAGTTTGAGGCCGGCTGGCAGGACGGGATCGACAAGCTCAAGGCGTTGGCCGAGTCGAAATAGCACCCTCACCCGAACGGGGCGGGAAACGCTCGTCGAGCCAGCTCGATCGGCAACGATCGCACACCCGCATCGCGTTGACGTTTGCGGGTGTTTTCGTGATGTCGTTGCAACACCCGGCGCAGAGTCCGTTGTGGGTGAGCACCTCAGCCATGCGTCGGTTTCTGATCCAGCCGTCGCCCGCGTACAGAAATACGCCCCCGAGGAACGGGAACGAGAGGGTGATGATGGAAGTCACGAACTCGCCGCGGTCATCCCAGAACGCCGGAAAACTCCACCGGACGAGCCCGAAGACTACGAGCAAATAGAGGAGGGTACTGATACAGATGCGCATGGGGCGTCCGAAAGAGCGGATCCGACGCGTGAGGCTTTTCCACGCCTCATCCGTTCGCTGGGAGCGGATATCAGGATCGATTCCCCACAGATAGGAGGTATGGGTGCGCACAAGACGCCCACAATCGTCGGCAGCGAATCGAGTTGCGAACAGCAGCTTGAGGTTGTGACGCAGGTCGAGTCGCGGATCACGCTTTGGGATCAGGTTGTCGGGCGGCGGTTCCCAGTGTGGGCGGACGATCCGCAACGCGTCCCATGCGTGCCCGCACTCGGGGCATACCAGACAGCCGTCGCCTTCGGACTCAAGCCCCTGGAGTGAGAACGCGCACGAGCCACAGAGACCTTCGGCCAGGGCGCTCATGGCGATCAGGTTCGCGGTCCCGCGATGTCGGTAATGCGAGTGCACGACAGCGATGCTCAGGAAGAGGATGATCGCGGCTAGGACCGCGATGCCCGATTCAATGGGCGTCAGGGCAATGAGCATCGCAGGGAGCAGGATGATCCCCAGCATGGTGAGCGACACGAGTGTAGAGAGAGAACACCCGAAGTAGCGGGGTTCAGGTCGCTCGCACTTGCTTGCGAATGTTGTGCGGAGCTTGAATCGCTTGGCTCGGATCGTCTTCGATTGGAACTGCCCCTCGAAGACCCGCCTATTCGCGAGACGCACGGGGTCTCCTCGATCATCGACCGCCGGGTGAGCGAAGTCACAGATGCGGAGGAGTGGCGGTCGATTGCTCATGGCATCGGCGGCTTGTTCCGGTTGCGGACCAGCTCTGCGCGGGCATCCTGGATCTCCTGATAGGCGTCCGTGCCGATCTCCTCGGATACGTACTGCAGATGGTCAGCCCCGATCTTTTCTGCACGCTTATTCACCGATGCCATCCGGGCGAGGGCCTCGAGGAGCACATCACAGTGGCGGATGGTGCGGTCCGTTCGCTCACGCCATTTCTGGAAGGACGGGCCATCGGCGTACTCACCACCGCGCAGGTCGGTGTAATAGCGATAGTCATCGAAACTCGCCGGATGATCCCTCTCGTAGTCCTTAAGCGTTTCGATGTAGACCTTCATGGCTTCAGCATACCGCTCACTCAGCTCCTCACGCTCGCCCCCCGCTTTCTTCATCGCGCGGATGCCGAGTGTCTTCACCTCGACCCATGTCTCCAGCCCGAGCACATCACCCAGCTTATCGATGTCAGCATCGAACTCCTCCGCCATGCCGATCGCGATCATCTGATCCGCCCGGATCGTCAGGATGCTGGTTGCGTTGTCGAGTTGCTGAGCGCCGTTTGAGCTTGGGCGCGAAGTAAAAGTGTTGCCCTCCGCGTCGACCCAAAGCTCCGCGGCTGGCTCGACCATGGCGCGGAATACTTCCGGCGGGTGACCCTTCGTTTGCGCCCTCGACGCGATGTCCGCGGCCCAGATCGAGTTGAGCTTCGCATCGACCTCGGCCGCCCCTGATGTTGTATCGTTGGAGTACGCAACTGCCCCGCCGACTCGGGCGCCGGGTCGGACCCAGATGTGATCGGAAGCCGCGACGTAGATGCTGGCGGCGCTGATCGCCCCTTCCTCGACCATTGCGTGATACTCGAACTCGTCGTCGAACTCCTTGAGAACCTCGAGTGCCTGGATGGCATCGTACAGAAACCCTCCGGGCGAATCGATCGTAAACACGATGTGCGACACGCCGCGGCGTCTGGCCTGCAGCAACGCGTTCTTCAGTCCCGTGGCGTTTGTTTGCTCACCGATGGTTCCCTCGATGGGAATCTGCATGAAGTACATCCGACTCGCTCGTGCAGAAGCGCGATCGCGAGCGGTCGCACGGGCACTGGGGCTGTCCTTCGTTGCCTCCTCATCGAGTTCCGTTTCGGTGTCTTTCTCCTGCTGCGCTTCTCGGTCTGCCGGCTTCACGGAGGGCTTGCTCTCATCACCCTCCGGCTCAGCCTCCTCGACCTCGGCGTACTCGATCGATTGCACCTTGTAACGAGGGAATGTCCGGGTGGTCTTGATATTGGAGATGACCACCTCCATGACAACCTCGGCACCATTCTCTTCAAGGATCTTCCCCTCGAAGACCGAGCCGTCCTTCAGCGTGAGGGTATCAGCACGCGTAGAAGCAGCAAACAGGAACAGGAAACACACACAAACGATGCGGGATAAGCACTTCAACATGCGGGCAGTATAGCACTAACCCTGAAAAATGGTGCCTCAGCGAGCCTCAGCAACCGCATCTTCACGCATGGTCGCGAGGGCAGCACGGAGCGCACCGGTCGGCTTAGGACCCTGGGCTGTGGCCTCCGGCTCATCATCATTCAGCGGCTCAGTTGCCTCATCCGGTGCATTTTTGATCGCGTCCTTGGCGATCTCACCGTCCTCGCCGACCTGATCGAAGCGGACCTCGACGCGCTTGGACACGCCACGCTCCTGCATGGTGACGCCGAAGAGCTTGTCGGTGGACTGCATGGTGCGCTTATTGTGCGTGATGACGATGAAGCGCGACTGCTGGGCGAAGATATCGAGCGTAGAGCAGAAGCGTCCCACGTTGGCCTCATCGAGGGCCGCATCGACTTCGTCGAGTACGCAGAAGCAAGAGGGCTTAGAGCGGAAGATGGCAAGCAGCATCGCGACCGCCGTCATGGTCTTCTCGCCACCCGAAAGCTGGTTGATTGAGCGTGGCTCCTTGCCCGGCGGCTTGGCGATGACCTCGATGCCCGATTCAAGCAGGTCAATCTCGTCGGTGACGACCTTCTGCCCGTCGACCTCTTTCACGAGAGGCATCAGGCGGACCTCGGCTCGGCCGCCACCAAAGAGACGCCGGAACATGCCGTTGCGACCACCGAACTCCTGCTGGATGGACTCGAAAACCTCGCCAAAGCGTGTGCGTGAGGCAACATTGAGCTTCTCGATCAGCGTGGCGAGCTTGATCCGTGCCTCATCGATGTCTCTCACCTGTGCGATCAACTCGTCATTGCGTTCGGCGAGGTTCTGCTCCTCATCGATGGCCGCGATGTTGACGCTACCCAGCTTCTTGATCTCGCCACGAAGAACATTGACTCGAGCGGTCGTGGATTCGACATCGATGCGTTCAATATCGCCATCACGCATCATGTAGCGGTACTCGGGGTAATCAATGACCAGATCGATACTCAGGTCTTCGAGCGTCCGCTCCTCAATGGTCTCGCGTTTGACTTCAGTTTCACGCTTAGCCAGCTCGATGGCATGCCAGTCACGCTGGAACGCTTCCGCGCTGTCTCGCACCGCTGCGAGACGCTGCTCGATCCCGCGGAGCATCTCAGTGGATTCTCGCACGAGCGATGCGGCTTCCTGTGTTTCAGTCTCGAGCTTTTCGATCCGGGTCGTCGCCTCACGCTCCTGCTCGATCGATTCTTTCGCAACACGCTGGTGCTCATCAAGGATGGCCTTGGCACGCTCGATGTGGCGCTGTGCGAGCGAGCACTGGCGTTCGCTCTCATCCCGCTGAGCCTGCAACTGCTCGAGCTGACGCTGCTCTGAGCGGAGCTGCTCGTGGACCGTCGAGGACTGCACGCGGGCACCCGCAACGGTCTCGTTTGCTTCTTCAAGCACCCGCTCGCATTCCTCAAGCTGCTGCCGCGACTGCTCGGCAGACACCCGCTGTTCTTCGAGCAATCCCTCCAGCTTGGATGCGCGATCCATGAGCGACGCACGCTCTTCGCGGATCTCATCCAGGCGTCGCCCGCTGGTTCGCTGTTCATCCTGAACGCGCTCGATCTCGCGTTCCAGGCGGGCAAGCTCGCTCTCATGCTTATCCAATACGTGCTGGGACTCGACGAGTGACTGCTTGGTAGTGGCGATCGCGGTGTGCAACTTCGAACGCTGCTCTGCAAGCCGTGATGCGTTCTCATCGACGCGAGCAAGCTCGTCTCGCTTCGTCTCGTACTCACGGGTATGCGATTGGAGCTGAACGCTGAGCTCGTCCAACTCTGCCCGCCGAGCCAACAGACCCGAAGCCGGATTGTCGCTGGCCGGCCCGGCGCACACGCGCCCGTCTGGTTCGATGACGGTGCCCGAGTGGGTGACGAAGCGTGCCTGTAAACCCCGGAGCGGCCCAGCAGCGAGCAGCATGGCGGTATCAAGGTCCGCAACCAGCAGTGTCGCAGCCAGAACCCGGTCGAGCATCTCATCCACCCTGGGATCATGAGACCTGGCGTGGACGAGCGGACGCAACAGCGTGACCCGGGGACCGATCACGCCCTCGAGCTGATTCAGTGGGAAATCTGATGGCGTCGGCGATGCCATCCCATGCAGCGGCAGGAACGTAACCCTGCCCGGCAGGCTCTCAAGTTCCTCCGACGTCGGCATCGCACCCAGTGACTCGACAACGACGGATTGCAAGGCATCCTCAAGCGCAGACTCGATCGGGGCCGCGTGCTCGCTCGATACCTCGATCAGTTCTGCCAATGGGCCGATGACACCACCAAAGCCCTGTCCCGATTCCTTGCGATCGAGCACGGCACGCACCGCGTCGTCCAGGCCGGCGCGAGACTTGACCATCTCCTCAAGGGTGCTGGTGCGAGTTTCGAGTCGGACACGCTGCTCGTCGAGCTCATCGACCAATGTCGCGAGCTGCGAGCGGGCCTCGCCGACGAGCTCCTCATTCTCAGCAATCGAATTCAGCTCCCTCTCAAGATCATGTACACGCGATTGAAGGCGATCGATCTCTGTACGCGTCTCACCGATCTGTCCGCTTCTATTCGCTCGCTGCTGAGTCAGGCCCTCGAACCGACCGGCGAGTTCAGCCGACTGCTCCTGAATCGATTCGATGCGGCGTTCATCGCTCTGAACCTGGGTGGTCAGCGTTGCGTGCTCTCGCTCGATCGAGGCACAAGCCGCGCGGGTCTCATCAAGACGCTGCCTGTGGGTGCCCGCATCTCGCGATGCCGCGTGCTTGGTCTCATTTGCTTCGTTCAGTGCATGCTGCGCTTCTTCCAGCTGTGCTTCAAGCGTCTCAACACCGCGAGCATGACGCTGGATCGACTCATCCAGATCTTCCATCCGCGAGGTCGCTTCTTCGAGCCGTGTTGTCTCGTGTTCGACTGCGCCCGCCGCTTCCTCGATGGCCCGGACCGTCATCGCTCCACGCTGCTGAGCCGATTCGAGCTGATGAGTCGCCTTGGTCAGTTCATCCTCGAGTTCGCGAAGAGCCCTGTTTCGGGTGTGGTGCTGCTCGCTGGCATCTCGGTGCTCGTCCTCGGCCTGGCGCAATGTGGCCTCGGTGCGCTGCTTCTCGTCTTCGAGCGATGCGAGCTGCGAGGTGAGCCCCTCGAGCCGGCGCCGGATATCGTCGTACTGCTCGAACGCCAGAGCCATGCGCAGGGCGCGGTACTCTGAGTCGAGTTCCTGAAAGCGGCGAGCTTTACTCGCCTGCCCCTTGACGAGGCGGAGGCGACGCTCGGTCGAGTCAAGCTGCTCGCGGGTGCGGACGAGATTGGTCTCGGTCTTCTCGAGCTTGCGCTGGGCCTCGACGCGGCGCTGGCGGTACTTGGCGATGCCCGCGGCCTCCTCGAAGATCACGCGTCGTTCCATCGGCGAGGCGAGGAGCATCCGATCGACCTTGCCCTGCTCGATGATCGAATAGGCGTCGGCGCCGATGCCGGTGTCAAGGAAGAGGTCGCGGATGTCCTTGAGGCGGGCGATGCGCCCGTTGATGATGTACTTGGACTTGCCGTCGCGGAAGAGCTGGCGTTCGACGGAGACCTCGTCGGCATCGATTGGTAGCGGGCGACCGATGCGGTGGCGGGCGGTGAGGATGGCGGCCGCCTCGGACTCGCCCTCCTCTGCAGCGCGGTCGGCATCCTCATCGGAGATGTGCTCGTCGTGCTCGGGGTGATGCTCCTGGCCATCAGGTGACTCTGATGGGTCCTCGTGGACCAAGGCCTCGGCGCGACCAGCTGCCTCGGCCAGCTCGGCCATCAGCTCGTCGGTGAGCTTTGGGTTCTCGAAGGTGAGGCAGACGGAGGCCATGCCGGCGGGCTTGCGGACGGCGGAGCCAGCGAAGATGACGTCGATCATCTCCTTGCCACGCAATGACTTGGATGAACGCTCGCCCAGCACCCACTTGATGGCGTCCACGACGTTGGACTTGCCGCAGCCGTTGGGCCCAACGATGCCGGTGATGGGGTCGGAGAAGGAGAAGGTGGTCTTGTCGGCGAAGCTCTTGAACCCGGCCAGGGAGAGCGATGCAAGGCGGAGCCCGGCGGCGCGTGCGAGGACCGGCGTGCCCGCGGTACCCTGGGGCATCTCGGTGTCATCGGTCGCGTGCTGCGCGGCTGGTTCGGTCTGGTTCGATAGGGCTTCGGTCATGATCAGCGCAACCTCCGTGTCGGCTGTCAAGCGAGTGTGGGAACGACTGCATGCACAGACGGCCGGAAGACCCGGATCCTCCGGGGAGCTTCGAGCTATTGAGGATGATATCGGAAAAGGCGGCCGGTGGGCGTGAAAGGGGTGTTTTTTCGAGCAGAAACACGAACGCTCCCCGGACTTGTCGATCCAGCACTTGTGTCTACAATCGGGCTCACTGCACCACGATCCCCCTCCACGAGGAGCGAAAAGCCCATGACCACCCCCACCGATCGCGTCTACTCCGAATCGCACGAATGGCACAAGGTTGACGGCGATGTCGTCACGATCGGGCTCACGACGTACGCCGTCGATCAGCTGACGGACGTGACCTTCGTGGAGATGCAGGAGGCCGGGACCGAGGTCTCTTCAGGCGATAGCGTGGGCGAGGTCGAGTCGGTCAAAACCACAAGCGACATTTATACCGCCGCTTCCGGTGAGATCATCGAGGTCAACGAGGCGCTGAGCGATAACCCGGAACTGGTCAACAATGACCCGTACGGAGACGGCTGGCTGGTCAAGATCCGGATCTCCGATCGCGGGACGCTCGACGCCTGCATGGACGCAGAGGCCTACGACGCATCGCTCTGATCAGCCCTGCTTCGATACACTCGTGATGAATACACCTGCAGGCCATCGCCTGCTCCCTGTAGACTGCACGCATGAACATCGTAGAGAAAATTCGCGATACCGAGAAAAAGCTCCGCTCCAGCACGGACCCCGTCCGCCAGCTTGAACACTGGACACTCCTTGAGCGACTCCTGGGACGGATGCCGGTGGATCAGGGAGAGCTCAAACGCATCTGCGAACAGCGCGACTCTGTCGGGCTCGACGACATGATCACTCGTCTTGAGAACCCGGAGGCATTGAAGAAGGAAGAGCCGCTCCCCGAGTTCACACAAACCGAACTCAACGACGCCCTTCGGGCTTTCCGGCATCGTCTGAAGTACATGAGGCTGGATCAGGAGTCTCAGATTTCCCAGCGAGAGGTCACCTCTGGCAAGCGAGCGGATATCGGTGCGATCCAGCCACCCGGGCCCTCCGAGTTCAACCCAAAGATCTGGAAAGTGCTGGTCAAGAAGGGCATGCTCGTCGACGAGGGCAAGGGTTTTTATCGCGAGCCGTACAGCAAGGGCTGATCGCACCCTGCTCGCTATTCTGATATGATCCCAGCATGCCTGAAGATACAGCGCTGATCCAATCGACTGAGTTCTCTGAGCATGGCGCGGTCATCCGCGTCTGCGCAACCAAGCTCCATGAGCACGAGTCATCGCTCCTCATCCAGGAAATGAAGGCGTACCTCGACTCGAGCGACCGGAACCTGATCGTCGCGGACTTCCAGAGCGTCGAGTTCATCTCTTCCGCTGGGCTCGGCGCGATGGTCACGATGAACACCGAACTCGCCAAGCGGGGCGGTCGTCTTGTCATGATCAACCTTTCAGATGATGCGATGCAGGTCATCAAGCTGACCAAGCTCGATAAGCTGATCCCCGTCGAGAAATCTCTTGAGAAGGCACAGAAGCGGTTGCTCAAATAAGGGAGCCCCTGAAAATCAACAAAGCCGGGCCATGCGGCCCGGCTTCGACTTTGTAGGAATCGATTCACTCCGGATCAAAGGTTCCCGCGACGCTCCTGCTCGAGTTCGAGCGACTCAAACAACGCCTTGAAGTTCCCCTTGCCGAAGCTCTGCGAGCCACGACGGCAGATGATCTCAATGAAAAACGTTGGGCGGTCCTGCAGCGGTTTGGTGAACAGCTGGAGCAGGTAGCCCTCGTCGTCCGCGTCGACCAGCACGCCGAGTTCCTTCACACGCTCGTGGTCCTCGCGAACGATATCGTGACCGTGCTCCTTGAGCATGGTATTCACACGGTCCCAAACCAGATCGTAGTAGGTGTCGGGCATGTCGAGGAAGTCCACGCCGCGACGACGCAACTCGGCGACAGTCGCCAGCTCATCGTCGGTCCGGAACGCGAGGTGCTGCACACCCGGCGTCATGTTGTGCCACTCCAGATATTCCTGGATTTGGCTCTTCTTGAGTCCCTCAGCCGGCTCATTGATCGGCATCTTGATGAGGTTGTTGCCGCTCGCCATGACTTTGGACATCAAGGCGGAGTATTCGGTCGAGATATCGGCGTCGTCGAAGTGCTTAAACATAGCGAAGCCCATGACGTCCTCATACCACTTCACCCACTCGTTCATCTTGCCCTCTTCGACGTTGCCGACGAGGTGATCAACGTACATGAGGCCGCAGGGGTGCTTCTCGTTGTAATCATTCAGCGGCGACTCGTGCTTTTTGAAGTTGGGCATGAACATGCCACCGTTCCGCATGTTCTCGTGGGCGTACTCGCCGGTTCGAGAAACGAACGTATGGATCATGCGCCCGTACGCCCGGATCGATGCGACGGTCACGGTGCCCTTGTCGTCCTCGATCGTCCGTGGAGCCTGAGCGCTCTCGCCGCCGTTCGCGATCGCCTGGTTGTAGGCGGCCTCCGCGTCATCAACTGTCAGGGCGACCTCCTTGATCCCATCGCCGTAGAGCTTGATTTCCTCCGCGGCCGGGTGGGTGTCGTTGAGCGGCGTGGTCAGCAAGAGGCGGATGTTGCCCTGGGTCAACAGGTAGTCGGCCTCGGTTCGCGATCCGGTCGTCAGATCCGCGATCTGATCGATCCGGAAGCCGAACGTGTGGGCATAAAAATAGGCGGCCTGCTTCGCGTTCCCGACATAGAAACGCACGTGATCGACATCGATCAGCTGCAAAGGATCGGCGGAAAGCGCGGGGCTCGTCGTCGAAGCGGTGGTCATATCAGATGTCCTTGATTCAGTTCTTGGGCGGCCTGTTGCCGTTCTCTCCGCCTTGCTCAAGGCGTCACACGGCGGGAGCCCAGGTCCCGGTACTCTTATTTTAGCACGGAATTCGGATGCCGCCAAGGCAGAATTCAGCCCACAGATCGCCCACTGAAAGGATTCCAACCCTCGCTTCATCGCACTTTCATGCTGGCGCCCCATAGTCATGCATGCGAACTTGGGGACTCTTCACGGTTTCACTGCTCGTCATCACGCTGTCGGCTTACCCAGCGCGTGCACAATCCGATTCGCGTGCCGACAGATCTGCGAACCTCGAAACACCTCAAGCCTGCGTAGAGCATTTTCTTGAGCACGCCCGGGATGAGGATTTCAGCCGTGCATCACAGGCCCTGAATACCCGTCTGCTCAGCGACCTGTCCCCGAGCGAAGCGGCCCGCCAACTCTACTTTGTCATGACCCAAGAACTCTGGATCGATTGGTCCAGATTGCCGGACCGCCCGGACGGGATGCTCGACACGCCATCGCTCGCAGGCAGCAATGGCATGATCGGCAAGGAACGGAGCAGCATCTCGCTCGGAGAGATCAGCATCGATGGGCGAGCGGTTCCCATTCGCATCGAACGAGAAGAGGATGAGGGTGGCAATCAGATCTGGCTGATCGCGGCGCAAAGCGTAGAGAACATCCCGGCGCTATACGCCGAGCATGGCCCGGGATGGATCGATCGCCACACACCGGACTGGGCGAGTGAACGCGTGATGGGTGGGGTCGCCATCTGGAAGATCATCGTCATCGCGCTCACGCTTGTCATCGCCCCGCTCACAGGGTACCTCACGGCCCGGGTGCTGCGATGGATCAGCACCAAGACGGAGAAGATCGACCTCTCGATGCTCAAGAAGTTCGACTGGCCGATCTCGATCGTTGTCGCTGCGCTGATTCTCTGGCTTGTGGTTGAGTTTGGGCTCTCTCTTCCAGGTGCCATCGCGACGATCGCGGATCCTGTGGTCCTTGTGCTCTTCATCGCGGCACTCACGTTTTTGCTCATGCGCGTGCTCAACGTGGTGATCGACACGCTCGCGCGTGAGGCAATCCGCAGGTTTCATGAAGAGGGATCCGATTCGGAGCGACGTGTGTTAACCCAGCTGACCGTCGCCCGTTACACCATCCTGCTCGTCACGGCGTTCGTGGGTGTGGGCATCGTCCTGCTGCAGCTCGATATGGCCCGCACCCTCGGGATCACACTCATGTCATCCGCGGGCGTCGCAGCGGTCATCTTCGGTATCGCGGGGCACGCGGTGCTCGGCAACCTCATCGCAGGACTGCAGATCGCCCTTACCCAGCCCTTCAAGCTCGGCGACACCGTCTACATCGAGGACAACTGGGGCACCATCGAGCAGATCAGCTACACCTTCGTCGTCGTGAATACCTGGGATCATCGCCGCTTAGTGTTCCCGATTAAGTACTTTATTGACAACTGGTTCGAGAACTGGTCACTCAACAAGACCTACCTGGTGAAACCGATTTATCTGAAACTGGATTATCGTGCTCCGGTGGACTCGATCCGTGAGAAGTTTATTGAGCTCGCCACGAGCCATGAGCGTCATGATGCTGAGCACGGGGACGACCCGGAAGTGCTGGTCACAGACACCGACGGGGATGACATCATTCTTCGGCTGACCGCCGGAGGAGCCGAGGTCCATGATGCCTGGCAAATGTCCTGCGATCTCCGCGAACAGATGGTCGCGTACGTCCGCGAACTGGACGATGGTGCGTACCTCTCGCGCACGCGTGTTGAGCTCGAACAAGAGAAATAATGCAAGCGTTCAGCTGACTCACTGTGTTTGAGGCACTCTTTTCGCAATCTTCTTGTGCACGAAAGCAACGAAAGTGCTTGTTCATGCGAATAATCACACCATGACCACCCTCGAACCGATGCAGTACACACCCACCACCCGAGGAACGCCCCGAGGAGCCCACATGAGCCCCCATCCGCATTCCGTGTCCTGGATCGATGCCGAGCCAACACGCCCCCCGCACGCCAAAATCGTCGCCACGCTCGGCCCAGCCAGCGACTCTGACGAGATGCTTGAGAAGCTGATCGAAGCCGGCGTTTCCATTTTCCGCCTGAACTTCTCGCACGGCTCACTCGAGGAAATGGACAACCGACTGGCCAAGGTCCGCCGAGCGATCGACAACTCAGGGCGATGTGTTGGCATCCTCGGTGATCTCCAAGGCCCGAAGATGCGGGTCGGGATTGTCCCCGATCTCGATGAAGATGGTGGGATGATCGTCAATCCGGGCGATGACATCATGTTCCGAAAGGATCAGCGTGAGGCTGAGATCATCGATGGCATCCCCACCTTCGGGGCATCCTTCGATGAGCTCTACAACGATGTACTCCCTGGGCAGCGTGTGCTGATCAATGATGGCATGATCCGCATGCTGGCAGTCGATCAGGTCCCGGGCGAGTCACTGCGTTGCCGGGTCACGATCGGCGGGCGGATCACCAGCAAGAAGGGCATCAATCTGCCCGAGTCCGAGCTGAACATGCCCGCGATCACGGAGAAAGACTGGGCGTGCGCGAAGTGGGCCGCGGAGAACCAGCTCGATTATGTCGCCCTCTCCTTTGTGCGGACGGCTGAGGAGATCCGTGAGCTCAAGACCCGCCTCGAAGAATGGCGTCCGAAGGCGGACGAAGAGAAATACGACGGGATCGACCACTCCATCCCGGTGGTTGCCAAGATCGAGAAGCCGCAGGCGGTGAAGAATCTCGACGACATCATCGAAGCCACCGACGCTGTCATGGTTGCCCGCGGCGACCTTGGCGTCGAGATGGACGTGGCCAAGGTGCCCGTGATCCAGAAGTACATCCTCTCGCGGTGCAACATGCTGGGCAAGCCGGTCATCGTGGCGACGCAGATGCTCGAGACCATGATCGACTCCGTCACCCCGACCCGCGCAGAGGCCTCGGACGTGGCCAACGCCGTCCTCGACGGCTGCGACGCCGTGATGCTCTCAGGCGAAACGGCCGTGGGCAAGCACCCGCGCGTGGTTGTGGAGACCATGCAGCGGATCATCCGCGTGACCGAATCGCGTATGGACGACCTGGCGCTCAACCAAGCCACGCCGACCCTCAAGGAGTACCCCTTCCGCTCGGCCGCGCTGGCCAAGGGCGTGTGGTACATGGCGGAGGAACTCGGGGCGAAAGCGATCGCGGTCTGGTCCGAAGCGGGCGGCATGGCCCGCTACCTCTCGCAGAACAACTTCCGTGTTCCGATCTATGCGTACACCTCCTCGAAGATCGCATCCCGCCGCATGGCACTCTACGGCGGCGTGACCCCGATATACACCCAGCCGCCAGACACTGGCCGCCTACGCGACTGGACCGACATGGTCGAGGACCTGATCCGCTCCGAGGGCATCACGAACGATGGCGACCCGGTGCTCCTTGTTGCGGGCAAGCCGCTGGGCGCGCTGCTGGCGCAAAGCACGGTGAGCATCCTGCGGATGGGCGACCTGTCGTCAGGTTTCCGTGTGTCGACGGATCTGTGATCAGATGCCCTACCATCGCTCATGAGCGATCCAACCCCTACCGTCTCCATCGTCACGGGTGCCGGCTCCGGTATCGGCAAGGCCATCGCCCAGCGGCTCGCAAAGCATGGCCCGGTCGTGCTCGCGGGTCGTCGCCAGGCTCCGCTCCAAGAGGTCGCCTCCGGGCTGGGAGATGAGGGCAAGGACTGGCTCGTCGTCCCCACCGACATTTCCAAGGGTGAGGACCGAACCCGCCTGATCGATCAGACGCTCGCGGCCTTCGGGCGGATCGATGTGCTGGTCAACAACGCCGCGATCGGTACCTGCGGAGAGCTCGGCACACTCGGCGAACCCGACATCGAGCAGCTCATCGATATCAACCTGACCGCCCCGATCCTGCTCACCCGCCTCGCCCTCCAGCACCTGCAGAAGACAAGCGGGTGCGTGGTCTCGATCGGGTCTCGGGCCGCGATCGACCCGTTCCCGGGGTTGGGCACCTACGGCTGCACGAAAGCCGGGCTTGAGGCGATGGCCCGCGCGATCCGCAACGAGTACCCCCAGATCCGGGCATACACGGTCCATCCCGGCGCGGTCGAGACAGAGATGTTGCGATCGATTGTGAGTGCCGAGGACCTGCCGGGCGATCAGGTGCTGGTCCCTGACGACATCGCGGTGGCGGTGGAATCGTTCGTGCTGGGTGAGCGCCCGGAGCCGAGCGGGGCTGCGGTCGTCGTGGCGAAGAACTGAGACAAGACTCTGTGGGATGCCCGTACTGGACGCGAAGCGGCGGAGTGCGGCGCTCTCACATTCGTGCCTGAGTTTGCTGTGGGTCATCCGCACTGCGCGTCTACGACGTGAGTACGGGCACCCCAAAGCTCCCTCATTCCCCCGGGATATACGAGATCGCGCCTTCCATGGGGGAGCTGGCGGTCGCGTAGAGCTTCTTATCGATGCGACCAGCAAGATACGACTGACGCCCGCACTCGATCGCCTTGCGCATGGCGTGGGCCATCATGACCGGGTTCTTCGCGTGGGCGATGGCGGTATTGAGCAGGACGCCGTCGGCGCCGAGTTCCATGGCGTAGGCGACATCGCTGGCGCTGCCGACGCCCGCGTCGACGATGACGGGGAAGGTCGGGTCGTTCTCCTTGAGGAGCTCGAGACAGAGGACGATGTTGTTGGTATTGAGCACGCCCTGGCCCGAGCCGATGGGTGAGCCGGCGGGCATGACGGCCGCCGCCCCCGCGTCCTTGATGCGCTTGGCGCTGATGGGGTCGTCGCTCGTGTAGCAGAGTACGTCGAAGCCGTCCTTCACGAGTTCCTCGACGGCCTGGAGGGTGCCGACGGGGTCGGGGAGGAGGGTCTTCTTGTCGCCGAGCACCTCGAGCTTGACCCAGTTGGCGCCGGGGTTCTCAAGCTGGTCGAGGAGCTCACGCCCGAGACGGGCCACACGCACGGCGTCGTCGGCGCTGAAGCACCCGGCCGTGTTGGGCAGGATCGTGTACCGATCCAGATCGATGTACTCGAGCAGTGATTTGCCCTCTTCGTTGAACAACCGCTCGCGGCGCACGGCCACGGTGATGGCCTCGGCCCCGGAGGCGTCGAGGGCGTCGCGCATGAGTTCCATCGATGCGTACTTGCCCGTGCCGACGCAGAGGCGGGAGTTGAAGGTGCGGTTGGCGATGGTAATCGGGTCGAGCCCGGGCTCGGAAAGTGTCGTGGTCATGGGGGATTCTAGCGCGGATCCACTGCGGGGTGCCCTGCATACGCTGCGGCGCAGACGCGGTTTATGCAGGTTGTTGGCAGGGTGCCACTACTCGCGTCGAAGACGCGCAGTAGTGTCTTCCGAACCACGCAAGAGTACTACTGTGCCGCTGCGCGTCGAGTAGTGGCACCCCGTTATGTGTGACTCCCATACCCCCTCCGCCTCACGCGTTCGGCACCTCCCCCCGCCAGGAGCGGGTGAGGCACGAAGATCACACAGACGCTTCGGCGGTGCTCTCGACATGCAACTCCTTGAGCTGCTCCGCATCCACCACATTCGGAGCTTCGCACATGAGGTCCACGCCGGTGAGCGACTTGGGGAAGGCGATCACGTCGCGGATGTTCTCGGTGCCCACGAGGTGCATGACCAGGCGATCGAGGCCGAAGGCGATGCCGCCGTGGGGTGGGGCGCCGTAGGACAGGGCGTCGAGGAGGAAGCTGAACTTGAGCTTGGCTTCCTCGGGGCTGAGACCGAGGAGCTCGAAGACCTTGGACTGGACCTGCTGGTCGTGGATACGGATGGAGCCGCCACCGATCTCGGAGCCATTGCAGATCATGTCGTAGCCGTCGGAGAGGATCGACTCGACGGTGTCGACGTCCTTGATGTCGGCGGCCATGAGGCGCTCGGCTTCTTCCTTCGTCGGTGCGGTGAAGGGGTGGTGCAGGGCGTAGTAGCGCTCGGTCTCCTCGTCGTACTCGAACATGGGGAAGTCGTAAACCCAGAGGAAGTTCCACTTGTCCTCAGGGATGTACCCGTGCTCACGGGCGATCTTGAGGCGCAGCTCGCCCAGGGCCTTAGTGACGACGCTGTAGGTGTCGGCGCCGAAGACGACGGCGTCGCCGTCTTCGAGCCCGAGGCGCTGCACGAGCTCGTCCTTGATGTCGGTGAGGAACTTGGCGATGCCGGTGGAGAACTCGCCGCCGGTGTACTTGACGGTTGGCACGCCGCCCGCGCCGAACTGCTGGGCGAAGGGGTTGAAGGCGTCGGTGACCTTGCGGGAGAACTTCTCGGCGCCGCCGGGCACGCGGATGGCCTTGATGATGCCCTTGGGCTTGGCGAGCGCGTCGGTGAAGACGCCGAACTCGCACTTGGCGGCCAGGTCGGAGATGTCGACGAGCTCGAGGTCGAAGCGGGTGTCGGGTCGGTCGATGCCGTAGCGGTCCATGGCCTCGCGGTAGGTCATGCGGGGGAACTCGGGGAGTTCGACGCCGAGCATCTCCTTCCAGACGCTGCGTGCGAAGCCTTCCATGATGGAGAGGACCTCGTCGCGGTCGACGAAGCTCATCTCGAGGTCGATCTGTGTGAACTCGGCCTGGCGGTCGGCGCGGGGGTCCTCGTCGCGGAAGCACTTGACGATCTGCAGGTAGCGGTCGCAGCCGCCGACCATGAGGATCTGCTTGAAGAGCTGGGGCGACTGGGGCAGTGCGTACCACATGCCGGGCTGGTTGCGCGAGGGGACGAGGAAGTCGCGGGCGCCCTCGGGCGTTGAGCGGCAGAGCACGGGCGTCTCGACCTCGATGAAGTCGTGCTCGTCAAAGTAGTCACGCGTGAGCTTGGCGACGCGGTGACGCGTGCGCAGGATGTTCTGCATCGTCGGGCGGCGCAGGTCGATGTAGCGGTGGCGGAGGCGGACCTCCTCGTTGGGCAGGTCCTTTTCGGTGGAGGGCAGGAAGGGGAGCTTCTTTGTTTTGCTCAGGCGCTCCATGCTCGTGACGAGGACCTCGATGGACCCGGTGGGGATCTTGTCGTTCTTGGAGGCACGCTCGCGGACGGTGCCGACGACCTTGATGCAGTCCTCGTTGCGGAGCTTGGATGCCTGCTCGATGAGGTCCGCGTTGTCGCCCTCGGTCTCAAAGACGGCCTGGGTGACGCCGCCCTTGTCGCGCACATCGACGAAGACGAGCCCGGTGCCGTGGCCCCGGTAGGCGTTGACCCACCCGCAGAGGGTGACGGCCTGTCCGATGTGTGATTCGTTGAGTTCGTTGCAGGTGTGGGTGCGCATGGGGCTCTTTCTTCGTTCACGGTGTGTGCTAGGGGGTGATCATACGCCGGAGCCCACGAAAAAAGCACCCTCGAGGGTGCCCTGTGGTGGTCTCGCTCTCGTCTGTTGTGGTTGATCAGGCGGCCTGTGTTTCCTCGACGCCCGCCCCACTCACGGCCAGCTCGGCCAGGGTGTCGAACCACATGGTCCAGGCGTCCTCGAGCGCGTCGGTCCAGGTGTAGCCCGCGGTCTCGGCGATGGCGGTCTGGATGGACGCGAGCAGCACTGGCAGGTTGGTCTCATGGATCTCGGCCTGGCGGGCGAGCGTGACATAGCGGGCGACGGTCTGCGCCGCCTGCTGGGGGTCGTTCACGGTGCTCAGGATGTCCTCGATGCCGACGGCGAGGATGCTTTCGTTGCTCGGGAACTTCAGTCGCAGCTCGGGCGTCGCGAACTCGACCATGCGGCAGAACTCCGCGGTGATCGCGTCCAGACGCGGGAGCAAGACGTTGAGGCTCATGACGAGACGGGAGGCTTCGACGGGGTCGGGCATGATTGCGGACATCGGTGTTCCTCTCTGAGATCGTGTGAAACTGACCGGTGAGGTATCGGGAACGACGATGGGCGACTTCAGCGCATTTGGAATAATCCGCACAGACGGACCGCCGGGACGCGGGTGTGCGTGGCGGATATCGACGGTTGGATGGGCGATTCGAGCGTGTTACTCGTCGACGAAGACGCCGTAGAGGGAGGAGTTCTCCGGGGCGTCTTCGTTGCGTGAGCCGGTGGAGGTCGCGGTGTTGTTGGTGCGTCCGTTGCCCGAGTAGGAGTCGGTGCCGGCGAGGTCGAAGAAGCCTGAGAAGCTCATGACACCCGCAATGTCGTAGTGGTAGGAGTTGCTCCCCGACTGCCCTAGCGTCGCGCCTGCATTAGCTGAGTAGCGGTCATCGCCCTCCAGATCGATGAAGACGCCGATGGCCTGCATGGAGGCGGCCCCGATGCCCAGCCCGTCGCAGCGGTAGGAGTCGTTGCCGGCCTTGTCGAGCAGGAGGGTGACGGACTCGTCCCAAACGCCGGACTGCGAGGCGGCGGTCATGGACCAGTAGGTGTCGTCGCCCGCGTCGTCGATGAGGATGCCGGCTGCCTGGTGGGCGGCGAAGCCCTGCCCGTAGCGGTTGGCGTGGTAGAGGTCGTGCCCGTTGTGGTCGCGGATGAGCCCGAGCCCGAAGTAGTACCCGCCGGCCTGCGAGAACTCGCCGGCGATGTACTGGTCGTTGCCGGCCATGTCGTCGATGAGCCCGACGCCGCCGGCTGCGTACCCGCGGACGCCGAACCCGAAGCCCTGCGACATGCCGAGGTAGACTCCGGGCGTGCCGTAGGCGGAGGTGAAGTTGGGCCCGTTGGCCTGGTAGAGGTCGTTGCCGCCCCCGTCGATGATGGCGCCGAAGCCGCGCGGGCCGCCGACACCCTGGGCGAGTTTCTCGGCGTGGTAGACGTCGCGTCCTTCGCGGTCGATGATGAGCCCGATGCCGTAGAACCCGACGCCCTGCGACCAGCCGGACTCGGGCCCGGTGTTGGTGTAGGTGTCGTTGCCGGCCCGGTCGAGGATGATGCCGATGCCGAAGAGCCCGGTGGCCATGGAGGCGAGCTTGGTGGAGGTGTAGGTGTCGTTGCCGCTGTGGTCGTCGATAATGGCGCCGCCGAACACGCCGACGCCGGGGCCTGCGAAGGCGGCGTCGGAGCGGTAGGTGTCGTTGCCGCCCATGTCGATGATGATGTGGGACGAGGCGCGCGATGCGGTGTCGAAGCCCTCGGGCCAGATGTAGGTGTCGTTGCCGCCGAGGTCGATCACGTGTCGGACGCGTGACATGTCGTAGGTGTTGTCCTCGGTGCCGCCCGCGACGAAGTGGAGCATGCCGCGCTCGTCCGCCACGCTGTAGGCGCGGATCTCGCCGGTGACGATCCCGACAAGCGAGGGGTCGTCCTCGCTCAGCCAGGCGTCGGGCTCCATCGCTTCGTCGCTCAGGAGCGTGTCGCCTCCGTAGGTGCGCTTCAGTGTTTCCCACTCGCCGAGGTGGTCGGATGCCGTCTGCAGGTACAGCGGCAGCATCGTCGTGCTCATGCGGATCACGCCGACCTGCTGCTCCGCCTGCGCCGGGTCGATGGACCAGCTCTGGTGCATGGTGCGCATCAGCGACATCGGGGCTGCGGGCGAGTCGTGTGTGCTTGTGCGCGTGGGCGTTTGAGCCCTGAGTTCGTTGTGCTCGTATCCGATC
>JAEPOJ010000001.1:0-167575 GCA_017642965.1 Phycisphaerales bacterium
GGCAACCGCTCCGGCTGGTTCACCAACATCGATATCGGCGGCGGCATCAACGTCGACGACGTGACACTCAACGTCGTCCCGCTCCCGCCGGCCGCACTCGCTGGACTCGGCATGCTCGCCGGCTTCGCGGGTGTGCGCAAGCTTCGTCAACGCTGATCCGGATCTGCGATCACTCATCATCAAGGGACCGCTCCGAGAGGGGGCGGTCCTTTTCAATGCGCAAGATTCATTCGATGACTCCCTCAGCGGGAGGGGATCAGGTCGGGCTTGAGCACCGCGATCTCGGGGTAGTTGCGGTAGTAGCCGTTGAAATCGAGCCCGTACCCCACCACAAACTCATCGGGGATCTCGAAGCCAACGTAATCGACGTGGACATCCACCGTCCGGTTCGTCTTCTTGTCCAGCATGACCCCCATACGCAGCGAGGCGGGGTGCTGCTCCTCAATGAGCCCCTTCACCGTCGCCAGCGTCTGCCCGGAGTCGAGGATGTCGTCGAGCACGATGATGTGCTTGCCCTCAAGGTCTTCCGGCAGCTCGGACGCCAGGTGCGCCCCCTTGCTGGTCACCGATTCGCCGGGGTAGCTCGATACCGCGACCAACCCCAGCGAGAGCTTCATCGGCAGCTCACGCACTAAATCGGCGACGAAGATCATCGCACCGGTCATGATGGGGATGATCACGATCCGGTCTTCATCGAGCTCGGTATGACCATCCTTGGCGAGATCTGCCTTCAGATCACGCACGATCTCACCAGCCATCGCCTGCACGCGCTGTGCGATCTGCTCTCGGGTCACCAGGATGCGATCGATCTCGGGAAACACGGATCATGATAGCCCCGTCCCGGTTCTGGGGATTCACCACACGATTCCCGCCCCTAGGTGGATAACTCGCAACCGGATCAGGGGGAGCCGCATCTTCTATGTGGTTATCCATACACATTTTTGCGCGACATTCCCCAACTCTGTGGCCGCCCCAGCAAATAGCACAACGCTCACATTCCGAGGCAACGATCGCAGTTACGTTCGTCGGACATGCCATACATTGAAAGGAGAATGACATGGACATGATGAACAGTTCCCGCCTCGCCCTGATCGCCGCCTGCGCGGGGAGCACAATTGCCCAGACATCATCTTATGATCAAGGTACGATCGATCGGCAACGACTCCGTCTTGACGACAGCACTATCGCCCCAAGCACTGGGGGCTGGCTCAACAACAAGAAACCGAACCACTTCTGGGCGTGGGAAATCAATGATGCAAGTGTTGATCCGTATGACAAAATTCACTCGGACATGCAGCTTTGGATCCACCAATCCTTTTGGGGCAGCTCCATATCGATCAGTGGTGGCGTCGTCTCGATCAACTACACGTCGCTTGATAGCCAAGCCGCACAACTTGCAGACCGGATTGTAGATCGTATCGAGTCCACCGGCAGTGACAAGATCACTTCTGGTGACTATGGGATCTTTTTCTTTAATGTGAAGCTCATTGATCTCCATGATCACATTGATGACAATCTCGACGACACCGTACATATTTGGGACACTTCGATATTCTCTTGTACCCCGCCGTATTCCACAGGCACTTGCGACGACTGGGCAAACCTCCCACCGCTCTCAGAATCACCTGCTCGAGCATCAGTTTGGCGTGAGAATGGCGTTACTCTTGGAGACACAATCGTCGAGTACCTCACAGATCAAACTGTTGCGGAAGTGCTCGCACACCCTGATTTCACGGGAACTACTTTTCCCTACCCGCTCAGAATTTTCTTTGATGAAGAGCGAGGCAGACAGTATGGCCTGAACCACACCGACAACCTTGCTGCCATCGAGTCCATCACCAGTGATTCACGTTGGAACACGGAGGTCCTGTACGGCAACTTTGACCTGTGGGACAGCACGCCGGCCACGTCATACGCAAGCGAAGTGCTCACCAATACATCTCTGCTTGCGAGCATCGATGGCTGGAACAGCGCGTGCACCGAGTTTACACCAAATGCACCGATTAACGCGTACACAGCGTGCAACTCGAGCCACCAGAACCCCCAGTTCGATGTTGAGTACTATGCCATTTCAAATCAGCTCACAGGGATCTACAAATCCCTCATTGATGGCGCGATAGGGGCCGCGTTCGATCACCCGATCAATGACACCGACTGGGGCGGATTCCGATGGTCGAACTACAACACTTCTCTTTACTACACACAAGAGTATCCGAACATATCTACCTCCCGGCATGGAGCCACCAACCCGAACTGGCATATCCACGAGGGCTTTGGCTTCGCCCAATCGGCCTCTATGGGCAGCAGCGACATGCAGTCGCCTGTCCTATACCCGCCATCAGACTATCAAACCGAAGAACTGGAAAGTGACGGCGTGATCAGCTTTGATGAGGGCGATCCAGCGGAGTACTTCATCCAGGAATCTCGCGCATGGACAAGGCAAGCACGTACTGATCTTGACCACATCATTTTCTCATTTCCAGTATTCGAAGATGACGGAATTGATAGTAAACCACATATTGCGCCATGGGTCACCCGAGTAGGAACCACCGTTCACCGGCCGAGCGTTGGATACGACAATGATATCACGACCAAGTACAATGTACGCAACATTGTCGCGCTCTGCAAAGCGAAAGGGATCAACGAGATACTCTTCTGGGGCGATCCGGGGAATCATGCAAACGGCAAGCAGTGCGACGGGACGACGAACGCGACATACCAGTACAACTGGGACGCGACAAACGACATCCTGAGTCAGGTCTATGAGTACAAGCTGACCGATGTGCTTGTCGACGGCGTCTCAATCGGCACAGAGAAGAAGGATCTCGAGTTCAGTGAAGAGCACACCTACAACTTCTCGCCCGACTACTCCGGCTCTTGGAAATCCACATTCGAGTCCGAGTTCGACATAGGTAAGATCACAACCTTGGGGGACAACTATACCTTTGTCTCTGAAGTACTCGATGGCGGTGGTCCTTGGGAAAACGGCACGTACAAACTGGCCATTTACAACTACACGACCAGCTCATACGAGACCATACCTGATACGCCTGAACAGTGGTATAGCAAGTCTACCCGACGAGCTGTATTCACAGATACGGATACGATCCCTGACGACTATGCCAACACATGGACACACACATTCGACGACGACATCGCGAACGTGTCTGATGTGTATGACCGCAAAACGATCAAGGTCTGGGACCAGTTCGAACTCCCCGTGACAGGCTCCGGATCATCACTCGGCGACTACACTTCAGGCTCAAAGATGAAACTGAAGCTCACCGTGTCTCATAACTCGCTCCTGTCTATCGGAGACACGGCCGACCCCCTCCGCGTCGACCTAGTCCAGCTTTACGAGTCGGAATGTGCAAACGACAATATCGCATCAATGACACTTCGCGCTGGTGACCTTACAGGAGATGGCACGGTGGATTTCATGGATGTGAAATCTTTCGTAGACCGCATGCTTCGCGGCGATCACTCAGAGATCGACCTGAACGGAGATGGCCAGGTCAACCAGAGCGATCTGGATGAGCTCAACAAACTTATCCAAGAAAACAAGAGCTAAATCAGGCACTGCCAAACGATCAGACCAGCCGCCCGAAAGGGCGGCTTTTTTCATAGCTCGCCCGACTGGCGTGCCTCAGAATACCGAACCAGCGACGCGTCGATGATCTCGTGCGCCAGCGCGGCCGGCTGGATCTCGTCCACCTCAACGCTTTTGCCCTCGAGCTGCTTGTAGTCCTCGAAGAAACGCTTGAGCATCTTGAAGGTGTGCTTCGGGAAGTCCTGGATGGTCTGGTAGTCCTCGAACTCGTGATCGTTAATCAGCACCGAGATGATCTTGTGGTCCGGAGCCCCGTCGTCGATCATCGTCATCACGCCGATCGCGCGGGCCTCGCAGATGCACATCGTCGGCACCTTCTCGGTGCAGAACACCAGCACGTCCAGCGGGTCGTCGTCCTCCGCGAGCGTCTGGGGGATGAAGCCGTAGTTCGCGGGGTAGTAGACGGCACTGCTCAGCACGCGATCAAGGCGGAGCATGCCCGTGGGCTTGTCAAGCTCGTACTTGTTGCTTGAGCCCTTCGGGATCTCGATGATCGCACGGAAGTGAGCAGGAAGCGATTTTTCTTTCAGGCCAGGTCGTACGTCGTGCCAGGGATGGATCATGGTTGAGGGTAGTCCGCCAGCCGGGGATCTCCACATTTCACCCCGTCCTTGACAAACGATTCTTCTTTCCGGCGTCAGATTCCGGATATCGGAACACCCGGCATATCCTTGGGCATGCTGACGATCGACTACGCAAACTGCCTCCGTTCCCGTGTTGGTGAGCACGGGCTCGCCGACGACACCATCACGACCAGCGCCGAGCAACTCACGGGGCTGACCCAAGCCCTCAACGCCTCACGCGGGACGGGCTGGGAACGGTGGCGAGAACTCTGGAACAACCCGATGCGGGATGAGCACCTCAACAGGGTGCAGGCGATCGCCAACGAATGCGAAGGTCGGTTCGAGAACATGATCGTGCTGGGCATCGGAGGCTCCGCGCTGGGCAACATCGCCATCCAGGCCGCCCTCAACCCGCCGAGCTACAACCTGCTCCCCCACGCCGATCGCCCTGGGCCGCGCGTGTTCGTGGTGGACAACGTCGATCCGGCGAATCTCAACGCGATCCTCAGCATCTGCGACCCAAGGGAGACGCTGTACAACGTCATCTCCAAGTCCGGCGAGACCGCCGAGACCGCGTCGCAGTTCATGATCATCCGCCAGATGCTCCAAGACAGCGTCGGCTCGCGCTGGGCCGACCACGTTGTTGCGATCACCGACCCCGAGAAGGGCACCATGCGCACGATCTGCGACGACGCGGGCATCACCACCCTCCCCGTCCCCGAGGGCGTGGGCGGGCGCTTCAGCGTGCTCTCCCCCGTCGGGCTCTTCTCCGCGGCCGTCGCGGGCATCGACATCGAGGCCCTCCTCGACGGCGCCAAGGCCATGGACGAGCGGTGCAGCAACGAGGACGCGAGCAAGAACCCCGCTGCCGTCCTGGCCCACCTGCTCGTGCGCCTGGGTGTCGATCAGGGCAAGACCAACCACGTCATGATGCCCTACGCCAACGCCCTCAAGCTCATGGGCGACTGGTACGCCCAGCTCTGGGCCGAGTCGCTGGGCAAGAAGTTTGACACCAACGGCGCCGAGGTCTTCGCCGGCTTCACCCCCATCAGCGCCCTGGGCACCACCGACCAGCACTCCCAGGTCCAGCTCTACCGCGAGGGCCCTAATGACAAGGTCATCGGCTTCTGCGAGGTCGAGGACTTCGGCCACGACCAGTCCCTCACCATCCCCACCGGCATGGGCGTGGAGGCGATCGAGTACCTCGAGGGCAAGCGGATGGTCGACCTGCTTAACGCCGAGAAGCGGGCCACCGAGTACGCCCTCGTGGAGTCGGTACGACCAAACTACACGATCCGGTTCCCGAAGATCGACGCCCACCACGTGGGCGAGTTCATCGCCCTCTGGGAGATCGCGACCGCCTACGCCGGGCTGATGCTCAATATCGACGCCTACGACCAGCCAGCGGTGGAGACGGGGAAGAAAGCGACATTCGGGCTCATGGGGCGCGAGGGGTACAGCGACTGGCTGGGAAAGGTGAACAATGCGCTGAGTGTAACTGCATTCACAAGCTGAGCTTATGAGTATCTCTACTGCGAAAGAAGTACTTTTAGGAGTTCCTCTGATCCTTGAAATTCTGATTCACGAATGGGTGAAATCAGTAATGTCTCACGATCATTAATAGACAATTCAGATCCAATATCAGCAAGTACACGAGAAACTCGTCTCACAAACCGGCTGTACGCTTGCTGGATCGCAACTGCTCTATTGTTCTGTACTGCGCGATTCCTGCCCTCGCGAATAGCCTGCTCATACTCAGCTCTTAGAGCAGGATCCTCAATGGCTGATGGGTCAACTCCGCTAGGGTACTTTCCACCGGGAACTTGCGAATTAATCGATACCGGAGATGCTGATTGTGAATTAATCTCAGCCTCGGTTTCTAGTTGTTGCCAAACCCTGAAAAGCAGATCGATGACCAGTTCGTTGGAATCGTCTACTATTTTTGTCATTGAGTCTCGCACAGCTCTAGGATGGAACTCGTTCGCGAGCATAACAGGATCGGTTTGTGTAACAAGTTTGTCTCGCCATGCCAACACATCCGGATGATTCGCATCAGCGACAGCTATGCCATCGATGTAGGCCGCTAAGATCGTATGTACATACGCTTTATCAAGAGCATTAACATCGGCTTGTATGGATGCGAAGGTCCGCACGGCACGATCCTTTTCTGGGTTTGCTATTGCTGAAAAGACACCAACAGTACCAAGTAGCATACCAGCTAAAACTGTATTTACAAATTTCATTTTCATGGACAATCCTCGTCAGGGTCAGAGACTTGGTGTTCTGACCACGCCCCCCCCTTTATTGTAGTGACTTTACCGCTTGCGTCTATGCCCGCTTGATGTTCGATGACCGCAAACTCTTTCCATTGCGCCGAACCGCACTTAAATTCCCAAGGAATCGCCCACAAAAAAACACCTGGAGTGTAGCCATTAGGGTTTGGATTTGGATCACCTGCAGGCGTATAAACCGTGTCTGAAGCGCCATACGCACGATTTTCAGGGCCTATGCTAATCGGAATGCCTACCGCGTGTGGGAGTCCATTGAAACTAGCAAAGCTGCCAGTAGCGAAGGCATCTACTGCGCCCTCACGCACTTGGATACTCATAAAACTGACAGAAGTGGGTAGCACTTGAATACTCGCGCAAAAACCGGAGCCAGCTATCCCTTGATGATGCTTGTACTCAAAAGCTGTTAATCTTACATCATTCGGCTCAATCACATCAAAAACAATCTCTTCATGACAGAGAGACCCAGTAGCCTTAATTATCGTTGTGGTTGCTGTTGGCGGAGCTATGAAGCAGATTGAAGCACCGTAAACCGATGTGATAGTCCCTTCTCCACTGACAATTTCCCAGTCAACCTGCATGCCTTCGACTACATTAATTTCTGTTACTTCGCAGACGCCAACTGTCGTGCGGTTTTTATTCGCAGGAAAATTTGCCTCGTTCACAACTTCAAGCGTGAACTCTTTAAAATCGACTTCCTTTTCACTAATCCTTGTCCATGCTGGATCGGGGACGCAAGGCCCACTTGGCTTTGCCCAGCATATTGCTTTAACAGAGACACATGCTGATTGACTTGTAACTACAGTGTCCCCTGATGGCCAGCCGAGATGTCCATCATTAGGATCCTGCTCTTCTGGCCATCCATCTTCGCCTTCAACTAAAATTTACCACACGTATGAAGGGTCGCCAAGTGGAGTGGGCTCTGTAGCACCATCGCTACCACAGGTAGAATTATCAATACACTTTAGTTGCCCAGGAACTTCTGAAACTCCTACTATATTGAAAACAGCATAACTCGGTGGAATTGGATTATTCGGAAAAACCTGTATACTACCACCGCTAACTGATTTATCCGATTCACACACATAGCAAGATGGGCTGTCTTCATAAGCAGGGCATTCGCTACAACTCCTCTCGACATCCTCTCGGAGGAGCGTCGGAATGAGACTGGCAGTAATATGCCCTGGAGCAACAATCATTGGTGGGCAATCGTCCGTTGGCCGACGCCCCCCACCCCACTGTGTACCTCCGAGCCCGCCGCCGGTGAGACCCGCGGTGCTCCCAAACCCGGAAGCGCCCGCTGCGATGGAGAGCAGTCGCGAGCCATCCCACAAACCTTCATAAATATCTGTAGCGCCCCCATACCCATCCATCACGACTTGAACATCCAGCATGTCGATGATGCCGTCTTTGTTCGAGTCCGCGATCGGCATGACACCGATCGCCTGCGGGTCCGTCCCAAGTTGGCTGATAGATTCCTGCAGATCCGAGGCGTCGACTTTGCCGTCGAGATTAATGTCGCCCGCGAGTTGCAATGAGCTCCGAGTGCCCTTTGTACCGCTGACAGTGCCGTCGGCCTTGAGGATATCGATCGCGATTGGTGCCTGGTTGGCCCCACCGTTTCCCGGCACGGTCATGCTGATAATCTGGAGCGTCGGCTCATCGAGCCAGAGATCGGGGTGCATGACATCGACCTGGGCCGCAAAGACTCGCGTACCTGAATCCGAGTTCGAGATCGTTCTATATGCATCGGTTAGGTCGTATGAACCCGCGGTCGAACTGCCCTCAAAGATGTAGAGTTGCCCAGGCGTACCCGAGCCTGGTATAAGCTCCGCGTGCGGGTCGGAGATCGCAATGTCCGCCTTACCGTCACCGGTGATATCCCCGAGCCCGAACACTGAATACCCGAACGCAGCGGTCGCGGTCGGTTCAGCGATCTCGGTCAGCAATGCTCCATTTACGCCCGAATAGATATACACCATGCCGATCGCGTCGTCGCCGATGCCATCGCCGTCAGTGTCCGCGATGTCCCATCCCGACGCGGCGATATCACCTGTGCCATCCCCATCCCAATCGCCGATACCGGCAACATACCGACCAAGCCCGGTATCGACATACCCTCCAGTGATCGTGAGCAGCACGCTCGCGTCAGCGCCGCGAAGACTTGGATCCGCCCCTCATAGTTTGTGGACGCCGACCAGAGCGGCTCACCAACGATGAGATCGTCAAACCCATCGCCATTCAGATCGCCGGCAGAGCCGGTGCTCCACCCGAAGAGCGTGTTCGTCCCTGCGGATTCGATAGTGTGAATGATGGACTTTGAGGCACCGGACCAGACTCTTGCCGCACCGACTGCAGGCGTCGACGCGTCGTAACCCACCACAGATACAGGGTAATCTGAAGAGCCGTCGTTATTGAAATCGTAGCTGACAGGCTGTCCGGCCACATTCGTTGCAGTGCTTGCTGCGATGATTGTCCCCGCAACCAGCCCGAAATCTCTTTTGATCATACTTCAACTCTCCCAAACAATCACAACTCCAATGATGTGCCGTGACAGCATAACGAAAAAGCATGAGTACATAGGTGGGCTTTTGTATTTTCTTAAACTTTCGTGCTGGTGACACAGGTAGTGTGTCTATATGGATACTCAGTGCGCTTGGAGGTGGAATAGAAGGCGACTTTCGGGCTCATGGGGCGCTAGGGTACAGCGATTGGCTGGGCAAGGTGAATGACACGCTGGGTGATCACTCACACACCGTGTGAGGCGATCTGAATGAATCAAGAATGAAGCGGAACTCACTGGAGTCGAGCGTGTGCATCTCTATGTTTGAGGTATGAACACCGCACCACGCCGCACGCTCATCTTCTCCGCCCTGATCGCTGGTCTCGCGACGAACCCCGCCCTCGCACTCCCACCGATCTGGGAAATCCAGACCGGGAACGTGCTGACCCAGCTGGATGACGACGACGAGTCCGGGCGGATAAGCATCAGCCTGCCGTTCAGCTTCTCATTCGACGGCACTTCATACAACACCATCTGGGTGTACGTCGGTGGCGTCTTGACCCTTGGAAGCGAGCAGGAGCTGCCCTCCTCGCCGGATCCTGATGACCTGTCCGACCTTGAGCAACCAACCTTCGCCCCGTTCTGGAGCGATATCGAGACGAATGAACGCGGCGAAGTTCGCTACAACGCCTTCGCAGATCGGGCCGTCATTACGTGGGACGGCGTACACGCGGATTCGAACGAAGATTCCACATACACCTTCCAGGTGCAGCTGCTCGCGGACGGCACCATTATCTACGGCTACGCGGGCAACCAACCCCTCGGCGACGACGACCTGAACGCGGACTTGATCGTCGGCATGTCCGATGCCTCACCGGGACCGTCTGTCCGCTTTGCCCTGGACATCCCGTTGACCTCCGACGACACCACGATCTACCAGTTCTTCCCCGAAGATTCACCGTTCCTCTTCCCGCTCGCGGAGAGCAATCTCGTGTTCACCCCGTTGAGCCAGAGCGGGTTCTCGGTCACCGATTCGTTGCCCAGCGGGAACTGTGATGTGGACTTCGCCGAGCCCTTTGGCGAACTGGATTTCTTTGATGTGAGCACGTTTATCACGCTGTACAACGCCCAAGACCCTGCCGCAGATCTGAACCAAGATGGAAACAACAGCTTCTTTGATGTGAGTCTCTTTATCCAGGCATTCAACGCCGGCTGCCCGTAACGTGCGAACCGTGTGAAAGCCCGGGTATTTCGCGGTTGATTCGTGCCACGATCTGGTATCCTCTCAGAACACACGCCGTGCAATGGGAGGGAGACCATGCGCCAGTCGATCGTAAGCTATCTTGCAACTGTTGCGACTTTTTCTGTGTTGCACGCAGGCCCCTGCGACCCGGCAACCCTGCTCGGACCAGCAACCACACGATTCCTCGGCTCGACCAGCGAGCCAGCCCGTGTGACCAGCGCCGATCTTGATGCCGACGGCGACGTCGATTTGATCGTTGCCGAGAAGTTCGCGGATCGGGTTTCTGTTCATCTGGGTAACGGCGATGGAACATTCTCACCCGCAAACCACTACAGCACCGGCGACCAGCCCGTCGGGCTCGCCGTCGCAGACTTCAACGCCGATTCCCACCTCGATATCGCGACCGGCAACCAGAACGACTCATCGGTCACCATCCTGCTGGGCGACGGGATGGGTGGCTTTGTTTCAGGCGGCGACTTCGATGCGGGTTTCTTTGTCACCCCGGATGATCTGGCCGTGGACGACTTCGACGCCGACGGCGATATCGATATCGTGACCAGCAGCCAGGGAAACTCCGTGCGGGTCTTGCTCAACAACGGCAATGGCACATTCGCACCCCCGGTCTTTGTGAACATCCTTTCCAGCATCAGCTCGGTCGCCGTCGCCGATCTCAACAATGACTCGATCCCGGACATCGCCGCCACAGGGCTGACGAACAACGAGGTCTATGTGCTTCTGGGTCAGGGCAGCGGCTCGTTCGGCCCACCCAACCCGTTCGTGACGAGCAACGGCCCCCGCGATGTGCAGATCGCGGACGTCGATAACGACGGCGACAATGATCTCATCGTCGCTCATATCTTCGATGATCTCATCGGCGTGCATCTCGGGAACAACACGGGTGCGTTCGCGCCACAGATCACGACCCTGGTGAGCGACGGGCTGATCGAGACGCAGCTCGCCGACCTGGATGGTGATGGCCAGCTCGATCTGGTCACTGCGACCTTTGGTACGTCTCCGCAATCAATCGCGATCTCGCTCGGCAACGGGGACGGCACATTCGCGCCCCAGCACAACTTCCCCTCCGGCAACGGGCCAGTATCGGTCGCGATCGCGGATTTCAATGGCGATGGTGCTCCTGACGTCGCCTCAGTTCACTCGGCGAGCAACGACTTGTATGTGTACCTCAATCAATGCGGCCAGTCGACCTGCTCGTGCAACCCGGCGGATCTCGCGGACCCATGCGGCGTGCTCAACTTCTTCGATGTCAGCGCTTTCCTCGTCGCCTACAACGCCCAGGACCCCATCGCGGACTTCAACAATGACGGCATGGTCAACTTCTTTGATGTCAGCGCGTTCCTCACAGCATTCAACAACGGCTGCCCCTGAGCTCGATCACTTTGGCACGCCGTTTGTGCATACCCAGCGACGGGTGGCTGCTGTTCACGGATGAACAGGGCCACACCGGTCTTCCGCCGGGGTACTGCCATGGACTACGGTCTTCAAATCTCCGCATCGGGCGCACTCGCCAACCTGCACGCCCAAGATACGATCACCAATAACCTTGCGAACATCAACACCACCGGTTTCAAGCCTCTGATGACCGGCACGATGTTCCGCGAGGCCGCACGGATCGAGGACAACCTCCCTCAGCTGAGCTCGAACTCGCTGCTCGAACGCCTCGGATCCGGTGTGCTTTCTGCGCACGACATGATCAACTTTGCGCAAGGAGCGCTGGAATCGTCATCGTCTGAGTATGACCTCGCGATCGAGGGGGATGGGTTCTTCCTCGTCGGCGACCCCGAGAACCCGGCGCTCACACGCGATGGACGCTTCACACTCAACGCAGACAACAAGCTCGTGCTGACGAGCACAGGCACACCCGTCCTCTCCAGCAAGCAGCAGGAGATCGAGATCGATCCCAATCTGGGCCCGATCGAGGTCGCCGGGAACGGGCTCATCCAGCAGAACGGCGAGGCGATCGCCCAGCTCGGACTCAGCGATGTCCCCAACCGAGGCGCCCTCCGCCCGATCGGGGGAGGGCAGTACGCCCGCATCGACGGCTCGCCGCTTCAACTCCTTGATGCCACAGGGGTTGTACGCCAGTACCACCTGGAAATGTCAGGCTCCAACGAGATCGACTCACTCATGAAGATCCAGAGCGCCTCGCGGAGTGCCCAGAGCAACATCGGGATGATCGATCTGCAGAACCGGCTGATCTCACGCGCCATCAATACCTTCGGCCGACTCAGCTAAGCCCGTTAATTACAAGGATTAAGACCATGGCCATCATCGCAATGCAATCCGCCGCTTCTGGGCTCCGTGCGCTCGACACCCGTCTCGACGTCATCGCCAACAACCTGGCGAACGTCAATACCGAGGGGTTCAAATCGTCGAGAGCAAACTTCGAAGACCTTCTGTATCTCGAGCGGGCCCAGCCGGGCGTCGAGAACGCGATCGGCGATGAACGCCCCACCGGGCTGTATGTTGGACTTGGCGTCGACGTGAGCGGGACCCAGCAGGATTTCACGCAGGGCACCCCCATCGCCACGTCATCATCCACAGACATGATGATCGAGGGGCGCGGCTTCTTCAAGGTTCGTGTCGAAGACTCACTCGGGGCGGGCGGTGTGGCGTACACCCGCAACGGCAACTTCGTCCGCAACTCCGAGGGCGACCTCGTGCTGGCGAACTCGGACGGTCGCTACCTCGACCCCGCGATCAACATCCCCGTGGACGCGCTCGAGGTCTTTGTAAACCCTGACGGGCGGGTAATGTACACCCAGACCGGCCAGGCCGAGGCGCAGGAAGCTGGCCAGATCCAGCTCTCCGTGTTTGTGAATCCGCAGGGGCTCAGCTCGGTTGGATCGAACCTTTGGGTTGAATCCGGGGCCTCGGGCCCGCCGATCGACGGCGAGCCTGGCACCGAGAACTTCGGATCGATCCGAGGCAGCGCGTTGGAGGGCTCCAACGTCGACCCGTCGCGTGAGCTGATTGAGCTGATCCGCACCCAGCGTGCCTTCGAGATGAACTCGCAAGCGATCCGTGCCGCCGACGAGACGCTGCAGTCGGTCGCACAGCTCCGCCGGTAAACCGTAAACCACTGAGATTTCACATGTTCCGCTTCACGCTCATCCTGATCATGCTCCTCACCAGCTCCTGCCTGGGAGGGGATGCTGAATCCGCAATAACGCGCGTCGATCTGCGAGCCACCGTACGACTGCCGGCGGATCAGTCGGCCCCGTTGCTGGGCGACCTCGCCCGCATCGAGGGGGCGCAGCGCTCGGATCTCGCCTCACTGCGTATCGAACTGCCAGAACCGCTTGCGACCGGTTCCTGGTCGCAGATCGAGATGACCACGATCCGTGAACAGATCAAGCAGGCCCCGGGGATCAACTTCGGCGCGGTCATCGTCTCGGGCTGCGATGTCCGCCTCACCAGGCTCGCCCAGCGCGACACCGCCGCGAGTAGACCACTGCCAGAACACCCAACCCAGCTCAAGAAGGCCCAGCACACGCTGCGTCAGCAGGTCGAACGCTGGACGCGTGCCCGACTGGATATCGACGCGGATCAGTCCCGGTTCCGCTTCAGCGATCGGGACCAGGAAGCACTCAACACCACGGTCGAAGGCAGGGTTGTCGAGATCCGGGAGATCGGCCGCTCCGAGCGGATGGTGCTGGGCGTAGTCGTCTATGAACAGGAGCGCGTCGTGCTCGATCGAACCCTCCAGTTCGAGCTGCACGTGGAGCGGGCGGTCCGGGTGGCCACGACGCAGATCAAGCGTTCGAGCATGATCAGCAACGAGAACTCAAAGATCGAACACCGCTGGCTGGGCATCACCGAGCCCATCGCGGAGCCAGACCGCTCGATCGGAATGATCACGACCGGGACCATCGATCCCGGGAGCATGATCTACGCATCGAATCTGGAAGCCCCGATTCTCGTCGAGCGCGGCCAAGTGGTCAACGCACGCTCGATCGCGGGGAGCGTGTCCGTGTCGCTGCTCGTGCGTGCCAAGGAGAGCGGGCGCCTGGGCGACATCATCAAGCTCGAATCACGCGACCGCTCGCAGCAGTTCCAGGCCCGGGTCGCCGGCCCTGGACGCGTCGTCATCATGCACACCCCCACCGCCGCCACGCGGACCCAGCCGAACAGGAATCCATCATGAAACACCTCATTCCGACCCTTTTCGCGCTTTCCACCGTGGCGTCAACGCTCAGCGCCCAGAGCCTGTTCCTGGCTGATGCGGACCGAGGCGATGCGCAGCCGGTCATCCTATTGAACGATGTTTCGATGCATTTCATCGCCGAGCCCGAGACGCGCGTGATCCAGAAGCACGACATCATCACGATCATCATCGATGAGAACTCCAGCACCACGAGCTCACAGAAGCTGGAAACCGAGAAGGAATCGAGCTCATCGGCGAACATCGATGCGATGATCAGCTGGCTCAAGCTCCTCGAGCTTCGCGTCGAGCAGGGCGATATCAACAACGTGGATCTCATCGATCTCGCCACATCCCGCGAGTTCTCCGGCGAGGGTGACTATGAACGCAAAGACCGCTTCACGGCCAGGATCAGCGCCATCGTCCGTGAAGTGAAGCCAAACGGCACGATGCTCGTCGAAGCCCGCAAGACGATCGCTCGCGACAGTGAGATCTCTGAGCTCGTTCTCTCGGGCCTGGTCCGCGAAGAGGACATCACGCAGCAGAACACGGTGCTCTCCAGCCAGATGGCGGACCTGCGCATCATCCTTGAGAATCAGGGTGATCTGAAGGAAGCCGCAGAGAAGGGGCTGATCACACGCGTGCTCGACGCGGTGTTCGCCTTCTGAGCACCACTGCACTTCACTTACCCACCACCGGCACGCGTGCGGCACCAATCGCACGCGTGCTTTTTCGTAAGTGAGCGACGCCATGGAAGTTTGGCACGCCGTTCGCGTAAGTGAGACCGGAAGGAATCCACTTATGCGACGACGGATCGTCAACATCGTGCTCATCATCACCCTCGGGCTGCTCACGCACGAGACTCAGGCGGGCAAGACCCTGCTGGAGATCTCACGCGTGAAGGGCCAGGGCGCCTCGGTCGTGCAGGGCCTGGGGCTGGTCGTCGGGCTCAACGGCACGGGCGATTCCGCGTCCGAGCTCGTCATGGCCCGCCCGCTGGCCGAAACACTCCGCAACATGGGCAACCCCGTCCCGGTTGAGGACCTTGGCAAGGGCAAATCGGTCGCGCTGGTCATGGTGAGCTGCCGCATCCCGCGAGACGGGGCAAAGGCCGACGACGCCTACGACGTGACCGTCTCCGTGCTCAACTCGGCCAAGAGCCTCGAGGGCGGACGCCTGCTGATCACGCCGCTCATCGGGCCCAGGCGCGAGCGCGTCGTGTACGCGATCGCGGAGGGCGATCTGACGCTCCCGGACGAGGAGATCCCGACCAGTGCGCGGGTTGTGCGTGGTGCGCAGATGGTGCGCGACATCAACACGACCCCTGCCATCAACGGCTCGTTCGACATCATCATCGACCAGAGCTTCTCGGGCATGGGCGCGGCTTCCGCGATCAGCGCCGAGATCAATCAGCAGTACCTCCTCTCCGCATCGAGCCTGAACAACTCTGTCGCCACAGCGGTCGACGGGCGCACCATCCGCGTGGTTGTCCCGGTCACCGAGCGTGCCCGACCGGCGGCGTTCTTCGGCGACATCATGCAGACGGACATCTCCAGCGCCCTGCGGAAGCTCCCGGCGCAGGTCAGGTGCGACACCAGCTCGGGCATCATCGTCATCACCGGCGACGTGCAGGTCTCGCCCACCGTCATCACCCACAAGGACCTGAGCATCACCACCACGCTCCCCCCGCTACCGGGCGATGAAGTAGAGCAGACCAGCGAGTTCGCGGCCGTCTACGCCGGGGATGAGCAGGTCGACATGATGCGCCTGCAGGACCTGATCACGGCGTTCGACCAGCTCGACATCCCGCCGGTGGAGCAGATCAACATCCTCAAGATGCTCCACGAGTCCGGGCACCTGCACGCCAAGCTCGTCATCGACGGACGCGAGTAAAGGAAGGAACGAGGCCATGAGCACCATTAATACATCATGGAACCCATCGTCGCTCTCCATGCTCGCGAGGCCATCGCAAACGATCGGTCCGCGCTTTGGGCTAGAGGATGCCGATGCGAAGGGCATCGAAGCCAAGCGGGACGAAGCACGGGCGGCGGCGGAAGGGCTCGTGGCAACGAGCTTCATCAAGCCCATCCTCTCCCAGATCCGAGAGAGCAACAACGCCGCGCCTCCGTTCGGCCCCACCCAGGCGGAGAAACAGTTCGGCTCCCTGCTCGACAACCAGCTCGCCGATGAGATCGCCCGCGCAGCGCAGTTCCCCATCGTTGACCGCCTCGTCGAACAGTTCACCCGCCACCTACCACCTGCGGAGTCCAGCGCGCAGCCACTGGACCTGAACGCCTGAGATGGAGCAGCACGCCATGAACACCAGCTCCGCCATGATGAACAACACCTCCACAAGAGGCTCGGTCGACGCGGATCGCCTCGACGCCATCCTCGCACAGCTCGAAGACGAGCACGGCGTGCTCTTGGGCCTGGCGCAGGAGCACAAGGAAGCACTGACCCACGCGGACGTGCAGTCGCTCCAGCGGATCACGATGCGGACAAGCGAGACGCTGATGCGGATCGCCCGCATCGAGCAGGAACGCCAGGCGATGATCGCCAGGCGGGGCGAGCCGATCGACACGCTCGACGAGCTGCTCAAGCGGTTTGGGGACGACGAACGCAGCAAGATCAACGAGCGCCGCACGCGCCTGCGTGAGCTCATCCAGCGCGTGCGCGACGAGCAGCAGGCCGTCAAGCAGGCCTCCGAGCAGCTCGCCATGCACATGAAGGGGCTCATGAAGCAGGTCAGCGCATCGCTCTCGCACGCGGGAACCTATTCGCGTGGCGGGGCGGTCGAGGCGGGACGCACGCAGGTCATGAGCGGTCTGGACACGGTGAGCTAAGCGAAGGAGCAATGCGATGAGTCTGACATCAAGCATCAACATTGCCCGCTCGGCGCTCACGACGTCTCAGCTGGGGCTGCAGGTCTCGTCCATGAACATGGCGAACGCCGCCAACCCGGCGTACACACGCCAGATCGCGATGCTCCAGGCGATCCGTGGGCGGGTCAGCGATCCGTACCAGATCGGGCAGGGCGTCGCGGTCACCGAGGTTCGTCGCCAGATCGACGAGGCGCTCCAGCGGCGCCTCTGGGCGGGCAACTCCGCGGAGCACGCCAGCGCTCAGCAGTACGGCATCCTCTCTCAGCTCGAGACCATACTCAACGAGGGCACCGAGTTCGACATGTCATCGCAGCTCTCGGGCTTCTTCAACACGTGGACCGAGGCCACGACCCTGCTGGATTCCGAGGCCACCATCCGCAATCAGGGCGAGGCCATCGCCTCCTTTATACGCAACATGCGGAGCGACCTGACCACCCAGCGCCGCCAGCTCGAGGACCAGATCGACGCCCAGGTGCTCCGCGCAGATTCGATCCTCGACGAGATCGCGTCGATCAACCGCACGATTACGGAGAGCGAGATCGGCGACGCGGAGGCGAGCGGGCTGCGGGATCAGCGGGACGCGCTCGTCACAGAACTGGCGCAGCTGATGGACGTGACCGTCGTCGAAACCAACTCAGGCGCGTACGACGTCTACTCCGGCTCCACCCCGATCATCCAGGGCGCGCGAAACCGCGGCATCGAGATCAACCGCGTCACAGACGATAACGGCGAGCTGAGCGTTCGGGTGGAGGTTGCCGCGGATTCCACGCCGCTGCCTGTCAACGGCGGCTCGATCGGCGGCCTGCTCGCATCGCGCGATGGCGCGATCGACGCGACGCTCGAAAAACTGGACACGCTCGCGTCGCAGCTGATCTTCGAGGTCAACAAGCTGCACTCGACGGGCATCAACCAGAACTGGCTCCGAAGCAGCAGCGCGACGCTGCAGATCCCGACGGGCGACCAGACGCTCGCCCTCAATGATCCCAACAACGATACCTTCGCGGACCTCCCCTTCGCGGCGGTCAACGGCGGGTTCAAGATCACCGTCCGCAATGAGAACGGATCCATCGAGACGCGCCGTATCGACATCGATCTCGACGGCATCGACAGCACCGGGGCCGCTGGGTATGGCGACGACACGAGCGCCGAGGATATCCGGGCACAGCTCGACGCGATCGACGGTATCAACGCGAGCTTTGACTCAACAGGGAAGCTGCAGATCACCGCGGACGCGGGCTATTCCTTTGGATTCAGCGAGGACACCTCGGGCGCGCTGGCCGTGATGGGCGTCAACTCATTCTTCACCGGCGACAACGCCGCGGACATCGCTGTCCGTGAGGACGTCGAGGTCATGCTCGGGCGCCTCGAAGGCGATCAGTTTGTCGCCAACGGCACGGCCAAGCTCATCGGTGCGCTCGGAGACGAGGCGGTGAGCGGGCTCAACGAGATCTCGCTCAAGAAGTTCTGGTCCCAGCACGCGACGGACATCGCGACACAGAGCGCCACATCGCGCAACAAGGCAAACGCGGACACGCTGATCCGCGAATCACTCGACGCCCAGCGCGCCAGCGTCTCGGGCGTGAGCATCGACGAGGAGTCGATCAACCTGCTCAGCTATCAGCGGCAGTACCAGGGCGCGGCCCAGGTCATCACCACGGCTCAGGAAATGTTCGACACCCTGCTGGCGCTGGTGTGAAGAAGACGGAGGCTTTGATATGACGAGTTTCCCGACCAGTTACTCACGGGCACCAACCCTGATCTTCTCGCAGGGCTCGATGAACGCGCTGGGGCGCACGAGCTACTCGCTCTCTCGTCTCAACGAGCAGCTCGCGACCGGCCTGAGCATCCTGCGCCCGAGCGACGACCCCGTCCGCAGCGCCACGGTATCGATCCTCGATGCCCGCCTCGAGCACTCGGGGCAGATCCTCAAGAACCTCGAGTTCGCCGGCAACTCGTTGGGTGTGATCGATAACGCCCTGGGTGACGCGAAATCGCTGATCGATGAGGCCCTCTCGATCGCCAGCGAGCAGCTCTCGAGCCCGTCGGACGCCGAGTCACGCTCCGGGCAGGCGACCATCATCGATTCGCTGATCAGCTCATTGTTCAACATCTCCAACACCGAATCGCTCGTCGGCTACGTCTTCGGGGGTACCAACCCGACCAGCCCACCCGTGAGCGAGTTCGGTGGCGGCTACCGCTTCACCGGAGAGCGTGGCGGCCTGACCGCGATACTCGGCGCGATCTCGGACATCCCGATCACGCTCGGCGCCGACAACGCCATCGGTGCACTGAGCAATCGGATCGAGGGCATGGTGGATCTCGACCCGGACCTCACCCTCAACACCCAGCTGAGCGATCTCAACGGCGCACGCGACCTGGGGATCGCGCTGGGCACGATCGAGTTCAGCTACGCCGGCGGCCCGACAGCCCAGGTCGATCTCAGCGGGGCGGACACGATCGGCGATATCGCCGACGCGCTCGAAGCCGCACTCATCGAGTACGAGACAGACAACGGCGTCACCATCCTCGGGCCCGGTGGTGTTGGGATCAGCGGCGGATCGCTGAGCTTTGATATCGCGGGCGGCGGGAATCTGGATTTCACAGATCAGCAGGGCTCCTACATCGGCGCGGATCTCGGGCTCGTGCAGGACCCCGCGGTGTCGTTCACCACCGCAAGCAACACCGGGCTCGACCTGGACGCGAACCTGACCTGGACCACGCCGATCACCGCCCTGCAGGGATTGGGCGGCGCGGCCCTCGATGAGATCCAGCTGAGCAACAACGGACAAACCTTTACGATCGATCTCTCGGGCGCGACGACGCTCGGCGACATCAAGAGCGCAATCGAGGCCGCGAGCGAAGGGATCCGGGTCAAGATCAGCGACGACGGCACGGCCCTGAACATCTTCACAGAAACCGCGGGGACGCGGGACCTGGCGCTCTCGATCGGCGAGGTCGCCGGCGGCAACGACACGGCGACGCTTCTGGGTATCCGCTCCTACGCGCTGGATACGCCCCTGAGCGTCTTCAACGATGGGCGTGGGATCGATATCGCCGAGGGCAGCGGGGTCGCCACAGAGAACGAGGATTTCTCGATCACCCTGGGCGACGGCTTCGAGATCACCATCGACCTGAGCTCGGACGACATCGCGACGGTGGGAACACTCATCACCGCAATCAACACGCAGGCCAATGCGCAACTCACCGCGGCTGGGCGACCGACCACCGATTTCAGCGTGGCGCTGTCCGCGACCAGCAACGGGCTGGAGTTCACGCAGGACGCGGCCCTCGGGGCCTCGGGCCCGATCACGATCTCCCCGGAGCAGTCCGCGGCCGCCGAGCAGCTCGGCCTGCTGGACGGGGACCTGAGCCCGGGCGGGAACACCCTGACCTCGAGCGACCGGGCGAGCGTGCGTGTGAACAACCTTTTTACGCATCTGATGGATCTTGCCCAGGCTTTGCGGAGCGACGACACGATTGGCATCCAGATTGCGTCCGAGAACATGAAGGAATCCCTCGACGAGCTGATCCAGTCACAGGCGTTGGTCGGGGGGTACGCGAGAAGGGTCGACGAAGAGGTTCTTCGTCAAGAGGACAAGAGCGTGCTCGATGAGGCGATGCGATCACAGCTGCGGGACCTGGACTATGCGCAAGCATCGTCGCGGTTCGCGCAACTTCAGCTACAGATGCAGGCCACGATGAGCGTGATCGCGCAGACGCAGACCAGGACACTCCTGGACTTCCTGGGGTAGCCCGGGGCAAGGCGCGTCGGGTGAGAGCCCGGCGACGCGGATTGGATCGAGATCCCCCGCTGTTTCGGCCAAGCGGGGTGTCAAGACAGGATGTCGCCCGGCGAGGACGCCGGCGTCGATCTGAACTGGACCGGCCGGAATGATCGGAGCGCACACATGGAAGTGCGGACCACACGATTTGGGGTGATCGAGATCGCGGAGGACCGCGTGATCACCTTCCCTGAAGGGTTGCTCGGGTTTGGCGACAGGAAGCGATTCTGTCTGCTCCAGCCCGGCGACGACGCCTGTTTCTTCTGGCTCCAGTGCGTTGAAGACGCGGACCTGGCCTTCGTGGTCACGGACCCCACGTTCTTCGAGCAGGACTACTCCGTTCCGATCCGCCCAGAGCAGATGCAGGAGCTGAGTCTTGAGAAGCTCGACGACGCGCAGGTGTTCGTGATTGTCAACAAGATCGGTGATCAGCTCACGGGCAACTTCCAGGGCCCGCTGCTGATCAACACGCTGACCAAGGTCGGGCAGCAGATCGTCATGGCAGAGAAGCGCTGGACCACCCGTCACCCGCTGATGCGGGTCGCGACGGAGTCGACCCAGACCGCCTCGGCCTGATCTGACTGCCTGCGAGAGGGAAGACCGCGCGACTCGTTCGTGTGTACGCGCCAGGACGGCGCGGCGCGGTCGCTATGCCCTCAAGACGTCGTCCCGTTGAACGAGCGGGGCGAGCCGATGAACGGAAACCCACCGCGCCGCGTGAGCACACACGCGACGCGGCAGAGAGCAAGGAGTCAACGCATGCTTGTGCTCTCAAGGCAGCGTGATGAGACCATCATGATCGGGGACGAGATCGAGATCTCGGTCGTCGATATCCGGGGCGACAAGGTCCGCCTCGGGATCAACGCCCCCACACGGATCGCGGTGCACCGCAAAGAGGTGTACGACTCGATCAAGCGAGAAAACACCCAGGCCGCCAGACTGGGTGCGAGCGACCTCGATTCGCTGGCGCAGACGATCAAGCCCGGGCCCGCACGCAGGATCGTGCGGGAACAGGAGGGCCCCGAGTCCACGCTCGGCGCAACACGCGTCAAGCCGGGAATCGGCGCCACGACCGTCACGAACCAGGACAAGGACACCGCGTAACCCACAGCGTTTCCCGAACACACACGGGGATCCAACTCGCAATCACGGAGGATTGCCATGACACGCATCAACTCGAACATCCCGAGCCTCATCGCGCAGCAGCGGCTCAACAGATCGGGCGCCGATCTGCAGGTCCGCCTCGAGCGCCTCTCGACCGGTCTACGGATCAACCGAGGCAAGGACGACCCGGCCGGGCTCATCATCTCGGAAAGACTCGGAACCGACATCTCGAACATCGAGCAGGCGATCAAGAACGGCGAACGCGCCAGCGCGGTCATCTCGACCACGGAGGGGGCGCTCACCGAGATCACGGACCTGCTCAACTCGATCAAGGCGCTCGCCGTCGAGGCGGCCAACACCGGTGCGCTCTCCGACGAGGAACGCGCGGCAAACCAGCTGCAGATCGACTCGGCCATCCAGTCCATCACACGCATCAGCAACACCGCCACGTTCGGTGGCCTCAAGCTGCTCGACGGCTCGCTGGACTACATCACGTCCGGGATCTCGAACACCGAGATCAGCAACGCACGCATCACCAGCGCCAGCTTCGTTGGGGCAACGAACATCAACGTCGATGTCGATGTGATCTCTTCGGCCCAGCGCGGCAACCTGTACCTCAGCGGTGACCACAGCGCGGTCGGCGGGACCGACGGCACGATCCTCTCACGCACCACGATCCAGATCCGTGGTTCGGAGGGGGTGCGAGAGCTGGTGCTCGAGTCCGGCTCGACTTACGCATCCGTCGTCAACTCGATCAACCAGCTCTCCGAGCTGACCGGGGTCGAGGCAGCCCTCATCAACGGCGATGCCAACTCGGGCATCGTGTTCCGATCGACCGAGTACGGCTCGGACGCGTTCGTGAGTGTCGAGCGGATCGACGGACCGACCACGCCGGCGAACGACAACTGGACGCTCTACAAGCTCGATTCCAACGCGGGCATCCCCGCCAACGGCGTGCCCTGGGGCGATGCGAGCCTGCTTTCGGATGTGACCCGGGACGAAGGAGCGGACGTCTCCGCGCTGATCAACGGCATCCTCGCGACCGGCGACGGGCTCAACGTCTCGATCAACTCGCCCTCGCTGGGGATGGAGCTACTGCTCAACGAGACGTTTGCGACGGACCCCTCCGCGACCGCGGCGACGTTCGATATCACCGGCGGGGGCTCGCTCTTCCAGCTTGGTCCGGATATCTCGGCGTTGCAGCAGGCGAACATCGGTGTCCAGTCGACGGCCTCCGAGTCGCTCGGCGGCACGCTCGTCAATGGCGACCTGCAGTTCCTTTCATCGCTGACCAAGGGCCAGACGAACTCGCTGGACAACGCGGCCGACCGGAACGATTTCTCCGCCATCGAGGATATCGTGGACGCGGCGATCGACGAGGTCTCCATCCTGCGTGGGCGCCTCGGTGCGTTCGAGCGGAACGTGCTCGACACGAACAACCGCTCGTTGCAGGCCGCGTACGAGAACCTCAACGCGAGCCGATCGATTATCCGCGACGCCGATTTCGCGAAGGAGACGAGCGAGCTGACGCGAGCCCAGATCCTTCAGAGCGCTGGCACGAGCGTGCTGTCGCTGGCGAACCAGCAATCGCAGCAGGTCCTCCAGCTCCTGGGCTAAACTACCCAGACATCTCGGCTTAGCCACCAAAGCCCCCATGACCGGGGGCTTTTTTCTGCACGCTCACCCCGGAATCAGCCACGACCCGAAGGTCCAGATAAATTCAGGTTGAAAAAGTCGGTTGAAAAACCGGTGTGTGACTTCATTCGCCTCCCGAGCACGACGATTGCCAGAGCGTCCGCCAGAGTTCAGGCGGGCCAAGCCTCGTGCGATGGAGCAGCGAGGCGGGTGCCCAGGGTCGAAACCCGGTGCACCGGCGGGGAATGACTTACTCCCCGGCAGATACACGGAGGTTGTCAGCAAATGAGTCGCATCAACACCAATGTTTCGTCGTTGACCGCACAGCGCGTGCTCGGTCAGAACAACAACTCCCTCAGCCAGTCGCTCTCGCGTCTGTCGACGGGTCTTCGCATCAACCGTGGTAAGGATGACCCCGCGGGTCTGATCGCCAGCGAGAACCTGCGTTCGGAGAAGGCCGGCATCAACGCCGCACTCAAGAACGCAGAGCGTGCCGATCAGGTCGTGAACATTGCCGAGGGCGGTCTCCAGGAAGTCTCGAACCTCCTGACCGAACTCCAGGGCCTCCTCACCACCTCGGCCAACGAGGCCGGCCTGAGCGAGTCGGAGAAGGAAGCAAACCAGCTCCAGATCGACTCGATCCTCCAGACCATCGACCGCGTCGCCGGCGCAACCTCGTTCCAGGGCACCAAGCTCCTGAACGGTAACTTCGACTACCAGGTCACCTCGGTCAACGCCGGTGTCAGCGACATCAACGTTCGCGGTGCCAAGTTCGACACCGCGAGCCAGGCCGTCGAAGCCATCATCACCCAGTCCGCCCAGCAGGGTGGCGTCCTCCTCTCGTTCGGCGGCACCTCGCTCGACCTGAACGACACCAACGGCACATTCACCATCGAGATCGAGGGCTCCAAGGGCAACCGCGAGCTCCAGTTCGCTTCGGGCAACACCGTTGCTCAGATCGAAGCTGCGATCGACGCGGTCACCGACGTGACCGGCGTCACCGCGACCGTCTCGGGTAACGTCGTCAAGCTCATCAGCGAAGACTTCGGTGACTCCGAGTACGTCTCCGTCGACGTCATCGACGACGGCGGCCAGGCAGCGGGCGGCGGCGGCAGCATCGCGACCTACGCCGGTGACTTCGGCGACGCGACGAGCCTCACCACCGAAGGCACCTTCGACTCGACCGCGGCGGCCAACGGCATCCGCGACGACGGTCAGGACATCGGCGGTACCATCAACGGCCTCCAGGCCGTCGGTAACGGCAAGACCCTCTCGGTCACCTCCGACTTCCTCGATCTCGAGTTCACCGCGAGCACCACCGCTTCGCAGACACTCGGCGGTATCTCGGCGTTCACCATCACCGGTGGCGGTGCTGACTTCCAGCTCGCCTCGAACATCGACATCGCCGGCAAGACCTCGCTGGGCATCCAGGACATCTCGACCCGCAAGCTCGGCACGAGCTCGCTCGGGTACCTCGATGACCTCGCGTCCGGCAAGTCCTTCAACGTTGTCGATGGCAACAACCTCGACGACGCTCAGAAGATCGTCGCCGAAGCGATCGATCAGGTCTCCTCGACCCGTGGTCGCCTGGGTGCGTTCCAGAAGAACACCGTCGGCGCGACCATCCGCTCGCTCGGTGTTGCACTCGAGAACACCACCGCGGCTGAGTCCATCATCCGCGACACCGACTTCGCATCAGAGACCGCGTCGCTGACCCGGAACCAGATCCTGGTCCAGGCATCGACCAACACCCTCTCGCTCGCGAACTCGCAGCCTCAGCAGGTCCTCGCCCTCCTCGGGTAATAGGAAACGCTGAAATCAAGAGCTGACACTCCGCGCCCCAGGCTGACTCGGCCTGGGGCGTTTGTGTGCGCGCTGCGTTCACCGTGACGATACACGATGTGTGAAGAGCGCTTCCGAGCAACGCGTCGAGTCCCTCAGCGAGCCCATGCAGCGGGCCCGGCGGGGGTTCATCAACTACCTGCGCATCGAGTGCGGGCTGCTCCCCGCGACGATCGAGGCGTACGCGCGGGATCTGGAGCACCTGATGCTCGATCTCCAGGGCGCGGCCATCGAAGACCCGTGCGCGGCGCTCCCGGAGCAGCTCATCGGGCACGTGCGGACGATGTCCAGCGAGCGGGGCTACAACGCCTCCACGATCTCACGCCACCTGGCCACGATCAAGGTGTTCTTCCGCTGGCTGCTGGCAACCGGGCAGATCGACGACAACCCCGCCGACCACCTCGATCAGCCGACCAAGTGGAAGCGCCTGCCGGGCGTGCTCACGCCCTCGCAGGTGCGCCGCCTTCTGGAAGCCCCCACCCCACCCGAAGAACCGACCAAGGACGCGCCCCCCCTGTGGCTGCGCGACCGGGCGATCCTGGAGATGATGTACGCCTCGGGCCTGCGCGCAAGCGAGGTTGGCCAGATCGGGTTGATCGACATCATGGAGAAGATCGGCGTGGTCCGCGTGCTGGGCAAGGGCGACAAGCAGCGCCTCGTGCCGATGGGCCAGCCCGCCCAGCGTGCACTGGAACAGTATCTCAAAGAGTGCCGACCACTGCTCATCACCGCGGAGCGAGCCGCCGAGCGGCGTGACAAGGGCAAGCTCTTCCTATCACGCACCGGCCGCCCCATCGAGCGCGTGCGTGTGTGGCAGATCGTCAAGCACTGGGCCAAGCAGGCGGACCTGCCCAAGACCTACCCGCACATGCTGCGACACAGCTTCGCGACCCACCTGCTCGCCGGCGGGGCGGACCTGCGCATCGTGCAGGAACTGCTGGGGCACTCGGACATCACCACGACGCAGATCTACACGCACGTCGATCGGTCGAGCCTGCACAAGACGGTACGCTCACTCCACCCCCGGGGTTAAACTGGGTAAACCTACGTTCGTTTCGCAACATATTTCAAAGATCATCATTGAGTGTGATCGCAGCATCACATAGGATAAATCCCCCATACTGAATGAGTTGGGAGTGGATATCGATCGTGTTCTTCGATCGAATCGGATGAGAGAAACAGAGAGAGAAAGGCATCAACATGAAGACTGTGATTGCAACCAGCGCGATCGCGCTGACCGCGATGAGTGCCCTCGGTGGCGATGTGCACCCGGGCATCATCTTCGGCTCAGGCAACGCGAACGGCTCGTTCACCCTCGGCACCGGCGGCGGTGTTGAACTCGGGCTCCGCGCCAAGACCCGCTACAACAGCTCCGGCATCCCGGAAAACACGTTCAACTGGGACGGCGGCAGCACCTACTCGTTCGATCCGGCCAACGGCAACCCGCCCGCCGACCGCGCGATGTGGAACTTCGAATGGTCGATCAACTCCGACGTGGACGACACCACGGGCAACGACCTCAACGACTTCGTGTACGAGCTCGCGCTGTTCCGTGTGAACGCCGACGGCACGGACCTCGCGGACGCGTTCGTGTTTGATCCCATCAACACGCTGTACGGCGATCACTCGATCGGCGACAACCTGACGACCGCCGCGACCGACAGCATCGCTGGCGACGCGAGCGAGTACGCTTCGCTCATCAGCAGCAACAACGTCGCACAGAACTCGTGGAACTACGGGTTCTTCAACGGCTCGGGCACCGGCGTCCTCGAGGGCATCAACCCGAGCGCCGGAGGCACCTACATCATCCGCCTGACGGCGCTCGACGGCACCGACATCGTCGCGAGCAGCGAGATCACCGTCAACGTGGTCCCCGTCCCGACGGCCGCGTTCGCGGGCCTGGGCCTCCTCGGCGTGCTCGGTGGCGCTCGCGTCATCCGTCGCCGCTGATCGCCGGCAACACGCACTCATTCACCACAGACCGTCGCGATGCGGCGGTTTTTTCGTGCTCAAACGCACCGGTTGCGGATCCGGGGTGATCGCGGGTATGGTGTAGGACACACAACGGAGGTGCACCATCGATACCGACTCGCTCATGAAAATCCTCGCGATCGCGTTATACGCGGGCATCCTGCTCGCGATCGGCTACTTCGCTTCCAAGAAGATGCACGACATCCGCGACTACTTCGCGTCAGGCAAAAACCTGGGCTTCTTCCATGTCGCGTTCAGCGCACGCGCAACCGGCGAGAGCGCGTGGCTGCTCATCGGCCTCACCGGGATGGGCTACGCCCTGGGCGCGAAGGCGTTCTGGGTGGTGCTTGGCGAGATGATCGGCGTGGGCGGGGCGTGGCTGATTATGTCGCGCCGCTTTAAGCGACTGACAGACCGCTACGACTCGATCACCGTTCCGGACTACCTCGAATCACGCTTCCGCGACAGCGGGCACTGGCTCCGCCTGATTGCGGCTGGCTCGCTGGTCATCTTCGTTCCGATCTATGCCGGCGCGCAGGTCTTCGCGACCGGCGATGCATTCAACAGCTTCCTCGGGTGGGATCACATCCTTGGTGCAACGATCGGCTTCGCCGTCGTGATGCTCTACATCACACAAGGCGGATTCACGGCGGTGGTCTGGTCCGATGTCTTCCAGGGCTCGCTGATGTTCCTCGGGCTCGTCGGGCTGCCGATCGTGATCCTGCTCGAAGCGGGCGGGTACACAAACATCATGGAGTCGCTCCGATCGATCGATCCGCACCTGCTCACGCTGCACGGGCCCGGCGAGGCGGATGCCGCGGGTGTTGTGGCGCCGAGCACCGGGGGCTGGACCACCGCGACGATCGTCTCGATCGTTGGGCTCGCGGCGATCGGGATCGGGTTCTGGGGATCGCCGCAGGTCTTTGTCCGCTACATCTCGATGAAAAACGAGCAGCAGATCGCGCCCGGCGCGACGATGGCGCTCGTCTGGACGCTGCTGGCGGACTCGGGCGCGGTCTTGGTGGGCCTGTTTGGTCGCGCCGTTTTCGCACCGGAATCGCTCGGCGGCGACCACGAAGCGATCCTCCCCCACGCGTCGCTCGAGCTGCTGCCCGCGTTCTTCTCCGGCGTGTTCATCGCGATGGTCCTGTCCGCGATCATGTCCACGATCGACTCGCTGCTCGTCGTGGCCTCGTCCGCGGGCGTGCGTGACTACTGGCAGAAGACCCGCCACCCGGACATGAGCGACGAAACGCTCGTGTCGCTCTCTCGCAAGGTGACGATCGCGCTGTCGCTCGTCGCGTTTGCGATCGGCATCGGGCTGCTCTTGCGGGATCGCGAGAAGCCGCTGTTCTGGATTATCATCTTCGGCTGGTCCGGCATCGCCGCGACCTTCTGCCCCACCATGATCCTGTCGCTGTTCTGGAGCAAGCTGACCTCAATGGGATCGAAGTGCGCGATGGTCGCGGGCTTCCTGGGCGTGCCCCTGTTCAGCTTCGTGATCCCGCCGGTCCTCAAGAGCCTCGATCCGCCCGCGCCGACGCCGGAGGAACTCGCGGCGGGCGCCGAGATGAGTTCGACCTTCTTCACGGATATCGCGGGCTATCTCGGAGCACTGGATGTGCTTCTGCCGAGCTTCGTGATCGGGTTCATCGTCGCGGTGGTCGTTTCCTTGGTTGATAAGAAAGGACAGGCGAAGCTCGAAGGGGTCGAGGATGATCTGCGGTTTGCGAAAACGGGTCAGGACTGAACAGTCGACATCCGCTTCTCCACACCCCGCACGAACACCTCCACCGCTCGTTCGCAATACGGGAAGAACAGCGACGGCTCGAGCATCTCAAGCTCGGAGAGCATAAGCGATCCATCCTCATCAGGGATCACATCGACGCGGGCGTAGAGGTGGTCCTTATTCGCTGCATCGATTACTTTGGTCGCGATCTCGCGCATCTCATCGGAGATCGACTCACGGAGGAACACCTGCTCGTCCTGATCGTCGAATCGCGGGCGTTTCTCGATCGCGTGGGTCAGCTCGCCGCCGATGACGATGAGGGCGGTCTCGCCGACGGTGTCGACGCTGGGGATGTAGCGCTGGACCATCATCTCGCGCTGGGCCACCATCTCGTCGAAGAACGCCTGCGCGGCACCGACCTCGCCTTTGCACAGGTCGAACGCGCGCGTCCCGAACGATCCAGCGGAAACCGTCGGCTTGATCACGATCCGGGCCCAGCCACGCGATTCGCACAGCTCGATCACCGACGCGGAGGCGCCCTGATCAAAGAACGCGGTCGGGATGATCGGGATGCCCGCGTCTTGCATTTCAGTCAGGTAGCCCTTGTGTAGGTTCCACTCCAGCGTCTCGATCGGGTTGATGAGGGTGGTCTGCTCGTTGACGCGGGTGATCCACGCGCAGAACGCGTCGAGGTGCTGCGCGTAGTCCCACGTCGCGCGGATCAGAATCGCGTCGAACCGGGACCAATCGACCGATTCATCGTCCCACCCGGCGACGGTAGCGTCGTGCCCCGCGGATCGGAGCCCCTCGACCAGCGGGATCTCGTCGATGTCGGGCTCGGGCAGGTTCTTGCAACTCACGTACGCGATCTTCATGGCACTTCTCCTCATTCTCCCCAGCGTAGACACGATCCAAAGCACTGTCTTGAACAGGCGTGGTGGATTGAAGAAACGGATTCGGGACGCTATGATTTCAGAGATTCTTGAAAGTACGCAGGACGCGAGGTCCCCATGAGCACGATTTATCAGCCGTTGCCCGAGTTCGCCCACCTGGACGCCCAGGACCCGGGGCTGCTCCGCGCCGTGTCCGAGGGGCAGGCACGCCTCACGCCCGAGCAGGGCCTGGACCTGCTGACCAACGCGCCGCTGCACACGCTGGGCCGCTATGCCGATGCCCGCTGCCGCTCGATCCACGGCGACCGCGTCCGCACCTTCATCATCGATCGCAACATCAACTACACCAACATCTGCACCGCCAAGTGCATCTTCTGCGCCTTCAAACGCAAGGGCGACGAGCACGACGCCTACACCCTCGAGCACGAGGAGCTCTACCAGAAGGTGCAGGAACTCAGCGATATCGGCGGCACGCAGATACTCATGCAGGGCGGCATGAATCCGAACCTGCCGCTGGATTGGTACCTCGAGCTGCTCAACGGCATCCGCGAGCGATTCCCCCATGTCAAGATCCACGCGTTCTCGCCGCCTGAACTGATCGAGTTCGTCCACTTCTTCAACCCGCCCGGCAAGACGCTGGTCGAGAAAGTCCAGTGGGTGCTCATCCGCCTCAAGGAGGCCGGCATGGGCTCGCTCCCGGGGGGCGGCGGCGAGATCTTTGCCCCCGCGGTCCGAACCAAGATCGGGCTGGGCAAGTGCGACATGGACGCGTGGCTACAGGTGATGTACGCCGCGCACTCGCTGGGCATGTTCACCAGCGCCTCGATGATGTACGGCCACATCGAGGGGTACGCCGACCGCGTGCACCACATGCGCTCCGTGCGCCACTGGCAGGACAAGGCCATCCGCGACTTCGGGACCGGCGAGGTCCCGACGCAGGTCGCCAGCGACCCGACGGTCAAGAACCCTGAAACGGGCGGGCACTACCTTGGCTTCATCTCCTGGCCCTTCCAGCCAGACAACACGGCCCTGGGACGACTGCCCCACTGGCCGACCGCCGACGACATCGACCCCGAGACGGGCGAGACCCTGCCCTTCCCGGGCGACGTGGTCGCCAAGCTCGACGGCAGCGGCACCAAGGACCTGGACAGCCGCTTCGGTCGTCGCCTGCGCCTCGCGGGCTCGACCGAGTACCTGCGGACGCAGGCCGTCTCGCGCCTGATGATGGACAACATCTACTCCATCGGCTCCAGCTGGGTGACGATGGGTCCGCATATCGGGCAGGTCGCGTTGCGCTACGGCGCCAACGACATGGGCTCGGTGATGATGGAGGAGAACGTCGTCTCGTCCGCCGGCACGACCTATTGCCTTGACGAGGCGGTGCTGTGCCGACTGATCCGCAACGCGGGATTCATCCCGGCCCAGCGCGACACGGTGTACGACGTCATCAAGACCCACACCGGCCCAGAATCGCCCGACCTGAAGGTCAAGGACTGGTCCGAGCACCGGACCAAGCGCCTGCACATCGAGAGCGAGGCGGAGGCGTCGCCGACGGTTTCGGTCACCATCGGCGAGAGCTGAGCCCCCTTTCATACACGCTCGACAGCGCTGAGTTATACTCTTCGCTGTGTCCATGCGCCTGCTCCAGATCGTCGTCCCCCACAGTGACCATGATTCGCTGATGGACCTGCTCGAGGAAGCCAGCCCGCCTTCGCGCTGGCACACCGAGCTCAACGATGATCAGGTGCTGACATCGGTCTTGCTGCGGATGGAGCTCGTCGAGCCGGTGAGCGATGCCGTGCAGGATAAGTTCGGCGAGTGCGACGGCTTCCGCATGCTGCTGCTCCCGGTGGAGGCGACGCACCCGCCCCTGCCCGAGCCGGAGAAGGAAGAGGACCCGAATCTTCAGGCTGAGAAATCGTGGTCGCCAAAGTTCGGGCGTGTTTCGCGCGAGGAGCTGATCGAGGACATCGAGGGGTCATCGAAAACCAGCCCGGTGTTCATGATCATGGTCGGCATCGCGACGATCGTCTCCAGCGTTGGGCTCATCAAGGACTCACCCGCGATCATCATCGGCGCGATGGTCATCGCCCCGCTCCTCGGGCCCAACATGGCGCTCGCGCTGGGCACAACACTGGGCGATATCAAGATGGTCCGCCGCGCTATACGCTCGAATCTCGTGGGCCTGAGCATCGCGATCGTCTCATCCGCGGCCTTCGGCTACTTCGTGCAGATGGACAACCTGGGCGATGAGCTCACCGCACGCACCGTGGTCGACCTCGGCGACATCCTCGTCGCGCTCGCGTCCGGCGCCGCGGGTGCCATCGCGTTCACGTCCGGCGCGCCAGCGACCGTGGTCGGCGTGATGGTCGCCGTAGCCCTGCTCCCGCCCACCGCCGCGTGCGGCATGCTCGCGGGTGCGGGGGGCTGGCTGAAAGCCGGCGAGGCCGCGACACTCGCCGCGACAAACATCGTCTGCATCAACCTCAGCGCCACAGGCGTCTTCTTTATTCAGGGTGTGCGTCCCAGCAGCAGCGCCTGGACCGACAAGGATAAGGCCAGAAAGGCAAGCATCAAGGCGTTGGCCATGTGGACATTCGCCCTACTCGCCCTCGCGGCGCTGATCGTGTTCGCGTGGAGCGATTGAAACACAGTTTGCGTTTCTCCGAATGTATGAGCGTATGAAATCCCCAAGAGACCAGAACGCGACGCTCGTGCAAACCCAGATCCTGCCGGGGCTCGATGCGCACATCTGCCCGACCAGCGGCGGCGTCTGGATCGATGTGATCCAGTACTGGGACTGGTTCCGCACACAGCCGGGCTTCCCCGAACCCCTTGCATCGTTCGAGTCGCCGCGACCGGTCGATATCGACGATGATCACAACGGCCCGGTGCTCTCACCACGCACGGGGCGGCTGATGCGTAAGTGCCGCGTCGGGTCAGGCCTGGGCTTCCGAATCGACTTCGAGCCCCAGAGCGGGTTCTGGCTCGATCGAGGCGAGTACGAATCGCTCAAGGAACACAACCTGCACGATGAGTTGCACCTGATCTGCTCGCCCGAGTATCAGCTCGCGCTCGTGCGGATGCAGACGAGCGAGTCAGAGCAATCCCGATTTGAACGCAAGCTCGGCACAGAGAACAGCGATCGGATCAGCAGCTTCGCCAAGTGGTTTGCCCGCCTCGGTGATCACCCCGTCGCGATGGCGTACCTGATGTCGTGCATCGAACATGAGCAAGGCGATGCCAACTGATTCAGGGGCCTCGTTCCTCGCGGAAAATGATCTTCATCGTGATCTCGATGTACGACTTCGGGTCTGCTGGATCGAGCTTCTTGAGCGGCTCACCCTCCGCACGCCATTTATAGATCGCGCTGAGTAGCGGCTCGTCCACCGCCCGGCTCCCCGTGTCGTACACCTTCTTCTTCTCCTGATCACGAATGAAATCCGTCAAGATCACCCTGCCCTCCGCGTTGAATCGGATCAGCACGATCGGATTACGGGGGAGCTGTGTGAACCGCACCGCGGCGGGGAAGCGGGGCTCGACGGGCTTGATCTCCAGCCCGGAGGAGGAGAGCGGGCGATTCAGATCGGTTGCCCGCTGCGTATCGGCTCGCTCGATCATCGAAGCGACCGACTCACGATCATCCTTTTCACCCGCCTTGCCCTGCTGGGTCGGTGAAGAAGGCTCCATCTGCTCAGCAGGCCGCGGCGAGGTAGGTGGCAGCACCGCCGTGATGTCCGTATTCTCGCTCGCTTCCTCGACCTCGGTCGGCTCCGCCTCAAGCTCCGACTCGCTCTCCTGCGGCTGCTCGGGTGTTGGCTCAACCTGCTCCGCCTGCTCCACCACCTCCGCCTGGGCCGCCTCGGGCGATTCCTGAGAATCATTCGCCTCGACACTGGGCTCCGCCGTAGGCTCGGTTGGCTGCATGGGCGTTGATTGCTCCGGCTGCGGCACCGCTTCCGGCTCAGCTTGCGGAACTGCTACCGGCTCTTCCTTGATGGGCTCGTTGACCGCAGTCGGCTCTGGCGGCACATCGACTTCGACCGGCTCCTGGATGGGCTCGACCGCCTGGGTCATCACCGGCTGCTGCGATTCATTCGCCTCGGGCTGGGACATCTCCAAGTCGCCCGAATCGATCGCCAGCTCGGCCTGTTCGACTTCCGACTCCGGGGCTTCTCCATCGAGCGGGTTCTCAAGTACACCGAGCCAGGTGATCGAGGCCGTCTTGGATTCCTGACGCCCCAGACGGATGGGTGGATCCTCCTGCTGATCGGGCGTGGGCATGTCCGGGATCGAGATCTCCGGTGCACTCTGGGCGTGATTCGCTGGACGGGTCCGGACGTACTCTCCGAAGCCCCCGGCCGTGATGATGTGCACCAGCACGCTGAGCACGAGGCACACGATCAGCACGGACGCGGATGCGCCCGCGCTCGTCGATCGGATTGGGCTCGCGGTCGAGGCCATATCTGGTTCTACGGCGATTCGCCCGGGTCGGGTTCAGAATCCGCGGTCCCGGAATCTTCAGAACGGCGCCCGACAATCGAAAAATCCCTTAAATCGGCGGCGACAAGGGCATCCATGAGCTCCACGAGCACCCCGACCTCCGACTGCACATCGACCGCGAGCAGGATCGGCGAGTCCGGCGACTCAATACGCAACGCCCCTGCCTGAACGACCGCGTCCTCGACCGTGGTTTCCTCAGAGTTCAGGAAAATCTCGCCATCCTCGCGGACCGTGATCGTGATCGGCGTCACCCGCTCGGCGTTCTGCCCCGCGGTCAGGTCGGGCAGATTCACGTCCAGCACGTCGGCGCGGATCATCAGCACGATCGAGAAGACAAAGAACGTGAGCAGCAGGAAGACCACGTCGATCATCGGTGTCAGCTCAACGCGCACGTCATCCCCGGTGCGACGCACGCGTCTGCTGAATCGAGAGCCCATGCGCACGCCTCAGCCCTCCGCCTTCCGTACGTAGCTCCGCCCACCCCACTGCGTCGGTCTGCCAGATGCCAGATCAGACGCGGCATCCCAGAAGATCCGCCCGGTCAGCAGCGCCCCGAGAATCGACATCGGGAGATCACGCAGCGGGGCGTGGCTCATCCTGTACACCGATGACAGCCCGATCGCCCAGCTGACGAGAGCGATGATGCTCACGACCACGCCCGGCACATCGGTCTGCTCGATCACCGACAGCGCCAGAAGGATCAGCGACAACATCGGGAAGACCGCCGTTACCACCGGCGTTCGCAGCGCATACCGGCGCAGCCGCTTGATCTCCCGGTTGGCGGACTCTGTATAGATCCGCTTCCAGCCGCGGGTGTACTCGTTCCAGTTGTCATACATTCGGCAACGGAGCATGTTGTCCGCCATCAGGAGCCCGCCCAGGTGGTTGTTCGCCTTGATCTGACGGGCGAACGCGATGTCCTCGAGGATCGCATGCTTGACCTGCTCATGCCCCCCGATCGAGTCATAGACCGATCGGTCGAACATCATGAACTGGCCGTTCGCGAACGCCCGGCGTCGCTCGTCGTCGCGGTTCACACGCAGGAGCGGAAACTGCCTCGCGAGCTCGAACGCGGTTACCGGCTGTACGACGCGCTCGTACCAGGTGTCCGTCGTGAGTGTTGAGAGCAGGCTGAGGAACCCCAGCCGGCGATCACGCAACAGCGCGATGCACGCACGAACGCACGCGGGGTCCAACGCGGTGTCCGCGTCGGTGAAAATCAGGATGTCCGACTTCCTCGCGTGCGCGGAACGCGTGTAGCCCACGTACGCCGCGTGGACCTTGCCCGCCCAGTCCTCCGGGCAGCTGGTGATCTCGATGACCTCGAACCGCTCGTCATCCCCGATCGCACGCGTCGCAACGCCCAGCGTGTCGTCAGTGCACCGGTCGAGGGCCAGAACCACACGCAGGCGGTCGTAATCCTGCTCCTTGAGCGAGGCGATCAGGGTCGCGATGTTCCCCGCCTCATTGTGGCACGGCACGATGATGCAGGCCCGCTGGGTCGGCGGCTCACGCTCAGCGAGGCGGATCCCATCACGCGCGGTCGGGAGCGTCCGCCGTGTCAGGCGGACCTGATACGCGACCGTAAGCCAATACATCGCACTCAGGATCGAGAACGCAACCAGAATCGCCATGAGGGTGTCGAACACCATACCCGATTCTATGCCCCACGCCCCCAACACCTATGATCGGGTATGACAGAGCGCGAACCGCATCGATTCCGCATGCAGGGCCCCCGTAGCCCGAGGTTCGAGCGTGCGCTGCCCGGTATGTACGAGCTGAGCGTGGAGCATTCGAGAGAGCTCGACCGCCGGGCCGTCGAAGAATACGGGATGGACTCCATCGTTTTGATGGAGAACGCCGCGATCGGGCTCTGGAAACACGCCATGCAGATGCTCGACGGGATCCCCGATCCACGAGTCTTGATCTGCTGCGGCCCCGGGAACAACGGCGGCGATGGCTTCGCGGTGGCCAGGCACCTGCACAACAGCCGCATTCCTGTGCGGATCGTGCGCACAAAGCACGCGGATTCATACACGGGGGACGCGGCGAAAAACCTGCGAATCATCCAGCGGATGGGGATCGAGACGCTGGAAGTCCAAGACTTCCTAAGCCAACCCGCGAGCGACGCCGCCCCGCTGCTGCTTGACGCCCTCTTCGGAACCGGCCTGAGCCGCCCCATTGAGGGCGATGCCAGCGAGCTGATCTCATGGATCAACCGGGCACGGGTGCGCAGCGCCTCGCGCGTTCTCGCCGTCGATACACCCAGCGGGCTCGACGCGCAGAGCGGTAAGCCGCTCAGTCACTGCGTGATCAAAGCGGACCGGACCGTGACATTCGCCGGAATCAAGCCCGGGATGTCGCGCGTCGAAGCACTCGAGTATCTGGGCGATGTGCACGTGGTGCCCATCAGCGTGCCAATCGACCTACTCGAAGAACTCGGCACGCTGATCGAGCCGAGAAGCAGAGAATAACCTCAGAATCACTTGGGGCGAGCGGTCGCCATGCCGCCATCGACCCCGATCACCTGCCCAGTAATCCACGCACCCTCCGGATCGATGAGCGTCCGAATCATGCGGGCGATCTCCTCCGGCTGTCCGATTCGCTTGAGCGGGTGCATAGCTTCGCTGGCCTTGCGTGCCGGCTCACTGGCGAGGATGCCCGACGCGAGCGGCGTATCGACCAGCCCGGGTGCGATCGCATTAAAACGCAGGTTGCTCGATGCGTAGCTGGCGGCGGCGGACCTCGTCAGCCCCTCGACCCCTGCCTTGGCCGCGCTGATTGCCTCGTGATTGCTCAGCCCCACCTGAGCGGCACAGCTCGACATCAGCAGCACGCTGCCGCCATGCTTCCGCATGTGCTTGCCGGCCGCCCGCACGCAGGCGAAGGCGCTTGTCAGGTTCTGGGCGATCGTCTGCTCGAAGTCATCGCGGCTCGTGGACGCGGCCGGCTTAAGAAGGATCGACCCCGCCAGATTCACCAACGCCGTCGCGTCCGCATGCTCACCGAGCAGCTGATCGACCGCGTCAAAGTCTGTCGCATCAACGCTGTGTACCGCATCGACGCACTGACCGAGCGTTCGTTGCTGCGCTTCAAGCTCGTCGGTCTTCCTCGCCGCAAGCACAAGCCTCCAGCCGTGCTCTCGGAGCTGCTCGCAGAGCTGCGATCCGATCCCGCCGCTGGAACCGATGATAACTGCTTTCTTTGTGGTCTCGTTCATGCCACCTCCGGATGAGTTCGGCACGGATTCGTACCGCCCCGGTGCCTAGATCCGAATTCTGCAGGAGAACACCGCGCTACAGTTATGCATGTCCACCCACGGGAGCCCAGGCATGCTGATCGAGATGCATCTCGCACGGATACTGATCCGGGAATCATCGAGTGCGCAGCTGATCGAGTTGCGTGAGTCGCACCCGCTGCACGGCGAGCCGCGCTCCTTCCCGATAGTCATCGGGAGCTCCGAAGCCATCGCCATCGATCGGCGCCTCTCAGGGTTCGAAATCGGGCGTCCCATGACCCATGACCTGCTCGCGCAGACCATCGAGTCGCTCGGCGCCACCCTCGAATCGATCGCGATCACCGACATCGTCGAGGGCACCTTCTACGCGACACTCGTGCTGACCGACCGAGACGGTCAACGCGTCGAGATCGACGCACGCCCCAGCGATGCCATCGCGCTGGGGGTCGCGGGTGACGCACCGATCTACGTGAGCGATGAGGTCATCGAGAACGCGATCATGCCCCCGCTCGATGGCTTCGAGTAATCACCATGAGTTCCGAACACTCCGATCTGAGCGCCTTCACGCCGGGCGTCGCCTCCCCCCGTTACCTCACGCATGAAATCGCCGGCACAGGCGGGACCCTGAAGCAACGCCCGGATGATTTCCTCGTGGAGGAAATCCCCCTCTACCTGCCTTCGGGCGAGGGCGAGCACATCTACCTCTTCGTTGAGAAGCGGGGTCTCTCGACCCTCCAGCTCCGCGATCTGCTCGCTCGACACTTCGGGGTCAAACGCAACGCTGTGGGCCACGCGGGGCTCAAGGACAAGCACGCCGTCACCAGACAGGTGATCTCCGTTCACGCACCGGGACGAACACCTGAGGACATCCCCAGCTTCCAGCACGATCGGGCGCGGGTGCTCTGGGTCGACCTGCACCCCAACAAGCTTCAGCGCGGCCACCTGGCCGGAAACCGCTTCTCCATCAAGGTCCGCAATGTCGATCCGCTCGCGGTCCGCGATGCCAAGCGTTCGCTTGATCTGCTGGCCAGGATCGGCGTGCCCAACCGTTTCGGCACGCAGCGGTTCGGCAACCAGCTCAACAACCACCTCATCGGCCGCGCCCTGATCCTGGGCGACTACGACTCCGCGATCGACCTGCTGCTCTCCCCGCACCCGCTCGCCCCAGAGGGGAGCAGGGACGCGCGGGAAGCGTATAGGCGAGGCCAGTTCGAGAGCGCCGCGAAACTGATGCCCAAGGTATTCAAGGGCGAGTACCACACACTGAAGGCACTGGCGCGGGGGGATTCACCCCATAAAGCCATCCGAGCCATCGATCCGACCGCCGCCGGCTTCTTTGTTTCTGCGTTCCAATCCGCGGTCTTCAACCAGATCCTCAACAACCGGGTTCAAGCCGGAACGCTCGACCGGTTGGAACCGGGCGATGTGGCCTTTGTGCATAAGAACCGCTCATCTTTCCAGATCACCCAGGAGATACTGGAAACCGAGTCGGACGCGCTCAGAACCCGCATGGAGCGGTTCGAGATCGGGCCATCGGGCCCGATGTGGGGCACCACGATGCCAAGGGCGGGCGGGGAAGTTGCTGAACGTGAGCTCCGCGCCCTTGCCCAGGCGGGTATGTCGCCGAAAGATATGGAGTTGTGCGAGCAGCGCGATGCCTACCCCATGATCGGGGGTGATCGTCGCCCGCTGCGGATCCCGGTCATCGACCCAGAGGTCGAGGGCGGGATCGACGAGCACGGGGCCTACATCCGTTGTGCCTTTGAGCTCCCACGCGGTTCGTTCGCCACGACGGTGATGGACGAGGTGATGAAGACCTCGGCGATGCAGGACTTGGAGAACGCCCATGGATCATGACATTCGACTCGTCTGCTTCGATTGGGGCGGCGTGATCCTCAGGATCTGTCGATCGTGGGAAGAAGGATGCAAAGCAGCAGGGCTCAAAGCGCCCAGCAAGAAGGTCGCGTCCAAGTGCCTCGCAAAGCAGGAGTCGCTCGCGACACGCTTCCAGACGGGTCAGATGAGCGACAAGGCGTTCTTCCGCGCGATCGCGAAGGAGTCCGAGGACTTCCACACGATCGACGATGTCGCCGCGGTCCACCACGCGTGGCTGCTTGAGGAATACCCCGGCGTCGATGAGATCATCAACGAGCTCAACAACTTCGCCGACCTCTCCACCGCGTTGTTCTCGAACACCAACGCCTCGCACTGGGCGAGGATGGAAGAAGATTTCCCTGCCGCCTCCCTCATCGAGCACAAGCACGCCAGCCACCTGTTCGGGCTCGCCAAGCCCGATGAAAAAGCGTTCGCGGCCTTTGAGCGACGCGTCGGTGCCGCGGGCAACCAGATCCTGTTCCTCGACGACACCCCGCTCAATGTTCAGGGCGCAAAGGACTTCGGCTGGTGCGCCGAGCAGATCGATCACAAGCGCGATACCGCGACGCAGATCACGAAAATCCTTGAGCGATACGAGATCTTCTGAACCGTCATTCCCCGGCCAGCACGCGTGGATGATGCATGATGACCCGGTCTTGTATCGGCCCGTGTTCTCCCGGATCGATCTCGATGATGATCGAATCCACCCCCTGAGGCAACGACGTGTTGATGCTCGCGGTTGAAGCGTCCAAGCGCATCCGCTGCTCGAAGATCTGCCGCTCACGCCCCGAGCCGACGGTGATCACCCGCAGCACACAATCCGTCCATTCCTCGATCGGAACCTCGATCGAGCAGGCAAACCGTGAGGCCCCCTCGGGCAACGGGTACGAAACACGGGCCGGCGATCGAAAATCGATGCTGCGAAGGGCCTCGTGCGTCGCGTTCTCATTCAAGACAATCGGGGTCGGCACCCAGGCCCGCCCCCCGACGGGCTCGATGTCTTCGGGCTCGATGGAAGCCAGAGACACGACCCGCTGCCCAGGCGCGGATACCCATAGCGAGTCGAGCGAGCCCGAATTCAGGCGCCACTCGGTGTGCCCGGTCTCCAGCATTCCCAACGAGACCGGATCAACACTGATCTCGATCGGGCTCTGAGCGCTGTACCTGAACCCGAGCACGCGGATCACCTCACGGTCCGCAAACCGCAGATATATACCATCCAGCGGGGCGGACTCGTTCGCGATGTGGATCTGCTGGATGCGTGCGGATTCAAGCTCGATGGCCGTGTCATCCAGCGCGACTCGCACGACAGGCCCGATTGATTCCACAAACCCCGACACACGATCACCGTTGCGCAGAACGACCAGATCATCGAGAAGTTCTGCCGGGGGATGCGGGTCGCGAACGTCCTGATCAACGATACGCAGAACGCGCTCGAGCGAAACATGAGCGTCGCCGTGCATCTTCATACCGGCGATCAGGTTGATGCCCAAATACTCTGGCAAATCGGATTCGATGATACTGCCACGCACCGTCTGCCCGTCCGTAAGCGTGATCAGGCGGACCGGGCTGGGCTCCGGGCTCGGTACACCGACAATCTCTCCCGGGATCGCGGGCTGATCGGGCGCTGTTTTTACGACGAAGAGCACCTCGTCCATCGGCATCACCGAGCGGATGCCGTAGCTGTTCATGAGCGTCAACTCGCGCTCGTTGGCTCGCTCGATCAGCGTCTCACGCAGGCGAAGATCGCGCGTGCAGATCGTCCAGCCGCCCTTGATCGTCTGGGCTCCGGCCCCCGCGATACAGGCGGCGAGGGTCATCATCGGAATGAGTGGGCTTCGTCTCATCATTTCTGAAAAATCGGCAGGTAGCGTTTGGGCATCTGAAGCACAATCAGCGCCATCGCGGTCCCATACGGCGGACCGACGGAGCGATCATCCCATGAACCATCATCGTTCTGTGACGCGAGCAGTTCCTGGCGCACGGCCGGCCACCAGATCTCCCAGAACCGTCCCCCAGCGAGGTACATGGACTGCACGGCGTAGTACTGACCGTAGAAATAGTGAGACCGGGACGGGCTGGACTTGCCGGGCAGCGCGTTCGTCTCCAGATACCCGAGCCCCTTTTCGATCGCGTCATCCTCATAGATTCCCGCATAGAACAGCGAGGCAACGCCCGCGGCGGTGCGGGGCCAGGCGCTGTTGCCCGACCCGAGCTGATACTTGAATCCCCCGTCCGAGTTCTGGCACATCCGCACATACTCAACGGCCCGGTCGATCACCTGCGCGTTGACCTCGATGCCCGCGTTCCGTGCGCTGCGCAGCGCCATGATCTGGCAGATCGTCACCGACACGTCCGCATCGTATGGGACCGGGTTGTATCGCCATCCCCCCTCGTCGTTCTGGGTCTGCTCGATCAGTCGAACCGCCTTGACAAGCGCCTCATGGACACGGTCGGAACGCGGGTTGTCGCCGCCGGGCGTCATGCCGTAGACCTCACCGAGGAAGAGGGTCGCGAAGCCGTGACCGTACATCGGGCCGTTGTTGGCCTCCGACGTGATCAGCCCGGATTCCTTGGACGTGCTGAGGATGAAGTCGACTCCACGATCCACGACATCGCCCAGCTCACCGCGCCCCGGCATGTGCCCATCGCTCATCAGCGCGAGGCACGCGAGCGATGTGATCGCCACGTTCTTGCCGTATCGCCCGGACTCCCACGCGCCATCGGGCTGCTGCGTCTCCGCGAGGTAGGCGATCCCAGCGCTGACCGCCGCATCGAGCTCAGGCGTGATCTCCTGCTCGAGCGGGTTGTTCTGAGCGCCCGGAGCGGGCGTATCAGCCGGCTGCGCGCCAACCGTTGATGCCGCAAACACGATGGCCGCGATACCGGTTCGCATCATGGGTTCTCATCCTCCGCCAGTGCCCGGTAGTACTCCTCGGTGAGCGTGCGGTACAGCTCAGAGTACCGGTCCGAGAACCCCTGTGACAACGCATCGCGGATGCGCTGCGGCAGCGCGCCCCAGCTCACGCCGTCGGGCGCGAGCGCATCGCCGGGGCTGGCGGCGGAAGACCCGCCGGGCATCGCTTCCTGCCCCGCCTCGTTGCCCGGCGCATTCTGCTGCTGATCGCCCTGACCCTGCTGTTGCTGCTGATCGGGTTGCTGCTGGTTCTCTGATGACGATGACTGCGAGCTCGAAGACCCACCACCGCTGCCCAGCTGGTTGTTCTGCGCGGATTCGATGACCTGATCGAGCTTGCGGAGAATGTCTTCCTGCAGGCGCTGCGTCGCGATCGATACATCCGCGTCCGTACCGATCCGCTGCGCGACCTGGTCCATCAGCTTGACCGCCTGACCGAGCGCCTCACCCGCCTCCCGCGGTGAGAGAACCTCACGCAGCGCCGCCTCGTTCGGGTCCGTGCCGTCCGCCTGCTCTTCGAGCCCGAGGAGCTCATCCAGAGACGGGAGCGTCGCCGCACCGCCCGGTTCTTCCGCTGGCTGCGCAGCAATCCCCGGAGCAAACAAGCCCACGGACAAGGCGAACAGAATGGTTCGGTGCAACGGCGTCATGGCTGGGTTCCATCCATATCTACCGGTTCGATCGGTTCCGAGTTCCCCGTTTCTCCACCTTCGCTCGGTGATTGGGGCTGCGCGGGGGAGGGATTCATTTTCTCGATCAGCGCCGCCCCCTGCTCGAAGAGCTGCTTCTGCAGACGCCCGAGCGATTCTGCGCGGGACCTGTCCGATTCACCCGACTCCGCCAGCGATCTGGTCTGCTCCATGACGAGCTCCTGCATCGAACGCAGCAGCTTGAGCTCGGAGACCGGCGGGATAAGCGGCTCGTCGCCACCACTCTGCGATCCTCCCGAGTTGGAACCCTGCGAGCTCGAACCGTCCTCGAAGTCTTCCTGCTGCTGTTGCTGTTCCTTGAGCACATCGATCAGGGACGCGAGCACACGCATCGCCTGTGTTTGATTCGATCGGGTCAGCGGCTCAATTCTCCGTTCTCCAAGCCCCCGCGCACTCTGCTCCATCAGCCGATCGAGCTGCTCGTGCGCGAGGGTGAAGATCGGGGCATCGCGGAGACCCTCGTGCGTATCCGGCATCTCGCCCAGCGTCTTCGAGAGCGATTCCTGTTCCGCGCCGAGCGCCCGAGCACGAGAACGCTCACGGCGATCGAGGTTCTCCTGCCCCAGCGCGAGCGTCTCCTCATGAATCCGTGATTGCGTGTCCAGCGCCTCCTCGTACTGCTTGCGCAGCTCGTCACGCGCACGCTGCATCTGCCGCTGCGCCGCCTGATCATCCAGCCGCTGCGCCTCCTCGAGCGCGTTGCGAAGATGGTTCAGGGCCGTGTTCTGGCCGAGCTGCGCCTGCTCCGGATCTGCCGGATCGGAGCGCAACGCGTTGATGGCGCTGCTCTGCGCACCGCCTGCCCGCGTGATATGGTCCGCGATCGATCGCGTCTCGGGGAACGCGCCGAGCGCTTCGTCACGCACGCTCAGCGTGTTGCGGACCAACGCGATCAGCCGCTCGTCCATACCCTCGAACTGCTGATCGAGCATCATCGCATCCAGGCGGACGATCTCCCGCTCCTGCGCATCGATGAGCCGCTTGAGCGAATCCATGATCGAAGCCAGCTCTCGGCGCAGGGCGTTGTCCCGGTTCTGGATCGTGTTCTCAAGCTCCTCAAGCAGCTCCTCAAGTTCCTCGAGCACCTCTTCCTGGGTCTGGGCCGCGCTGCTCGTCTGGTTCTGCTCGATCTGCGCGCCCGCCTCTCGCAGCTGCTGCTCCAGCTGCGCCGCACGCGCCTGGCGCGCCGCACGCCGGAGCGCCTCGGCCTGCGTCGGATCATCTTCCTCAAGCTCTTCCGCCCGCTCGTCGAGCGCATTGATCGCGTTCCGTGCGTCCGCGGCGTTCTCGAGCTGACGCTGCAGCACCTGCTCCAGATCGCTGCGATCCTCCGGGCTCATCTCCTGCAACGATTGGCCAGCCGTACGCTGCGCAAGCTCCTCGGTCTGCTCTTGAATCGACCTGAGCTCCTCACGCAGCTGCTGCACGTTCCGAAGCGCGAGCCACGCGTCCTGACCCTGATCGAGCAACGCGAGCAGATCTCCCAGGCGGTTGCGGACCTGGCGCTGACTCCGCTGGGCATTGTCCTCTTCACCGCGGCGGATCTGATCGTCCGCCTGCTCGCTCTGGCGGGACGCCTCCTCAATCACGCTCGCCGCGTCCTCGATCGTCGTTCGGAGCGCTTCGTCACCGATCGCGTTCCGCCTGAGCGTATCCGCAAGCTGATCCAACGCGTTCTGGTTCGCACGCAGACGCTCGCTCAGCGAGCGTTGCTCGTCCGCGGCCCTGGTGCTCCCGTCCTCAAGCAGGCCCTGAACCTCGCCCTGACGCTCGTCGAGCGCGCGGAGGTTGTTGCGCAGCGGGTCGAGCGCCCGCCGGACCTGTTCGATGAGCTCTTCCTCAGCAACGATCCGAAGCACACGCACGCCAGAACGGGCGTAGCCAAGCCCCTGCTGCCCGGTTGGGGTACGAAGGTCATGAGCGTCCGACCAAACGTGGACCTCATCTCCCGGCTCGAGCTGAGCATCCGCAAAGCTGATCGACTCTTGAATACGCGCTTCCGTCGTGTGTTCCAGCGTGAACGTGCCGATCTCCACCGGTTCTCCCGCCGGCTCAGGCGGAGCGCCACTCGAACCCGCAGGCGAGGTGTGCCTCTGGAACCAGACGCCCGCCCGCGTCAGACCGAGGTCATCCCCAATCTCCGCGATGACCTCGATCGTCGCGCTCGCCGTGAGGTTCTCATCACGCCTCGGCTCGACCAGTCGAACGCTGGGCACCAGGTCCTCGATCACCTCCAGCGTCAGCGAGATCGATTCACGCACCGGCACACCGCTCTTGTCCGAGATCGCCGGCTCGATGAGCAGCGACTCGCGGGCATCGAGCACGAGCTCAAGCCGCCGGTCATCCGGTCGCGTGTAGGACTCAACCCGCGCGTGCTCGAGCACACGCTCAATCCAAGCTGGCGGCGCATCGTCGTCAGCGATCGCCTTCGAGAACGTCCAGCTGATGCGTACACGGGTATCCTGAAGAACCGGCCCGATGATGTACTCCGCTTGATCGGTCACGCGGTCCCCGGACTCGACAACGCCGGCACCCGCGATCGGCTCGGCGTACGCCGGGAGCTCGAGCCCGATCCGCGTCTCAACGAGCTCAGGCGGCCGCACCAGCCGGATCTTCTTCGTCGAGGTCCGATCGTCGCGCGTCGATATCCGGTATTCCAGCGTGAACCGTTGATCCTCTGGGCGACGGGAGGCGCGATCCCGTGGATCGATCAGCTGCTCATACACCGGGATCCCACGCTGGGAATCCCGCCGGCGCTGCGGCATCAGCAGCGTCTGGGTCCAGTCACCAATCGCACGCCCATCCTCATCAAGCACACGCCAGTTGACCAGGGCCCGCGCCGGGCTCTCAAGCGAGCTCGTTTCGTTGCCGATCAGCGCACGCAGCGGGACCGGGACATCGACCGCGCGAGACGCAGCTGGCGTCGTGTCCCAGATCGCAAACCGCACCGGCCATCGTGCGTCCTGCCAAGGCATGAGCACACGCTGGGCACCGACCTCCAGCAGGCTCAGATTCAGGATCCCCACCAACGCGATGACCGAGAGCACCGCGAACAGCCCCGCCGCGGGCCGAGCGAGCACCGCTGGGCGCAGCACCGACGGCAGGCGCTGACGTTCCAGGCGATGGTCCGCGGTCCGCAGGACGGCCTCCCGCAGCTCGGAAGCGTACTCCTCCTCATCCGTCGACCGCCGGTCCAAATCGATCGCACTCGCGAGCACGCCACGCATCGCCGGCTCGTGTCGCTCGATCAGCAGCGCAACGTCCGTCTCACCCATCCGCGAGCGAATCGCGGGGAAAACACGACGCAGGATCAGCCGCGCCAGCAGCGCCCCCAGCGCGAGCAGCAGCACCACGCGGACGCTCCCCGGCAGCCGCAGCAGGTAATCCGCGCCAGCGAGAACCAGCACGCACAGCGCCATCAGCGAGAGCGTGACCATGAGCGACCGCGCAATCAGCAACGCTCGAACGCGCGAAGCGATCGACCGCAGCCTGCGGCGCAGACGCCGGATGGTGCTCGGGATGGCTTGCGTCTCGTTCATGCGAGTCTCAGGGCACGCCGCCCGATCCATTCAAAGGTTAAAAGGGAGATCAGCACGATCAGCACGATGGGTCGATCCCAGAGCGAAGCACGCCGGGGTGGAGAAACCACGGTCCGCGCACGGTTCGGCAGCGAGTCCGGGATCTCCGCGAACGTATCGGGCTGCGCAACCCATCCGCCCGAACTCGACGCGAGCGTCATCAGCGAATCGTGATCCGTGTTCAGCACCCGCCCCTCATCGGCCCGATCGAACACACGCACACGCTGAGCGATCGAAACCATCTCCGCATCGAGCCCGAGCGGGCGGACCTCGAAGGTCCCGGCTCGGGAAGGGAGCCACACGCCCGTGCGGGTGTCATTGATGCCGCTGAGCTCGATTTCCACGGGCTCCCCGCGGTCCGCCAGCGATGACACACGCACCCGCACACGTTCCGGCAGCAGATCGATCCGCTGCTGGTCGAACACGCGCAACGTGATCTGCGTCGCCTGACCCGCGGAGGGCTCACTCGGCGTCACGAGCAGCTCCGCAGGCGCAGCACGCCGCGCAACCGTGCCACGCCCCAGCGCACGCACAAGCGGGAGCCAGAACCGCTCCGGGAGGTCTTCTCCACGCCCGTACCGCCACCGCCAGATCTCATCGGTCGCGACATACGCGCTCATGCCCGCACCGTATCGCATCATGGTCACGACGGGCGCCTGCTCGGCAGAATCAGCCGCGTACGCATGCGCGAGCACGCTCACACCCGGCTTGAAGCTCGTTTTATCCAGCGCCTGCGCCCAGCGAAGCCTGGACCAGCCGGTGCCAGCATCACTCAGCCGATCAAGCCAGCCCTCCCCGTCCTCGCTCAGCCGCAGAACCCCGAGCCGCGTCGCCTCCGCAGTTGCTCCCATCGTGACATCCTGACCCCAGGGACGAGTGATCGACTGCGACCCGCCCGCGTCCGCACGCATCGGCAGCAGCGCGGAGATCGGGGAGGTCAGGTACGCGTCCGGCACGGCGCTGGGGCCGGCGATCCAGAGCAGCCCCGCTCCACGCGTCAGCACATGATCCCGCAGCGTCTCGAGCTGCTGCGTAGAAAACAGCTCAGCACGAACATCGCCGAGGATGATCACATCGAATGGCTCCCACTCCTCGAGCGTGGTCGGTATCCGCGCGATCAGCTCGTCACCCTCCTGGATATACCGCCGGGTAGCGGAGAGCAGCATCGACGAACTCACGATGGACTGCTCACGCAGGAGCATGAACTTGAGATAGCGGTGTTCCCACCGGGGATAGCCATCCACATACAGCACACGCAGCGGCCGCTCGACCACACGCATCGCGATGCTCTGCGCGTTGTTCCCCGGGTTGAGATCGTCGCTCCCGACCCGAGACACAACGCGGACCTCGAGGCGGCGTTCGCCGTCACCCTCAGGGGTATGCATCAGCGTCACGGGCGAAGGGTCCCCATCCTCTGCGTTAACCATCTCCGCCGTGATCGCGACCCGCTCGAGCACCTCGTTGCGTTCCGGATCGAAGAGCTCGACCCAGGCCGGGTTGCGAGCGAGCTCTTCACGCCCGTACCCCTGCCCCTCGATGTGCACGCGTATCGGCGCCAGGTCATCGCTGAAGACCGCGTCCGGGTGCTCGACCCGCGCGATCGCGAGGTCCCGGATCGGCTCTCGCCCACCGAGGGGAACGGTGATCAGCGGGATCTGCCGCTCCGCCAGCGATTCGATCAGCTCAGGATCGATACCACGCGTCGACCGCCCGTCGCTCACAATCACGATCGCAGAAATAGGGCGCGCGGCCGCGCGACGCAGCGCGGTCCGGATCGCGAGATCGATATCCGTGCCCTGCCCCTGCGGAGCGTCAAGGTCCGCGGGGTCGATCGCACCGGACTCGCCCAGCACACGCAGCTGCTCGTCGAACCCCATCCACAGCACACGCTTGTTCTCGCCAAGCTCCGTCCAGGCCTCTGAACCCGACGCGAGCATCGACCGAAGCTGCGCATCCCGGGTCATACCCGCGTCGGTCGCATCCGCCACAGCCAGCGAGCCAGACCGGTCCAGCAGCACAAGAACCCAGTCGGACTCAGCCTCGATGATGGTCTGCTCGATGCGAGGACCAAGCGCGAGCAGGAACAGCCCAACCAGCACAACGAAGCGCGAGAACGCCAACGCCGCACGCAGCCCCTTCCGCCCCGGCAGCGCGCGGTACGACCACAGCACCACGATCAGGATCAGGATCATCACCAGGACGATCATCCACGCGGGGAGATGGTGCACGAAGCCCGGCGAGGCGTCGGGCGTGCCAAAGCCCAGCGACTGCCCATCGCCGGAGGCACCGAGCCCGAAGAGCGCGTTCAGCAGATCGTTCATGCCCGAACCCCCCTTCCCTCGGCGCCCATCGCCCGCTCACTCGCGAGCAAACGCTGCGTAAAGAGTCGGGCCAGCAGGAACTCGAGCACGCCGCAAGCGAGCGCCCACCAGAGCGCCCACAGCGCCAGCCGGTTCCGCTCACCCTCGAAGACCTCATCCATCACACTCCGCGATTCGCTTGTGTCCTGCGCACCGATCCACCGCAGCTCGGGCGCCTCAACAAATCGCTCAATCTGCTCCGCGACCTGCGCCTCCTCCACAGCGTCAGCAACCGCGCCTTCCGCGTCGGCCCACACGACCTGCGCCGCGCGCGTCAGCCCCTGCGCGTCGCGCAGGGCGAGCACGCCCGCCGAGGCGTTCAGCCCCAGCGCCGGATCGGTCGCAGACTCATCCGCCTGCAACTCAACCACACGGACACTCTCCACCCAGCTCGGGCGTGGCAGCGGATCGCCTGCAATGACCGCCTGATACAGCTCGCTCAGCCCGACGCCCTGTCGCACGAGCTCCTGCACCATTGCTACAAACAGCGGCCGCGCGGGAAGATTGCTCCACCCGAGATCGAACGCCACCGAGAGCACGACCAGCATCCCCTCGCCTTCGCGACCCCGAACCTGAACACCGAGAAGCGAACCGTCAGACATGCTCGCGATCGGCTGCCCGCCAGATCCGAGATCCAGCGATCGAAACACAGAGACGCCACTGATCAGCTGCTCAAACTCGCTCCCGATGCCCACGAGCAGACTGGCGGATTCGATCCGTGGATCAAGATTCAGGGCGGGCTCATGTGCCCGCGCATCAACGACCTGGCCGAACGCGCCTGGTTCCATCCCCCGCACCCGCTCAATCCACGCGAGCGATTCGCTCTGGGTATCCGGTGCAACCACAACCATGACACCCTGATCACGCAACCGCTCGACACGATCCCACGCGGCGTCGTTGAGCTCCGCCGGCGAGAGGACGAACACAACGTCAACTCCCTGAACGAGGCGCGCAGCGGCCTGGCTCGCATCAACGCTGGTGATCTGCACGCCCATGTCACCACGCGGCGCGAGCGCCGCACGCAGCCAGCGGGCGGGAGGGATCGCCCCGCCTCCCCCGATCGCCGCGTCCCGGGGCCGGTCAACGATCGAAACCCGCAGCGCGTTGCGGATCGGCAGGGGCACGTACGCGCCGTTGTCACGCGGGTTCACGTCCTCACTCAGCTGCACGCGGAGCAACGCGCTCGACGCCGCATCCGCCTGCAACCCATCCGTACGGATCGCGATGCCGACCGTGCGCGACCGCTCCCCGGTCCGCCACGTGATCACGCCAGTGCCACGCGTCTGCCCCCGTGTATCGATGACCCTGATCTGCGTGCTGTTCTCGCTGCCGACCTCACCCGATCGGACAAGCTCGATCTGGATCGACTCCGGCATGGACAGCCCGTCCCTGACCAGCAGCGTGCGTGTCGGTTTCGCCGAGCGGATCCCAACATTGAGCGCAGGCGTCGGTTCAGGCGAAGGCAGCAGCACCGAGTCAAAAGCCTGGCGGACCGGCTCATCCCGCATCCCGGATACGGCATGCTCGAACGATCGTGCATCGCTCGCGATCATCAGCTGCCTGCCGCCCTCACGATCTGCACCGTCATCAACACGAGCGACATGCCCAAGCACCCCCCCGAGGTCGAACGCGGCATCCGTCGACTCCGCCTGCTCGATCAGCGTGCGGACCGCCCCGAGATCATCGCTCGCGGGGAGCACGATCGGGCGGGCAGGGCTCGAAGCGGAGATCAGCGCCACGCGATCGCCCATCACCGGATCGAGCGTGTCGAGCTCAGCGATCGCGCTCTCCTTGCTCAGCTCCAGCACCGTCGAATCACCGACGGTCCGCGCGGACGAAATGGAATCGTCCAGCACCAGGACCAACGTGCGTGCCTGACGCGTGCCCGCCCCACGCCCCAGCACGATCGAGCCCACACCCAGCGCGATAAACAGCACCAGGAGACACCGCAGCGAGAGCAGCACGAGCTGCTCGAGCGTGATGATGCGACGACGCTTGCGATACGCCTCCTCGAGAAACCGCATAGCCCCCCAGGAGACGACCCGCCGACGGCGCTTAAGCAGGTGGATGATGATCGGGATCGACACGCAAGCGGCCCCGATCGCAAACAGCAGCGGATGAAGAAACGAGAAGGGCATCGCTCAAGACCCCCTCAGCGTCGAAGCCGCGTTCCGACGGGCAACAAACTTCGCCAGCGTCGGCCCCAGCCACTTGTGCGTGGACACAACCTTGTGGTCGAACCCGAACGATCGTGCGTGGTGCGAAACCAGATCAATATGATTGTTGATCGACTCCAGATACGCCTTCCGCAGCGCCCGCGGGTCGATGCGGATCGTCGCCTCAGACTCGAGCCCCTCAAACGCGGCGGGGTCCTCAAACTCAAAGCTCAGCTCCGCCTGATCCAGCACCTGCAACGCGATCAGATCGTGGCCGCGGTGCTTGACCTTGGCGAACGCGGAGCGGATGTGCTCAGGGTCCTCGAAGAAATCCGAGATGATCACGATCAGGCACTTGTTCGAGATCTTCGCGAGCGTCTGGTCGATCGCCCGCAGAATATCAGTCTCACAGTCGATCGGATGCGTCGCGAGCGCATCCACGATCTGCTTCCAGCTCGACTTCCGCGCAGACCGCTCCACCATCGCCCGCAGCTCGTCGGCATAGACCGCCAGCCCAACCCGATCGCCCTGGTTGATCGTGATGTACGCCATCGCCGCCGCCGTCGCCGTCGCGTGATCGAACTTCGACCAGTTCGGACGCCCATCCGGAGCCACATCCCGCGCCGAACCCGAGGCATCTGAGAACAATCGCGACCCGAACCGCATCGACCCCGAGGAGTCCACCAGCAGCACCAGGTCCAGCGTCGTCTCCTGCTGATACTGCTTCACCTGCAGCTTGTCCGTCCGCGCATAGACCTTCCAGTCCAGATGGCGGATGTCATCACCCGCCACATACGGGCGGTGCTGAGCAAACTCAACCGAAACCCCCGTGTAGGGAGACCGGTGCTGCCCCGCCATCACCCCCTCCACGATCATCTTCGCCCGCAGTTCCATCGTCGAGAGCCGCGACAGCGTCTGGGGATGCAGATACAGGTGCGGATCGAACCGCTCAGACGCCGCGACAGGCGGCATGGCATTGGGCTCGGCAGGTTGTGCTGGGTGCTCATCCATGAACGCTCTTTATCGTACCGGAACGGGCCGAGCCGGCTGCTCGAATCGTCCCAGAACTCGGGACGAAATATGGATCTTCATATCCCAGCGATGCATTCCACAAGGCATAACACCTCTGCAACCGATAGCATTTCACATATGGCCACAATCAACGACCGCGTCCCCGTCTCCCAAATCAAACGAATCGCCGTCCTCACCGGCGGCGGCGACTGCCCAGGGCTCAACGCCGTCATCCGCGCCGTCGTCAAGGACGCCATCAACTGCGGCATGGAGGTCTACGGCATCGAGGACGGCTTCCTCGGCCTCATCGAGGACCGCATCCGCCGCCTCGAGCTCGACGACGTCTCCAATATCCTCACCATGGGCGGCACCATCCTCGGCTCCAACAACAAATCCGACCCCCAGCGCTACCCCATGGGCACCGACGAGCACGGCAACACCATCTTCAAGGACCTCACCGACGTCTGCGTCACCCACCTCAAGATCCGCAAGATAGAGGCCCTCGTCGTCATCGGCGGCGACGGCACCATGTCCGTCGCTGAGCCATTCTCGCACCAGGGCATCAACTGCATCGGCGTCCCCAAGACCATCGACAACGACCTCCACGGCACCGACATCACCTTCGGCTTCCAGTCCGCCGTCCACGTCGCCACCGAGGCCCTCGACCGTGTCCACTCCACCGCCGCCTCCCACCACCGCGTGATGGCCGTCGAGTGCATGGGACGCAACGCCGGCTGGATCACCCTCCACGCCGGCATCGCCTCGGGCGCGGACGTCATCCTCATCCCCGAGATCGAGTTCGACCTCGACGTCATCTGCGAGCAGTGCATCAAGCGCTCACAGCGCGGCAAGCGCTTCACCATCATCGCCGTCTCCGAGGGCGCCAAGCCCAAGGGCGGCCAGCAGATCGTCGACCGCGTCGTCGAGGACTCGCCCGAGGCCATCCGCCTGGGCGGCATCGCCAAGTGGCTCACCGACGAGATCGAGAAACGCACCGAGATCGAGTCGCGCTACGTCGTCCTCGGCCACACCCAGCGCGGCGGCACCCCCGTCGCCGGCGACCGCGTCCTCGCCACCCAGTTCGGTCACCACGCCATGCAGCTGCTCAAGATGGGCAAGGTAAACCGCCTCGTCGTCATGCAGGGCGGCGTGCTCGGCGATGTCGACATCCAATCCGCCGCCAACAAACAGCGCCTCGTCCCCAAAGACCACCCCCTCATCGCCGCGGGGCGAAGCGTGTACACCTGCTTCGGCGATTAACACACAGGCGACCTGACTCCCAATAATCAAGCATGCGATTGCCGTGGTGGCCGATCTATTCCGATGCACACCTCAAGGAACGGGGTGTCTCCTTCAGTCACCCGCGGTTCTCGATCGACTTTGTCCCCTGGCACCTTGTCGGGGTTCGGGGGCAGAATCTCGTCTGCTTTGAAGCCAACGGCACACTCATCCGTTCAAAGAAGGCGCGGCTTCATCTGCGAGTCGATCGTGCCTCAATGAAAGAAGCAATCTCGCTCCAGAAGAGATTCATCAACAACCCTGCCAGCTCATACACGTGCAGCATCAAACTCGACGTATACAAACGGAGTGTACTTGCTGGCCTCGTACTGCTGTTCGCCTATACCACCCTGTTCCCAATGATCTTCATAGCATTGATGATCCAAGGGTACCGAACAGCCCCATTGAACGACCCGGGTGAACGATACCAGCATGCGATCATCTTTGGAGGCACACTGCTTGTATTGGCCGTGGTGTTCATCCACTGGCGTGTGTGGCGTTCATACCGATCCTATCGCCGAGCCAAGAAGGTGATCTCCCTCGACCAGAACGGCCTCACCGCAACTGGTGGCGATACCACACAGGCCCACTATACATGGAACGATATTCATCGCTTCAAGCCCGGCTTCCTCTGGTATCTCATCACCATGCGATCCGGCGAGCAGTTGGTCATCCCACAGAAGGCTCACGCGTGGACGATCGTACAGCAAAGATCGCGAGTAGCACCAACGCCAATCAGGAGCAGCATCCTTTACGCATCACTGATCCTCGCGATATGTTCAGGTCCATTGATGTGGGGATGGTTCAAATACCTCCTGCCCGAAGACCCACTCCCACCACATACACCCTGGGCTGTTTCTGCCGTCGCTATCTTCCAAGTGCTCTTCTTCGCAAGCATCGTCCGTTTTTCGGCCTACTTCGAGAAACGAAAGCTCGCCAAATCCGAAGAACAAACCGGAGGTCTTACACCATGAAATCAACCGGCATCGCATACCTGCTCTGGTGCTTCTGCCTCATCGGCTTCTGCGGCATCCACCGCTTCTACAACGGCAAGTGGATCACCGGGCTCATCTGGCTCTTCACCGGCGGCCTGCTGCTCATCGGCCAGATCATCGACCTGTTCCTGATCCCATCCATGACCGAACGCGCCGAGTACCGCGACCAGATGCGCCACGCACGCGTCAACGACCGCGTAGCGCGGGACTTAAGGCATTGAATCATCGCTTCAAGGACAGCCGCTGCCGTACGCACTCAGGAACGCGCTGACATCGAAGAAGTCGAACACACCATCGTCGGTGAAGTCCGCGATCGGGTCCAACGAGTTGAACGCGGTCAAAAACGCGCTGACATCAAAGAAATCAACCAGCCCGTCCCCAGTCAGGTCGGCAGGGCAGGGATCAATGACGCTGATGCTGAAGTTCGAAACCAGAGAGGCGGCAACCTCAACCTGATCGCGCTGCCCAACGCCGCTGTGCGAGAGGAGGATCCGCATCCGGTAGCTCCCCGATGGCGCGGTCAGCGGGATCGACCGAGAAAAGAACTCCGAACCTGTAGCCGACGTGTCGATGATGTTCTCATCGAAAAAGAACCCCACGAAACCGCCGCCGACGACAGACTCGCTGCTCATGCTCAGGCGCACGAAGGAACGAAAGGACGTGCCGCTGTTCCCGAGCAGACCGTCGATCTCGATTTCACCCTCGCCATCGATGATAAACTGGTACTCGTACACACTCGAGAGCGTGTGCGCGAACGATCCCATCGCACCGGGCAACCCCGAATCCGAACCCATGAACGATGAGCCCGCGAAGAACGCCCCGCTCGATGCATTGAGCCGAGGCGCATAACCATTCACCGATCCGTCAAAGGTGCCATTGGCGTTGCTGAATCCCGCAACCGCGTCGGCAATGAGCGGATCAATCATCGCGCCCTGATCGTCGATGACCTCTTCAGCATCCGATCCGTTGCCACCGGTGAGCGACAGACTGACATTGCTCGTAATGCTCGAATAGACCGGGTCCACCTGCGCAAGGACAGTGGGACACACGCACGCAACCAAAGCGGTGGCTGCCAGATAGTTCTTCATGGTTCATTCCCTCTCTTCGAATACTCGAAGCACGAATGTACCAGAAATCCTGCTCAGAGTAAACCCTCAGACAGGCGACAGTTCTTCATCATCAAGGATGACTTCGGTTCCCCAGAAATCGCTTGCGTCACGAATGCGTCAATCCGCAAGTCGCGCTGATTCGATCGCATCACATGCAGCCGTTCGAATACACCATCAGGAAGAGCGAAACATCGTGGAAATCAACCCCAAGGTCTCCGTTGAAATCCACGCTCGGGTCTGAAACCAGGTACGCCTGCAGCATCGCCGCGACATCGAAGAAGTTGAGTTCCCCGTCGTCGTTCACGTCTGCGATACACCCCGAGACGCAACGGTTGTTGAGATTGACCGAGTAGGTTTCATACTCGGTCACGAGCATCATGACCCCGCCTTGGTATCCGAAGTTAAACCACCCGGTCATGCTCGGAAGCATTCCCTCGATTTGAGGCGAGTACGGGTCTGAGATATCGAGCACCAGCATGCGCTCAAAGTCCGAGTTCCAAAAGGCGTACTCTCCAATGACCTGCAGATTCCGTCCCCGCCCAAAGCTTGTCACAGATCCATAGTCCACGAGATCATCAGTGGGCGAGGTGTAGATAATGTCATCCGAGTCGTTGATCCCGTAGAGCACACCATCGTGGATACTGATCTCGTCGAAAATGTCGGGTGCGGGATGATCGACTCGGATTGGGCGCAAAGGGTCACCCAGATCCACGACAGACAGTCGCTCGAAGGGTTCATCATCGATCTCCACGATCGCGCTGAGGTACAGCAATCCGTTCGCGAACATCGCGCCATCCGTTTGATCCGCGTGGTGCTTGTAATACGCTTTGAAGCTGATGTTGTTGATGTCCGCGATATCCAAAAGAACATGCTCTTCGTGATCAACCCGCATCCAGAGCGTATCCCCATCGATGCCCATCTCCTGGATCTCAGGGAACGCGGTGAAGTGAAGGATCCGCTCAGGGACTGAAGGATTGCGGAAGTCGACGATCTCTAATCCCTCGCCGTCGCGTCCGATGAACAGGATCCCATCCTTCACCTCGATGTGCTCGATCCAATCCAGGTCCGTGATATAGCTCGAGATCAGTTCTGGTTCCGCCGGGTCATCGATGTTGATCGCGGCGAGCGCGATACCCTCGACCTCTTTCATGTAATCATCGAAGTAATACGGCGCATAGAGCACGCCATTCTCGAGGCGGATGTCCGTGTCCAGAAAGTAGTGAAACCACTCGATCTCTCTGAATCCGGACCAATCGTCACTCAGAGGGAGCACCGTCTCGGCGCGTTCGAAGTCAAACCGAATCAGACCCTGTTCGTATCCAACGACGAGCGTGGCACCGTTGCTCGTCACACCCACGCCGCCGATAGAGGGCGCAGGAACACCTGTGTGCGCGATCAGGCGGGGCTTCTCGGGTTGCTCGACCGAAGCACGCAGCAAACTCCCGTTGTCTGCGCTGATCGTCAAGACCCCGTCCTGAAGATCAATCCCACTGCGACGGTTCACGCCGTACCCTTCTGCGAGATCATACGACGCGTAGTTCGACAGCAGCGTGAGCTCGTCCCCGCCCGGATCGAGTCTGAGCAGTTCAAATCGCGCGATCGGGCCATGCAGCAACATCAGGTCACCGTCGGTCCACACAGATGCAGCGCTCGTAACGTCCGTTGGGTGAGTTGCGACCACGATGGGATCGTTCAGATCCGAGATGTCATACGCATAAAGGACCTCACTACCGAGTGAGGCATAGACGCGATCGCCGCGAACATCAAAGTCGCGCAGATCGAGTTCGGGTGTGCCGATGTGTCCCAACTCGATCGCGTTCGCAGGGTCCGCGATATCCAGCACCCTGATCACGCGGTCCGAGTCAAGGTAGTACAACCGCTCCCCTCGCACATGAAACTCCAGAGAATCATCGCCCAATCCGATGATCGCAACCTGATCGATCGCATTGGGATGCGACACATCCAAGATCAGGATCTGGTGATCATCGTCCGAATAGAGATAGAGGCGATCACCGTCCTTTCGCATCTTGTAAGAACTGTCGACTACAACCGAGTCGAGTGGCTGGGGGTACTCCGGGTCAGAGTAGCCCAACGCCATCAGCAATGACTGATCCTCTATCTCATCAAAGTGGATGACGTACGCGATGTTGCCGTCCACGAGAAGGCCATACGTCTCCCCCTCAGGTGTCGGCATATACGCGCCCAGGTATCCCTGCACCGCACACCCCAGCCCGCCCGGTTCGGTCTGCGCGGATGCGACAACAGTGAACTGCATCGCCATGAATACAGCACAAAGACACCAACCCCGTAAAAGCCCGTACAATCTATTGATCATGATGTCATCCCCATACCTGAGCCAGATTCCCTCCCGATCGAGCGCTAAGCGCGCGGAAGTCATCGGCTGGATCATGCAAGCAGATACGAGGGAGTACACCCAGTGGTTGTGGAGAACTGGTAAATTCAGATGAGATCAGGCCGCTTAAAACGGCGGCAGCTCTTCATCATCAAAGCTGACATCATTCCCCGACCCATCCCGGAAATCGGCCTCCGGCCCGGTCTTCTTCCCGGGCGCGAAGGTGTGCTTGGGCACCGGCGGCGGCTCGCCGAAATCCGGGCCGCCCTGCGCGGGCGCCGGATCGAAGTCCGGGCCATCGAACCCGTACGACCCGCCCTCCATCTCCTTCGCGAACCCGTAAGACCCGCCGGTATGCATCCCGTCGTGCGTCTTGAACCGCACCGTGCCAGAATCCCACGTCAGCTTCACGGTCCCGGTCGGGCCGTTACGCTGCTTCGCGATGATCAGCTCCGTCAGGTTCAGCTTCTCGCGGTTGTCCTCATCAAACTCCGGACTCGTGGGGTCCCACGCCGGCTCGCCGCGGTGGTAATAGCTCTCGCGGTGCAGCAGCATCACCACGTCCGCGTCCTGCTCGATCGAGCCCGACTCACGCAGGTCCGACATCTTTGGACGGTTCCCTTCTCGCTGCTCCGCGCCACGGTTGAGCTGCGCCAGACAGATCACCGGCACCTTCAGCTCACGCGCAAGAGACTTCACCGATCGCGAGATCTCACCCACCTCCGCCTGCCGCGACTCACGCGCACTGCTCGGCGACGACAGCAGCTGCAGGTAGTCAATCACGATGCAGCCGATGTTGTGGCGCTGCTTCATCCGCCGCGCCTTGGCCCGCAACGTCAGCACCGTCATGCCCGGCGTGTCATCGATATAGATCGGCGCCTCCGCCAGCTCAGCGCTCGCACGGTGCAGCTTGTCCCACTCCGCGTCGCTCACACGACCGGTCCGCAGCTGGCTCGAATCCACGCCCGAGCGAGCAGAAAGCAGTCGCTGCACCAGCGACCCGCGCGCCATTTCCAGCGAGAACACCCCCACCGCCACCGGATTATTGATCTGCTTCGGAGACCAGGGCGTCGCGCCACCAAACGCGATCTGCTCCGCGATATTCAGCGCAATCGCCGTCTTCCCCATCGAGGGACGCGCCGCAAGGATCACCATCTCCTCGGGCTGCAAACCCGAGAGCATCTCATCGAGATCGCTGAACCCCGTCGAGATCCCCGAGACCGACTTGCCGTCCGCCTGCTCGATCCGCTCCATCTCAGCCAGCAGCAGCTCGCGCAGCGTCTCCGGCTCGGCGTTCACGTCCTCGGACGCGATATCAAAGATCCGCTTCTCCGCCAGATCGATCACACCCTTGGCCGCGTCCACCCCGCCGCCGCCCTGGTTGTACGCGTCGTACAGGATCTGACCAGCCGCATCAATCAGCTTCCGCAGACGCGCACTGTCCGCGATCCGCTTCGCGTAATACACCGCGTTGGCAGCACTCGGGACCGCCTCCGCGAGCTCCATCAGGTACGTCGCCCCCCCGACCTGATCGAACACCCCCTTGGCCCGCAGCGACTCGGTCAGCTGCACCAGATCACCCGTCTGGTGCGCCTCGTAGGTCTCCACAAGCGTCTGATAGATCGTCCCGTGCGATTCCTGATAGAACATCTCCCCATTCGGAATCAGCTCCACCACATCGTTGAGCACCGCCGGATCCAGCAGAATCGAACCGATCAACGACCGCTCAGCATCGATATGATGCGGCGGCGTGCGATCAAACAAACGACCCATATCGAGGGTCTGCGGGCGCTGATCGCCCCGGCGCTTGCCGGCTTTGGGTTCGAACATCGTGGAATCGCTCACAGCGTCGAGTATATACGGCGAAAATTGAAGCCCTCACGTAGCAACAAGCTATCCACAAGAGATTCGAGAACTCTTTCCATCTATCCTTGGTTTATGCCCAACGAATCCCAATCAGTTGACTTCTACGACGCCGAGGGAGGGCTCCCAGAGTCACTCCCCGAGTCGCCATTCCCCATCTTCAAGTCCTGGTTCGACAAGGCGTGGGAAGAGCGCAAAACCCCCAACACCAACGCCATGACCCTGTGCACCCTCCATCCGGACGGCTACCCAGATGCACGCATCGTCCTGTGCAAGGCCATCGAGCCCGACGAAGGCAACATCCTCTTCTACACCAACTACAACGGCGCCAAGGGCCAGCAGATCGACAAGCACCCCTTCGCCAGCGTCGTCTTCCACTGGGACCACGACGAACGCCAGGTCCGAATCCGAGGCCCCATCACCCACGCGACCGAGTCCGAGTCCAACGCCTACTTCGCCTCCCGCCGCCTCGAATCCCGCCTTGGCGCCTGGGTCAGCGATCAGTCCGAGCCCATCGAATCTCGCGAAGCCCTGCTCGAAAAAGTCAGCGACGTCATGGACAAGCTCGGGCTCACACCCGCCGACCTCATGGGCGAACGCGAGGTCGACATCCCCCGCCCACCCTACTGGGGCGGCTTCCGCATCCACGCCCAATCCGTCGAGCTCTGGAACGGCGGCGTCGGCCGCATCCACGACCGAGCCCGTTGGGAACGAGCGTTGACCCGGAACAACTCAACCGCACGCGGCCCAAACGCGTACACCCCCGCCGCATGGGCCGCCACACGCCTCCAGCCCTGAGCGAGATCGGGATGTGGATGAATCGCTCGATTTCACCCGGTTTATCGCGATATCTCGCATCCGCTGTTGCAAACCGCCCGAAAATGTCGATCATGGAACCATCGCGGAAACGCGAACGATGAAGACGGGCGTGAAAACCATGCCCAGAACCATCGAAACGCACCGCGACGAGCGTCGGCGGCAGCCGACGAGCGTTGAGCCCCGAGCGACGGCGCGGGGAAAGAAACTCCGGCGGCGGCGATACACCGCGACGGCTGGGCTGGCATTTTCTTCAAGGAGGTGATTCAGTGACTAAGTATGACTGTATGAAGGGGTTGCACCCGTAAGAGCGGCAGCTCGACGGTGTTGCCGTTGGTGCAACCCGATCAAAAACAGATGCAATCTGCATCCTACGGCTGCCTCCAAACCCTGGAGGCAGCTTTTTTATGCGCCCAACCAACCCACCTCTCACTCAGCGACCAAGCTCCTGACGAACACGGCGCGCATCATTCGAACGCCCGGCATCCTCGTACGCATCCGCAAGCATCTTGTGAATCCGGTAGTAGTTCGACTGCACCGCAAACTGCGTGCTCATATCACCCGGCTTACGCACCCGCCTGGCCGCGTGCTCAAGCACCGGGATGATCTCCGATCCCTTGCCCGCGTCCTCAAGCATCTCACGCATCGAATCCAGCGCGCTGACCACCATCTGCCCCTCGTTGATGAACTTGTCCACCACATCGTTGTACGCCAGCCACGCGTATTCCAGATTGTTGTTGCGCGCCCAGAGCTCGCCCTGCCGGAACCGCACGCCCGCCGCGAGGTCCGGGCGAGCGCGGAACTGACCGAACGCCCACTCCCACATCTCGTGCTGACGCTCCGCCTCGTCCACCGTCGCGATCAGATCAACCAGAAAGTCATACGCGAAGTCCTGATGCTGACGACCCGCAAGCTGCATCACCGCGCGGGCCCACACGTCCATCGCCTTCTCATCCATCTCACCAGCCGCCGCAAGCTCCACAACCAAATCCCACGCAGCAGGCACACCCGCCGACCGGCTCAGCGCAGCCCTGAGCAGGTCGAGCCGATCCTCGATGTCGCTGGTTCTCGTGGTGCGGTGGTTCCCACGCGTATCGAGCTCGATCTCCTCATCGGTCCGCCACGAGCCCGCGCTCATCCGCTCGACCACCCGGGCCGCCGCCATCGAAGCCAGCACATCCTCATTGCCCGAGCTCATCGCGTTGCCCAGCACACCCGCGCGTCCATCGCTGATCCACGCACGCGTCTGCGGGTCCAGCAGGTTCCCCCGCAGCTGCTGATACTCATCGTACCGCCCCGCATCAAAGTTCCACGCCGCGCGACGCCCGCGCTTCTCGACAAACCCCACCCACGCGTGGCTCCCATCCGTCCCCCGCGCACGCACATACGCCGATGGGATGCCGCACGCCTTCGCGACGCTCATCGCGTAGTACGCCTGATCCGCGCACACGCCGCCGTACTGATTGATCTTCTGGATGTTGTAATCGCCCGGCGCAGCCGTCACCCGCTTCGGCTTGTTCTGCTGAAAATGGAGATAGTCGTACTCGATCTCAAAGAAACGAGCGCTGATATTCGGATTCGTCCGGAATCGTCCCAGCGCCCACTGCATCTGCTCAGGCGTCTCGGTCGTGTCGACAACGTACACCAACGCGAGCGCGGGCAGCTCGCCCGGATTGATCGCGAGCATCCGCGCGTTGCCCACGAAGTAATCGAAGATCGCAACCGGATCCGACGACCCCGGGTTGTGCTCGTTGATCCTGCGCGTAAACTCTTCGCCACGCTGCATGTCATGCACCACGCACACCGCCGCCGCCAGCGAAGGGAACGCCCGGACCTGCTCCGACCGCTCTTCCATAAGCCGCGAGGCAAGATCGGCGACACCACGCGTGTCGTCCTCCCGATGCAGCAGCAGCCCGAGCTCGGCCATGAACGCCGGGTGCGCCCTGAACCGCTCGATCAGCTCCCCCGCATCGCCCGGGTTCGCGCCAACCACCAGCTCCAGCATGCCCAGCGCGCCCTCGCACCGCACCACCGCGCTCATCTGACGAGCACCAGCACGAGAAGCGACGGTGTTGGCCAGCGTGACCAACTCGCCGTACCGCTTCTCGATCTCCCTCCTCCCCACACCGTCCTCAAACGTCAGCAGCTCCTCGACCCGCGCATCAACCTGCGCCTCAAAGGAGGCCCGCTGCGCCGCCACAGGCCCAGCCAGCAGCAGGAAGAACGCGATCAGCACCATACTCAGCCAGTGTGTCTTCATCTTGGAGTCTCCGGGTGAAGTGTACGGGTCCGAACCCGATCCGCAACACTTGTGAACCGGTTGCGACCGATCTTCCCGGCCCAAAGAAAACCGGCCCCGGGAGAGCCCGGGGCCGGCCGATCAACTCACATTTCAAGCCAGGTCAGAACCCAAGGGTCAGAAGCCCAGGATGCCGCCGAGGATATCGCCGTACGCGACGATCAGCCCCGCGAACACGACCGAGACGATCGAGATCAGCTTGATGAGGATGTTCAGCGCCGGGCCGGAGGTGTCCTTGAACGGGTCACCGACGGTGTCACCGACGACGGTCGCCTTGTGGTCGTCCGAGCCCTTGCCGTAGACGATCTCGTCGCCGCGACCAGCCGCGACGGCCTCCTGCGCACGAGCCATGATCGCATCACGAACCGCAGCAGGGATCTTGGTCGAGTTGCCGGTGCCCGCGACCATCTCGTCCGCGGTGGTCTTGCCGTACGACTCGAGGAGCTTCTTGGCGTTGTCCCACGCACCGCCCGCGTTGGCCATGAAGACCGCCACCGCGAAGCCCGAGGTCAGGCCGCCAGCCAGCAGACCCATCACGCCGGGGACCGACAGCGTCAGACCGACGACGATCGGGATGACAATGGCGAGCACAGAGGGCACAACCATCTCTTTCTGTGCGCCAGCGGTCGAGATCGCGACACAGTTGGCATAATCCGGGTAGTGGTGACCGTCAAGGTCCACACCCTTCATCGGCCAGTTGTCGGGGTTCGCGAGGTCCTCCTCGCTCATCCCGTCGCGACGCAGGGCCTCACGGATGAACCCGAACTGACGACGGCACTCGCCCATCATCGCGTAGGCCGCACGACCCACCGCGTTCATGGTCAGTGCACAGAAAAGGAACGCCAGCAGCACACCGATGAACAGGCCACCGAGCAGCTTGGGGTTCGCCAGCGTCACGTCGTAGAACGTGAGCACGTCGGAAACGCTGCCCCGCTCGGACGACGCCAGAGTCGCGGTCCAGCCCTCGCCCGCGATCTCATAACGCGAGTCATGAATGCTGACGATCGGGAAAATGTCGCCCTTCGAGAGATCCTTGATGCGGTTGGTGTGCTTGCCATCCGCGGTGGTGACGTCGATCGTCATCCCGCCGTCGATGTTTACATCGCCTTCCTCATCAACCTCATTGGTGCTGATCGCGAAACGCCCGTACCCGGAGTAGACCGCGAAGCCGTTGTCGGCCTCTGCGGGCGCAACGAACGCGGCGCCGTCACCGAAGTAGTTCTCGGCCTGCGAAGTGATCTGGGTCTGGACGATCTGGATGTACGCCGCGAACAGCGCCATCGCCGTCAGCGCCGCCGAACCGATCGCGAAGCCCTTGCCGGTCGCCGCGGTCGTGTTGCCCAGCGAGTCGAGCATGTCGGTGCGCTCACGCACCATCGGGGGCTGCCCGGTCATCTCCGCGTTGCCGCCCGCGTTGTCCGCGATCGGGCCGTACGCGTCGGTCGCGAGGGTGATACCCAGCGTGCTGAGCATGCCCACGGCCGCGATGCCCACGCCGTAGAGACCCATGAGGAACGAATCACCGCCGCCCGCGAAGGAGAAGGAGAGGATGATCGCCACAACAACGGTCAGCAGCGAGGCCCATGTGGACTTCATGCCTTCCGCGATACCGGCGATGATCACGGTCGCCGGACCGGTCAGCGCCTGCTCAGCGATCCGCTGCGTGGGCTTGTGCTCGTACGAGGTGTAGTACTCGGTCGCGTGCGCAATCACCAAGCCAGCGATCAGGCCGGAAACAATCGACAGACCCAGACGCCACCACGTGGTGATGCCGCCGAGCTCCGACGCGTCGTTGAGAATAAACCACAGAAGGCCGAACGCGCCAACGATGATCAGCGCCGAGGCAACATACACACCCTTGTGCAGGCCCTTGAGGAGCTGCGCGAAGCTCGCGTTCTCCTTGGCCTTCACCGTGAACACACCGATGATCGAGCAGAAGATGCCGAGCCCCGCCAGCGCCATCGGCGTGACAGCGAGCTTGATGCCCAGCGCCCCCGCCGCGTCGCCGCTGGCCAGCGTCATCGCCGCCGCAGCGCCCAGCGCCATCGTCGCGAGGATCGAGCCGTAGTACGACTCGTACAGGTCAGCACCCATGCCGGCCACGTCACCGACGTTGTCACCGACGTTGTCCGCGATGGTCGCGGGGTTCCGCGCGTCATCCTCAGGGATGCCGGCCTCAACCTTACCAACAAGGTCAGCACCGACGTCCGCGGCCTTGGTGTAGATACCACCGCCGACACGCGCGAACAGCGCCTGCGTCGAAGCACCCATACCGAAGCTCAGCATGACGACGGTGATCTCAGAAATCCCGCCCTCAATCAGCCCGGTCGAGTTGAAGATGAAGAACCACGCCGAGATGTCGATCAGCGCGAACCCGACCACCACGAGGCCCATGACCGCGCCCGAACGGAACGCCACGGTCAGCCCCTCGTTGAGCGACTGCTTGGCGGCCCAGGCGGTACGGGCAGACGCGTTGGTCGCCATCCGCATACCGAACCAGCCACAAAGACCCGAGAACAGACCCGCGACCGGAACACCGATCAGCGTCCACATCTCCTGGAGCTTCAGGGCGTACATGATGCCCAGGAAGATGATCAGGAGCACGAAGACGCCGGCGACGACCTTGTACTGACGGCCGAGGTAGGCCATCGCACCGTCGCGGACCGCCTGCGCGATCTCGACCATGTTCTCGTCCCCCTCGGACTTCTTCATCACCGAGCCGTGGAACATCTTGGCCATGATCAGGGCAAGGATGCCGCCGATCGGAGCCAGGTAGTACGCCGGGGTCACTTCGGACATCGACGCCAGTGTGGGCATGAGTTGCATACTCATCGTGTTCAACCTCTTTACTGGGTTGCTGCGTAGAAATGCAGCGTGTGTTCAGCGGGAAGACAAACCGAGGATCAGCCCCACGATCATCCGGTTCCAAGCCCGCCCCTGCGTTGCGCAGCGTTGACTGTCTCTCGACACCCCGGGGCAGGGGGTGCGTGCGTGAAAAAAGGATTCATACAACCCTCAAAAGGGCTGCAACTATAGATCGGCTGACGGGACAGAATCCGATGAAACAAGAATGAAAGCCCTTTCTTTTGCGAGGGCCCGATCCAGTCCCGCGATGAAAAAACCCACCGGTCCGGTGGGCACTTTCAGGTCAGTCGTGTCCGCTCATGGGCGGCGCGGAGCGGCCTTCCGCTTCGCACGGTTGCGACGCTCGGAGGGCTTCTCGTAGTATTCCTTCTTGCGGATGTCCTTGGTCAGACCTTCCTTCTCGCAGAGTTTCTTGAAACGGCGCATGAGCTGCTCCGCGCTCTCGTTGCCGCGAGATTTGATCCGAATCGCCATGAGCTCTCCTTTGAGCGGGTCTGGAAATAGCTAGGACATCAGTACCGCCCACACAGCGTGGGTCGGGTTGCGATTCAAGGCGCGAGTCATCGCAAGGTCAAGCCGCCACAAGAATTGTCAACGCCTCACGCCCACGCAGGGCCGATTCCTGATCCGACACACCCCCAGAGGCCGATAACCACCCCATGCGGACCCGAAACACCACCCTCCTGCTGCTCCTCACCCTGCTCGCCACCACCCTCCTCAGCGCCTGCGAGACCGTCCCCGCCGTCCGAGAGACACGGGCCTGGCACGGCGAAACCCCCATCTACGCCACCTACCGCTTCGGTCGCCTCAACGCAGAGCTCCCGCCCGGGCACGCGATCGAGTCCGTCAACGCCGCCACACGGGCCATGCTCCACCGCCAGGGCCACATCATCGAGGAGTTCGCCGTCACCCCGACAGACGGACGGATCGTCGCGCTGGGATCCGGCGGGATGTCCTACAAGAAGATCAAGGTCACCACACGCTACGAGGGCGGGGGCGTGCTGATGGAGATCAACGTCGACCCCGCGACCGAAAACCGCACACGCGCGGTGTTCGAATCCATCGTCCAGACCATGGGCATCTGATTCACCCGCCGCGGGCATCCACAGCGCGGACCGCGGCGCACAAGCGTGCGATCTTCTCCGGGTTCTTCACCCCCGCCTCGTCCTCCACACCAGACGAAACATCCACCGCGTACGGGCGCAGCGTCTCAATCACCTCGCTCACGTTGTGCTCGTCGATGCCGCCCGCGATGATAATCTTCTTCTGGTATCCCTCAAGGTGCGGGGCCAGCTTCGACCAATCGAACGCCGTGCCCTCGCCGCCATCCGAGCCGTCGATCAGCAGCGCATCCACCTCGTCCACCTTCGCCCACCGCGTCAGCTGCGAGTTGATCGTCGCCTCCTCATACCGGAACGCCTTCACCACCCCCGGCCCGCACTGACGCACAACATCCACCGGCTCTTTGCCGTGCAGCTGCATCGTGTGCGCAGGGCACTTGTACTCCAGCTCGCAGAACTGATCAACATCCAGGTCCCGCACCACCCCCACCGTGCTCACGAACGGCGGCAGCCCGTACATGATCGCCGCCGCCGCCTCCGGGTCGATGTATCGGGGCGTCCCCTCAACAAACACAAACCCGATCGCGTCCGCACCGGCATCAACCGCTGCCATCGCCGCCTCAATACCGGTGATCCCACAGACCTTCACGCGTGTCCGATTCGTGCTCATCACTCGGGCTCCTTCGATCCGGTTCCACCCACGGCCTGCTGGCGGATGCGGGCCAGCTCCTCATTCACCAGCGCCTCGGTATCCGCATCCAGCGACTCCTCAGACAGCTCCTCGAGCAGCGTGATCGCGCCCGCCACGTCGCCCTCATCCTCCGCCCGAGTCCGCGCGATCAGCACCCCCATGATGTGGCGTTCCGGATCGCCAGGGTAGCTCGCAAGCAGCCGCTGGAACGTGTCCGCGGCCTGCACACGGTCCCCACGCTGGTAGAGCGTGTTGGCGATCTGATACTGCGCCTCACGATGCAGCGTCAGCGGCGCATGCTCGTCGTGCCCGAACTCCTCGAGCATCCGCAGGTACGCGTCCGCGGCACGCTCGCTCTCGCCACGCGCCAGCAGCGTCCCGACCTCAGCCCGAGCTTCGGCGAGCTTCTCCGCCTTAGGGTCACGCACCACCTTCTTCGGGTGATCCGCGCGGATCCGATCAAGCTGCTGCTCATGCACCCGAGTCGCGCTGGCAAACGCACGACGCCGCTGACGCTGCTTCAATATCGAAAGCAGGTCATACGGCTCCCGCTCAAGGATCTTCGTCCCCAGCAGGAAGAACGCAACCACGATCCCCATCGCGTACCCACCCAGGTGCGCCATGTTCGCGATGCCGTTGTCCGGCGTGATCAGATGGCTGAACAGATCCAGCACGATGTACAGCCCGATGAGCCACCACGACGGGATCATGAACACACCGATGATGAAGAACAGCACAAAGCACTTGATCCGCGTCCGCGGAAACAGCACCAGGTACGCCCCAGACACCGCCGCCACAGCCCCCGAAGCACCGATCGCCGGGCTCACCTCCACCGCCATGTGCGCCAGCCCCGAGACCACCGCGCCCGCGAGGTAAAACACCAGATACCCCACCCGCCCGAAACGATCCTCCACGCTCGGCCCGAACACCAGCAGGAAGATCATGTTCCCAAAGATGTGCATGAACCCGCCATGGAAAAACGCGGACGTGATCGGCTGCCAAAGACCGAACGCATGAAGCTCAACCCCGCGATGCTCAACAGTGCGACCCACGGCACCCCAGTCGCTGATCCGCTCCGCGAGCCCCGGATCCATCGCCGCAAGCACCGCCATCGCAACAAACACCCCCAGATTTATGGCGATCAGGGTCTTCGTCACGACGGGTTTGCGTCGGTTGGGTCGGTCTGTGCCCAGCGGGATCAACACAGAGCGATGGTACGCCGATCAACAGGATGCTGCCTATGATCCTGTCCCGCTCATTTCAGCCCGGTATCAGATGATTTCGGCGGGATCCCAAAGCTTGTTCGACAACCATCCGACGGCGATCACCCCCAGATTTCGCCGCCACAACCGAAGGATTGAATCCATGAGTACCGCAGAAAAGACCTTCTCCAAGGGACTCGAGGGCGTCATCGCCGCCCAGACCGAGATGTCGTTCATCAACGGCACCGAGGGCGTCCTGGAGTACGTCGGGATCGCCATCGGCGACCTCGCGTCGAACAGCACGTTCGAAGAGACCGTCTTCCTGCTCTGGAACAAGCGCCTCCCAACCAAGAACGAACTCGAGCAGTTCACGAAAGACCTCCAGGCCAACTACGCAATGTGCGACGCCATGAAGGCACGCATCAAGGCCTGCCCCACCGACGCAGAGCCCATGCACGTGCTCCGCACCCTCGTCAGCTCCATGGCCATGGACGACGCCTCGCCCAACGAGAACTCCGTCGAGGCCGCCCGCGACAAGGCCCTCCGGATCCTCGCCACCACCCCCGCCGTCGTCGCCGCCTTCGACCGCCACCGCCGCGGCCTCGACTTCATCGAGCCCGACACCTCCCTCTCCTTCGCCGCCAACTTCCTCTACCTCCTCAACGGCGAGAAGCCCACAGAAGCCATGGAGCGGGCTTTCGACATCTGCATGATCACCCACGCGGACCACGGCCTCAACAACTCCACATTCACCGCGCGCGTCATCATCTCCACGATGAGCGACATGTACTCCGCCATGACCGGCGCCATCGGCTCACTCCGTGGCCCCCTCCACGGCGGCGCCAACGAGGGCGTGATGCGGATGCTCAACGAGATCCCATCCCTCGATCAGGTCGAGCCCTACATCATGAACAAGATCCAGAACAAGGATCGCATCATGGGCTTCGGGCACCGCGTCTACAAGGCCAAGGACCCACGCGCCGCAGAGCTCATGACCCTCGCCAAGCAGCTCGCCGACGACACCGGCAACTCCGACCTCTACGAGAAGTCGCACGCCATCGAGCAGATCATGGAGCGCGAGTACGCCGCCAAGGGAATCTACCCCAACGTCGACTTCTACTCCGCCACCACCTACCACTGCATCGGGCTCCAGCTCGACCTCTTCACACCCATGTTCGCCCTCTCCCGCATCGCAGGCTGGTCCGGACACGTCATCGAGCAGCTCGGCGACAACCGCCTCTTCCGACCCACCACCGACTACGTCGGCCCCCACGACGCGCCGTACACCGCGATCGAAAACCGCTGAACCATCGCAACCAACCAAATCAACGCCCGCACACGCGGGCGTTTTTCATTGTGTTCCATTCCTCCGCACCTGGTCGATACTCTGCCCGTACCCTCTGATAAGGGCGGCGATACCGTGCGCACATGAGCAGCATCAGACACCTCATCCCGAGCATGTTCCACCGGCGGGTCATCCTCCTCGTCATCCTCTGCCTCTGCGCCCTGCTCATGCTCACAGGACGCCTCGGCTACATGACCGTCGTCCAGGGCGAAGAGGCACGCGAACGAGCCGAACAACGCCTCGTCACCACCACATGGCTCCCCACAACGCGGGGGCGCATCCTCGACCGCAAGGGACGCGTCCTCGCCGGTGACCGCGCCTCGTACAACATCGCCCTCGACTACCGCATCCTCCAGGGCCAGTGGGTCTACGAAGGCCGTGACGGCCGCAACTACGCCATGCCCATGCGCTCCTACGCCACACGACTGGCACGCCGGGCCAACCCCGATATCTGGGAAACACTCCCAGAACACGAGCAGGCCGAACTGATCGACCGCTTCGAGAGCGCACTCCGAGCCAGGGTCACCCGGATGCACCGCGACCTGATCGCCATCACAGACATCGACCCCGCCGATTACGAGCAGCGCCGGACCGAGATCCTCGAACGCGTCGGCGCCATGAAGCGTCAGATCGCCGACCGCGCCTACCAGCGCGAGCTCGAAAAGTTCGAACGCACCGGCCGCGTCGCCAGCGAATCCGATCTCGAACGATTCAGAAAAATCGCCAACCAGCCCATCGCCGAAGAACAGGCCGCACACACCATCATCCCCGACATCTCCGACGAGCTGGGCTTCGCCGTCCTCCGCATGGTCGCCAAGCAGGAGCCCATCGTGTCCGAAGGGGTCACGCCGGCACTGCTCGAATCGCTCAGCGTCCCCCTCTACCCGGGGCTCAGCGTCGAGGACGCCACCGCCCGGATCACCCCATTCGAATCGATGCCCATCACCATCGATCGCTCAAGCTTCCCACCACCACTCCGCGCGGACGACCCGATCACCATCCGCACCACCGGCGTCGGCAGACAGCTGCTCGGACGCATCGACGACGGGCTCTACGCCGAGGACGCCCAGCGCCGTGAGAACGCCCTCGCGCGGGATGACGAGCTGCGGGCACGCTCGCTCACATCCCGCGGCACCGACCGCGGGCGATACTTCCCGGGCGACCGCGTCGGACGCACGGGCATCGAGCAATCCTTCGAGCACGCGCTCCGCGGGCTCCGCGGCGTGCGCATCGAAAACCTCCAGACCGGAGCCGTCGAAGAGATGCTCCCCGAGGACGGGTGCGACGTGCAGCTGAGCATCGACATCATGCTCCAGGCCCGCATCCGCGCACTGCTCAACCCCGACATCGGGCTCACACGCGTCCAGCCCTGGCACCAGAACGAGCAACCGCTCTACACACCCGTCGGCACCGATCTCGACGCAGGCGTCGTGGTGCTCGATGTCGCCACCGGCGAGATCCTCGCGATGGTCTCCACCCCCGCGCCCGCGCTCAGCGAGTCCGAATGGAAAGACCTCGGCGTGAACACCGATCTGCAGCGCCGCCTCTACGAGACCATCCACGCGCCATGGGTCAACAAGGCCATCGCCAAGCCCTACCCGCCCGGATCCGTCGCCAAGGCCCTTATCCTCACCGAAGCAGCCAAACGAGGCGTCTACCAGCAGGGCGAACGCATCCACGACCGCGGCTACCTCCTCGACGGCCAGCCCAACAAGTTCCGCTCGTGGATCTACAAAATGTACGACGGCGCGTACGGCGGCCACTCCGACCAACTCGGTCGCGACCTCGACGGCGTCGATGCCCTCATGGTCTCAAGCAACGTCTTCTTCTACACACTCGGCAGAAGACTCGGCCCAGAACGCATCGCACTCGCCTACCAGGACTATCACGTCGGCCGACCGTACGAGCTCGGCATCGGCACCGAGTGGCCCGGATCGATCGGCAGGTTCAACGGCCCCAACGACGGCAGCGACATCAACCTCGACGAAGCAACACTCATGGGCATCGGGCAGGGCCCCATCTCCTGGACGCCCCTGCACGCCGCCGACGCCATGTCCACGCTCGCACGCGCCGGCGTAAGCATCACACCCAGCATCGTCCGCGACGGCTACGCACCGGACGTCCGCGACATCGCCATCCCCTCCTGGGCGGTCAGCGAAGCACTCGAAGGCCTCCGACAGGTCGTCGAGAACCGGAGCTTCGGCACCGGCCGGGCCATCACCTACGAGCAGCTCGGGCCGGAACGCGTCCCCATCTTCAACGCGCCCGGCATCACCGTCTGGGGCAAGACCGGCACCGCCACCGCACCCCCGCTGCTCTTCGACCCCGACCAAACCCACGAGGGCAACGGGCCCGAGGAACCACGCATCGTCCGCATGGGCGACCACTCCTGGTACGTCACGCTCGTCGCCCCACAGGGCGAGTCGCCCAAGTACGCTATCGCTGTCATCGTCGAGTACGCCGGCTCGGGCGGCAAGGTCTCAGGGCCGATCAACAACGAGATCATCCACGCGCTCATCGATGAGGGCTACCTCCCCCGCGTCGAGCCAGAAACGGATCCCGACGAATGAGCAGGGCCGCGGACGTCCATCCCATCATCCGTCTCATCAAGGGCGGCGGGCGAAACCCCGAGCCCATCTCGCGCGTGCTCCGACCGGTCAACTGGGGCTGGATCACCGTCCTCGCATCGCTCCTGCTCTCCATGCTCGGCGTCTACGCCATCGACATCGGCCTCAACGAGAACCTCGACCCGTCCTACACCGAGCTCTCAACAACCGCGGTCAAGCAGCTGATCTTCATGGTCATGGGCATCGTCGCATGCCTCGTGATCATGCTCCCCCACTACAAGCTCGTCAGCGCCTTCGCGTGGTTCTACTTCGCGGTCTGCCTCGGGCTGCTCGTCTTCCTGCTCGTCCCGGGCATCCCATCGAGCATCGTCACGCCCCGCAACGGCGCCCGCTCATGGATCAACCTGGGCATCACCGACTTCCAGCCCAGCGAGATCACCAAGATCGCGTTCGTCCTCGCCGTCGCCCAGTACCTCCGCTTCCGCACCCAGCACCGCAAGCTCAACGGCCTCATCGTGCCCGGCATCATCGCCGCCGTCCCCGTCGGCCTCATCACCGTCCAGCCCGACCTGGGCACCGCATCGCTCTTCGTCCCCGCACTCTTCGCCATGCTCATCGCCGCCGGCGCACGCCTGCGACACCTCATCCTCATCGTCCTCTGCGCCGCCATGAGCGCCCCCATCGCATACCCCTTCCTCCGCTCCCACCAGAAGGACCGCATCGTCGCCATCGTCAAGCAGTTCCAGGGCGACGAGTCCACCAACTACGACATCAACTTCCAGTCCTCCCGCGCTCAGATGCTCATCGCCGCGGGCCAGATCACCGGCACGCCAGAGCCCACCGCCAGAGCCCTCGTGCACTACAACGCGCTCCCCGAGCGAGAGAACGACATGATCTTCGCCGTCGTCGTCGCCCGATTCGGGCTGCTCGGGGGCGTGGCCATGCTCCTGCTCTACGCGCTCTGGGTCGTCGGGGCCCTCGTCGTCGCCGCATCATGCCGCGAACCCATCGGTCGCCTCATCGCCGTCGGCATCCCCGCGTTCATCGCCACCCAGGTCGTCATCAATGTGGGCATGAACCTGGGCGTGCTGCCCATCATCGGCATCACCCTCCCCTTCCTCAGCGCGGGCGGATCATCCCTCATCACCTGCTGGCTCATGACCGGTTTGATCATGAATGTGGCATTTCATCGCCCCAAGCCCCCCTACCGCAGTTCCTTTGAATACGCTGATGATGATGAAGGACCAGACCTCCTCAAACCAAGCAAACCGTTCGGACGCTCAACCGGCTTCAGCGGGCGGGCCATCACCCGCTGACCGAGGCGCCCTCGACCTCGGGCTCGACGCCATCGAGCCCCTCACGCCACCGACCGAGCTGATCGAGAAGTGCGCCCAGATCGGCATCGTCTTCGAGGGCGACGAGCTGACAACGCACGCCCGATTCCTCGCGATGCTCATGCATGCCAACACCCGCATGAACCTCACCTCCATCCGCGACGCGGACGAGGCGTGGGACAAGCACATCTTCGATTCCCTGACCCTCATCCCCCTGCTCGCCGAGCTGGAAGACGGCGCCACCGTCATCGACATCGGCTCGGGCGGCGGGCTGCCCGGCATCCCCCTCGCCATCGCCATGCCCAACCTGCGCTTCACCCTCATGGACGCAACCAAAAAGAAGTGCGACTACCTCGAGCAGGCCGCCGACGCCCTCGGGCTCAGCAACGTCCGCGTCATCTGCGCCCGCGCCGAGACGCTCGGCCAGGACCGAGGCGAGAAAACCGCGACCGGACGCACCGACGCCCACCGAGAGCACTACGACGTCGCCATGGCCCGCGGCGTCGGGCAGATCCCCATGCTCGCCGAGCTGACCGTCCCCCTCGTCAAGGTCGGCGGGCTCGTGCTCATGACCAAGGGCCAACGCGCCGACGAAGAACTCGCCGACGCAAAGCAGGCCCTGCACATGCTCCACGCCGCCCACGCCGGGACCGTCGACACCCCGACAGGGCGCGTCGTCGTTATCGAGAAGCTGCGCCGCACACCACGCGACTACCCGCGCCGCAACGGCGAGCCCAAGCGCGCCCCGCTGGGCGTGAGCAAGAACCGGTAAGACACGATCAGCCCGCACAAGGCGGGCTGATCGTTGCAACACCGGAGTATCAAGTGATTCAGCGTCTGCGCCGAGCGATGACGAGGAGGCCGCCGAAGGCGAGCGCCGATCCGCCCGGAGATGGGACCACCATGCTCAGCACACGCACCGCGTCGTGCATGAGGTAGCCGCGCGAGATGTAGTTCGATTCGATCTCCACCCGGTCGAACGCCTCATCGCTCGACCAGCCGTTCCACGCCCACTCGTTCCCGATCGGCGCGACGATCGCCTCGCTGCCGAGCAGCGCATCGCCCTGGTAGAAACGGATCTGCCCGCCTGCCTCGCCCGTGATGGACGCGAAGTAGCCACCGAACGAGTGCTGCGCCGCATCGAACTCATACCCGATCCCGTAGTTCGAGCCGAGCATCCGCGCTCCCTCGATCGCCCGGACCGGGGTCATGCCGTTGTACGACCAGACACCGGTCGTGTGAAGGTAGCCCTCGGGCGAGAGGTCGAAGAGGGTCGCCATGCCGCCGAAGGTCTCAACGCTCCCGCGCTCGTAGTTCCCAATGCGCAGGTGCTCGAAGCCCTCATAGCTGCTGGAACTGAACTCGTCGACTCGCACGATATCCGCGATCGAGACCGATGCGGCCCCGGCGATACACGCGACAATGAAGCTGGTCTTTGTGTGTGACATCTCGGACTCCTCTGCCCGGAACCCCGAACGAGCCCCGTGACCACAGCGTCCATTCCACCGACAACCATGGCAAGCAGAGTGATGTCACCTATTCGCGTGATACGCCCGCACAAACCGCACAGACCGACCCATCACCCCTCATCACGACTCGGGGTGGTAGGCATCTCGTGCATCGAGCAGGTGCGCGACCGCTTCTCGGACGGCCGCGTGCCCGCCCCGGCGGGCACCCGCGAACGCGCAGTGGGCACGGACCTCGGGCTCCGCGTCCGCCGGGCACATCGGGTACCCCACGCGCCGCATCATGGGCAGGTCGGGCCAGTCGTCGCCCATGCACGCAACCTGCTCCTCCGAAACCCCGCACCGCTGCATGATCAGGTCCAGGTCCGCCGACTTGTCCTTGCTCCCCTGGATCACCATGTCCTCTGGCACGCCCAACGAATCAAGGCGATGCTTGAGGGCCATGCCAGAGCGTCCGGTGATGATGGCGAGGTGGAACCCGTGCTGCATCCAGAGCTTCATCGCGTAGCCGTCACGCACATGAAACCGCTTGGTCTCACGCCCGTCGTCGTCGATGTTGATCGAGCCGTCGGTCATCACGCCATCGACATCGAGCACGAGCAGCTCGATCGCAGCGGGATCGCTGAACGTGCGGGCGATAGGCTGGGTGGGCTGCTCACTCACGACTCGTCCTCGACCAGCTTCATCGCGATCAGGTCCTGCACGTCCAGGAGCCCGACGGGCTTGTGGTCACCATCCACGATCGGCAGCTCGTCGGCCCGGTACTCGCGGAACATCGCGACGGCGTCGCGGGTAAGGGCGTCGATCGATAGGGCCTTGGGATCGCGTGTCATGACCTGGGCGATGGGTTGACGCAGCTCGTCGGGGTCGCGGAGGATGAGGCGGCGCAGGTCCGAGTCGGTGAAGATGCCCGAGAGCTTGCCGCCCTCATCGACGACGAGCAACGCGCCCGGTCGGCGGACGACCCTGGACGCCTCGGCCAGCGCGTCGGCGACGGTGTCGGACTCGCTGGCGATGGGCAGGTTCTTGCCGGCGACGAAGCGGATGAGCTCGCTCACGGGCTTGAGCAGCGAGCCGAGCGTGCCGCCCGGGTGGCGGGCGTGGAAGTCCTCGTTGGTGAACGAGCGGCGCCGGGCAACGGCGAGGGCGAGGGCGTCGCCGATGGCGAGGGCCCCGGTGGTGGAGCTGGTCGGGGCGAGGTAGTCGCCGTCGCCGGCCTCATCGGTGACACCGACCTCGAGGGTGACGTCGGCGAGTCGCTGGAGCGATGAGATCTTGCCGTCCTTGGGGCCGCGGGTGATGGCGATGATGGGGAGCTTGTCCTGGCGGAGGATGGATGCGAGCGCGACGAGCTCCTCGGTCTCGCCCGAGTGACTCAGGCAGATGGCGAGGTCGTTCTTGCGGAAGCGGCCGAGGTCGCCGTGGGCGGCTTCGGTGGGGTGGACAGCGTGGCTGGTGATGCCCAGCGAGGCCATGGTCGCGGAGATCTTGGCGCCGATGTGGCCGCTCTTGCCGAGCCCCGAGACGAGGACGGTGCCGCCGGCGTCGGCGGTCTTGACGATCAGGTCGATGGCGTGGGTGTAGCGTTCATCGACGCCCTCGGCGATGCGGCTGATCGCGTCGGCCTCGTGGGCGAAGACGCGGCGGGCGAACTGGAGTTCGTCGTTGCTTTGATTCTGGTTGGGATTCGGGTTTGAGATCGACACTTCGATCGGCTCCCTTCGCGTGCTGGTCGGCATGCGGAAGGGTATGCCCTCGGATCCGATCAGGCGTTCGTCACGACCTTCTTGCCCTGACAGCTAGGGCAGGGGATGGGGTGGCCGGTGCTGGGCTGGAGCGAGGGGACGGCGTTGAAGCCGAGCGTTCGGACGGCGACGGTCATCGGGCAGGGGATGTGGCCACGCCCGGCGCACTGCGGGCAGGTCTTGAGCTCGATGTCGCCCACGAGGCGCAGGTTGGGTGTCGGCGTGTCCATGCTCTTCTTATCGGCAGTTCATGCGTGCTCGTGCACCAGAATGCTGGTTTTTCGTGCGTGCGGCCTCTTTCGGGCGGTGACGATTCGTTCCCGAGTTGCTGCGTCCGTTGGCTGAGCGTGCTCGAACACGGGCAGGATTGCCAGTTGGAGGACCCTGCCATGAACGAACGAACAACATCACCGGAGGAGATCGCCTCTGTTTCGCCGGAGGGGGTGCCCGCGAACCCGTGGCTGGGCACGAAGTCGATGATCGCGTTGCTGCTGATGTTTCCGTCGGCGGTCATCCTGATCTCGATTGTGTTCTGGGTCATGCTGGGGCCGGTGGCGGCGGTGATCGCGTTTGCGATCGGGCTGGTCGTGTGCATCATCGCGAACCCGACGCTCTGGGCCATGCTGCAGCGTGCGAAGGATCGGCGGCTCGCGTCTGGGCGTGAGTAACGACTTCCTTGCTACATATTTCTCATTTGGGCCACCCGTTGACCCAACTGAAAACCCCGCCTGGCGAACCACGCGGGGTTTTCGCTTTGTTGGTTGAGGGGTTGTGATTATCGACGGCGGCGTGCGGCCACGCAGCCGGAGAGGCCGAGCAGCGCGAGTGCGCCCGGTGCCGGCGTGAGCGCGACGTCGTCGATGTAGACGCCGTTGGCGATGCCGTCGACGGCACCCGCGGAGACCTGGAAGCGGAGCAGGAAGGAGTCTGCGCCTGCAGCGGAGGTGAGGTCGAGGGAGAACTGCTGGTAGCTCTGGTTGATGCCGAGCCCGATGAGGGAGGTGAGTGTTTCGCCGCGGACGCCGCCGCCGTCGCTGCCGTCCTGATCGAGCCAGAGGATCTGGACGAAGGTGTCCATGCCGACGAAGTCGGTTGAGTCGATGGCGGCGAAGAAGGAGAGCGTGTAGTCGGTGTCTGCGGTGATGCTGCCGACGGGCTGGTTCTGCTCGATGAAGTAGGCGCCGCCTGCGGCTGCGTTGTTGATGTGGTCGAATGCGAGGTAGGCGCTGTAGTCGCCGGAGTTGGGGTTGGCGGTGCTGCGTTCGACTGAGCCGGAGGGCCCGCCGACGATCTCTGCCCAGTCGTTGGCGTCTGTGCCAGATCCTGCCTCGAAGCCGGCGTTGAGGATATCTGCCGAAACGGTTGATGCCGCGGCAGCAGCGATGATGGCGATGGTGGTCATAGTCTTCATGTTTTTCCTCGTCTCTCTCTGCTGCGACGCATCGCAGCGGTTGACATGATGGTCGTGGTGTGACTGCCCCGCAATGTAACAGTTACGGGCGAATGCCACAAGTGGCGAGTCACGAGAAATCCCGAACTCGGTCGCAATTTTGGTGCATATCCGTGAAATTGGCACGAAAACCGCCCGGTCTTTTGGAACTGTTACCGCAATTTGGCGGTTTCATCCCCCCTCATGGCCCCATAACTTCTGGAGGGGAGGGGACGTCTACGGCGGGGTGCGTTGCGTGGGCATGGGCCGGGCGCTCGGTTGGGCAGGCCGCGCCGATCCGGCGGCGGCGATGATGGCCTGCGCGGGTGTGGAACGGCGCGGGTGATCGGCTACGTTGCCGCCTGCTGGGGCACTCTGAGCGACATGACGGTCTTCATCGATCCGCCAGGGCTGGAGCGCCTCGCCTGGCCGGGAGCGGTGAACGCCCCCACCGCCCACTTGCGCGGCGAGCTTTCCCGCTGCGTCCTGGTCGGAAGCTGGGCGTGCGGGGGAGGGGATGTGCATCTGGGTGCCGTCCGTGCCTGCCCCACGATCGGGTGGGAGGCGATTGGTGTCGCGAGTTGATTGGCGTGCGATGGTGAGGAGTCTGGAAGCGGACTTGCGGATGGTCTCGTTGAGGAGGCGGGATTCCTCGGTGGTCTCGGTGCTCTGGTCGAGTGCCTGCATGGCGCGGGGCGCGATGTCGAGTGCGAGCAGGCGCGTTCGAGATTCGGAGAGCAGGCGGGTGGCCACGGTGAGTTGGTGGAAGTCCGGGCCTTGGATGTACTCGATGAGTTGGGAGAGGGTGATGTTGTGTGCGCGGCAGATGGCCGGGGCGCTCATGGATGGGTCGAGGATGTCGTCGAGCAGCGAGTCGGTTGTGAGCGTGTCGGTGTGCATTTTGTCATATTGACACTTGGGGGAGGGGTGACAAGGGGAAAGCGGCGCATGTACACAAATCAGCGCACAAGCGTGGAGATGCGCGCTGGTTTTTTGTGGTTTTGGCTTTGAACGCGAAGGTCGCGAAGGACTCGAAGGTGGAGATGAGAAGGGGGGTACGCAGAGGTGGCAGAGGGCGCTGAGGACGCAGAGAAGAGGGGAAATATGAAGACGGGCGTGCTGGGTGGAATGTGGGTGAGGCAGTTACCTGCATGTAGAGGTCGTGTTCAAGTACATGCAGGAGCCGAGGACGGCACCTGCATGGCACCCGGGAAAGAAGAGAGCATGAGGGTTGGGTGCGGGGATGGATTCGAGTGACGGGAAGGGTTGGCCTTTGATTCCATATAGGCTGCACTAAAGCCGAGCAACCAACCTAAATTCCATAATAGCTATTGATAGCTGCCGTCAAAACACCGCCAACCACATTTGCTCCTATCTTGAGGCTCCCTGTGGCTGCTTTACTGAGTCCTTTTCCCAGCCAATCCGCTACCCGTGGTCCGAAGCACCCTGGGGATTGTGGCACCGGATCAGACTTCAGTGCCTCAAAAAGCTCTTCGATATCCGGGTTTGCCAATCCCACTTGCTGAAGTAGTTGTCTTAACGAATCGGGGTCCCCCTGCACAACGATGCTCTGATCAATAGAGATATTCTCAGCGTTTCCAATTGAACCAAGCGATCCACCATACACAGTCGTATTGAATACCTGTGAAACTACATGCTTTGATGGGACTGACGAATCTTCCGCCGCAGGCTTTGTAATTCCAAGGCTTAAGACGATATCAAGTATTTTGTTCTGGACGGTGTTCAAGCATTCGCCTAGCGAGGTTGTCGATATCTCCATCCAGCACTGCAAGCAATTCATATTTTTGTAGACATTTGTACTAAAAAATATTGCAAGTTCATTATTCGAAATGGAGACTGATCCATCGTTTTGAGGATCATTGACAACAGCCTGTAGCGCACTAACGCTCATGCGGCATGAGTAGAAATCAAAAATGTGGCGGTGTTCTTCAGGTATACACCTCAGAGGAATCGGCGCATGACGCAGACTACTTCCGAAAGCCCCTGAAAAGTGACCTTTCAGTTGAAAAGGCAACTTGCGGTAATCCGGCAACTCGATATCGCGTGGATACCCCTCACTCTCATGCACGAGCCACTCACCAAAGGGCTTGCTATCTAATTCACTCGCAAGAATCTTGCAGAGTCGAAGTAGATGACCAAGATCACAATCCTTCTGTACGGCACAGTCCCGTACCTCCCTCGCTATATCCGTGTTCATTTAAGTCCTTCCACAAACGCCTTGAATCAGACTGGCCCCACAGAACATCTTACTAGGCGGCACAAGATTCGCCGAGCGGTACTCTCAAAGTTTCGCTCGGATTTCCCCACACTCTGAGCATCGATCAAGCGTGGGGTCGAGTTTGTATCCGCACGCGACGCAGCGGCCCTGACGTTTCCAAGCATCACTCTTCACCTCGTGAACATCTCTTTTGAATAATACTACGAAGAATGCGAGTGCGAGTATCATAGAGATCACGCGGATGCACAGGCCAAACAAGCTGATCCAGATGAATGACGAGCGTTGCATTTGCCCATCAGTCAGCAATGTAGAAGCGCTCTCTACTGTTGGAAGCCAATATGAGCGTGGGTCGATCTGTGTAATAACGATATGGAGCGCTTCTGCATCTGACTGAATCAGAGCAGGATCATCCGATCGAAAAGTCTCTTGAGTGAATCTGTTTTCGCCATACTTGAGCTCGACCAGTTGGGTATGGACCATCGGGAAGCCCAAGTATGAGGGCCCAAGCTTCTCATCGAACACAATCTCTAAGGTTGGTTTCGAGGCGCTGGGTTCATCCTGGATGTAGGCATTCTCAGCCCATTTACTCTGCGTTGGGTTCGCTCTGTCGACCTGGATACTCACATGAGAAGGTAGATCCGGTGGTCTCACTCTGGAGTACAAACTGCCCGCGATATAACTACAGGTATACGCGAGTACACATAGCAGGAGAACGATTTTCCCGAGGTGGTTGCGCCAGATGTTGGCCAGCCAGTTCACAGTTTCAGCTCATTGACTCAACAAACGCCTTGAAGCGGTCCATGCCGGCGTTGATCTGGTCTTCGGAGCAGGCGAAGGAGATGCGGAGGTGGTTGGCGGAGATGCCGCCGAAGTCTTCGCCGGGGACGAAGGCGATGTGGGCTTCTTCGAGCATGGCTTCGCAGAGGGTGGTGGCGCTGGTGACCTTGGTGCCCTTAGCGCTGGTCTTGCCGAAGAGGGCGGAGACGTCGGGGAAGACGTAGAAGGCGCCGGTGGGCTGGGGGCAGGTCACGCCGGGGATCTGGGCGAGGCGGGACGTGATGAGGTCGGCGCGCTCGGCGAAGGCCTGGCGCATCTTCTCGACTTCGGTCTCGACGGCGGGGTTGGTGAGGGCCTCGCGGATGGCGGGGTAGTTGAAGCTGGTGATGTTGGTGGTCATCTGGCCCTGGAGCTTGCCCATGGCCTTGATGAGGTTCTTGCCGAAGTCGCCGGGCATGGCGGCGTATCCGATGCGCCAGCCGGTCATGGCGTAGGCCTTGGACATGCCGTTGAGGGTGACGACGCGCTCGGCGATCTCGGGGATGGAGCCGATGGAGAAGTGTGGGTGCTCGCCGTAGACGATCTTCTCGTAGATCTCGTCGGTGAGGATGACGAGCTGGGGTGCTCGCTCGAAGCCCTCTTTGATGACCTTGGCGAGGTCGCGGAGGTCGGCCTCGGAGTACATGGTGCCGCAGGGGTTGGAGGGTGAGTTGAGGACGAGGACGCGTGAGCGCGGGGTGATGGCGTCCTGGAGCTGGGCGGGGCTGATGCGGAAGTCTGTGTCGGGACCCGCGACGACCTCGCGGACGACGCCTCCGGCGAGCTCGCAGATTGGGCGGTAGGAGACCCATGCGGGGGTTGGGAGGATCATCTCCCAGGGGTCCTCGCCGGGCATGGGCGGGTCGATGAGGCACTGGATGGTGTTGTAGAGGACGTGCTTGCCGCCGACGCCGATGGCGACGTGCTCGCCGGTGAGGCCGGGGATGTTGTTCTCACGCGAGAGTTTGTCGGCGATGCACTGGCGTGTGGGCATGTCGCCGAGTGTTGGGGTGTACTTGGTCTGGCCAGCGTTGAGCGCCTTGATGGCGGCGTCCTTGATGACCTGGGGTGTGTCGAAGTCCGGCTCGCCGGCGGCGAAGCCGAGTACGTCGATTCCGTCGGCCTTCATGGCCTTGGCCTTGTTGTTGAGGGCGACGGTGATGGAGGGCTTGAGCTCGTTGACGCGGCGTGCGAGGTCGAGGGCGGCGGATTGGGTCGGCATGGTCATCTCCTGCGGCTGGGATAGGTGATGGTAGCCGATTGGGCATGAAAAACCGGCCTCTGGGGCCGGTGGAGGAACGATCGGTTGGGACTCGGTGTGCTCAGTCGTCCGAGATGTAGCTGCCCTGGCGGGCGTTGCTGTCGAGGGGGACGCCGCGGAATCGGCGTGGTTCGACGGGGACCCAATCGCGGTTTGGATCGTTGAACTCGATGGGTTCGGGGTCCTCGGCGGGGAACTCGATGTTGTCGCGGATGGCGACCTTGAGCATGCGTGCGTCGGCGCTGGGGACGGCCATTTTGTTGGTGAGGTCTGCGCGTCGCTTGTCTTTGTCGTAGATGGCCCACTGCATGATGTCTGGGCGGCGGGTGGTGCCCTGCATGGCCTTGTTCTCGAGGAAGCGGAGGGTGACCTTCTGGCCGACGGGTACGTCCACGGTCCAGAGCGGCTCGTTGTCCCGGTGGTCGTAGAGGGTGACGGTGAGCGGCTCGAACGGGGTCGAGATGTAGGTGAATGAGTCGTCGGAACGCATGTTTCCGCCGGGGGAGTTGGTGAACATCTGCTTCATGCAGCCGCCGAGGAGGGCGAGTGCGATGGCCCCGCTGATCATGGTCAGGGCGAGCGTTGTGCGACGGTGTGCTTGGATCGGCATATTCGTGTCTCTCCGGGGGGCCTCATGCCCTCGCAGCAGTATAGCGTGATCATACCGGATCGGATTCGGACCCGGTTCTGAGCGTTGTATCGGTACAATCGGGTACGGTTGACCACGAAACCCGGTTCACAATCGCCCCAAACTTGAGACCAAACGCCCCATGACACTCCCCTACCGCATCGGACATGGATACGACCTGCACCGCCTTGAGCCGATCGGCGAGGGGGGGCTGGGTCGGCCGCTTGTTCTTGGCGGGGTCGAGATCGAGCACGACCGCGGGCCGGTGGCCCATTCGGACGGGGATGCGCTGCTGCACGCGGTGACGGACGCGCTGCTGGGGGCGATCGCGGCGCCGGACATCGGGCAGCTGTTTCCGGATGATGACCCGCGGAACGAGTCCGAGGACTCCAAGGTGTTCCTTGAGGCGGCAGCTCAGGCGGTGCACGCTGCGGGGTACCGGGTGGGCAATCTGGACGCGACGGTGATCTGTGAGCGTCCCAAGCTCAGTCCATTTAAGGACTTGATGCGTGCGAACATCGCGGCGGGGCTGGGTGTTGAGGTGGGCTGTGTGAACCTGAAAGGAAAAACCCACGAGCAGGTGGATGCCGTGGGTCGGAACGAGGCGGTTGAGGTGCACTGTGTGGTGCTGCTTGTTCGTGATGATGCCTGATCAGTTCTTTGCGTGCTGGACGGCGATCAGCGCGTAGGCGGCGATGAGGATGTCGTTGTTCTCCATCCAGCGGGATTCGACGATGCGGAAGGCGCCGCTTGGGTGCTGGAGCTCTTCGAGTTTGTCGATCATGTCCTCGCGCCAGTTTCGCCCGTTGATCTCGTCGATGCCCATGGCGTCGAGTGCGCGGGCCATGGTGCAGAGGTAGTAGTAGTAGCCCTGCATGCCCATGCCGGGGTTTTCCTCGAGCGTGTAGTTCTTTTCGATCCAGTCCCATGCGGCGGCGATGCGTGGGTCATCGGGGTCGAGGTCGGCGAAGAGGAGCGACTTGAAGCCGGCGTAGGTCATGGAGCCGTAGGCGCGGAGGCGCACGATCTCGGTGCCGTCTTCGAGCGTTTCGGTGGTTGTGCCCGCCTGTGATTGCCCGGCGAGCCCGTCGACGGATTCGATGTTGGGCACGGTGGCGTAGATGAAGCCGCCCTGATCGGAGTCGTCGGCGTATGGCATGTCGTTGATGGTGTCGTTCATCTGGACGCGGTTGAGGAAGACGAGCGCTCGCTGGTATGCGGGGTCGTTTGTGGAGAGGCCGGTGTCGTGGAGGGCCTGGATGAAGAAGCTGAGGTTGGAGAGGTCCGGGCGGCCGTGCTTGCCGTAGCCGACGCCTCCGTAGTAGGGATGGTCGGTGCCGATCGGTTCCTCGAAGCCGGGGTCTTCGGGGTTGCTGCTGTTGAAATCGCCGTGCTGGAGTGTTTTGAGGAAATCGCGGCCTTTGAGCATGCCCGAGAGGGCCTTTGGCTTGTTGACCATGGCGAGTGCGGAGAGGCAGATGGCGGTGTTGTAGCTGGGGAGCATGTCCTTGTAGAAGCCGCCGTCTGGCTGCTGGTGCTTGAGGATGTAGCGTGTGCCGGTCACGACGACGGGGTGTCGTTCGTCGACGCCGGGGTCGAGCATGAAGCCGGTGACGACAAGGCCTGTGATTGCGGGGAGGGTCTGTGCTTCGGGGTCGTCGTCGAAGCCGAGCGTGTCGGGGTTTTGACGCGACTCGAGGTATTCCATGGCCCTTGCTGCGATCAGTTCGGCTTTGCGATGATGCTCGCCGCTGATCGATTGCGCTTGAACCAGCGGCGCGGATATCGCAAGGGCGGTCAGTGCTGTCAGTGTGCTGAGCATCGATTTCATGTTCTCTGTCCTATTCTGGTTCTGACGGGTGCGTGTTCATGATGACCGAGGCGGCAACCACCGCCGCGGTTTCGATCCGCATGATCAGCATACCAAACCGGCACACGCGGGCTCCGGTTTCAACGAACTGATCCCGCTCTGTATTGCTCCAGCCGCCCTCGGGTCCGACGATCAGGGCCGTGCGGGGCTGCGGCTGTGTGATCGCTGTCCATGGCGTGCCCGATGCATCTGCGATGAGGGCGTCCCGATCCTGGATTGCTTCCTGGAAGGAGATGGGTGGCGCGATGTGCATGCCCCAGACGCGCCGGCATTGCTTCTGGGCTTCTTCGGCGATGCGTTGGAGCTTCTCGGGTCGGTAGGTATCGGGCTTGCGCTGGGCGTGGTCGCAGAGGAGGGGGCGGAAGCTTTGTGCGCCGATCTGCACGAACTGATCGATCATCCGATCGAGGCGGTCGCCCTTGGGGAGCGCGGCGTAGACATCCAGCACGGGGGTGTGGGCGGGCTCTGAGGCGACGTGATCTAAGGTGATGCTGAGCAGGGGTTTGGATCGTGACCCGCCGATGGCTTCGAGGGTGGCGATGGCGTATCGGCCTTGCTCAGCGATGAGTCCGACGCGTTCGCCCGGCCTGAGGCGCTTGACCCGGGCGGCGTGGTGGGCCTCGTCGCCTCCGATTTCGAGCTGATCGCCCGGGACGAGCGTTCCGAGGTCCGAGAACATCAGGCAATGGGCGAGTTGCGCATCACGGAGCATGCCCGACGATAGGCGCGCCGTGGGTGGGTTCTGTGGGCGTATTGCGGGGGAGAAAACGGCCGATAGTCCTTGAGATCGTGGGCAATCCGCCCGATGATCGCGTGGTAGTGGGCCATGAAGACCCCCATCCCGATGGTGATCCTCTCAACGAAGCGATCGACTCGCTGCTCGGTGATGAGGATGAGGTGCGCGCGGACGAGACCGATTCCAACGCAGGATCGGCTTCGGAAGATCCGACACAGGACTCGGCATCCGGCGAAGACGCGGACGATGAAGCGGACCACGCGGACACGCCCGATTCCGGTGCATCCGCGCTGGATGCGATGGACAGCGTTGAGCAGAACGCCCAGGCGCTGATCGAGGATGCCATCGATGACCTGATCGATCAGGACGACAACGGGGCGGAACCGCCGGCGGTGGATATCGCCTCGCTTGAGGTTGATGACCTGGCCGGTGATGACGATGGCACGATGAGTCTTGAGGAGCTGAGTGCCGAGCTCGATGCGCTGGACGATCACGAGGAGCTTGTGACATCGAGCGATGCCACGACCGAGGCGTCTGACGAGCCCGATGTGGTGGCTCAAGTGTCTGAGGCGATCGACGATGCAGAGGCGGTCGATGTCGGCGCCGATGCAGAGACCGAGACTGAGCCAGCACCTGAGTCTGCAGACGAGCCAGATGGCGTCGAAGCTGTGTCCGCGTCCGTGGAGCAGTTGGATGAGAACGAGCTGCTCAGCAGCATCGCGGAAGATCTGCTTGATGAGCCATCGGGCGGCGAAGCGATAGAAGCGTCTGCGGGCGATGCGCCTGAGCAAAGCGATGACACGGTCAGCGAGGAGTCGACCTCGGCGTCTGAGGTTTCCGAGGTTTCCGAGGTCGATGACGAGTTGATGTCGGCGGCGATCGATGTGCTCGAAGACAGCGGGACCGACGCGGGTGATCAGGCAGATGACTCTGCGGACAGGGCGTTTGTTGCGGCGGATGATGATGCGTCCTCCGTCGCGGACACGGATTTAAGCAGTGCACTGGAGGACGCCTCCACGCTGGCGGATCTTGATGCCTCGCTCGCGGGGTTGGGGGATGATTTCCTCAGCGGTGACTTTGAGACGCCGGAGGGCGAGCTGCTGAGCTCTGATTCGATCGGCGGGAACGACGCGTCCGCGCTGCTGGAACAGCTCCAGATCGATGATCTGGATCTTGAGAATCTTGAGCGTCCTGCCCGTGCAGTGAGCACTGAGACTCCTGCGGTGCAGGCGAGTCCGGAAGCTGCGCCCACTGTGCCCGAGACACCTGCTGCGGCGGTTGCTGGCGCCACGGTGCCCGCCATCCCGCCCAAGGCGCAGCCCAAGGCGAACGCGGCCCCCTTCCAGCGTGAGGACACGGAGGAAGCGGATGGTGAGATCCCCGAGGTCGAATCGATCTGGCAGACCACTCGGCGTGTGCTGCTGCGGATGCAGCGAGCCGCGTGGATTCAGGCCAAGACGCACGGCGTGCCGCTGGGTGCGAGGCTGGTGATCCTTGTGAACCGGCCGGTGGAGGATCGCCCCGCGAAGCTGCGCGATTCGATTGGCTACGTCGCGCTCTGGACCGCGCTGCTTGCGATGATCCTGTGGGTGTATCTTGTGTTTGTCCGTGAGAGCCCCACGCCTACACCCACGCAGGCGCCGTCACGTATGGTTGAGCCGGGTGAGCGGATCGATCCGATCCGCAACGCGAGCGTCGAGCCTTAATCTTCGGTATCCACTTCCATCAGGGACGCGTGCCACTGCGCATCGAGCTCGTCGAAGCTGATGTTGAGTGCTGCTCGGGATGCCTGATCGAGGGTGTCGCCGTGCGCGAGTCGGGTGAACCAGGCGTTGCGTTTGTCCTTGCCGAGGGTTCGGTCGATGTAGTCGATCATGGACCAGCCCTGGAGGTAGACGTGCATGCCGTGGTTGATTGCTTCGCCCTTGAAATCGGCGAGCAGGTGCCATTCGCGCAGGTTGTCGGATTGCGCGAGCTTGGCGATTCGCCGGTTCTTGCGTTCCCATGAGTCACGGAAGAGGCCGGCGGCGACCTCCGCGACGCCCTCGAGTGTCCACCACGGTGCGAGGTTGATGTCTGGCCCGTATTCGAAGCTGACGGCGTGGCCGATCTCGTGGGCGAGGAGCGGGTCGAGGCGGTCCAGGCCCATCTCATCGCGACCGAGGATTTTGATGGACTCGCCGGGCTCGTTCCAGCCGGAGATTCCTGCGGTGTAGGACGGGTAGATGGACGCCTGGAGCTCGCGCATCCTGGGGTAGATTTTGACCACGACTTCGTGGAGATCACCGCCGCTGGGGTCGATGCCCATGTCGCGTGCGATCTCGTCGCGCAAGACCGGGACACGCTCTAAGGCGAGGTTGGCGATGTCGGCGTGCTGCTGGTCGCAGTAGATGCGCACGCCTGGTGTGTCTGTGAGTGCGATCTCCCAGGCGCGGCCGGTGAAGTGCCATTGGCCGTGGGCTGCGCCGATGGGCTCGAAGCGCGCGGGCATGTCGTAGCTGCGTGGCTCATCCTCGCTCGGGACCTGCCATGTGTAGACAATTGGCGCGACGATCGTGCCGTCGTCCTCGATGAGGATCTCGGTCTCTTTGTCGAGACTGACTCGGAGATCGTTGACCGGCGCGACGGAGAGCTCGGTGAACCAAGCGCGGTGCTCGGTCGTGAGGACGGGGTCGCTGGGGTTGATCTGGGCCATGTATGCCCCTGCATCCAGACGCTGGATGGCGGACTGCATCGCGTCGACAACGGCGCGGACCCGCTGCGATTCGATCGCGTTGTCTGGGAGGGGGGTGCTCGCCCAGGTGTTGGGGGCACAGATCAGGATGGTTGCGAGCGGGAGCAGTCGCATCAGAACTCCGCCTGGCGCGGGGCGCGGGGGAAGGGGATGACGTCGCGGATGTTCTGCATGCCGGTGCAGAACTGGATGAGGCGCTCGAAGCCCAGGCCGTAGCCGGCGTGGGGGACGGTGCCGTACTTGCGTAGATCGCGGTACCACCAGTAGTCGTCCTTGATGAGCCCCATCTCGTCGATGCGCTGATCGAGGACGTCGAGTCGCTCTTCTCGCTGGGAGCCGCCGACGAGCTCGCCGACACCGGGGACGAGGATATCGACCGCGGCGACGGTGTCGGCGGGTGCGCCGTCGGTGCCCGGGTCGTTGAGGCGCATGTAGAAGGCCTTGATGTCCTTGGGGTAGTTGATGACGGCGACGGGCTGCTTGAAGTGCTTCTCGGTGAGGTATCGCTCGTGCTCGGACTGCATGTCCGAGCCCCACTTCACGTCGTAGTCGAACTTCTCGCCGCACTCTTCGAGGATCTTGATCGCCTCGGTGTAGGTGATGGTTTTGACGTCGGCGTCCGCGATCATCTTGAGGCGGTCGATGATGCCCTTCTCGATCCGCAGGTCGAAGAACTTGAGGTCGTCCTCGCGGCGGGTGAGCAGGTCGGCGGCGCAGCGTCGGAGCATGCCCGATGCGAGCTTGATGTTGTCGTGGAGGTCTGCGAAGGCGAGCTCGGGCTCGATCATCCAGAACTCGGCGAGGTGGCGCGAGGTGTTGGAGTTTTCAGCGCGGAAGGTGGGGCCGAAGGTGTAGACGCGGCTGAGCGAGCAGGCGTAGGTCTCGACGTTGAGCTGGCCCGAGACGGTGAGGTGGGATTCCTTGCCGAAGAAGTCCTTGGAGAAGTCGACGCCACCGTCGTCGGTCTTGGGGATGTTGCAGAAGTCGAGGGTGGAGACGCGGAACATCTCGCCGGCGCCCTCGCAGTCGGAGCCGGTGATGATGGGTGTGTGGACCCAGTAGTAGTCCAGCTCGTCCATGTACTGATGGACGGACTGGGCGAGTGCGTGCCGCACGCGTGCGACGGCGCCGAAGGTGTTGGTGCGTGTTCGGAGGTGCGCGACCTCGCGGAGGTACTCGAAGGAGTGGCGTTTGTTGCTGGTGGGGTAGGTGTCGGGGTCCTCGACCCAGCCGACGACCTTGACCTCTGAGGCCTGGATCTCGACGGACTGGCCCTTGCCCTGGGACTCGACGAGCTGGCCGGTCACTTCGACGGAGCAGCCGGTGGTGAGCTTGGCGACCTCTTCGTAGTTGGGCAGGTCGTGGCGGGCGACGGCCTGGATGGGGTCGAAGCAGGTGCCGTCGTGGACGGCGATGAATGAAAGGCCGCCGTCGGCCTTTGAGTCACGCTTGGTGCGGACCCATCCCTTGACGGTGATCGTCTGACCGGGATCGGATTTGAACGCGTCTTTGATTTTCATCCACGACATGAGAAACTCCCTGAAAAAACAGCCCCGCCGATCGGCTCGGCAGGGCTGAATAGTAGAGCGTTCCCGACGCCCGGTCGGGCCCGATGGCCTTGTGAGGCGATTACTTGTCGTTGAGGAAGCCCCAGTTTCCGGCTTCGGGGTCGGCGTTCATCTGGAGGTAGTACTGGGTGCCGCCCTCGCGGACCGAGTAGTAGATGTCGTCGGCGGTGAAGTCTCCGGGCTCTTCCTCGAACTCTGCGTCGCCGGCGCTGGCGTTGAAGAGGCGTGCGACGCCGTCGATGTAGAGGATGTGCCCCTGCTCCTGGTGTCGCTCGGTGATCTGGTCGAGGCGTGCCCAGTCGCCGTCGTTGTACTCGTCGTGGGCGTTGTAGAACTGGGTGTGTTCTTCGACGAAGATGGGGAGTTTCTGGAAGTAGCCGGCGTTGTTGACGAAGTTGTCGGCGGTGTAGTACTGGTTGCTTACGCCGCTGAACCCGGTGGTTCGGTCGAGGTAGGCGAAGGTGTTGATGTAGTCCTTGTACATCTTGGCGCCCTGCACGCCGCGCACGAGCGAGTAGTCGAAGTCGACGCCGACGTCTTTGTAGTTTCCGAAGAGATCGGAGTACTCCTGATCGTTGCCGGACGATGTGGCGGCCTGTCGGTTGTTTTTGGGGCAGGCGAGGACCTCGTCGGCGTCGTTGACGTAATCGAAGATCGCGCCGGGCTCCCACTCGTCGGGTTCGGTCTCGACCTTGACCCACTCGCCGCGTGGCCAGATGCGGTCTTTGTGATCGTGTGCGTACATCGCGGTGGCCTGGCCGATGGAGCGGAGCTGGACGGCGCACATGGTGGTCTTGGCGGTCTCGCGCACGGCACCGAGGGCCGGGAGCAGGATTCCGATGAGCAGCGCGATGATGGCGATGACGACGAGGAGCTCGATGAGGGTGAAACCGTTACGTGTTTTTCGGCGACCCTGACTGCGTCCCCGGTTAAACCTGTTGTGATTCATGGCTTGCATGTGTTATTGCTCCGTGGCCGAGGTCTGAGAAGTGGTCGCACACAACGTAACAGTTACATTGTAAAGGAACGATGCGTGCTCCGCAATCGGAAATCGTGTGTTCTGTGAGAGGAATTGGGATCGGTGGGCCTGAACGCTGTTTCCGGCACGGAATCGGGGGTTGGTTGTCTCAGAATCCTGCGAGAGCGCTATGGTTGCCGCCTATGGCCCGTGCGACTGAAATTGAGCCCATCTCCCCGCTGGGACTGACTTTGGAGCAGTTCACAGCTCGCTGCGCCCAGGAAGGGGTCGGCACGGGGCGGGCGAAGACGGCGTACCACGCGGTTTTTCGCGGCGGGAAGGCCCACGACGCGCCGGCGAGGATCGTGGTGCCCGAGATCGTGAAGCGTCATGAGGAGATCGTGGAGGAGGGGGTCACGATCAAGTTTGTCCAGCGCCTGCCCAACCCGAACCACCGGCTCGCGGACAAGGGGATCGACTTCGACGACATCGAGTCTGTGATTATCCCGATGAAGGGGCGATCGGGGCGGAAGACGCACACGCTGTGCGTGAGCTCGCAGGTCGGGTGCGCGATGGGGTGTGACTTCTGCGAGACCGCCCAGATGGGGCTGATGCGATCATTGCGTGCGGATGAGATCGTGCAGCAATGGTGGATGGCGGAGTTTGTCGAGGGGATCCACATCGACAACATCGTGTTCATGGGCATGGGCGAGCCGATGGACAATCTTGACGAGGTGCTCAAAGCGATCGCGTGCCTGACGGATCATCATGGTGCGCGGGTGCCGATGAGCGCGATCACGATCAGCACGGTGGGGCGCGTCGATGGGCTGCGCCGGATCGAGCAGCAGGTACAGCAGCCGGGGTGGGGCAAGCTGGGGCTCGCGCTCTCGCTCAATGCGCCCAACGACGAGATCCGTTCGGAGCTCATGCCGATCAATCGCAAGTGGGATATGGCGGAGCTGCAGCGGGTGCTGATCGATCTGCGTGAGGTTCGGGGTGGTCGCAAGATCATGATCGAGTACGTCCTGATCCCGGGTGTGAACGCGGAGCTTGAGCACGCGGACCAGCTGGCGGAGTGGATGGAGCCGTTCATCCGTGATCATGGGCGTGAGAAGCACCAGGGGCACACGGGGCTGCTGAATGTGATCCCGTACAACCCGCGGCGCGACTCGCCGTGGCCGGCGCCGACGCAGGAGCAGGTCGATGCGTTCGTGCTGCGATTGATGGAGCACGGCGTGTTCGTGAACCGGCGTCGCACAAAGGGGCGCGATACGATGGCGGCGTGCGGGCAGCTGGGGACGGCGGAGATCCGCAGGCGAAATCTGGTGCCGTTGACGACCAATCAGACGAGCGATGCGTGATTCATCCGGTTCATCACGGCGACGATGGATTATCGCCGTGTGTTCTGTGTACATCGCGCTGCTCGTGGCGTCCCACGCGTACCAGCTCTTTGTTTCAGGTGTGCGCGGGTTCGGCCGAGCGATCAGTGACAAACCCCACGTGCAGGTTCAGCCGCGGCTGAGCGATGGGTCCAAAGCGGCGGGCGGCGATACGCCGCTTTATTACGAGGCATGGACACAGATCGATTACAGCGCGCAGAAGACCCCGGTGCTGATCCTGCATGGCTCACCCGGGCGCGGTGCCAACTTTCAGGACCTTGGTCCCGAGCTGCGGAGTGATCACCGTCGCGTCTATGCGCCGGACCTGCCGGGGTATGGTCGATCGCCGATGACGCCCGACATGTCGCACCGTGCGAATGCGCACATGCTCTTTGAGTTCCTCGACCATGTGTCTGTCGATCGGGTCCACGTCGTGGGATGGTCCTCGAGCGGTGGGATCGTGCTGGAGATGGCGAACATTGATCCGGACCGCGTGGCTTCGGTCACGATGCTCGCATCGATCGGCGCACAGGAGACGGAGGGGAGCGGTTCGTACCACTTCGAGCACCTTAAGTATGCCGTCGGGGTTGGGATCTTCGGGGTGCTGCCGGAGCTGATCCCCCACTTCGGCTTGCTTGGTGATTTCAAGGGGCGTGCGGGATGGCTGTGGGCGTTCTCGGACTCGGACCAGCGGCGACAATCGGAGATCATGGGGCAGCTGCGTGTGCCGGTGCTGATTCTGCACGGACGCAACGATCCGCTCGTTGCGGCGCGCGGGGCCGAGAAGCACCATGAGATGATCCCGACATCGAAGCTGGTCATGATCGATGCGTCGCACTTCATGCCGTTCATGCAGGTGGAACAAACGCGCGACATCCTGGTGCCATTCTTCAATCGTCATGATGCGCCGGGCGTTGAACCCGAGACGGATTATGTTGATCTTTCGCCGGTGCCCACGCGGACTGGCGCGGACGCGTTCGTGCGGGTCGTGGGGATGGGGATCCGATCGTTGCCTTGGTGGTCGGTGCTGATCGCGGCGACGATTCTGGTCCGGGTGCGTCCGTATGTCGGGATTGCGATCGTGACGGTGTTTGTCGTGCTCATGGATATCGACTTTGGGGTTGCGCTGCTCGCGATGTTCATGGGGCGTATCTGGTGGTTGGTCCGAGGGGCGGACCGCCTCGACCGACCGTGGACGATCTTCGGGTGGGTGCGCGGGTTCCTGTTTGTCATCCCCGCATTCGCCATCGGGATCATCGGCGCCACGATCACGCTCCGGCTCGCGGAGACTGGTGAATGGATCGGGCTGCTGCTCGGTTTCTGGGTGACCTGGGCGGCGTTGCGGTTGGTGCGGCTGGTGGTCACGCGTGAGGGGTGGCAGCGGATCGGTGGGCGGTTCCAGCGGCTGATGAACCATGAGTACTACCCGAGCGGGGTGCTGTATCTCACGACGCTGCTCGCTGCGTGCGGGCGGATCGCCTCGGGGAAGGGGCTTGGATCTTTGACCGCCGTCAACCCCGGGTACTCGCGCGATGGTGGTCTCAAGGAAGAGCGCAAGTCCGAGCTCGATGCGCGATTCCCCGATGATCCGGGCGTGCTGCGGAGTGTGCTCATTGAATCTGATCGCGATCCACATCGGCGTGCAGCGTACGCGGCTGAGTGCATCTCAACGAACCCGGCGCTGGGCGGGTATCCGATCATCGCGAAGCCCGATCAGGGTGCACGCGGCGAGGGGGTCGGGATCCTGCGTGACCACGATGACCTGACCCGATACTGCGATGAGCATGGCGAGCCGTTTGTTTTGCAGCGGTTCCACCCCGGCCCGATAGAGGTTGGGATCCTCTGGGTCCGGCACGCACGCACGATCGCCGGGCCCGCGAGCCCGGCGGGGTTCATCTACGCGATCAACAGGAAGGACTTCCCCGAGGTTGTCGGCGATGGGAAACGATCGCTCCGCCAGCTCATCCTCGCCCACCCGCGGCATCGTGCCCAGGCGCGGATGTTCGTCGCGCGGCTGCGCAAGCAGCAGTACCTGATCCCGGAAGACGGGGAGCGCGTCACGCTGGGCGCTTTCGGGAACCACGCGCAGGGGGCGATGTTCACGGACGGCGCGGACCTGATCACGCCGGAGCTGAGCGCGAGGATCGATTCGATCGCGGACGGGTTCCGCGATGATCAGGGACGCGGGTTCGACATCGGTCGCTTCGATGTCCGCTGCTCGTCATATGAGGCGCTGATGCGGGGCGAGGAGCTGGGGATCGTTGAGCTCAACGGGCTGACGAGCGAGCCGACCAATATCTATGACCCCAGCCGATCACTCGGGTGGGCGTGGGCGACCCTGCTCGGGTATTGGCGGCATGTGGAAACGCTCGCGGACGCGCGAATCGCGGACGGCTCGGGCGAGGCGATCTCGAAGAAGGAAGCGTGGGACTTGCTCAGCGACTTCCTGCGTGCGATGTCGAGATAGCTGGGCTCAGTCGTCGAACTCGTCGAAGGCACCCTTCTCGGCCTGCTCGTCGAGGTACTTCTGGAAATCGCCCATCTTGTACGAGATGAAGCAGAACGCGTGGTGCAGCGTCAGCCACTCGATGTCGGACTTGTCCTCGGGGACATCTTTGCGGAGCTGGTTGAACTCGGCGAGGATGGTTTCGGCTTTCATGGTGTCTCCTGGGTCGGCGCCTGCTCAGGTGGATCGTAGCAGGGCGAGCGACTTGTTTGAGCCCAGAGCGCCGAGGTAGGCGACGGATTGGACCAGGACGATGCTCGGGCCGATGGGCCAGGCGGCGGCGTCGCCGAGCATGAAGCCGAGGACGGTCCCGCCCAGCGCGATCAGCATGGACCAGATCATCACGCGCGGGAGGCGTGAGCTCAGGTGGAGCGCGGCGGCACCCGGAAGAACAAGTGTGGCCGCGGCGAGGATGACCCCCACGACCTGCATCGCCATCACCACAGAGATCGCGAGGAGGATGAGCAGCAGGTTCCCGGTGCGGTGCTCGCGCACGCCGTAGGCGGCGCAGACGGGCTCGTCGAAGCTCCAGAAGATGAGCTTGTGTCTGCACCACCAGAGGGCGGTCAGGATAAGCACGCCGGTGGCGATCGTGACCCAGACCATGTTCCAGTTTGCGTTGAGGATGTTGCCGAAGAGGATCTCTTCGATGACGTGGTGCTCGTCGGCGTGGTGGCCGTGCGCGTGCCCGTGCTCGTCGTGGTCGTGCCCGGACTCTGCGATGTTGAAGAGGATGAAGCCGAGGGCCATGGACGCGCTGAGGACGATGCCGATGGCGGTGTCGAGGCGCCCCTTGTTGGATCGCCCCAGCGCGGAGATAACCAGGGCGGCGCCGATGCTGAACGCGAGGACGATGACGGACTGCATGACGTTGTCGGTCACGCTTGAGCCCGCGAAGCCGAGCACAAGGGCGACGCCGACCCCGCCGAAGGCGGCGTGGGAGACGCCCTGGCCGATGAACGCGAGACGTTTGAGGACGACGAAGACGCTCAGGGGTGCGCCGATGGCCGCGACGCCGAGGCCGGCGAGCAGCGCAGGGAGATAGTCCGCGTGGAAGATGCTCATGAGGCGCCTCCCCTGTGATCGTGCCCGCAGTCGGGGTGGTGCGCGTGGGACGGGTCATCACAATCGACGGCGGTGTGGGCGTCGATGTGGACTTCGCCGAGGATCGGCTCGATGTCGTGGGCGAAGACCTGGGCGAGCACCGCGGGGGTGAGCCCGTCGGGGGTGTCGTGGAAGTGGAGCGTGCGGCTGAGGCAGGCCACGCGGTCCGCGACGGCGACGAGCGCCCGCATGTCGTGGGTGACCACGATGGTCGTGAGCCCGAGCTCGGCGCTGATGGTGTCGATGAGCGATGAGAAACGCTGCTGGCCCGCGATATCGACGCCGAGCGTTGGTTCGTCGAGGACGAGGAGCTTGGGTCGGGTGCAGATGGCGCGAGCGATCATGGTGCGTTGGAGCTGACCGCCGGAGAGTGCGCCGATGCGCCGATCGCGGAGCTGGTCGACCTCGAGGAGCTCGATGGCGCGATCGATGGATGACCGATCCTCGTCGCTGAGCTTGCTCCAGGGCTTAAGCTTGGCGCGCAGGGGCATGGCGATGACCTGTTCGACGCTGAGCGGCCAGTCGAGGTCTGCGCCGATGCGCTGCGGTAGGTAGCCGATCAACCCTTCGCGTCTGGCCTGGTTGGGGGTCTTGCCGAAGACCTGGATGGAGCCGGCGCTCGGATCGAGCATGCCGAGGATGAGCTTGATGAGGGTGGACTTGCCGCCGCCGTTTGGGCCGAGGATGCCGAGGCGCGAGCGGGCCTCGACGCGCATGGTGACGCCGCGCAGGACCTCGAGCCCCTGTTCCCCGATGCCGCTGGGTGGGTATGAGAACGCAACATCGCGGATCTCGACTGCTGGCTGCTGGGTTTGATCGGGCGTGGTCATTGGTCGATATTGTTGAGAATGTGTTCTCATTTGTCGAGCGGGGACATCAAAATCCTGATCCGGATCGCTTCACGGGGGCGACAGGAGCGGTTTTCTGTCTATGATTCAGGCCCTATGGGGCGGTAGCTCAGTTGGTAGAGCGCATCGTTCGCAATGATGAGGTCAGGAGTTCGAATCTCCTTCGCTCCACTTTTCGATGACACCGGGGATGACCCGGTGTTTTCTTTTGCGCCGGCGCCCCGCACCAAGAGCACGGCAACGACGACGAGGACGACCCAGACGAGCACCACGAAGGCGATGGCGATCGCCGCGGCGAGCTTGGAGACGCTCGCCCGGGCCGGATGGGCGGCGACCCGATCTCGGGCATCGCTGAGCACATTCGCCTTAAGCAGCCTGCGGATGATCCCAATCCCGATCGGCAGCAGCACCAGATCATCGAGCAGCCCGAGCACGGGCACGATATCGGGGATCAGATCGATCGGGCTGATCAGGTACGCGAGCAGCAGCACGCCGACGACGCGCGGCAGCCAGCCCGTTCGGGGGTCGCGCAGCGCGATCGCGAGCACACGCAACTCATCAATGAGCCGAGGGAGGCGACTGATCTTGGGGAGCAGCTTCATCCTGGATTGTATGACTTGGGTCATGCCAGCCCGGGCGTTCGTCATCGTCGTCGAAGACCGCCCGGATCGCGGGGGTGTCGAGGTCGTCGAACTGGCCCTTCTTGGCGGCGATGATGAAGGCCCAGACGCCCAGCCCGGCCAGGATCATCGCGCCCGGGATCATGATCAGGATCACGGACATCAGCGGGCCCCCTTGTGCTTCCACGGGCGGGTGGCGAGGGCGACGACGCTGAGCGAGCTCATGGGCATGATGATGGCGGCGATGAGGGCGCTGATCAGGCCGGCGGTGGCGAGGGACGCGGCGACGGTGTTGTAGCAGAGCGAGACGACCAGCCCGATGCGGATGGTCTTCATGGTGTGCGATCCGAGGTCGCAGAGCGTCTCGATGGGCATGACGCCGGGCGCGGTGAGGTAGACGTCCGCGGCCTGCAGCGCGGCCTCGGCGCCGCCGTGCACTGCGATGCCGACGTCCGCGAGTGCCATGGCGGCGGCGTCGTTGATGCCGTCGCCGACCATGACGATGCGCTCGTGACCCTGCTCGCGCAGCGTGCGGACGAGCTCGGCCTTGCGTTCGGGCGAGGCGCCGCCCATGGCGTGCTCGATGCCGACCTGCGAGGCGAGCCGGGTAGCGATCTCGGGGTGGTCGCCCGAGCAGAGGTGCAGGTCCCAGCCGCGTGCGCGGAGGGCGGCGATGGCATCGGTGGTGTCATCGCGGAGCGGGTCGCCGATGCCGAGCACGCCGACGCGCCCCTGGTCGTCGGCGATGACGACGGGTGTCAGCCCGTCCGCGAGCACGGACTCGACCGCGGACTCGGTGGATTCGTCGAGCCCGATTGATCCGCGGATGAACTCGGGCGAGCCGACCCGCACCCGGCGACCATCCACGAGACCCTCGATTCCTGCGCCGGGGGTCTGCGTGATGCCTTCGGCGGGTGGGGCCGGGGCGTCGCCCGAGGCGTCGATGATGGCCCGCGCGAGCGGGTGGTTTGAGGCGGCCTCGATCGCGGCGGCGGCTTGGAGGAGATCCGGTTCGCACTCGGAGCGCACGACGCGGGTTTTGCCCTGTGTGAGCGTGCCGGTTTTATCGAGGATCATGACGCCGCGGAGCTTGGCGGGGTTGCTCATCGCCTCGATGGCGGCGGCGGATTTGATGAGCACGCCCTGCTTGGCGGCGCGTCCGAGGGCGATCGACATGGCCATGGGCGTCGAGAGCCCCAGGGCGCAGGGACAGGTGACGATGAGCAGGGCGGTGGCGAACTCGATGCCGGTGCGGAGGTCGGCGCGGATGGTCCAGAACGTGAGCGTGATGGTCGCGAGGACGATCACGGCGATGACGAAGCGTGCGGCGATGCGGTCGGCGAACTGGACGATAGGCGCCTTGTCGGCGGTTGCGGACGCGACGAGGGCCATGAGCTTGGCGGCGCGGGTCGAGTCGCCGATCGCGGAGACGGTTACAACGATCGGGGAGCCGAGGTTGGTGGCGCCGGCGATAACCTCGTCGCCGGGTGCGCGGGGGATGGGGCGGGACTCGCCGGTGAGCAGGGCGTTGTCGACCTGGGTGGTGCCCTGCTCGATGATGCCGTCGCAGGGGATGGACCCGCCCGCCTCGACGCGGACACGCATGCCCAGCTCGACGGCCTCGATGGGGACGCGCTTGGTTGTTCCGTCGTCGAGCAGACGCTCAGCGCTCGTGGGGGTGAGGGTGAGCATGAGCTCGACCTGATCGGCGGCCCCTCGCTGCTGGCGGTGCTGGACCCAGCGGCCCACGAGAAGGAAGAACACCAGGACGCTGAGCGAGTCGAAGTAGATCTCGCCCGATTGCGTGAGTGTGTTGTAGCTGCCCCAGATCCCCCCCACCGCCAGCGCGAGGGCGACGGGGATGTCGAGGTGGGCGGTGCGGGTGCGGAGGGCGGCGATGGCGCCGCGGAAGAAGACCCGCCCGGGCCATATGAGTGAGAGCAGCCCGAGGCCCATGGAGTAGTAGCGGAGCGTGTGCTCCCAGAACTCGTCGATGCCCGAGAGCGCGCCGCCGTAGAGCGCGATGGCCAGGAGCATGACGTTGCCCGCGATGGCGCCGGCGACACCGACGCGGATGAGGAACCTGCGGTCTTCCTTGCGCCGTGCCTCGCGTGCGCCTGCCCCGCGGGCGGGGTGGGCGGCGTAGCCGAGCTTGTCGAGGGCCTGGGCGACGCGGGAGAGGGGGACGCGGTCGGGGGCGTAACGCACCACGGCGCTGCGGGTGCGGATGTTGGCCCGGGATTCGACCACGCCCGGGCAGACGCGCGGCAGGCGCTCGATGAGCCAGACGCAGGCGGCGCAGTGCATGCCCTCGAGGAGCAGCTCGGTCTCGCACTCGCCGCCGGGCAGGTTGGTGACGCAGGCGGACTGGAAGGCGGGGTCGTCGAGTTCTTCGTAGTTCTGGTTGCTGGAGGCGGCGGGCTGGTTGTCCTTGGCGACGGCGTCGCGGATGCCGTAGTAGCCCTCAAGCCCCGCGCCGTGGAGGACGTTGTAGACGGTCTCGCAGCCGCCGCAGCAGAACTGGTGTTCGGCTTCCGGGTCGATGAGCCCCGCGGGGACGGGGAGGTCGCAGTGGTCGCAGAGGACCTCTTCTTTGGCTGCGGCGCTGTCGGGCATCGCGTCAACGCTACTCGTGGAGATCGCGCGGGTCATGTCAGCCCTCCGGATCTTCCATCTCGCCCGACTCGCAGAGGGGGCAGTGCACCTCGTCGATGCTTGGGGCGGTGTTTGCGGTTTCGGTGATGCCCAGACTCTCGCGGGTCATCTCGGGGACGTGGATGCTCCCGGTGGCGGTCATGACGCCGACCACCACCACGGCGCCCGCGGTGATGTAGGGGAGCTTGGCGTTGAGGCGCCCGGTGAGGAACTGGATCCCGGCGCCCAGCGATGCCATGACGGGGAGGGTGCCCATCCAGAACACGATCATGGTCACGCCGCCCCAGATGGGTGAGGCGGTGCCCGCGGCGATGAAGGCGTAGGCGTAGAGCCACCCACAGGGGAGCAGCGTGGTGAGCAGGCCGATGCTCAGGGCCCGCTTGAAGGGGGTGAGGGCGAACGCGGCTCGCTGGGATCGCTCGACGAATCGGCGCAGCGGCCCGGGGACCTTGACATGGGCGATGCGGACGCCTCGGACACGCATGAGCGTGATCACGCCGAAGGCGATCATCATGACGCCGGCGAAGATCGCGGCGGAGCGCTGGAGGCCGAGGTAGGAGCCGCCGAAGTCGATGGCCTGCCCGAGGGTGCCCGCGATGATGCCGAGGAGCGTGTAGGTGAGCATGCGCCCGCCGTGGTAGGCGCACTGGAGCTTTGTGCGGCTGCCTTTGGTTTGCTCCTGGTCCGAGCCGAGGGCGAAGAACATGAGCCCGCCGCACATGCCGGCGCAGTGGAGCGACCCGAGGAGCGAGGCGCTGAGCACGGCGATCATCAGCGGGAGCATGGTTGGCATGTCACTCTGGGCGAGTGTCATCGGTTACCTCACGGGGTTGCGGTCGGCGGCACGGAGATCACGTCGAGGTCTTCGGTCAGCAGGGCCCGCACGCCCTGGCGCTGGATGGTCAGCTCGGCGACCCAGATGCCGGTGCGATCGATGGGGAGGGTGCGGGTGTAGACGCCATGCTCGTCGTGGACGAGCACGGTGTCGAGGCGGTTGTCGAGGGCGTTGGGGTGGTAGCAGACGATCTGCACCATCGCATCCTCGATGGGGTTGCCCTGCATGTCCGTGATCTGGAACTCGACGCGGCGTTGCGACGGGTCCCGGTCGACGAACGCGGTCCGCAGATCGATCTGCCAGCCCTCGCGGTCGATCGCTTCCTTCATCTCGCGCTGGTTGTCCCAGTCGATGGACTTGGCGTAGTACTCGGGGTCGACGTAGGTGTCGTTCTTACCGCTGACGTAGACGATCGTGCCGATCATGAGCGACGCGTGGGCGAGGAGCATGAGCACGATGACGAAGGGCCAGTGCTTGCCGAGGTTGAAGAAGCCCTTCTTCTTTGGGGGCTGGCTGGTTTGGTTGGTTGTCATGGCGATACCTCACCGCTGGTGTTCTTGGGCCTGCTCATGGGGCCGAGCAGCTTGAAGGGCAGGACCTGCTCGAACTCGCCCGACTCGTCGGTCACGCGGACCTGGGCGTCCACCTCGCCGTCCACGAAGGCGTCGAAGGGGACGAGCAGCTGGAACTGGCGCGAGTCCTGCTGGCTGGGATCGAGGGAGATGGTGTCGAGGCCGAGGATGCGTGCGCCCTCTGGCGACACGGCCTGTGCGTTGTATGACTGGGGGAAGTCGGTCCGGTTGGTGATGCGGATGCGCACCTGGTTGCGGACCTCGTCGGTCTCGGGGACAAAGACGAACGAGCTGCGCTGCTCGCGGATGAGCAGGACGTCGGCGTTGGCCTTGGTCTGGAGCAGGTAGACAAAGGCGATGGTCACCACGAGCAGGATGATCGGGTAGATGATGATGCGCGGGCGGATGATGTGGGTCTTGCCGCCCTCGATGATCCGCTCGGAGGAGTATTTGATGAGGTTGGGTGCTCGCCCAATCTTCTCCATGACGGTGTTGCAGGCGTCGATGCACTGGGCGCAGCCGATGCAGTCGAGCTGCAGGCCGTTGCGGATGTCGATGCCGGTCGGGCAGGTCTGGACGCACATGGTGCAGTTGATGCAGTCGCCGAGCTGGGGGAGCGAGATGTCGCCTGTGGCCTCGGCCTCCTTGACTCGTTTCTTCTTGCCGCGCGGCTCGCCCCGGTTCTTGTCGTAGGTGACGATAAGCGAGTCCTTGTCGAGCAGGGCGGATTGCATGCGTGCGTATGGGCACACGACGCAGCAGACCTGCTCGCGGAAGTAGGTGAAGTCGAACAACATCAGCCCGGTGAGGACCGCGACGATGGCGAAGGCGACGGGGTGGTTGGTCGGGGCGCCCCAGATCCAGTCGGCGACGTTCTCGGCGCCGACGAAGTAGGAGATGAACGTCTGGGCGAGGTGGAGCGAGATCACGAGGTAGATCACAATCCGCAGTACCTTGCGGAGCCCTTTGAACTTCCTCGGCTTCTTCTTGCCCGGTGTGCCCTCAAGCAGGAACTCGATGGGGCGGTAGAGGAACTCGAGGTAGACGGTCTGGGGGCAGGCCCAGCCGCACCAGACCCGCCCGAAGAGGGCGGTGATCAGGAAGATGGCGATGAAGAGGATGATGAGCAGGAGGGCCAGCAGCAGCGTGTCGGTCGGGAGGAAGGTCTTGCCGAAGAACGTGAAGCGGCGCTGGACGACATCGAGCAGCATCGCGGGCTTGCCGTTGATGGTGATCCAGGGCAACGCCGAGTAGATCACGATCAGCAGGTAGGCCACGATGCGGCGGGCCAGGCGGAAGGTGCCCGGCGATGGGCGCGGCTTGAGCCATCGGCGCGAACCGTCGGGGTTGAGGGTCGAGAGGACCCTTTCCTTCGGGGCCAGCAGTGATTCGTTGCTCGACATCGTAAACGCCTCCCGGCTGACTCACCCCAGTGCCTGCGAGCACACGTGAACCAACACGACGAGCACCAACGCGGGCTCAGCCGCCGCTCTGGTCCTCCGCCTGCTCGGGCTGGGGGAACGGCGGGATGACCTCGCCGACCATCTGGCTCTCTGGGCCGGGCACGTTTCGCCCGCGCATCGTGGCGACGTAGCCGGCGGCCATGACCATCTCGTTCTCGTCGAACTGCGACTGAGGGAGCATCTTGCCGTTGGGCGAGCCGTCCTTGATGATGTTGTAGATGTCCATCAGCGATTCGATGTGGACGTACTTGTCGTCGGTCAGGTTGAAGCCGAGGTTCTCGAGCCCCTGGCCTTCCGGCCCGTGGCAGGCGGCGCAGGTGCCCTTGAAGATCGACTCGCCGGCGCTGAGCCATTTCTCGTTGCCCATGACGGCGAGGATCTTGTCCTGCCCGAGGGGCATGTCCTTGAGGGGGCCGTACTGGGCCTCCTCGGCGCGGATGACCGCGGCCGCGTGTCGCTCTTCGAGCGTTGGGATGATCGGTGTCATGTGCCAGACGACGACGTAGCAGACGGAGAAGACGACAGAGCCGAGGAAGATCAGGTGCCACCACCCCGGGATGGGGTTGTCGTACTCCTGGATGCCGTCGTAGTTGTGGTCGAGCAGCTCGTCGGTGTGTTCTTCGAGCGGGCCGAGTGGTTGCTTCTCGTGATCAGACATGGCTCCCCCCTTCGTCTGCGCTGTTCTGCTTGATGGTGTGACGCGGCGCGACGACCGTGTCGTCGTCGAGCACGATGTTCGCGGCGTCGTCGATATCCTTCTTGGTCGTGGTCATGACACGCCAGATGACGGCGATGAACGCGGCGAGGAAGAAGACGAGCGCGATGCTCGGGTATACGGAGAGCTCGAGGAACGACATGATCTTGGACATGCTCATGGCTGATCACCTCCCATGGCTGTTTCCTCGGGCTCGGACTTCTTGATGTCCGTGCCCAGTCGCTGCAGGTAGGCGATGAGCGCGATGACCTTTTTGTCGCGGGTCTCATCGAAGGAGGGGCCGCCGAGCGATTCGAGCTCGACCGCGATCTCGAGGGCCTGGTTCTCCGCGTGCAGGGCCGCGTTGTTGTCGAGCAGCAGCTCGCCGTAGGGCACGCCCAGCAGCGCCATCGAGTCGACGCGCCCCTGGATCTCCTTGAAGTTGACGCTCTGGCTCAGCAGCCACGGGTAGCGCGGCATGATGGACTTGTCGTTGACGTCCTTGGGGTTCTTGAAGTGGCGGTAGTGCCAGAGATGGTCTCTGAGGCCGCCCTCACGCGCGAGGTCCGGGCCGATGCGGCGTGAGCCCCACTGGAACGGGCGGTCGTAGACGAACTCGCCCGGCTTGGAGTACTCGCCGTAGCGCATGGTCTCCCAGAGGAACGGGCGGATCATCTGCGAGTGGCAGTTGTAGCAGCCCTCGGCGACGTAGATGTCGCGCCCGGCGAGCTCCAGCGGCGTGTACGGCTCGACCGTGGTGATGGTCGGGACGTTGGAAGAAACCATGAACATCGGGACGGCCTCGACGAGCGAGCCAATGGCGACCGCGACAAGGACCCAGATGGTGAACTTGACGGGCTTGCGTTCGAGTGCGCGGTGCCAGTCGCCTTGGAGGACCTTGTCGCCGGCCACGCCGAGCGCCGTGTTGGAATGCAGGCGGTCTTTGCCCTTGGGGTCCACGATGGGGCCCTTGGAGAGGGCGGGTGCGTAGTGCACGACCTCTTCGTACTTCTCGGGGCGTGTCTGCCAGGTGCGGAAGAGGTTGTATGCGCCGATGACCGCACCGGTGAGGTAGAGCAGGCCGCCGACCACGCGGATCCAGTACATCGGGAGCAGGACGGTGACTGTTTCAATGAAGGCGGGGTAGCTCAGGCGGCCCGATTCATCGAAGGCACGCCACATGAGCCCCTGCGTGATGCCGGCGCTGTAGATGGCGAGGATGTAGAGGACCATGCCGACGGTGCCGAACCAGAAGTGCATGGCGCAGAGCTTCTTGCTCCAGAGCTTGGTCTGGAAGAGGCGTGGCATCATCCAGTAGAGCATGCCGAAGGTCATGAAGCCGTTCCAGCCCAGCACGCCCGAGTGGACGTGGGCGATGGTCCAGTCGGTGTAGTGGCTCAGGGAGTTGACGGCCTTGACCGAGAGGAGCGGGCCTTCGAAGGTGGACATGCCGTAGAACGTCACGCCGACGACGAAGAACTTGAGGATGGGTTCGGAGGCGACGCGGTCCCATGCGCCACGCAGGGTGAGCAGCCCGTTGATCATGCCGCCCCAGCTGGGCATCCAGAGCATGACGGAGAACACCATGCCGAGTGTCGAGGCCCACTCGGGGAGGGATGTGTAGTGCAGGTGGTGCGGGCCGGCCCAGATGTAGATGAAGACGAGCGACCAGAAGTGGATGATGGAGAGCTTGTAGCTGAAGACCGGGCGCTCGGCGGCCTTGGGGAGGAAGTAGTACATCAGCCCGAGGAAGGGCGTGGTGAGGAAGAAGGCGACCGCGTTGTGCCCGTACCACCACTGCATCAGCGCGTCCTGCACGCCGGCGTAGACCGGGTAGGACTTGAGCGCGAGCTCGGGTGAGGGCATCTCACCGTTCTGGAAGAGGTAGACGAGCCCCGCGGGGATCCACAGGTTGTTGAAGGCGTGGAGCATCGTGACGGTGACGATGGTCGCGATGTAGAACCAGAGGGCGACGTAGATGTGGCGTTCGCGCCGGTTGAGCAGGGTCATCATGAAGTTGCCGCCGAAGAAGCCCAGCCAGACGACCGCGATGGCGATGTCGATGGGCCACTCGAGCTCGGCGTACTCCTTGCCCTGGGTGATCCCGAGCGGGAGCGTGAGCGCGGCGGAGAGGATGATGAGCTGCCAGCCCCAGAAGTGGAGCTTGGAGAGCTTGTCGGACCACATGCGGCATTTGCAGAGGCGCTGCGTGCTGTAGTAGACCGCGGCGAAGACTGCGTTGCCGGCGAAGGCGAAGATGGCCGCGTTCGTGTGCAGCGGACGCAGGCGCCCGAAGCTGAGGAACTCGATGCCGAAGCCGGCCTCGGGGAAGGCGAGCTGGATCGCGATGACGACGCCAACAAGGAAGGCGACGATGCCCCAGATGACCGTTGCCCATGAGAACATGCGCACGATCTTGTCGTCGTAGACAAAGGCCTCAAGCCCGTCGGTGCCATTGGCCCGATCGGTGCTCGCCGTTGCTGTGGAAACTGCGGATTCACTCACTTGTGTCACCCCTTGCTCACGGTGCGCATCAGTTGCTCTGTGATGCGTCGCTGGAATGCTCATGAGGATACCTATTTCGGATATCCATGCCTGTTTGACCGCATTGATTCTCGTTTTGTGAGAAAAAATACGGCATAGCAAGACAAATCATACCATTTCGTCCACATGGGTCAACCGCTATAGAGATTTCTTTATCCTATTTGGACTCCGCGTCTACAAAAAAGCCCTGACACGACAATCAGGGCTTGGAACGGCTGTTCTTCCTGCTTGGCAGTGAGCCGGATCAGGCGCGAGAGGCGTAGTTCTGCTCGTAGAAGCGGCGGTATTCACCTGAGCGGACGTGATCGCACCAGGTGCGGTTGTCCTTATACCACTGGACGGTCTGCTCCAGCGCCTCCGGCCATGCCGAGCGGGTGGGCTCCCAGCCGAGCTCGCGCTTGATTTTGCTGGCGTCGATCGCGTACCGCTTGTCGTGCCCGAGGCGGTCGGGGACGTGCTCGATCGCGGACTCGTCTCGGCCGCAGAGTTCGATGAGCATCTTGGTGAGCTCGAGGTTCGATCGCTCGTTGTTCCCGCCGATGTTGTAGGCCTCCCCGCTCTTGCCGTCGTCGAGCACGCGGCAGATGGCCTCGCAGTGGTCGAGCACATGCAGCCAGTCGCGGATGTTGGAGCCGTCGCCGTAGAGCGGGACGGTCTTGCCCTCGATCAGGTTATTGACGAAGAGCGGGATGACCTTCTCGGGGAACTGGTAGGGCCCGAAGTTGTTCGAACATCGGGTGATGCAGACATCCATGCCGTAGGTGTGCCAGTACGCACGCGCCAACATATCGCCGCCGGTCTTTGAAACGGCGTACGGCGAGTTGGGCTTGAGGGGGGTCTGCTCGGTGAAGAGCTGCGACTTGTCGTCGAGCGGGAGCTCGCCGTAGACCTCGTCGGTCGAGACGTAGACGAAGCGTGCTTCCTTGCCCTTGTGCTTCTTGAACGAGTCGAGGAGCACCTGCGTGCCGATGATGTTGGTGCGCAGAAAAAGCGACGGGTCGTGGATCGAGCGGTCGACGTGCGACTCGGCCGCAAGGTGCAGCACACAATCGACCCGAGGCGTGACCTCGTCGAGCTTGTCGGCGTCGTTGATGTCGCTGTGGACGAACTCGTAGCGAGGATCGTCGGTGAACTCGGCGAGCGATTCGAGATTGCCCGCGTAGGTCAACCCGTCCAGGTTGATCACGCGATCGTCCGGCCGGTTCTCCATGATGAAGCGGATGAGGTTGGATCCGATGAACCCGGCGCCGCCGGTGACGAGGATGGTCTGTCCCATGTTGTTGCTGCTTTCGCTCAGGAGAGGACGGGCATCTTGCCGTTGACTTTGTTCGCGCCGGTTTCGGCGACGAGGTTCGTTGCGCGGTGCAGCGACTCGATGGTCCCCGCGTCGGTCCACCAGCCCTCGAGCTTCGCCCAGGTCAGGTTACCGCGCCGCAGGTACTCGTTGTTGACGTCCGTGATCTCCAGCTCGCCGCGGTCGGAGGGCTTGAGCGTGTCGCAGATGTTGAAGACGTCCGAGTCGTACATGTAGAGCCCGGTGACGGCCATGTTGCTCGGCGGGTCCTTCGGCTTCTCGATGATGTTTGCGATCTCGTTGTGCTCATCGAACGCGACGACGCCGAATCGCTCGGGGTCGTGCACTTCCTTGAGGAGGATCTTGGCCCCGTCGGGCTGGCTGCGGAAGTCTTCGACGGCGTCGTTGATGTTGTGCTCGATGATGTTGTCGCCGAGGATGACACAGACCTTGTCGTCGCCAACGAAATGGCGCCCGAGGCGGAGTGCGTCGGCGATGCCACCCTCGCCGACCTGGAACGCGTACTCGATGCGATCGAGGCCGAGCTCTTTGCCGTTACGGAGGAGCTTGATGAAGTCGCCGGCGTTCTCCTCGCCGGTGACGAGCATGATCTCGGTGATGCCCGCGTTCACGAGGCACTGGATGGGGTAGTAGACCATCGGCTGGTGGTAAACGGGGAGCAGGTGCTTGTTGGTCACCAACGTCATCGGGCGCAGCCGCGTCCCGAGTCCACCTGCCAGAATCATGCCCTTCATCCGATAACCCTCCAGAAAACGGTTCGCTGCCCGTGGTGAGTGCGAGTGTAGACCCTATCGGCGGGTTCCCCGCCTGTATCCAGCTACGAAGCGTTCGCTTGACAGGATCGCGCCCTCAATCTTCCGGTTCTGGAGCAGCCCGAGCCGCCCAGCGAGGTCGATAAGTCTTTGAATTTTAGCTATTTATGCCTCGATCTGTGCCAATTCCCCTGTTTTTGGGTCAAAGCCACGATCCTTTGGTGGCCGGGGTGCGAAACGGATGTATGTTGCTGTAGCCATTGTGTTTACGGCAAAAAAATCAAAGAGGAGAGTACGTATGAACTTCCTGAACACTATTCCGGTCGCGATCACCCTTGCTGCAGGCACTGCTGCCCTTGCTGGCCCGGTTGTGAACCTCGCACCCAGCCAGTACACCGACGCCCTTGACGGCATCGACAACCGTGAGCTTGTCGAGCTCCGCGGTCAGACGCTCTCAGATAAGTACATCAACTTCAGCATCATGAGCGGCAGCGAAGGCGACGCTCAGGAAGTGCTCTACCAGGGCACCCTGATGACCCGCATCGTCCGCTCGCACATGTCCGGGAACCTGCACTTCAACTACCGGATCATGGACGCGAACCCCGAGCTTGCCGGGCGCATTTCGCACGTTGAAATCGGTGGTTTCGGCGATTTCCAGACCCGTGTCGAGTTCCGTGATGACCCGATCTCCACCGGCGATGAGGGCCCCTTCAGCGCCGATCGCAGCCTTGATGGTGACATCATCGACTTCGCGTTCGACGGCGGGCTGAACACGGCGGACGAATCGCACTACTTCTTCGCGATGCTCGATACCGACACGTACTTCGAGGATTCGGCCCTGGCCACGATCTACCTCGAGTCCGGCGAGGCGGTCAGCCTGATCGTTGACAGCGCCACACCGGGCGTTCCGACCCCCGGCAGCCTCGCTTTGCTGGGCACCGCTGGCCTGATCGGATCACGTCGTCGTCGATAAATGCACGCTTGATACTCACCCTCAAAGCCGCCCTTCAAGGGCGGTTTTTTGCGTCCCGATGCGGTGGCGGGTGTCCGAGAAGAAAAAGGTCCGAGATTGCTGGCATCGCGCAGAGGTTGATGTAGCTTTCCCTGACGGGGACGTATCGACATGCCCCGAGAGGAGATACGAAATGAAGACCACGACAACCATCGGGCTCACCCTGCTCACCGCCTGCGGTGCCGCCGTGGGTGGTCCCGTGTTTGATCTGCAGCCGGGCGACTTCTACGGCAGCCTGAGCGGGATCAGCAGTGCACAGATGCAAGAACTCCGCGGCTCAACCGAGTTCGATCTGTACCAGGACTTTTCCATGGAAGCGCTGGGCGGCACCGACACCGGGATGCTCTACGAGGGCACCCTGCTCACCCGCGTCGTCCGCTCGTTCCAGACCGGGAACCTGACATTTAACTTCCGGATTCTCGACGCCAACCCTGACCTTGCCGGTCAGGTGAAGCACATCGAGATCACCGGCTTTGAGGGTCTGCAGACCCGCGTTGAGTACCGCAGCGAGGCGGGATACGGCGATCAGGGCCCCGAGTCCGCGTCGCGGAGCGAGGACGGCGGCACCGTCTCCTACAGCTTCGGCACTGACTTTGACACCTCAGAATCGTCCATGTTCTTCTTCGCGATGCTCGACGTTGCGGAGTATGACTTTGAGCTGAACAACCCGCAGGCGACCATCTACCTGTTCTCAGGCGAGCAGGTCACGCTTGACATCAATCCCATCCCGACACCGGGGGCGATCGCGCTGTTTGGTGCCGCAGGGATCTGTGCCTCGCGTCGTCGTCGCTGAGACTTCAGTACACCGCTGATTCAACCGCCCTCGAGAACGAGGGCGGTTTTTATTTCCGGACGCAAACTACAACGGTCTGCGGGGCTGGGCGGGATGCGTGCTTCTTGACTCGGAACGTTCTGCTCGGTGCGGGCTCTGAGCCCAGCGGGCCGACTGGAATGCCGATTCTGGGCACATGAGCACTCTTCCCGTTGCAGCGTCAGACGATCGACCATCGCTTGCCCTCGTCGCCGATGAGGCGGCTGGTTCTGTCTCGACGCCACCGCTCGATGCGATGCATATCGAGCAGCTCGAGCGGTCGGTGCGGTACGCTCGCCCTGCGCGGCGTGCGGCGGGCTTTGCGTCGTTCTCGGGCTGGACCACCCTCCTCGCGGGTGGGGTCTCGCTGCTCTTCTCGATCGGGAATCTCCCGCTCATGATCTTCTGTGTGGTGCTGGCGGGGATCGGCACGCGCGAGCTGACGCTTCGTCGTCGCCTGCTCCGGCTTGAGACAACCGCCCCGCGTAAGCTCGCGATCAATCAGCTCATCCTCGGATCAACGCTGGCCGCGTACGCGGTGTTCATGCTGACGCGTCCGCCCGGGGAGTCGATGATCGCGTCGGCGACAAGCGGCGATCCCATGCTCCAGAGCGTTCCCGAGATCTCCGGGCAGCTGCAGGACCTGTCGCAGATGGAGCAGGTGGTGAAGGCCGGGATCTATGTGCTGATGATCGTGATCGCGGTCCTCGTGCAAGGTGGAACAGCGGTGTACTACGCGTGCAAGTCCCGGTCGCTGCGGAAGCTGCACAAAAATACGCCGGAGTGGTGCGTGCGTGTCTACCGTGCCGTGAACGCGTCTTAATCTCGCGTGCAAGTCCTGAGCCGCTGAAACCCGAGGCGTGCCGGGCGTTATATACTCCTGGGTTGTCAGAACTGACCCACTGCGCCAGGAGTCTCAACGTGCAAATCAATCGAATCAAAGCAACAGCCCTCTGCCTGGGTGCCGCGGTGTTTGCCGCCTCGCTCTTCGCGGGGTGCTCTACGACAGGCGAGAAGGCGGCGGAAAAGCCGCAGCAGCGGACGATCTCAGAAGCAGAGGCCCTCGCTGACTTTGATCGCGCATGGGAGTTGGTGAACGAGACGCACTTTGACCCGGACTTCAATGGTGTCGACTGGGTTGCGGTACGCGAGGAGTATCGCCCCAGGGCCTCGGCGGCGATGAGCCGCGGCGAGCTCCGGCGGGTGATGCAGGAGATGCTTGAGGAGCTCGGGCAGTCCCACTTTGGGATTATCCCCGCCAGCGCTGCTGATCCGGTTGCCGATGCGGAGCCGAGCGATGATTCCTCGCAGAACGATGACGACAACGTGCGATCGACGGAGGCGCTCGTGCCTGGTGATAACGGGGACGGGCTGGGTGACGCGGTCACCGGCATCGACATCCGGATCATCGACGGGCAGGCCGTTGTGAGCAGCGTGCGTGACGGGTCCTCTGCGGATCGTGCCGGTGTCAAGACCGGCTGGGTTCTGGAGCGGATCCGTGACCGCGAGGTCGGGGAGCTCATCGACCAGTTGCTTGAAGTGCTGAGCGAGCAGGAGCTGGGGATCTACGCGGTCGGTGCGATCAACTCCCGCATCGAGGGGCGCGAGGGATCCACTGTTGAGCTGACCTTCCTCGATGGGACGGACAGCGAGGTAACCCTGGAGATCGAACGCGAGGCACGCCCGGGCGAGTCGGTCAAGTTTGGCAATCTGCCGCCGATCAACACCCAGCTCGATTGGCAGCGTGAAACCTTCACCAACAACGATGGTGAAGAGATCAGCGTGGGCATCATCCGGTTCAACATCTGGATGATCCCGATCGCCCCGAAGTTTGAGCGTGCGATGTATGAGCTTCGTGATTGTGACGGGATCATCATCGACCTGCGAGGGAACCCCGGCGGCGTTGGCGCGCTCTCTTCGGCGATGAGCCGCTTCATCATGAGTGAGAAGGGCTCGCTGGGGACGATGACGATGCGCGGGGCTGAGATGCAGTTCAATATCGAGCCGGTCATCGTCACCACGTGGGGCGAGCCGCTCGATCCGTTCACCGGCCCGGTGGCCATCCTGCAGGACTCGGGCAGCGCGAGCACGAGCGAGGTCTTCGCGGGCGGGCTGCAGTCTTTGGGGCGGGTGAAGGTGTTCGGCACCACCAGCGCTGGGATGGCGCTGCCCGCGAACATGGATAAGCTGCCCTCGGGGGATGTGCTGCTGCACGCGATCGCGGACTTCGTGACCTCGACCGGTGCTCGGATGGAGCATGGCGGCGTTGTCCCGGACTATGAGGTCAAGCTCTCGCGAGAGGACCTGCTGATGGGGATCGATACCCCTGAGCTCCGCGCCAAGGAGTGGATCAGCGAGAACGCCAGCTCGCGCTAACATACCAAGACAGAATCTCAGAATCACATGACTCCGGCACGCACTGGTCGTGCATCAATCAGAAGGAACCGAATCTATGAAACGTATGAACACACTCAAGGCCGCAGCGATCGGCATGTCGATCCTTACGCTCGGCGGCATCGCCGGCGCCACGACCGCGACCGGCATCGCTTTCCTTGAGCCGGAATCGGATGCGAAGCACGACGAGAAGGCCGTTGAGGTCATCGAGAAGTCGATCGAAGCCGTCGGCGGTCGTGACCTGCTCGAGTCCGCGAAGTACATCCACACCAAGGGCGGGCTGAACATCCCCGCGGCTGGGATCACCGGCTCGATCGAGACGTGGATCCATGCGCCGGACAAGCTCTTCGTGCTGGTGAACATCCCGATGATCGGCGAGCAGAAGCAGGGCATCAACGGTGACGTTGCCTGGTCGAGCGACCCGATGGGTGGCCCGCGCCTGCTCCCTGAGGACGAGGCGGAGGCGCTCCGCGAAGAGACCAACCCCGCGAGCCGTCTGGACTTCAAGAATGACAATAAGGTCATCGAGTACGTCGGTGAGGTCGACTTCGACGGGCAGAAGGCCCACAAGATCCGTCTGGTTGACAACGACGACAACCAGAGCCACGAGTACTTCAGCGTGGAGAAGGGCTACATGATCGGCATGGAGGCCAAGGTCCCCACCCAGATGGGCGAGATCCAGATGACCTCGTACATGCGCGAGTACAAGGAGATGGGCGGCGTGCTCCAGCCCACCAAGATGGTCCAGAAAGCCGGCCCGCAGGAGTTCGTGATCACGGTCAGCGAGGTCTCGTACGACGAGATCGAAGCGGACGTCTTCGAGCTCCCGGACGCGATCAAGGCGCTCGTTGAGGCACAGAAGAAGGACGACTGATCCGCATCAGTCGCCCGCTCAGTCGTAGAACTGAAATCCGACGGCTCGGTCAGCGTCCCTGGACGCGGATCGAGCCGTTTGTCGTTCTGAGCGCCGAGATCTCGTCGCCCTGTCCTACGCGGAGCTCGATGCTGTTGTTGCTCGATTCGATCAGCTGCGTCTTGGGGAGCTGGGTGACGGTGACGCGTCCGTTGGTCGTGTCACACTTGAGGATGCCTTCGAGCCCCTCGCCGAGGTTGAGCGTGATCGGGCCGTTGCTCGTGCGGATGCGCACCGGGCCCGTGTTCCCCGGCATGGTTGTCACCACGGCGCTGCCGTTGCTGCTCTCGGCGCGGACCGAGCCGAACGCGTCGCTGATGGTGACGCTGCCGTTTGACGAGTACATCTCGATATCGCCGGAAACGCGGTCGGCGAAGAGCTTGCCGTTGCTGGTGTTGGCGTAGACGCTGCCGTCGTGGGTGTCGACGCGGATCGTACCGTTCGTGGACTTGAGGTCCGCGTGCCCGCCGAGGCCGGCGATGGTGATGCTCCCGTTGCTGCTGTGGGCGGTCACGTCGCGTGCGTCGGGCAGGTTGATGGAGATGGAAGCGCCCTCGTTGCTTTTGCGCTTGCCGTCGGGCCAGTCCACCCGGACGTGGAGGGTGTTGTTCGAATCGCGGTGGGCGACGACGCGGGCGAGTTGGAGGCGTTCGAGATCCGGGGATTGCAGGGACACCTCGATGCTGACATCCTCTCGATCGGTGGAGAGCGCTTCGATTTTGCCGTTCTCGCTGCCGATGCTGAGCGCGGAGCCGGCGACGTGCGCCATCCTCAGCGCCCTGGTCTCGCGGTGGGTTTCTGACCAGTCGGAGTAGCCGCACCCGCTCAGGGCGAGCAACGCTGCGCTGGAGAGCGCGAGCGGGATCAGGCGGCGGCGGCTGGGGCGTGTGCGGGCGGGGGATGCTGGTGCGCGGAGCATGCTCTATCCTCTCGGTTTGGTGTCGACGCGATGATACCGCATGTTTGTGCGGTGGCTGACAGTCGTTGGGATGCGCGAACGGGGGATTTCAGTCCCGATACCCGGAATCCGGGGTCAGCTGACCTCGACCACCTCGAAGCACTTGACGCCGCGGGGTGCGTTGACGCGGATGATCTCGCCGACGCGTGCTTTCATGAGGGCCTCGCCCATGGGGCTGGTGGCGGTGACCTCGATGACCTCGGGGTCGTCCGAGCCGGACGCCTCGCCCACGAGGCGGTAGGTCTCGACCTCGTCGTCGTCTTCCTCGCGGAGTTTCACGAGCGAGCCGATGAAGACCACGCCCTGGGCGGTTTTGGTTTCGTCGACGACGTGTGCGCTGGCCAGGCGTTCCTGGAGGCGTTTGATCTCTGCCTCCTCCATGCCCTGCTGCTCGCGTGCGGAGTGGTACTCGGCGTTCTCTTTCAGGTCGCCCAGCGCCCGCGCCTCGGCGATTCGCTCACTGATCACGGATCGGTTCGCGAGCAGCGCATCGAGGCGTTCCTGCAGTTTCTGCTTTTCGGCGTGGGTGATGACGTCCATAAATCGAGCTCCCAAGTGGTTGCTTCCAAAGCGATTGGCCGGCGAGCGGCGCAGATATCATTCTAAGCGCGAACCCGAGCGTAAGCCACCTCAAGCGCCCGGGCGATCAGGAGCAGCGCCAGGCCCACACAGCCGATCGCGAGCAGCATCCGCACCTGCTGCGGGTAGATCTTTGCGGCAACGCCGATCGCCTCACGATCTCGCACGATCTCCAGGACCCCTGTCACCGGGCTCAGGAGCCATCCGATGCGTGGCTGGTCGAACGGGGTCGTTGGTGCAACCTGCCCGAGCACGCCGGCGAGGGGTGCGGCGCCGATGATCACGAGGAAGATCAGCATCCAGAGGGCCCGGGCGGTTGGGCTGTCGTTGCGTGCGATGGAACGCATGGCGAGCGCGAGGACGCCCGCGATCAGCAGCAACCAGCTGGCGCACAGCAGCGTGAGTGTTGCGACGACGGGGATCGACCAGTGTGCGAGGATCCCCGAGATCTGGGGCCAGAGCACGGCCTGAAGCGGTACGAAGAGGACGAGCGCGTCTCGGAGTGCGAACCAGACGTGCCCGCTATGGGGATGACGCTGGGAGAGGCGGAGCATCGGCCAGAGCACGCTGAAGCCGATGACGATCAGGATCAGCATGGTCCGCGCTGCTGGCCTAGAGATGCCGTAGCTGATCGCGTGGGCCCGGCTCATGCTGGCGAACATGACCGCGGTGGTGCCCATGAGATAGATCATCCAGAAGAGCGCCATGACGCGCGGCTCACCACGCCTGTGCGACCAGTCCCGGCGTCCCTTCGGGGTGTTTCCGAAGAGATCCCGATCGACGTACCCCTCGCTGGCTGGGTGCATGTATCGCCCCTCATGCTCCGGCGCGTCGGGTTCGGGATGTGGTGGGAACTCGCTCATGTATGGTCGGCACGCGGATCAGTCCGAGTGCTTCTTGACCATGATATCGTCGCCGCGGATGTCGATGTACTCCATGCCGCCATCGAGGAGCCCTGCTCGCTTGTAGATCTCTCTGAGGTATTGCACTTTCACGCTGGAGACCTGCTCACCGGGGCGTTCACGCCCGGGCCCAGCGCCCCAGTAGATCTCGGTCCCGCGGGTGGTGATGATCGTGATCGAACCCGAGTGTGCTCCGCTGCCGAGGTCGAAGCCGTCGACCTGCTCGAGGAGCCCGTTCTTTCTCAGTTCCCTGAGCAGTGCGATGCCGTCGTGCAGGTCGGTCCCCAGCCACTGTTCGCCCACACGCGGAAGGGGCGCGTCGACGTTGGTGAAGAAGCGCTGGTTGCTTTCTCCGATGGCGTAATCGAGGGGGAGGACCACACGGTTCCAATCAATCAGGATCTCGCGCTGACCGGTGCGCACGACCGCGGCGGGGATTCGCCAGCTGGCGTCGAGTTCGATGGTGCCATCGCTCGTCCAGCGTGCTTCGGGGACGCCGTCGACCCATCCGGAGCCCTGGAGGGTCAGGACCGCTTCGCGGAGTGGCTCGGCAGAGAGCGCCTTGCCGCCCTGGATCGCGCGGGCGATTGATTTGTGCAGGTTCTCCTGCTCACGCAGCGGCATCCAGATCGTCCCGTCGCTGAGGGTGGGCCAGTCGATCTTGATCTCTGGCGTCCCGTTCACGATGGTGGCGGCGGCGGCCCGATCGAGCTCTCCCACACCCATCGCGCCGCCGACAAAGACCGCTCCGGTGAGCACCACGATCGACGTGCCGATCGCGATGCGTTTGTTGCGCTCCGCGGTCTCGGGGTCACGTTTTGTGGTCTTTCTTTTGGTCTTCTTCTTGGCCATGGCCTTGGTTATCCTTGGGCGATTGGGCTGCGGTTGGTATCTGCCGCTCGATCTTCACGCTGTGCGCAGCGCACGAGATGCTCACACAACATCGGCATGCTCAGCCCGATTGCGCCAGCAGCCTTGGGGAGCAACGAGGTGGGCGTAAAGCCCGGCATGGTATTGACTTCCAGCATCGACCATGCGCCGGACTCTTGGAGGAGAAAGTCAACGCGCGCCAGGTGACGGACACCGAGCGATTCACAAATGTGGCGTGCCTGCTCTTGGATCGCGATGGCCGCATCGGGGTCGATCTGCGGGTTGACCGTGTAGACGGTGTCGTTGCGAACGTACTTGGCCTGGTAGTCGTACACACCCTCTTTGGGTGCGATCTCCACGATCGGGAGAGCCATGAGCTGGTCGGGCGCATCAGGGTTGCTGATGACGGATGCGGTGAGCTCGCGTCCGGGGGTGTAGCGTTCGATCATGTAGACGCGATGCGGGTGCTTGATGATGTCTGCGGCGACCTGCTCGAGTGCCGACTGCCACTGCTCATTGGATCTGCAGATGTGCAGGCCCATGCTCGAGCCGTCGTGGACGGGTTTGACGACGATGGGTAGCTCGATCGGTGGATTGAGCGCGCCGTTCTGGCGGAGGAGCCCCGCATCGAGCACGCAAGAACAGGGGGTGGGTATGCCCAGACCCGCAGCGATGAGCTTGGTCGCGAGCTTGTCCATCGCCATGGAGGAGGCGTAGAAACCGGAGCCGACGAACGGACGACCGGCCTGATGGAGTCGGTTCTGGAGTTCGCCTCCCTCGCCGAACTTGCCGTGCAAGACCGGGAAGATGACATCGGTGTCCCAGGCGCGGATTTCTTCGACGCTCGGGGTGTCCACGATCAGGAGTGTCGCATCAAGACCCGCATCCATGCATCCCTGATGCACGCCGCCCGCGCTGGCGATCGAGACTTCTCGCTCGGCATCTGGACCGCCGCCAAGAACAAGCACCCGTGTCATGATGGCGTGCCCTCTCGTTCGGACCAGATCACCAGCTCGTTGTGAAGTTGTACCCCGAAGCGGTCCTCGGTGCGTTGGCGGACCTGATCGATCAGCTCGATCACATCGCGTGCTCTGGCATCGGGTGTTGTTGTGATGAAGTTGGCGTGGACCTGCGAGACGCTCGCCCCGCGTACGCTGAGCCCCTTGAGCCCGGCGCGGTCGATGAGCATGCCGGCGCTCACCCGGTCTCCGGCTTCGCCGACCTTGTCGATCGATTCGATGAGTGTCGGGTTCTTGAACACACAGCCGGCGGATTTCTCGCCCAGTGGCTGGGATTTGGCCTTGTAGGCCATGCACTCTGCACGGGACGCGGCGATGTCCGCTTTGTCGCCCGGTTCGAGCTGGAGCACCGCTCCGGTCACGACCAGGTGGTTCAGGTGCGACTGGCGGTACCCGAAATCGATCTGAGCACGATCGAACTCGTGGGTGCGTCCGGCGCGGTCGATGGCGTACACGCGTGTGATGAACTGTGCGAGTTCACCGAATGCGCCGCCGGCGTTCATGATGGTGGCCCCGCCGATCGTGGCGGGGATGCCGGCGAGTTTTTCGAGCCCGCCGAGCCCAGAGCGGACGCATCTGTTGATGAGCCCGGGGAGCGCGACGCCCGCGCCTGCATAGACGAGCCCGGTCTGCTCATCGATCTGTGTCTCGATGAATGATCCCTGCTGGAGCGAAACGACGAGATCGGACACGCCCTCGTCGTCGACGAGTAAGTTCGCACCCTCGCCCAGGATGCGCAGCTCGTCGTCGAGTTCAAGGCATGCGAGCAGGTCGGTCGGGCTCGCTGGGCGGGCGAGGCGACGCGCGCGACCGCCGATATGGAACCAGGTCGAGATGGGGGCGTCGTCCTGGAGATCAAGCTGATGCGATGCGGTGCTCAAGAGATCCCCCCCTGGAGGTACCCACGCCCGACTTTCCAGACAGGCCCGGCGCCCATGACGACGAGCAGATCACCCGGGCGGCACACGTTCTCGAGCTGCTCGATGATCGCCTCGAAGGGATAGAGGTGCATCGCCCTGACGCCCTTGGCACGCAGACGATCGACTAGGTCCGCGCTGCTGACACGGTGCTTCTCGATCTCCGAATCACGAACGAAGTAGATGTGCGGCACGATCACGATGTCCGCCTGTTCGAAGCTGTTGGCGAACTCGTCGAGGAAGAAGCGCGTGCGTGAGTGCTGGTGGGGTTGGAAGACGCAGATGAGCCGCCCGCCGTTCGCGTGCGGCTGCTCTCGCTGCGCCAGAGCCCGGAGAGTTGCGTCGATCTCCGTCGGGTGGTGCCCGTAGTCGTCGTAGACCTTCACGCCGTCGCGCGTGCCTAGCAGTTGCAGGCGTCGGTCGAGCCCCATGAACGCCCCGAACGAGTCGGCGAGCTTGTCCGCGTCGGCGCCGAGTGTCCGCCCGAGCACGTAGGCCATGGCGGAGTTGAAGGCGTTGTGCTCGCCGGGCATGGAGAGCCCCCACTCTCTGGTCTCCCCTTCGGGATCTCGGACGGCGACCTTGCCGGTCGTTGGTTCGTGCGTTACGACCCAGTCCGACGCGGGGTTGAAGCCGATCGTCTCCACATCGCATTCGACGCCCGCGGTCACCTCTCGGCGATGCGCACCGTCGTGGGCGATGATCAGCTTGCCGCCCTCAGAGGCGGGCGCGACGAGTCGAGCGAACTCCGCGAACGCCTCGACGACGGCGTCGAGCGAGCCGTAGATGTCGAGGTGGTCCGCCTCGATCGAGGCGATTGAGGCGACCGTGGGTCGCAGGTGGTGGAATGAGCGGTTGAACTCGCACGCTTCGGCGATCAGGATGCCCGCCTGACCGGCCCGCGGGCCGATCGGGATCTGCTGATCCCCGACGCGGTAGCCCACTGGGTCGTCCGAGCCCGCGAGTGCCCCGTTGCTGAGCTGGGTGCATGTGGCACCGACGATCACCGATGGGTCGAGCCCGGCGTCGGTCAGTGCGCAGCCGAGCATCGCGGTTGTGGTGGATTTGCCGTGCGTTCCAGCGATGGCGACGCCCGAGTGTCCCCGCATGCAGATCCCGAGCGCCTCGGGATAGGTCACAATGCTCAGTCCCCGGCTGGCGGCCTCGATCATCATGGGGTGATCGTGCTTGACCGCCGCTGATGCGATGATGACCCGCGCGTCGTCTGGCAGGGAGGACGCCGACTCATCGAAACCGACGGGCACGCCGGAGGTGCTGAGGGTGTCGGTGACTGGGGATGGGGTGGAATCGCATCCGCGGACCCGGAGACCGGCGTCCCGCATGAGGCGCGCGAGCGCGGACATGCCGCACCCGCCGATCCCGATCATGAACGGTCGATCGCAGCCGAGATGGCTGGCGATGGTCTCGGCGCGGTTGGTTTGATCCGGTTTCGTCATACGCTTTGTTTCTGGTGCTTCCACGCCAGAGCATATCGTCGATTCGCCCGCGGGATCAGCACAAAACGCCCATCCTAGCTGCAGATCCGCCTCATGCGGGGGGCGTGAGCGAATCGGGCCCGAGCGTCTGAATCGTCATCGCGCCAAGGTCCCTGCGTTGGAGGTACACATTGAGCTCGTCGAGCGAGATCGCGTCGAGCTGTTCGACGATCTCGTCGAGCGTTCGCACGCGTCCCAGGTTGAAGTAATCCGCTGCGATCGCGCCCGCGCGGGCTTTGGTTGATTCGCCCGCGAAGACGAGGCGGCTCTTGAGGCCGGTCTTTGCTCTGGTCAGCTCCGCATCGGACACGTCGCCGGAGTTGATGCGGTGCAGTTCCGCGTGGAGCACGTCGAGCGATTCCTGTGCCCGTTCGGGCGTGGTTCCCACGTAGTTCGTGACAACGGCGCGGTCTTTGTCTGCGCGGTAGGCGCTCGAGACCGCGTAGCAGAGCCCACGCTTCTCCCGCACCTCCGTGAACAGACGCCCGGACATGCCGCCCGAGAGCACGGCGATCGCGAGTCGTTCGAGGGGGTTGTCGGCGTGGCTGATGGTGGGCGCGTCGTGGACGATCATGATCTGCACCTGATTGGAATCGTCTTCGAGGTGCCCGTACCCACGCTCGGGTGTTCCCTCCGTCTCGGGCATAGCGGTTTCGCCCGTCCAATCGGTGATTTGCTGCCCGATCTGCTCGACCAGTTGATCGTGATCGACGTCGCCCGCGGCGGAGATGAGCGTTCCACCGGGGCGTGCGAGCCCGTCCCACCAGTCGCAGAGTTGTTCGTGGGTGAGCGACGCGATCCCTTCCTGCGTGCCGAAGGTGTTGCGGTTGTACGGCGAGGGGAGGTGCCGTTCACGTGCTTTGAGTGCTGCGCGGTGCTGCGGATCATCTTCGAGTGACGCGACGCCGAGCAAGGCGAGTTCCTGTGCGGGCGCGAAGGACTCCTTGGCCATGCGTGGTCGGCGGATCATGTCCATGAGGAGCGGGATCGCGTCGCCCGCGCGGTGTCCGAGCGTTGTGGTCGAGAGTTGCATGAACCGGATCGCGTTGTCGACGTCTCGGAGTGCGCCAGCGCGGTCGAATGCGTCGGCCTGCTGACGTGAATCGAGATCGCCCGCACCGCGCATCAGCATCTCTGCGCACACACTCGATGCGCCCAAATTGTGGATATCTTCGAAAACGGCGCCCGCCGGAATGATGCAGCGCATCGCGAGCGATTGAACGCCGCTCACTTGTTCCGATACGAGCACGAGCCCGTTGTCGAATCGGTGTACGCGTGTGCTTGGTGTTGTGTCAGGCATGAAAACTCCTTGGTGTTGCGCTCGCTTGAACTGGCATGCGCGCACGTTGAATCATTGCCACGTTTGCGTGCATTGCGCGTCTGCGCGTGGAAGAAAAAGCGCACGCTCGCCATAAAAATGACGCGATCTTGCTGCGAACACGCTCCGATCTGCGCCGAAATGCACCCTAAACGACAAAGTTGCTGCGGCATGACACCTGTGCATGGTTTGACGGTGTGTTGCGCGTGTCGATGCGCGCTCGACGCGTGTGGTGCGTGGTGGTCGATGAAGCGAAGAGCGCTTCGAGCGTTACGGTGCGCGTCGTGTCGTGCTGGTTCAGCGACGACGAGAAGAGCCCGTGTTGCGGCGCGCACCTGTGGTGTGATGGCGCGCGCATGTGTTCGTGTTGCGCGCGATGTTGGTGTATGCTGTTGCGTGATGGCGCAATGCTCGCGCATCATCTTGTAGAAAATCATCGGAATCGACCGATGAGTTTTCTGGTTTGTTTGACACGCGTTTGTAGAGAGTCGATATTCGACTACAACCAATCTGCTTCACCCTGAAGCAAACAAGGACCAACGAGGAGACTCGAAATGGCAAAGAAGAAAGCCACCCGTAAGAAAGCGACTCGAAAGAAAGCCGCTAAGAAAACCAGCCGGAAGAAAGCAACCAAGAAGAAGGCCACTCGCAAGAAGGCCGCCAAGAAGACCGCGAAGAAGAAGGCGACCAAGAAGAAGGCTACTCGCAAGAAGGCCGCCAAGAAGACGACCCGCAAGAAGGCCACCAAGAAGAAGGCCACTCGCAAGAAGGCCGCGAAGAAGAAAGCGACCAAGAAGAAGGCCACCAAGAAGAAGGCAACACGCAAGAAGGCCACCAAGAAGAAGGCCACTCGCAAGAAGGCCGCCAAGAAGACCGCGAAGAAGAAGGCGACCAAGAAGAAGCCAACTCGCAAGAAGGCAACCCGCAAGACGACCGCACGCAAGAGCACCGCACGTCGTCGCGCCACGAAGCGCTAAAGCGGATCTTCGAGACGGGTGATTCGTTGGCCCGCTCGAACCAGAATCTCTCAAACGCGAATAATGACAGGGCCGATCGGAAGATCGGCCCTGTTTTTTCGTCTCATCTGTGCTGCGGAACGTCAGGCGGCGGGGCGTTTCTTGAAGAACCGGTCCACGAGTTCCATGTCGGCGCCCGGGAACGGGTAGTGCGTCTCGAGCCCGCGCCGGAGGGTCTTGAGATCGCAGATCGAGAAGGTGCAGATGCCGTTGAGACGCCAGTTCACGAAGCGGAGCGAGCGGGCGAGGGTCTCGCGTGCAGCCACCAGCATGATCTCTTCTCCGTTGATCGCGTACGGCACAAAGCCGAACTGCCATGCCTGGCGTTTGGTGATCAGTTCGAGGACCTGGGCGGGGATGTCGAGTTCGGCCGGGTCGACCCTTTGTGCGATCATGGCATACTGCACGGCCCAGGCCTGCTCGATCGCGCCGGGTTCGATCCCGAACTGCTCCTCCGCGATGACTCCGAACGGCCTGCCGGACGATCGTTGTGTTTCGAGAATCTCTACCTGCTGCTCAGGGGTGATGACCCCTTGGAGAACCAATAACTCGCCGAGTCGGATGCTCATCGAATGCTCCTGCGTCCCGCGGACGGTGCGGGATGATGTGAACCATCACTTCCTGAGTCGGATCGCACCAGCAAAGAATCGAGTTCAAGCTCGATGTATGGCCATCCTTCTGGGTATCGGCGTGTCCCTCGCGAGATAACCCGCCCAGAGCGTTCGTGGGCCGAGATTTCGTGTGAAGATCGTTTGCGAGAGAGGTATGAGTCTCGCGCGGCGAAACGCCCGAGAATCCATCAGCGGCTCTACTTCCCGACACAGAACGTGGCGAAGACACGTCCGATCACGTCGTCTGGAGAGACCTCGCCGACGAGTTCACCCAGCGCGTCGAGTGCTTCTCTGAGCCCCAGCGCGATGATTTCCGGGTTGTCGAAGGCGTGCGCCGCGTTATCGATGTGGTCGCAGGTGGATCTCAGGGATTCGACCGCGGCGTTGAGCGCCCGACGGTGACGGGGCACGAACACGCCAATGCCGCCGCCGCTCCCGCGTGACGTCGCGTCCGCGATTGCTCGGCGCAGGACGCCGAGCGTCGAGGGATCGAACGCGCAGATGGCGACGGCGGAGCCGAGCGTTGTGCTGCCCGGGAGGTCGCTCTTTGTCCGGACACGGATGACCTGAGCGCCTTCAGGTATCTCGAACCCGGCCTGATCGAAACGGCCGGTGGGATCGCACCAGAGCATCGCGTCCGCGTGCTGCATGGTCGACCGGGCCAGCTGCTGGGCCTGTGCGTCGAGCTCATCAACGCTGTCCACATCGAGCCCGGCGAGGTCGACAAGCTCAACACGGCCCGCGCCGGGGATCTCGCGCGAGAGATCGAGCGCTTCACGCAGCGCATCGCGCGTGGTCCCGGCTCGCTCGCTCACGACTGCTCGCTGTCTCCCCAGCAGCGCGTTGAACAGGGCGCTCTTGCCCGCGTTGGGACGCCCGACGAGCACAACGCTCGGGTGATCCTGCACCACGCGTCCGCCAGCGGACGCCCCCGACTGGGCCTCGAGCTCGTGGATCAGCTGATCGAGGCGGTTGAGGAGTTCAGCTGGCGCGATCGGGACAACGTCTTCCTGATCCGAGAAATCGACGCCGGCCTCGACGAGCGCGAGCATCCCCGCAATGGCATCGACCCATGCGCGGCACTGCTCTCCGTAGCGTCCATCGAGCAGGGCCTGTGCGGCCCTGAGTGCTTCGTCGCGCTGCGCACTGATCCGCAGGGCGATGCCCTCCGCTTCGCTGAGTGTCATGCGCCCGTTCATGTATGCGCGGGCGCTGAACTCGCCGGGCTGTGCCAGCACGACCCTCGGGTCTCGGAGAACCTCTTCGAGCGCCCTCGAGGAGATCGGCGCGCCGCCCGGGAGGAGGATTTCGATCGTGTCCTCACCGGTGTAGCTGCGTGGTGCAGGGTACACGAGCACCAGCACCGGCATCGAGAATCGGGCGTCGATCGCCATGCGTGCGTGGATTGCGCCGCGAAATTCGATCGGGGTATCGAGCAGGTCCCGGGCGACCGCGCGGGTCTCGGGTCCGGAGATGCGGATCATCGCTCTCGGGGCGCTCCCGGGCGCGCTGCTGATCGCGACGATGGTTGTCCCGGTTGGCACGCGCGATCCTCCGCCCCTGAGCGGTTACTTCTGGCGTCGGTTGAACTCTTTCGATGCCGGGTTGATGGGCTTCACGCCCTTCTCGCGGATCTGCTGCTGAGCCTCTGCGGCCTGCATCATGCGCTGCATGAACCCAGGGCCCTTCTTGGCCTTCTCGGCCTTGATGTTCTCGATCTCGAGCATGCCGTGCTTCTTCATGTGAGCGCGGATCCACTTGTTCTCGAGGATGCCGACGGTCGAGTTGGTGATGAAGTAGAGCGCGAGCCCGGACGGAGCGGCGTACATCATCAGCGGGAACATCACGACCATCATGACCTTCATCAGCTTCTGCTGCGACTCCTGCTCCGGGGTGAGCGACGCGGTCGTTGGCGGGGTGAGGTACTTCTGATGAAGGAACATGAGCACACCCATGAGCAGCGGGAGCAGGTTGACGGAGTCGACCGAGCCCCAGAGCGGGAAGCTGAAGTGCATCATGCTGGGCAGCGGGATGGCGCCGTCGGGCGCGGCCAGGTCGCTCATGAACCCCCAGTTGCCGAAGCTCTGGAAGATGCCGTAGAACGCCGGCTCGTGACGCAGCTCGGTGGCGAAGAAGAGCGTCGCGTAGAGCGCGATCCAGACCGGGGTCTGGAGGAACATGGGCAGGCAGCCGAGCGCGCCTGCGGGGTTGATGCCCTCCTCCTTCCAGAGCTTGGCCATCTCCTGCTGCATCTTTTTGGAATCGTCCTTGTACTTGTCGCGGATGGCCTTCTGCTTTGGGGCCATCGCCTGCATCTGAACGCTGAAGCGTTGGAGGCGGATCTGTGACCAGCGGGTGATCGGGTGCAGGCAGGCGCGGACAAGGAACACGAGGAGGATGATCGAGATCGCCCAGTCCTGAACGATGGAGTGGAACAGGCGGAGAACGTCGATGAGCATGTGCGCGAGCCACTGGAAGGTGCAGGGGGCGCAGATGCCGCCGAGGTTCGAGACCACCATCTCGGGCATGTTGATCGCCGCGACCATGGGCTCGGCGTTCATGATCTGCTTGTTCCGCAGCCCGGCGTAGACGCCCAGGCGTCGCACCGCCGATTCGCCGGGAGCGATCTCCATCTGGGTGGACTGCATGCCCAGCGCCTGGGTCGCGTCGATCGCTTCGGCGAGCGGCTCGAGCATGTAGCGATCGATGCGTGCGATGCCGCTGAGCAGCTTCTCATCCGCCGAGCTGATCGAGCTGGGGTCGAACACCGGGTGGATGACGACGGCGAAGTAGCGGTCGGTGAAGCCGATCCAGCTGAGGCGCTGGGCGCCGGGGAGCACGTCCTCGTTGGGCCAGACGAGGCGCTCGCTGGGGTAGGCCTTGCCGAACTGGGTGACCTCACGCTTGCCGAGGAGCTTGTTGCGGCTCAGGAGCTCGTTGTCCACCCGCACGCGCATGGAGTTGCCCTGCTGCTCCGGGGGGAGCAGGTAGCCGTAGCGGATGCGCCGGCGATCGCCGCCGTAGGTCGAATCCGCCTTGGGGAAGTCGTTCATCGCGAGTGTGTTGAGGACCACGCGGGCTGGCGCGTCGCTCATGTTCTCGATTGTCTCGGTCAGGATGAAGCCGTGGCGCTGCTCGGGCTTGAGCTCGAACCGACGCTCGATGCGGATCTGGGGGTTACCCTGCGCGTCGTCGATGTAAAGCTCGAAGACGCCGGGACGGATCTCCGTCCAGAGCGGATCGGTGTCGCTGCCGCCGATACCCACCGTGGTTCCGTTGAGGAAGAGCGAAACCGCGGCGAAGGGCACAGCGCGCTGGTTCGCGTTGTTGACCTGCTCGGACTGGAGGGTGACGTGCTTCTCGAACTTGACCGTCTCGTATTCGTCTGGCAGCTGGATGGATCGGACGCCGGCCCCGAATGGCGAGAACTCGAGGTAGATCGTCTGCTGCTCGTCGTCGAGATCGCCCAGCGGCGTGAAGCCGTCCTCGTCCGCCTGCGCCGGACGTACGACGTAGGTCGGGGCGCTGGTGGCGGGTTCGGATTCGCTGGGCGCGGCTGCCTCCTGCGCAAGCACGGCGGGGGTGAGCAGCGACAGGATCGCTGCGATCAGCAGGGGCATCGCGGTGAATCGGCTGGGATATCGGCAGTGCGTGTGCATCATTCGTTCGTGCTCAGATCAGGATGGGTGCGCTCGATCAGCGGCCTTCGAACAGTCGCTCACCGAGCCAGTCGTGCAGCTGGGGGATGGCTTTGATCTTGTCCGCGGTGTCCTTGATGTCGTACTCGACACGCACGAACTCGACCTGCCCCGGCGAGAGGATCACGTAGCTGGCGCGTGGGTTGAAATCTCGGGGTTGGCCGACGGACCCGACGTTGATGACGGCCTTCTCGTCCGCGATGAACCTGAATATGGGCTCATCGCCGATCTCGTTGGGTGGGTAGAAGTCGGGCTCGTTGGAGAACACGCCGGGGACGTGGGTGTGGCCGACGAGCGCGACCTGCTGGACCCGATCGAAGATGGCATCGATCTTGTCGGGGGCGTCGTTGACATCATCCGGGAAGATGTACTCGTTGATCGGCCTGCGTGGTGAGGCGTGTACGGCGAGCACGTCCGTGCCGTCTTCGCAGAGATCCTCGACCTGACGGACCTTGAGCGAGCTGAGGTAGGCGTAGCGGCGCTCGCGCTCGGCTTCGTCCGGCTCGGCATCGAACTGCTCTCGGGTCCAGAACGCTGCGGCTTCGGCGGTGGCGTTGAAGTTGGTCGGCTCGTAGAGCACGCCGAAGTCGTGGTTGCCCATGAGTGCCCAGGCACACTTTTCCTGAACGAGGTCGATGCACTTGAGCGGCTCGGGCCCGTACCCGACGATGTCGCCGAGGCAGACGATTTTCTCGATCCCCCGCGACTCGATGTCCTCGAGGACACTGCGCAGGGCGGTCGCGTTGCCATGAATATCGCTGATGACGGCGGTCGGCACGACGGATGTCTCACAGAATCAAGGGGTTGCGGCTGGCACGACGTGCCCGGGCGCGGGATACAGGAGGGAACAATAGGAGGGCGGGCGGGCTTGTGCAATTCCTTTATTAGACCCGCGGGGGTGCCGATTTCTCGACCCGTTTAAACGAGGCGTATGATGATTCAGGCCCATATGGCCGATGAATCAGGACGACGGGGCGGAGGAACGGGGCTCGTCACCCCGATCCCGCGACGCCCAGAACGCGTAGACGCATGTCAGGGAAAGACTTATGCCCGCAGCCTCAGTCAGTTACCAACGGACCCGCGAGATGACGATCGACGAGCTGCTGCTCGAGAATCGGATTGTCTTCCTCGTCGGGGAAATCAACCCTGCGAGTGCCTCGCGTGTGATGATGCAGATGCTCTATCTGGAAAATCAGCGCCGCAACCAGGAAATCAACTTCTACATCAACTCGCCGGGCGGTGCCGTGGACGACACCCTCGCGCTCTACGACACGATGCGGTTCCTCAGCTCTCCGATCGCGACGTACTGCATCGGGCGGGCGTACTCGGGCGGCTCGGTGCTGCTGACCGCTGGGACCAAGGGTCGACGTTTCATCCTCCCGCACGCGAAGGTCATGATCCACCAGCCCTACGGCGGGATCACCGGTCAGGCGGAGGACATCCGCCTGCAGGCCGAGCAGATCATCAAGAGCAAGCAACTCCTGACAGACATCATCGCCAAGCACACCGGGCAGTCGCCGGAGCAGGTGAAGGAAGACTCCGAGCGTGACAAGTACTTCTCCGCACAGGAGGCGAAGGCGTACGGTCTGGTGGACGAGGTCCTGACCGAGCCCCCGGAAGAGATGAAGATGGCGGGAGGCAGCAAGAGCTGAGCCGGCACCAATCGTTGAACACCCCCACGACACAACACCGATCGAGGTGAAACACATATGACCACCCCAAGCGCCCATCTCGTCCCGATCGTGATCGAACAGTCCGGTCGCGGCGAGCGCTCGTACGACATTTATTCACGCCTGCTCAAGGACCGGATCATCTTCGTGACCGGCGGTGTCATGGACGACATGGCCAACCTGATCGTCGCCCAGCTCCTCTTCCTCGCGAACGAGGACGCGAACGCGGACATCCATCTGTACGTCAACTCGCCTGGCGGCTCCGTCACCGCGGGCCTCGGCATCGTCGACACGATGAACTTCATCAAGCCCGACGTGTGCACCTACATCATCGGTCAGGCGGCATCGATGGGCTCGGTCATCGCGTCCAACGGCGCGAAGGGCAAGCGTTACTGCCTGAAGAACGCCCGCAACCTGATGCACCAGCCGCTGCTCTCGGGCGTGATGGAAGGTCAGGCGACGGACCTTGAGATCGAAGCCAAGGAGATGCTCCGCCTGCGTGACCGCCTGTACCAGATCTACGCGGACGCGACCGGTCAGGACAAGGAGAAGATCCATCGTGACTGCGACCGGAATCTCTGGCTCGACGACGGCGAGATGCTCGAGTACGGCCTGATCGACCAGGTGCTCGATTCGATGCCGATGCAGGACGACTGATCCCGAACCAAACCGCTCACGAAAACCCGCGAGTTCGCGGGTTTTTTCGTGGTGTATAGAAGTTTGGTATAGTGATTCGGTCCAACACGCACGCACAACAGGAAAGGATCGTGTCATGGAAGTTGCACTCTCGGATCTCTGGCTGCCCATCCTCATCGCAACGGTCTGTGTGTTCTTCGCCAGCTCCATCATCTGGATGCTGCTGCCGTATCACAAGAAGGACATCCAGTTTCTGCCAAACGAGGAGGAACTGACGGCCAAGGTCACTCAGATGAACATCAAGCCGGGGCTGTACATGTTCCCGAACTGCCAGGACCCGAAGGACTACAAGGGCGACGAGTATAAGGCGAAATGGAAGGCGGGCCCTTGGGGCACCATCACGGTGCAGCCCGGGCAGCCGAGCTTCGGGATGAATCTGTTTAAGACGTTCCTCGCCTACCTGGTGATCACGATCTTTGTGGCGTACATCACGGCCGCGAGCACGAGAGCCGGAGCGGATTATCTCGCCGTGTTCCAGGTTGCGGGTGCGGCGGGTGTGCTCGGTCACTGCATGGGCGGGCTCGCCGGCGACTTCTTCCTGGGCAAGCCGACGCGGTTCATCATCACCGGGTTCATCGATGGCGTGATCTTTGCGCTGATCACCGCGGGCGTGATCGCCTCGATGTGGCCTGCCGCATCATCCGCGCTCGAGGGTACGCTGATCGTGCAGTGAGACTCAGTCCATCACGACGAGGACACCGAGATTCGCGGGGTCCTGTGCGGCGCGCAGGGCCCCGATTGAATCCTCGAACCTGAACCGTTTGGAGACGAGCCCGCTGAGGTCGATCCCGCCGCTCATCATCGCTCGGATCCCCTCGCTGAGTGAGCCGGAGCGTGCACCGACGACCCTGATCTCCTTGTCCGCGATCAGGGCGTGATTGATCGGGATGCTGCCGTTGCTGCTTGGCACCGGGTGCCCCGCGAGCACCACGGTCCCGAGCGGGCGTGCCATGCGGATCGCGTCGTCGAACGACTCCGCGGTGCCGGTTGTTTCGATCACGACGTCCTGATCGCCACGCCGGCCGACCTGGTCGAGGCGTCGGTGTTTGATGCCCCACTTGGCGCAGATCTCGAGCGGGTCCTGTCGGTTGCTCAGCAGTCGGACCGATGCGTTCTTGCGTGTCATGACCTGAGCACAGAGCAGCCCGATCAGCCCGTCGCCGAGGACTGATACAAACGGTCGCCCCTCGATGTGGGCGACCTGCCCGGCGTGGATCGCTCTGGCGAGTGAGAAGGTCAGCGCGGCCTGCTCGTCCTTGATCGACTCGGGAACCTCGACGAGGTTGCGGGTCTCGAGCGTGAAGCGTTCCGCGAGGCACCCGTCTCGGTCGCGGAGCCCGAGGATCGCGCGTTGGGGGTCGTGCGCGCCGAGGCCTCTCCTGGCGAGTTCCGAGGCGGGATCCGCGATATCGACCTGGCCGACGACGCGTTTTCCGACCCATGAGGAGTCGTCGCAGGCCTCAACCACACCGACGAACTGGTGCCCGAGCACGCCGTTATAGTCGATCTCGCCCTGCGCGACCCCGAGGTCGGCGTCGCCGATCAGGACGTGGGTGGCGCGGATCAATGCCTGCCCCTTCACGGCGCTTGGCGTGGGGGCATCGGTATCGATGTAGAGCTCGTGGTTCACTCGTCTGACTGCGCGCACGGTGATCTCCGCCGGGGGTATTCCCAGTGGTGGTATCGGGCGGATCGGCGGTGGTATTGTGGGGTTTCGCTCGGAGGCGGGTTTCTCGGACCTTCCGGGCAGGTCTGTGACGGATCAGCCGTCGATCACGGGGTCCATGCCCACCGGCGACCCCTTGGTCTCGTTGGGTGGTGGCGGCACGAGCGGCAGGTACTCGATGATCTTCTTCTTGCGGTTGAAGACCGGGTAGGTGTAGGGCTGCGCCCCCGCGAAGATGTCGTCGGTCGCGTTGTACCACTCGAGCCAGGCGGGTCGATCCAGGCCGAAGTTCTGCCCGGTCAGGAGCATCAGCGAGTGCTGCACGCGGTTGTTGACGGCGAGGCGTGAGTCACGCAGCGCCCCGATGAGCCCGAGCACCACACGCTTCTGTCGGTACTGCCCGAGCGCGTCGGCACACGCGGCGCGGATATCGGTGTTGCTCTCGTTTTCTTCGTCGATCAGTTCCAGCATCGGATCGATCGCGTCGCTCGAGTGGATGCGTTGGAGGCCCCGAGCCGCTTCGAGACGGACGAAGTCGTCCTCGTCATCGAGGGCCTGGATGAGCAGGGCGGCGTGCTCCGGGTCGCCGTGGCGGCCGAGCGCTCGGACAGATGCGCCACGCACGCTCGCGTCGGGGTCGTCGAGCCCGTCGATGTACAGTTCCAGATAGATGGGCTGGCCACCGAAGTCGGCGCTCGACAGGAGCGTGATGCCCTTGTAGCGATTCTCGGCGCTGTAGGGGTCGGTGGCCATCTCGGCGGCCTCGGATGGTGAGGTCGTCGGCGCGAGCACCTGTAGCAGCGAGGTGGTCCCACGGGGCGCACCATCGAACGCGTTGCACCCGGCGAGTGATGCGAGGCATCCCGCAGTGATGATCGTGGCCAGGCGGTAGCGGTAGCTGATTTTGGTCACTGCGTCCATGTTTGATTATATCGAGCCGATCCGCCCAGATGCATGAAACCAGGACGCATGAAACAGGGGTCGGTGTGCGGGGATTACCCCCGCATGCTGCCCGGAACGCTCTGGGCGTTCCGCAGCGCGATGGGCGAATCGAGGATCTCTCGCGCGATGATGGCCTGACGCGTCAGACGCCGGTTGCGGAGGAGTGACCGGGCGGTGATCTCGCTGGAGCCCAGCAGCGATCCCTGATCCGACTTCTTGCGCGGCGACGCGATCGGGTTGGCCCCCGGCTCGATCTTTTTGGGCATCGGCGCGGGCGTGTCGAGCCCGGGGCTCGATTCCGGGATCGGTGTCGGTCGTGTCTTGGGCTGGACAACCTGCGGGCGGCTTTGGGCTCCGCGGCTGAACTGGGTTGTTGCGGGGATGACCCGCGGGCGGCTGGGGGGTATCCGCGTCTGCGGCGTCCGCTGGGCCGGGCGGGCGGGCATCTGCTGACGCCCAGTGCGGGCGGGCGAGCGTGTGGGTGTCGGACGGGCGGGCGCGGCTGTGGATGCCGCGGACCGTTTCTCTCGCATCGCACGCAGCTGTTCCATACGCTGCTTCCGGAGGGCCTCGATGCGGGCTTGTCGCTCTTCCTTCGCCTGCTGCTTCTGGCTTTTCTGTGGCTCGTCGTAGACGATGACGGGCTCATTGACCGGTTTGCCGGTCCGCATGGCGTCGGTCTTGCGGCGCTGGATCTCGGCGAGCGCGGCACGCTTGGCGCGCTGCTCCTTGGCCTTCTGCTGCATCCGTACGGCGACGTTGAACAGCCCGATGAGGACCGGGACCAGAATCCAGAGGTTGCCCAGGATGAACTGCAGGAAGCCTTGCATGCACTGAGTATATCGTCTGGCGCGGCGTTTGGATGCGGAGTATCACTGATCGTCGATGACGAGGACCGGAGCGTGCCCGGGGATCTGATGGCTCTCGATCTGAACTTCGAACACCTGCGCGAGGATTTCGGGCGTCATGGCCTGCTCGACGGTCCCCTGTGCCGCGAGTCTGCCATGCTGATTGAGCACGATGGCCCGATCGGCGAACCTGCAGGCGATATTCAGGTCGTGAATGACGACACCGATGCCCAGGCCCGCTGCCGCGAGCTCGCGCATGGATTTCATGGTCTGGATGGTGTGGCGCGGATCCATCGCTGAGCATGGCTCGTCGGCGAGCAGGTAGGCGTTGTCGCGTCCTGCGATCTGCACCCAGGCGCGGGCGAAGGCGCAACGCTGCTGCTGACCGACGCTCAGAGAAGCGAACGGCTGATCCCGGATGTCTTCGAGCTCGAACCGCGCTAATGCCTCGGAGATCAGGGCGCAGTCCCGCTCGCCCGTGAAGGCCCCGAATGAAACGACTCGGAGCACGCTGAAATCGAACGCGAGTGACGGACGCTGCTCAAGAAACGCGATGCGTTGCGCCCGATCGCGCGGCCTGAGCGAACTCAGGGCGCGATCGTCGATCCGCACGCTCCCCGAATCGGTGTGGCGCAGGCCCGCCAGCAGCCGGATGAGGGTGCTCTTCCCGGCGCCGTTCGGTCCAACTATCGCCGTGACCCGGGCGGGCTCGATGGCACACGTGACCGCGTTGAGCACGCGCGGGCCCCTGGGGTAGCTGAAAGAGATGGATTCGGTGGTCAGGGGCACACACCATGGTACGCGGAGCGGATACGCTCTGGGGTAAGGAAGATGAACGTGATGAGCACCGCAGATACCCATACCGTGGCGATCACCGGCGGAACAGGATTCGTTGGACGCCATGTGATCGCGCGATTGCTGGAAGACGGCTACCGCGTCAGGGCGCTGACCCGCTCGGCTGATAAAGCGAGAAAAGTGCTCGACGCCGACGCCATCGACGACGGGCGCATCACGCTCTGCGATGGGACGCTTGACGATCCGGATGCGCTGCGCCATCTCGTGAAGGGATGCGATGCGTGCATCCACCTCGTTGGGATCATCCGCGAGACCAAGAACCAGACCTTTGAGAAGGTCCATGTGGACGGGACGCGCGCGATCGTGGAGGCGTGCCGCCAGCACGATCCGGATATGCGGTACGTGCACATGTCCGCGCTAGGGGTCGGGCCCGACAAGCGAGCCGGGTATCGCGATACCAAGCATCGGGCGGGGCAGATTGTCCAGAAATCCGGGCTTCGCTGGACGATTGTGAAGCCCGGGCTGATCCATGGGCACAACGGCGAGTTCACGGAGATGGCCGTCGAATGGGTGCGTGGCAAGGCCCCGCCCTACCTCTTCCTCCCCTACTTCTCGCGCTGGAAGTCGGAGGGATTCGGCTTCGAGGCACCGACGGTTGCACCGGTGTTTGTTGAGGACGTGGCGCGGGTCTTTGTTGAGGCCCAGAGCGATGAACGGACGATCAAGAAAACGTATGAGATCTGCGGTTCGCAGCGGGTGCTGTTCCCGGAGATGCTCAAGGTCTACGCCCGGAACCTCACGCCCAGGCCCAAGGACCGCCCGGCGATCGGGCTGCCGTGGTTCGTCGCGGCCTTTCAGGCACGGGTGGCGAAGCTGATCGGGCTTGGCGGGCTGCTGCCCTTCGATGAGGGCATGGCGGTCATGGGTGGGCGTGACAGCGTGAGCGACAACGAGGGCGTCATTGCTGATTTTGGGTTTACACCCGCAGAGTTTGAGGGTTCGCTGCAGACTTATGCCGATCGGCTCTAAGATCAGGCGTACGGAAACCCAGAACACACAACGGATTGGACACGCATGTCAGGCCGACACCGGGATCGATTGATCTCTCACATTTCGCACGAAGACTACACGCCCAAGCCGATCCCGGTCGTGGCCAAGGAACTCAACATCGATGATGTGAAGGAGTTCGGCTACGAAGTGCGCGACCTGGCCGAGGAGGGCGTGATCGACCTCGACGAGTCGGGGAAGATCCAGCTACCCTTCCACCCGGATGAGGGGGAGCTGATCGGGCAGTTCCGCGGCACCCAGTCGGGCGTGGGGTTTGTGATCCCGGCGCAGGCCAAGCACGGCTCGGACATCTTTATCCCGCCCCAGTACACCAACGGAGCCCTGAGCGGTGACACGGTCAAGGTCTGGTTCGAGCGTGATCAGCGGCGCGAGCGGAAGCTGGGCACGCTGGAGCGCCAGTACGCGGGCGAGGTGCTGGACATCGTGGCACGCAAGCGGGCGAACTTCACCGGCGAGATCGAGAAGCGCGACGGCAAGTGGCTGGTCTTCCCCGACGGGCGCGAGCTGACCGACCCGGTCATCATCCGCGATGCTGAGTCCAAGAACGTCAAGAACGGCGACAAGGTCGTCATCGAGATCCTCGAATACCCGGAGAACGGTCGCCTGGCGATCGGCGTGGTGACCAAGGTGCTGGGCGCGGCCGGTGAGCCGGACGTTGAGACGCAGGCGGTCATCGCGGCGTACTCGCTGCCCAGCAACGATTTCCCCGAGGCGTGCGTGCAGCAGGCAAGGGAAGCTACCGCCCGCTTTGAGGAGGAGATGGACCTCTACGAATCCAAGGGCATCGAGGCGCTGGACATGCGCCGCGACCTGACGGGCGACTTCATCACGACCATCGATCCGCCGGACGCGAAGGACTACGACGACGCGATCTCGCTCAAGCGACTCGATAACGGCGGCTGGGAGCTTGGCATCCACATCGCGGACGTGGCGCACTACATCCCGACGGGTTCGCCACTGGACGAGGAGGCGCGTGAGCGGGGCAACTCGGTGTACCTGCCGCGCCTGGTGATCCCGATGCTGCCCGAGGTGCTGTCCAACGGCATCTGCTCGCTGCAAGAGGGCGTGCTGCGGTACGCCAAGACGTGCATCATCCGCTACGACCGGATGGGCAACGTGCAGTCACGGGGCGTGTGCCAGTCGCTGATCAAGTCGCGCAAGCGGATGACGTATCTGGAGGCCCAGGCGCTGATCGACGGCGACCTGGAGGAAGCCAAGAAGCACGCTAAGACCGACACGCCGCACAGCGAGGAGCTGATCCAGAGCGTGCGGGACATGAACGAGCTGTCCAAGCTCATCCAGGCGCGCCGGCACAAAGCGGGGATGATCCACCTTGACCTGCCGGAGGTCGAGCTGATCTTTGACGAGAACGGCAAGGTCGTGGATGCGCAGAAGGAGGACGACGCCTTCACGCACACGCTGATCGAGATGTTCATGGTCGAGGCGAACGAGGCGCTGGCGTCGCTGTTCGAGAAGCTCGAGGTGCCGGTGCTGCGGCGGACGCACCCCGAGCCCACGCCGGGGGATGTGGACGACCTGCGCAAGACGGCCACCGTCGCGGGATTCAAGATCCCCAAGTCGCCTACGCGTGAGGAGCTGCAGACGCTGCTGGATGCCACGGCCGGGACGACGGCGGCCCGCGCGGTGCACATGGCGGTTCTGCGGACGATGACCAAGGCCGTGTACTCGCCCGCGCTCATCGGGCATTACGCGCTGGCCTCGCACGCGTACTCGCACTTCACCTCGCCCATCCGGCGCTACCCGGACCTGACGCTGCACCGGGCGCTGGTGGCGTACCTCAAGCGGACGAACAACGGCGAGAACCGCCCGCAGAGCGACGGGGCGTGGAAGAACCTGGGGCGCGAGCTGCGGGATGATGACGACTGCCCAGACAAGAACACCCTGAGCGAGATCGGCAACCACTGCTCGCAGACCGAGCAGAACGCGACGGCGGCCGAGCGCGAGCTGCGCCAGTTCCTGGTGCTGCAGCTGATGGAGGACCACATCGGCGAGGAGTTCGACGGGTTCATCACCGGCGTGACACCCAAGGGCGTGTACGTGCAGATCGAGAAGTACCTCGCGGACGGCATGGTCGCCAAGAAGGACCTTGTGGGCGACACCACGCGCTCCAAGCGCCCGCCGACGTGGCGGATCGACGACCGCAGCGGGGCCATGGTCGATCAGCACAGCGGTCGCAGCTACAACATCGGCGATCGCGTGCGGGTGAATATCGCCAACGTGGACCTGGCGCTGCGTCAGATGGACCTGGTGATCACGGACGGCGCTTCCCGCGCGGCCGGCAAGCTCAAGGGCCCCGCGGCCAAGCTCAAGCTGGGCGGTGGCGACATGGGCGGGCTGGGTGAGACGGAGGGCGCCGGGTTTAAAAAGGCACCGGGTGGGCAGCGGCGCAGCCGGAAGTCCAAGTCGCGCGATCGGGGGAAGACGGACTACCGGCGCGAGGCCCAGGGGAAGAGCGGGCCCGGGGAGAAGAAGAAGGGCAAGGGGAAGGGGAAGCGGAAGTAACCATGCTCTCGCTTCATCGGCTTGAGTGCCAGTCATGATTCTCGCGTCACTCATCATCCACGCCTTCCTGCTGATCGCCGGTTACGGGTCGGTCGTGGTGTTCGCCAGGCAACACCTTGTTCGCAATCCTGAGGAATCGCTCGATTCGTTTGCCCAACGAGACGCGGTTTCGGTGTTCGCGTCCGTGGTCTCGCTCGGTGTGGTGGGCAGCGCGGCCCTGGTGTATGTGCTCGTTGCGCTCAGGCTGCGTGAGGACGATACACCTGCGCGAGCATTGCTCGGCGAGGCCCTGCCATGGGCCTATGCGCTGTATGGGGGTTTCGTTGTTCCTGTTTGGATGCTCTTCCTGGAGTCACGCATCAACCGGAACATGCGTCGGATGCGTTATGTGTATGCGATGGGGGCGGTCGTGCTGGCCGTCGTGGTCTGGCTGAGCGTGCTGCGCCACATCGTCTGGTTCCCGGGAGCGTGAGCTCAGTGATCCCACCCCATCGACGACGCGTCGTGCGCCTTGCCGTACGGGTCGATGATGACCGCACCGGGTGATCGGCCCTGCTCGCACGCCGCGACACGCCCGATCGGACCGAGCAGTTGCATCGGGCAGTCATCTATGTTGTGCTCCGGACCCAGAGCGACGAGCAGCTCGTAGTCCTCGCCCTCGCTCACGGCCTGTTGCCAGCCATCGCAGCGGTGGCTGAGGGGGAGCTTGGTCGCGTCGAGCTCGATCCGAACGCCCGAGGCGGTGGCGATGCGGTGGACGTCGCGACCCAGCCCGTCGGAGAGGTCCATCATGGCGTGGGCGTTGGTCCGGGCGGCCCACTGCCCGACGTCGAGGCGTGGCTCGAAGCGCAGGTGCCAGGCGGACTCGAAGGAGCCGCCGATCTGGGCGGTGACGTAGAGCAGATCGCCGGGTTTGGCACCGCTGCGGAGCACGGGCATGGTGGCGGCGGGCATTACGCCCCCCACCGTCACCGTGAGGGTGAGCGGGTGGTCTTCGCGGCTGTGACTGGCGATGTCGCCGCCGATGAGCGGGCAGTGCCAGTGGTTGGCCCAGCGGTGCATGGCGTCGAAGAGCATATCGGCATGCTGGTAGCCCTTGGGGAGCACGCCGGTGCCCAGGGCCCAGGCGGGGATGCCGCCCATCGCGGCGATGTCGGACACGGAGCGGGCGATGGCCTTGCGGGCGATGAGGTCGAGATCTGTATCCGGCTTGAAGTGGCGCCCCTCGACGAGTTGGTCGACGGTCAGCAGGTGCAGCTCGCCCGAGGGCGATCGGGTGACAGCGCAGTCGTCACCGGGGCCGACGAGCAGCTCGCCCGCGCCGAGGGTCAGCGACGCTGAGCGGGCGTAGATATGATCATGGAGGCGTGATTCGTCCACGCACGATGATAGGAGATCCCCCATGCCCATCTATGAGTACCGCTGCGAGGCCAATGACACGACTCTTGAGGTCTCGCACGCGATGAGTGTCACGATCGAGAACTGGGGGCAGCTGTGCGAAGCCGCGGGGATCGAGCGGGGCACGACGCCAGCGACCTCTCCGGTCGAGAAACTCATCTCTATGCCCATCGCGCACGGCTCGGACAAGCCCAGCGGCCCGGCCATCCCGCCGGGTGGGTGCGGCGCGGGGTGCGGGTGCGTGGGGATGTGATTGGTCATGGGAATCGCAACTAGGTGAATGTTGCGAGCCCATGCAAACTCATGGTTCACCGCACTACGCGGCTGTGCGCGAGTACGGGCACCCATCGAACGAACTACTCACGCGCCCGCGGGTGCGTTGGCGTCCTCGAGGACACGGTTGGCGTAGTCGTTCATGGCATCGCGGAGCTGCTCGAAGCTGTCGAGCACATAGACGATGTCCTGGAAGTGGTCGATCTCGAAAGGGGTGTTGATGACCTGCTCCAGGTCGAACGGACGGCGCTCGATCTCGCCCTTGGTGTGCCCGCCCTTGCCCTCGGGGGCGGTGAGGGCGTACTCGGACTCGGAGTGGGAGGATATGGTTCCGGAGCCGTAGACCTTGAGCTTGTTGCCCTCGGAGATGAGCCCGAACTCGACGGTGAACCAGAACAGACGGGCGAGGGCTTCTTCGTGCTCGGGGCCGGCCAAAAGCGCGGCCTTGCCGTAGGTCTGGAGGAAGTCCGCGAAGACCGGGTCGGCATGGAGCGGGACGTGCCCGAAGACGTCGTGGAAGATGTCCGGCTCGGGCAGGTAGTCCATCTTGTCCTCGGGGCGGACGACGATGGTCGAGGGGAACTCGCGCCGGCTCAGGCAGCTGAAGAAGGCCTTGGCGGGCAGGTAGCCCGGCACGCCGTGGGAGGCCCAGCCGGTGAGGTCCTTGAGGTACTCGTTGATGCCGACGATCTCGCGCCCGGGCTCGTATGGGTCCTGGACCCTGCCGAAGAGCAGCGGCACGCGGTCGGGCACGAGGTTGATGGCGTCGAGGCCCTTGAGGTATGTCTCCGAGGCCTGGTCCTCAAGGACGCCCTTGCGGCGCTCCCAGAGGGTCTTCCAGACGCGGTGGTTCTCCTCGGAGTACTTCTCGTACTGCTGCGTGACGTAGAAGGAGTCCGTCTCGATCTGCTCAGCGGGCAGCCCGGCGGCATCGTCGGCGGCTTTCTGGGCCCGCTCGAACTCCTCGCCGTCGATGATGTTGTTGTAGTTGATGTCTTCACGCATGGCGGACCTCCTGTCGCGGTTGCCAAGCCCGATAAGGGCGTGGTTGCTCCTTTATTATAGAATCCTGCCCGACTGCCGCCAGCTTTTCTGATTCGGCAACCCGTTTCGCCGGTCGGGAAAGAGGAAAACAAACCGGAAATTGATGCCGAGTGACTGGCGACGATAACGATTTCCGGGTCTATACTCTCCGCCCATGGGGCCTGTAGCTCAGCTGGCTAGAGCGCACCGCTGATAACGGTGAGGTCGACAGTTCGAGTCTGTCCAGGCCCATTGAAAAAACCCTGACCCGATCGGTCAGGGTTTTTTCGTGGGGATTTCGTTGCGTTTGCAGCTTCAGAATTAGCGAGCTTGAAGTGTAACCTCAATGGTGATTTCTTCGCCCTCGCGATTCACGCCAACCTTGACGGTATCGCCCGGCTCATGCTTCGCGAGCAGCTCGAGCCAAGCCTGGATGTCGGTGAGCTTCTGCCCATCCCAGCGCACGAGCCGGTCACCGGCAAGGATTCCGGCTTCGGCCGCGGAGCCGCCCTCGGTCACGTCGCCGATCGGGATGCCCGCCTCTTCATCGGTGTAGCTCCCGGGCATGATGCCGAAGCGGACCTTGATGTCGCTCATTGGGCTCGATGACTGCTGGGAGCTCTGCGCGGCATACTCGAAGCGTGTCGGGTAACTCGCGTACGAGCTGACCATCTCCGCGTAGAGGTGTACGGCCTTGGTCGCTCCGACACGGTTGATCTTGTCGCTGGTGTCCTCAGGCGTGTGGTAGTCGGCGTGGAGCCCGTCAATGTGGCTGAACACGACGGGGATGTCCGCCCGGTAGAACACGGTGTGGTCGCTCGCGCCGGACATGCGCTCGGGCGCGTTGATCACCAGCCCGGTGTCCTCGAACATCGGCGTGAAGAAGTCACGCATACCGACGCCCGTATCCAGACCCGAGACGACGAGCCGCTCTTCCTCGATCCGCCCGATCATGTCCCAGTTAAACATCATGGCGTGGTTCTCGATATCGACGATCGGGTCGCTGACATAGTGGCGGGAGCCGTTGAGCCCGCTTTCCTCGCCGTCGAAGAGCATGAGGAGCACGGAGCGGCGGTCGCCATCGGACTCCTGAGCCATCTCGCTGAGTATGTCGGCCAAGAGCAGGACGCCAGCGGAGCCGGAGGCGTTGTCGTCAGCTCCGGGGTGAAGCTTGCCGGGGCCGGTCCGTGAACCGAAGTAGCCCATGCCGAGGTGATCGAGATGAGCCCCAACAACGATCCATTCGTCTTGCAGCGCGCCGGACCCATGGATTACGCCGCCGACGTTCGCGGCCTGGATCGTCTGACGCTCGCTTGCCCCTTCGAGAGAGACACTGCTGCTGGCAGAAACCAGCTCCCCGCCGGTATCGGCGTGCCGACGCAGCCCCATCAAGTCCATGCCGCCAAACCCGGCAGCGGTGACAAACTTCTCGCCCGCTTCGGGCGTCATCATGAAGACCGGGAAACCGGCCCCACCACCGCCTGAACCAAATCGGCTGATCCGATTCGCACGTCGATCGAACGTACCGGGCGGGTTGATGATGATCGCCCCTGCGGCGCCGCGCTCACTGAGGGCGCGCAGCTTGTTGTTGAATGAGGCACGCCCGGACCACGAACCATCGCCCCAGAGTGCCTCGCCGTCCTCGTCGACCGGTTCGAACCGGAACAGGACCGCGATCTTGCCATCGAGGTCCTCGACCCCGTTGAAGCTGTCGAAGCCGTCCGGGCCGTTGTCGATGCTGTAGCCAACAAAGACCATCTCGCCCGAGACCGCCCCGTCGCTGCCGAGCCCGGTGTACACGAAGTCCTCACCGGCCTCGAGCTCGACTCCCTCGAGCGTCAGGGTTTCTTGAGTCGCTTCCCAGGAGCCGCCGAGATCGAACGGGTCGTAGTAACTTGCGAAGGGTGTGCCGTCCTCGGAGGGGAACGCGGGCTTGATGCCGGCCTGCTCCAGCGTGAAAGCGCAGTATTCACGCGCACGCTCCATGCCTTCTGAACCGGGCACGCGCCCCATCATGTAGGGGCTGGCGAGCGTCGTGAGGTGCTCGTTGTAGAGCTTGACATCCTCGCTCACGGCCAGGATCGCATCCGAGATTGGTGCCCCGTCGAGGCCTTGGGTGCTCTTTGTTGCTCCAGTATCCAGCCCGGATGCGATCGCGAGAGTGCCCGCGGTTGCCAGTACTGCTGTGATCGCCTTGAGGTGGTCGCATGTCCTCGTCATCTTCGCCTCTTCTGTATGGAGTTGAACTGAAACCCGGCAACGCAGAACGCGTTGTCTGACCGAACTGGTGCATGTATTACCCGGATCGACCGCCTTGGTTGCAAAAAAACGTGATCGTGAAACCCTGAATCGTTTCCGGAAGATAGAGTTTTGGCGTGCGTCCTGCTCATGCCCTGGCCATCTTTCTCGCCTGCCTCCTCGGGCGTGCGTCCTACGCGGGGTCGCTGCACCCCCAGGATGGCCCTCACGCGGACCTGCGGGTTGCCATCGAGGATCGGCAAGTCCGTTTTTCGGTTGGCGTCAATCTCGCGTTTCTGGACGAGACCATCGATGTCCCGCGCGAGGCACTCAATGAGCTCAGCGAGGCCGAATCGGAACGCGTTCTGGAGGTCTTCCGGGCGTATCTGATCGAGCAGGCAACGTGCATCATCAACGGCGACCGGGTCGAGCCAGCGTTCGAGCGATTGGAGATGTTCACCCACCCTGATCCGGGCATGATGGCGATCTTTCCGAAGATGGGCGCCCGCGCGTTGATCCGAGCCACCGTCGTGATGCGGTTCGATGCGCCATCGGAGATCGAAACGGTGGATCTGACGTGGCCCGCGTACCCATACGACCTGCTCGCGGAGGAGATGGAGCAGGCGAGCGCTGTTCGAGCAAGGATGTACTTCGAGGCCGTGCTGACCGCCAACGGCAAGACCGAGCCCGCCCGGTTTACCCAAGCCGAACCGACGCTGCGCTGGTCACGATCGGTTACGGAGACCGCCGACCCCCTAGAGGACTTGCCGGTCCCGGTGATCGCCGATGTGTCGGAGGACTCGGTGCTCACACGCATCGTGGTGATCGCCCTGGTGCTGACGCTGGCGGGTGCCGTGATGGCGAAGAGAAGGAACACGACGCTCGCGCGGATGTTTGGAGCCGCGTTCCTGCTCACGGCGGCGGCGATTGTGTATCTGGTTGTTGTCGCGCCCGGGCTGCGCCCCCCACCACCGCCGCTGCTTTCGGTAACAGACGCGGAACGGGTGCTGCTGGCGCTGCACGAGCGCCTGTACCGGGCGTTCGACTACACCGCGGAGTCGGACATTTACGATCATCTTGCGTTCGCGATCGAGGGCGATTTGCTGGGTGAGCTCTATGAGCAGATCCGCCTGTCGTTGCTGCAAGCCGAAGAGGAGATGAAGATCGGCGTCGTCACCGGGCTCAAGCCGATCGAGACGAGCGTCCTTGAGATCGATGATGCGGGCGAATCCTCGGTCGGGCTGGGCTTTCGGGCCCGGCACCGCTGGCGCGTCGATGGGACGGTGTACCACTGGGGGCACAGCCACACCCGCGCGCACATTTACGAGGCCGACTACCGTGTTCGCTACACGCAGGACGGATGGAAGCTCACGGCGCACGAGCTGCGATCGCAGCAGCGCATCGATCCGGACGACGGATCGCTGTTTAATGAGAGCGAGTCGATCCAGGATCAGCTCGAGGATCTCGGGCTGCCGGATATCTAAACGATGGACGTCACCGGCACCAACTCGGTCATCCGTCTCTCGGATGTGGCGTACCGGTTCCCCGGGCACGATCGGCTCACGCTGCGCGTGCCGAGCTTCAGCGTTCCGGAGGGCGAGCACACCGCGATCACCGGGCCGAGCGGCTGCGGGAAGACGACGCTGCTGCGCCTGATCGCGGGCGTGCTGGTCCCGGGCGAGGGATCAGTCCAGACGCTGGGGACAGACACAACCAGGCTGCATCACAAGGCACGCAGCAGGCAGCGCCTTCGCTCGATCGGGATGGTCTTCCAGGACTTCGCGATCCTGGACTACCTGACCGCGTTTGAGAACATCATGCTGACAGCCAGGATTGGGCGTGCAGACTCCGGCTCCTCGCGTGAGCATGCGCGAGCGCTGGCGGAACGCGCCGGAATCGGGCACGTGCTGCACCGGCGTCCGGGTCGGCTGAGCCAGGGTGAGCGACAGCGCGTTGCGGTGTGCAGGGCGCTCGTGACCAAACCCCGGCTTGTCGTCTGTGACGAGCCGACGGGCAACCTCGACCCGTCCCGCTCCAAGGCCATCGTTGATCTTGTGCTGGCCGAAGCGGACACGCTGGGTTCCACGGTAATCACGGTCACACACGACCAGACGGTGCTTGACCGGTTCGATCGCACGATCGACCTGAGCGAGGTCGCGACGCTCAAGGGGGTTGACGCGTGATCTTTTTGGCGCTGCGCCATGCTCGGTATCGGTGGGGTCGAACGCTGATGCTCTGCGTGTGCGTGTTTGTCATCGCCGGGCTGCCGCTTGTGACGCGGAGCGTTGTGCGATCGTTCGAGGATTCACTGCGCGATCGGGCGATCACGGTGCCGATGATTGTCGGGTCCGCGGGGAGCCGGTTCGATCTGGTGCTCGCCTCTCTGCACTGGCGGGCATCGGATGTGACCCCTATCCCACTGGGCGTTGCGGAGGAGATCCGTTCCGAGCCCGGCGTGATGGCGATCCCGGTGCACGTGCGTTTCCGGGCGCGGGGGATCCCGATCGCGGCGGTGCCGTACGAGTACTTCGAGTACCGCCTCCTCACTCCGCGTGACGGACGACTGGTGGCCGGGCTGGGCGAGGCGGTGCTGGGCTCTTCCGCCGCGGCGGAGCTGGGGCTCGTACCCGGGGATGAGCTGCCGAGCGACCAGCTACGCTCGTACGACATCACCGCTCCGTCCGCGGTCATGCTGCGTGTCGTGGGCGTGCTCCGCGAGACGGGCACCGCGGATGATCGCGCGGTCTTTGTGGACCTCGAAACCGCGTGGACGCTTGAGGGCATCGCCCACGGGCACGAGGAGGCGTCGTCGATCACCGACGAGAACAAGCTGATCGGTCGTTCGGATGACCGCGTGGCGTTGTCAGGGGCCGTCATCGAGCACCAGCGGATCGACGAGTCCACGATCGGCTCCTTTCACCTCCACGCGGACCGGGCGGACCTGCCGGTCACCGCGATCCTGGTGTTCCCGGGGTCAGAGAAGACAGCCACGCTCGTGCGCACGCGCATCAATGCCGACCCAACACGTCAGGCGCTGTCGCCCAGCGCGGTCTCGGAGGAGCTGATCGGGTCGGTCCTGCGTGTGCGCCGTGTGGTCGATGCGATCTCGCTGGTCGTGGGCATCGCGATGCTTGGGCTGCTGGTGCTCGTCGCCCTGCTGAGCTATCGTGCGCGGGCGGATGAGGTGCGGACGCTGCTGGAGATCGGCGCGACGCCGTCCCAAGTCGCGGCGCTGTTCCTGACCGAGTTCGGGGGCGTGATCCTGGTCGGGGTCGGCGCGGCTTTTCTGGCGGCGTGGGCATTGGGCGGGGCTTCGGACCGAATACTCACCCTGTTTACCTGAACAGAAGGACGAACGGATGAGACTGCTGAGCTTGTTGGTTATCGCGCTGGTCGGGCTCGCTCTATGTGGGTGCGATCGAACCGATGCATCACCAGACCAACTGCACATCGAAGACGTTGTGCGCACCACCTCAGCACCGGTCGATGCGCTGACGCGTCGAATCGCTGGCGATGCGGTGCCGGTCGAACTGCTCTGCCCGCAGTCCGAGGACCCCGCCGCGTGGCGCCCCGACCCCGAGACGGTTGCGTCGTATCAGCGAGCCAAGCTCATCGTGGCGAACGGCGCAGGGTACGAGGCGTGGGTACAGACCGCCCCGCTGCCGCGCTCACGCCTGATCGAAGCGGCCGATGGGCTCTCAGAGCCGCTGATCACGGTCCGGGGCGAGACGCATTCCCACGGCCCCGAGGGTCATCACACGCATGAGGTGACACTCGGGGAGGTCTGGCTTGATCCGTTGAACGCGATTGCGCAGGCACGGGCGATCACCGCGGGGCTCGCTGACGCGTTCCCCGAGCATCAGGACAAATTTGGCGCCAATCTTGATGTACTGAGCACCGAGCTGATGGATCTGCATCAGCGGCTCGAACGTCTAGAGCAGGAAGGTGCAGCGATCGTCGCGCCCAGCACCCCGTTCGGCTATCTCGCCCGGCGGTACGGCTGGCAGACGCTCGATCTCTCACAGGCCCCAGAGGATTGGCCGATGGATCTGTACTCGCACGGGATGGAGTCAGGGGATTTCGGATCAGGGCCCCGGGCGCTCTTGTGTGACAAGCCCCCCGACCCGGCGGTCGCGAACACCCTGCTCGAATCGCACGACGTGCATCTCGTACTCTGGCGGACCGGTTCCCGCGACCGTGGCAAGTCATTCACTGAGATGCTCTCAGGGAACATCGATCGACTCGAAGCCTCGATTCCCTGACGAGCCGGAGTCAGAGGCGGATGCTCGAGTCTGAGGCAGATCGAGTTTTCATCCGCACCTCGTGCTTCTCTGCCGTCTTTGAGCCAGAGGCACGAGATTCAATGACACCGCGGGCAACCTCACCTGCAGGATGCCGGGGCCACAACATTTATATATCAATATACACGAAACCGACACAACTATGAGTCGTCGGCCGCCGCGACGCACGCGCCTCCCGATGGTCCTACAGGCGCCGAAGTCCGCCCTGTCCGAATATTTACGGTCATTCTGGTGTCTTGCACGAGCACACGCCTCGACGGGCGCCGACACCTCGGATTGCTATGCAATTAATATTAGCAATAATTCTATGTACGCGCAGATTATATTAATACGCCGCAATGCCCCTTGATATTGGATGTCGTGCGTGTATCTTTGGGAAGACCATCGATGCGTATGTTGAACTTGGCGTTCAGGAAACGCCCCGGCTCTCGGGGGGTTGCGCTATCGGCATGCCATCGAGACACCTGGAGATACGAAATGAACCTGCGAATCACACTGTCATGCTTGACGCTCGCCGCCATCGCCGGATCCGCTGCCGCGGGCCCCATTTACATCAACGAGATCGTCAGTGACCCGGACGGGGGCGACGGCGCATGGGAGTACATCGAGCTCTTCGGCTGCCCCGGCGAGTCCCTCACGGGCTACGTTGTGATCGTCATGAACGATAACGGCTCAACAGCTGAGATCGACGAGGCGTTCCACTTCCCAACCACGGGCTCCCTGTACAGCCTCGATGAGGACGGGTACTTCGTCATCTGGAACACCGAGTACGACGAGGAGAGCGAAGGGGATGCCGGCTCACCCTCAGACCACGCGCTCGAGTCCGACATCTACAGCGTCCTGCCAGACACCATCACCAACAACGACGCCGACATCGACAACTCGACCGACCGCCATGAAGCCAGCTTTGTCGAGCTCCGCACCGCGGGCGACTACGCCGGCAAAATCGCGAACGACGGCTCCATCACCATCATCCTCGCCAATAACGTCTCCAACTACGGCATCATCGAGAAGGACGACAGCATCCCCACCACCTACCCGTTCACCATGGTCGACGAGGTCGCCTGGTCCGACGGCGGGTCCGAGTACACTGTCGAGGAAGCCAACGAGTTCGACTACACCCCCGGCTTCAACCCCGACATGCTCGTCCGCTGCGGCAACACCAGCGCCAACATCGTTGACACCACCCTCGATCTCGACCCCACCAGCGGCACCGAGCCCTACCGCGATGCATACATCGAGTGGTTCGGCGCTGAGGTTGACTCCAACCCGACCGCCAACAACGAGGGCGACGTGTTCTACTCCAAGAACAGTGAGGACTCGTACGGCGCCGGCGCCTACACCGCGGGCCCACCCAGCTCCTTCACACCGATGGAAGACGTGGATGATGTCACCGCGACGCCCGGGTTCGCCAACCACTACTTCGACAGCGACTCCAAGCAGATCTCCGTCTCTTGCCGCCTCGCGGGCGACATGAACCAGGACGGCAGCGTCAACTTCGCCGACATCGAGCACGTGCTCAACAACGGCGGCAGCTACGCCGATCTCCTCAAGGTCATGGACTCGATGGGCCGCTGATCCCCCCACGATGATCCATGTCCACGAGCGCCCCCAGCGCTCTACTCAGCAGGACGTCCGGGCCACAACCCGGGCGTCTTTTTCGCGACCAGCGCCGCAGTCACACAAAGAAGCACGCCCGGGCCATACCCGGGCGTGCGACGCGTGGTGCGGTTGTGACAGAGCCGATCAGCGCCGACGACGGGCCGAGAACAACCCGCCAAGCCCCAGCAGCGCCATGGCGCCAGGGGCTGGCACCGTGGTGATCGAGAGCGAGGTGCTGAGGAACTCATCGACTGAGGTGAACGCGGGATCACCCTCACGCACGTAGTGCTCGAAGATGAACTGGACCTCGATCACATCGCCCGCGAGCAGCGGCGTGTCGAAGCTGAATGGCGAGTCGACCTGGGTGCCGGTGTTGAAGCCCGCCGAGAAATCCGCGAATGAGCCGAGCTGGGAGCTGACATTGAAGGTGACCTCCAGCGCGGTGCGGTCGTTCGTCGCCGCTCCGAACATCCCATCGAACGCGATGGTGGCCATGGTCGCCTCGGTGACCTGGATCTGCACATCGAGCCCGATGGTGTTGCGGGTCCGTGCGCGGTTTCCGCCGATCATAGCGGACTCGAGCAGCGAGCCCTGGATCGCTGAATCGGCGCTGATCACGACCGAGTTGGCGCCTGAGCTCACGCCCCCCGAGAACTGGTTGTGCCAGCCACTGATTGTCGGGTGTACGCTGCTGTCGAGGTCGTAGCCGAGGTCGAAGCTGCTGCTGCCCGTCATCACGTCTTCGATGCTCTGGCTGACCTGCGGATCAGCGGAGCGGAAGATGTACAGCGACGTCGCCTGTCCGTCGCCCGTGGTCATGAGGTCCGCCTGCGCCCCGCCCGCGAACGCGAGGACCGCGCCCATACCGATAGTTGCCTTGATGCTCATGTGCTCTCTCCTCTTGGAAACTCTCTCAGAAAGAATGGTGCGCAAGCGTGCCGACAACGTGTCATGCCCGCGGCGCAACGGTTTGGAATGGGCGGGCGTCCCCTCTCAGCGACACCCGCCCGTGCGTAGCCGGTCAGGGACAGCCGCCCTGGTATTCGCTGAGGAACAGCGACACGTCGAAGAAGTTGAACAGCCCGTCGCTGTTGAAGTCCGCCGGGGTGTCCATCGCGTTGAACGCCGAGAGGAACGCCGATACATCGAAGAAGTTGAGCGTCCCGTACGGCAGCGCCAGGTCCGCGGGTGAGCACTGCGGGACCAGTGCCCGCACCGCGTTCACGTCTTCGGCCGTCGCGTGCGTGCCCGAGTCCCACTCGCCCGTTGTCCCGTCGCTCAGGTCCATCCGCACCAGCATGAGCAGCGCGTTGAACCCGTCTGCCTGATGGGCCCAGCCCATGTATTCCAGGTCATCGTCCGGGTCGTCGGTGTTGCGATCGTTCACCGCCGGCGCCTGGTCGTCGAGATCCGCCCCGAGAAGCGACTCCGCGATCGCCACGTCATCGAAGCCCACCAGGCCATCGAAGTTCAGATCACCCGGGAGAAAGCGGAACTGCGTTCCCAACGCCGTACTTCCCGCATGTGAACCCGAGGGCGCATCGTTGAACGAGCCGGGCGTGATCTGGAAGCCCGTCATGTCGTAGGGCTCGAACAGCAGCGATCCGCCCGGGTCCAGCGCGGGTGAGTAGCCCAGGAAGGGCGCCTCGAGCGGGTTGTCATCGCCCACGCCGTCGTAGCTGTAGAACGCCCCGCCCGGATTCGTCGGGGCAAGGTAGTTCAGCTCATCGTCGATGGTTCCCTCTAAGAGATCCTTGCCAGCGTCGAGCAGCGACTTGAACATCAGGTAGTCCGGCGTCCCAGGCTGCACGTTAAGCGTCTCGCCGTACATCCAGTTCTCGTCTGCGAGGCTCGTGAAACCGAGGTTCCCCGAGTTGCTCACTCGTGAGCCGAGCCTCGGGTTGCGGGTGAGATATCGCAGCCGTGAGAGGGCATCCGGATTGAAACGGGGCGTCTCGGAGATCTCGCCTGTGTCGTCGCCCCGCCCAGGGATGGCGTACTCCTTGCCGCTGTTGTTGCTCCACGCGATCTCATCAACGATCTGCACGGGTTCCATGAGCAGCGCGCCGCGCTGCGTGCCCATCAGACCATCGCCCACGTAAATCGCGACGCCCAGCTTGTCCTCGTCACCAAAGTCAAGGCGGCTGTTGAAGTCCACATCCGGGTTCGCGTCCTTCTTCCACGCGTACTGCGGTCCGTAGACGCTCACGCCTGCGCTGTCCAGTGTGTGATCGGGTCGCTTGCGGATCAGCAGGTAGGTCGACGAATCCTCGTTGGAGAGGTTGCCGCGCACATCGACACTGGGGATGTGCAGCGTGGCCATGCTCGCCCCGTTGAGAAATCGCTTGTTGTCCGGGCTCTCGGGGAGAAAGAACAGGTAGTCGGGGTTCTCGATAAGGTACGGCGCGAGGGCGGTGAACCCGAAGTCGCCCACGTTGTAGAGCACGAACAGGCCGTCTGGCCCGATCGTCCACCCGTCGAGCGCAAACGCCTCATCGATCTCCGGGCCGTGCTGCGCGTGCCCGCCGTCGGGAACACCGTACGGCTCCTCGATGTCTTTCCCGCCCTTGACGAGTGCGACGGCGTACCCGCTGAGGTTGTAGCCGGGCGGCCCGTAGATCTCGATGTACTCCCAGGTGCTGTCGCCCCCGTTTGGCGGGTTCTCGAAGACCTCGTTGATGACCAGCTGTGCGCTGGCTTGCTGGGCCGAGAAGACCGCGACGAGGATCGCGCCCATGATTCGATAGTAACTCTTCATACGCTCTCTCCAGTGAAGGATCCCGAAGGATCGGTGTGTTTCATCTCGCCCGGAGCGGCGACCCCGCGTCCGTGAACCAGCCGGTGCGGAGGTGCCCGCCGAACACCTCGCCCTCCAGCTCCGGATACTCGTCGCTCTGGGGCAACGCGCCCCCGCCCGACAGGTCCCACCCGAACGTCCCGTCCCGGTTCGTGTCGTGAAAGCCGGCGACGTGACCGTCGGCGAACAGGATGTTGCCCACGGTGCGGTCGTGCTGGTCGGCGTTCTGCTTTCGATCCGACATGTGCGCCGGCCCGAAGTCGTCGTAGTCCTGGCGACCCCACACCCCGCTGGGGTAGCGCGCGGGACCGTCGAGGAACGCCTTGGCAACGCGAACCTCGCCTTCACCGAAGTCCTCGTAGTCCTGCACGGAGCCATCGGTACGCCCATCACCCATCAGCGGGACCTTCGAGGTGGAAGTCGAGGTGATATAGTGGCTCCGCAGCGGCCCAATGACGCTCTCGACGCGCAGGGGGCTTCCAACGAACGCGTTCCCCGGGTCCCTCATCCCGGTGAAGCCGAAATACCACGACATCGTGTAGTTCGTGTTAAAACCGCGTGCAACGAGCGTGTCACGCTCGACCCGATCGATCGCCCGTTGCGGGCGTCCGTCGTCCAGGCGCGCGAGGGTCATGTTCTGGGTGTGCTGCGCCTCATTGCTGGGACAGAGGAACTTGCCGGGGAGCAGGTATCCCCCGTTGACCATATCGGCGAGCCACCCGGACTCATCAATGGCGCCGTAACCGTTGCCCATGCGATTGTCGAACGGCCCTGACGAGTAGAAGTCCCTGTTCGCCGTGGCGTAGGTGAGGATCGCCACCCCGCACTGACGCAGATTGCTCTGACACTTCACCTTTTCCGCGATCTGTTTCGCCTTTGAGAGCGAGGGGATCAGCAGCCCGATGAGCAGCGCAATGATTGAGATCACGACGAGCAGCTCGATGAGCGTAAAGGCGGGCTTGAGTGGGCGGATTCGTTGCATCGCCTCATGCTTGTGGATGGCGTGTGACGCGTCAACGCCAAGCGTCCCGAACACGTTCAAATAATATTAAAGATTGCGCTACTTACATCACAACCCGATATGTATCTCGTTACATATCCCCGCATACCTCGGGACGCGAGGCGTCGAATGCCCCCATCGACACGGGTACAATCTCCCTATGCGCCGACCGAACCGCACACAGTGCCGAGCCGCGAAGTACGCCGTGATGGCGCTGGCGTGCTGCGTGTGCGCCCCGCGACTGAGCGCGCAGGTTGTGCTCAATGAGATCTTCGAGAACCCGCCGGGGCAGCGCGAGCTGGAGATCGGATGGGAATACATTGAGCTCTACGGTGCGCCGGGCACGCCGCTGGACGGGATGGCTGTTCTGGTGCTCAAGGGCGGGCGTGACGACGACCGCGACGGTATCCCCGAACTGCTGCCGCACCTCGACGAGGTGCTCGTGCTCGACGGGTGCACGCTCAGCGACGAGGGCTTCTTCACGCTTGTCGGAACAGATGACAACGGGCGCAGCGCGGCGCGCATCCGCTGCCATGATTTCAGCTCCGCATCAACGGTCGACGAGCACGTCCGTCTCTTTCCCGAGACGTTCCCGTCCCAGGCGTCCGATCGGTCCATCTCTTCCCGCCTCGACAACCAAGGGTCATCGACCTACCTTCTGGTACGCATCGATCCGGAAGATCCCGCTCGCAAGAACCTCGTTCCCGGCGCGCAGATCGATACCGACTTTGACGGAGAGCTCGACGAGCTGCTCACGATCGGAAGTGACAAGCTCGCCTGGCCGAACCTGCAGGTGCTCGATGAGATCGCCTGGTCGCACCAGGCGGGACATGAGTACACCATCCTCAGTGAGAACGAGATCAGCGAGACCGCTGGGCTCAACCCGGACGCGGTCTCACGCGTTCGCTATTACCCAGGCAACCCGCGCCGTGGGCACCGGACGAAGGATGTCGTCAGCAGCGACGGCAGGATTGTCGGTTTTGAGGTTCGGAGTACGACCACCGCCGATGAATCATTCCTCTTCGGCGTGCTCAACACCGAGCTCTTCCCCGAGCAGCTTGTCTATTTCGACGGCTATGACCTGGACGGGTGGGACCAGCTCCGAGGCCCGACCGACCGAGCACGCACGCCCTACTCGTCCCTGCCCTCCGACCCCGAGCCGGACCGTGACCCGTTCCCGGCGCTCATCCCGCGTGACCCAGACGGCACACTGTTCTTCGACGACATCCGGCCGCGTGGCTTCTCGCTCACGCCGGGTACGTTCAACGACTCGCAGAGCGACTCGATCTTCCAGGGCCGCTTCATACCGGGGGACATCGACTTCGACGGCCACGTGGACAAGCGTGACGCCGAGCTCGCGCGGGCACTGCTCGGTGCCGGGCTCGGTGATATGGTGCAGACCGAGCAGGGGCGCCGGTACCGCTGGCAGTGCGGGGCCGCCCAGCAGATCATGGCCATCAAGGCACTCAACGGAGACCGCTCGCTGCTCCAGCCCATCAGCGTCGAGCACGTGCGCTCAATCGAATCGCTGCTCATGAGCAACGAAGAGTAGACGCAGGTCAGAGTGCGCTCAATCCTCGCTCACCTCGAGCACGACCGTGCACGACTTGGACAGGAGCGGGTCGGGAACCATGCCGCTGAGCACGTCTGAGAGCATGAAGATCCGGGGCTCACTCGGGCCCTGCGGACGCATATCCAGGAGAATCACCCGCCCGGTCGCGTTGTCGAGCAGCCCGCCGGACTTCTGAACCAGCTCGCTGAGCGTGACTTCGGTTTCACGCGTGAACGACCAGGCACGTGGGTCGCGCACCGCACCCTGCACACGCACCGTACGGAGTGTTTGCGCCGGACGGAGCATCTCGCTCGACCTGAGCGCTTCGATAGCGCCGATCTGCCCGCTCACCCGTGATTCGAGGTCGAGGTTCCGCCCCTTGAGCACGCCTGCATGCGTGTGGAGTGTCCACGCGTAGACACCGAGCGCGAGGATCAGGATGAGCAGGGCCAGCAGGGCAGCGAATGCAAGCCGTTTCCACGGCGCGAGCCCGATGCTGATCATCTCCGCGCGGACCTGCGGGATGTCCCCGAATGCCTCGCTGGCGGCGATGTCCGCCTGCTGCGGGTGCATCCCCGAGTCGATGAGCGCTCCACGCCTGGATTCGACGTGATGCCTGATCTCCGCGTCCACGTCGGCGCAAACCTGCCTGACGGAGCGCGGGAAGAGCGTGCGTGCGGTGATGGTCAGCGATCGGCTCATGCGTATCGCTCGCCACTGGCCTTGGCGATTGTCCTGAGCCCGCAGATGACGCTCACCAACTGCTCCCACTGGCTCGCGCGTGACTCCATCGCCCCCCGTCCTGTATCCGTGATGAAGTACTGCTTCGTACGCCGGTTGTTGCTCGACATCACCCACTCGGAACCGATCAGCTTCTTCGACTCAAGCTTGTGCAGCAGCGGGTAGACGGCCCCCTCGCTGATGCTCAGCTGCCCGTTTGACTGAGAACGCAGGCGCTCGATCAGCCCGTACCCGTGGTCGCGACGCTCGCTGAGCAGCGTGAGGATGATGATGTCCAGCGTACCCCTGTAGAGGTCATGATCGATCTTCTGCTCTCCCATGCCCGGATCATACTTCATGCCCGGCGTCACACGATCCAAAACACTCGGATCATGTAGGATTGCGTATTAAGTAATTGTTGCGGTTCAGTGCGTGACGTCTTTGCTGCGTCAGCACGTGGGCACCGGCCCCACGCCCCCAGCTTTGGCCCTCAGCTCAGAACTATGCGGAAATCCTATTCATCAGATCCGCGATCTCAGTCCGTCTCTCCATTGGTCGGTAGTTCGAAACCGAAACCAGCAGGTGTCCGAGTCTGCCCAGGCCTGTTGAATGAAAAAACCCAGCCACTCGAGCTGGGTTTTTCATCGCCCGGTCATCGGCGTCCAGATCAGGGACAGCCGGCCGTGAAAGCGTTGAGGAACGCCGATACATCGAAGAAATCAAAGTTCCCATCGCCCGTCAGGTCCGCGATCGGGTCATCCGCGTTGAACGCGTTGAGGAACGCGCTGACATCGAAGAAATCGAGCACGCCGTCGCCGGTGAAGTCCGCGATGCACGCGTTGACGGTGTCCGCGATGAAGTCGTAGAGCAGGACGTCGTAGCGGTTCACGATCTCTGGCTCGAACGAGCCTACCACGTGCACGTGCCCGCCTCCGCTCGCGGTGATCGCGGTCGGGAACTCGAGCGAGACGCCCGTATCGAAGCGCGACCGGCTCTGGAACACGCCGCCCGTGCTCCACTGCTCAACGATGACATCGCCGCCGTCGGAATCGATAAAGTAAAGATACCCATCTCCCGAAGACGCGAGGTGCTGTCGCTTGTTGGTCGTGCTGACCGTAGCGTTAACGCCGATTGACCAGTCGAACACCCCCATCGGGTCGAAACTGGCCGCGAACAGGCCCTGCGGGCCCGAGCCCGAAAGAACCAGCTGATCCGGCGCGATCCAGGTGAAGTCGTACGGGTACGCGCTCCCGGGCTGTGCATCGAAGACGGTTTCGATCAGCGTTCCATCTGAGGCGTACATAACGATCGCCGCATCGCGATCGCTGAATCCGTTCACGGAGACTCTCGCGCCGACAAAGACATTCCCCGCGCTGTCGGTGGTGATCGCGCTCCCGAGGGTTTCATTCACGCTCGTGTCGGTTGTCAGATCCAGTCGCTCTTCCCAAAGAACCGTCCCGCCGGGATCAATCTTGGCGGTGATCATCTCGGTGCCGAACTCGTCGTCGTCGTTCCCGTGCCCCGTCGCGATGATGTTGCCCGACGGGTCAAAGGTGATCGCCTCGCCCTGGGCGCTGGCGTTGCCCGTGTGCGCGGATGGGAAGTACACGTCGAACATCTCGTTGCCCATCGCGTCGTAGCACACGACCGCGAAGTACACGTTCTGGAAACTCGCGTCGCGTGCCCACCCGGTCATTGCGAACTCGCCGTTTGGTCCGATGGCGAACCCGCGTGGGTACTGCTGGGCGCCGGGGTTCCCGCCGTCGAAGCGGCGAGACCAGAGCAGGTTGCCGTCCGTGTCGTATTTCACGACCAGCCACTGCACGCCAAAGCTGGGCCCCCACGACTGCCCCGCGATATACACGTTGCCCTCGTGGTCGAGCCCCATGAAGCCGGGCTGGTCGTAGTGATCGCCAGACCCGTTGAAGCTCCTGTCCCAGAGTAGATTCCCATCCGCGTCGAACTTGGCGATCAGGAAGTCCTCTTCGTTGACGTTGAATGTGGTCGTCCCGCCGACGAAGACCTCGCCCTGCTTGTTCACTTGCACGAACTCGCCACGGTCGATATTGAAGAAGTTGTCGTACCCCTCCTGCCAGTTTACCACCAATGCGGGCGGATCCACGGGCGTGTCGCAGTCGTTGAGCATCGTGTACACGCGGCTGAAGGTGTTATCGACATAGGCGATGTCGATTGCGCCGTCCCCGTCGAAGTCATTGAGCGTGACGCCGATCGGGTTGGTCCCGTTATCAAGGGTATGGGCCGTACCAAAGGTCCCGTCACCGTTGCCCGGCAATAGCGTGATCACATCGCCCACCTGACACGCGACAACCAGATCGAGGAACCCATCATCATTGAGATCCGCGGCCTCCACGCTTCTGGGCGCGACTCCGGTCGTGAACCGCTGCTCGGGCGCAAAGCCGCCCACGCCGGTCCCCATCAGCACCGAGACCGTATTGCCCAGCTGTGTCAGCCCGTCCCAGTTTGTCGCGATCGCGTCCAGGTTGCCGTCCCCGTCGAGGTCTTCGAGAATTACATCGACCGGGCGCTGCCCGACCGTGAACGCCTGCCGCGTCGGGTAGGTCCCGTCGCCCGCGTTGTAGAGCACGGTGACGGTGTTCGAGTCTTCGTTCCCGACGATGATGTCGGTGTCCCCGTCGTTGTCCACATCGCCCGCGTCCAAGCAGTATGGGTTGACGTTGGCTGGGAACAGGCCAACCGAGGTGAACCCCAGCCCGTTGATATTGCGGTAGGGCCGGATCTGCGACCCGAAGTTGTCCACGGTCACGAAATCGAGGTCGGTGTCGCCGTCGATATCCGTGAACATCACGCTCACGCACCCACCTCCACCGGCGTAGAAGATACCCGGATCGAACGTGCCCCCGCCGGTGTTCCGGAAGAAGTAGACGCCGTTGGAAAAGTAGTTGCAGCGTAGGACATCGAGGTCGCCGTCGCCGTCCATATCGCCCAGCGCGACCTCTCCGAAGCCCCACCCGCTGGTGAGCGAGGGGCCGATGCTGAATGCGCCGCTCCCGTCGTTCCAGAGGATCGTCGTCGGGTCGCCGCCCGGCCCGTTGGAGTCCACGATGAGGTCGATATCGCCGTCGTTGTCGATATCACCAGACGCGATGTAGTTCGGGTCCTCGCCGAGCGAATACATCATCTCGGTATCGAAGTTGCAGAACTGTGCCCGCGCCGCGCCGGAGAACAGCCCCGCGGCCGCGATGAGGATGGTGGTGTGTGTGTTGAGCATGGTCTGTCCAGTCTCTGGTGTGTGTTGTTGTAGGAGGTATCTGATCACGGGCAGCCCGAGCCGAACGCGTTCAGGAAGGCGCTGACATCGAAGAAGTCGAAGACCCCGTCGCCCGTCAGGTCCGCGGATTGGTTCATGGCGGTGTACGCACTGAGGAACGCGCTCACATCGAAGAAGTCGAGCACGCCATCTCCCGTGAAGTCCGCCGGGCACGGGTTGCTCATCGCGATGCTGAAGGCACCGGTGGTGTTCGATGAGTCCTGGAAGCGGTGGTCGAACGCGACCACGCGCACCCGCACATCGTCCATGCCGGAGCTCTCGGGGAGCAGCCAATCGAACGACCTGGCATCGCCGGGGAGATCGCGCACGACCGAGTGCCAGGTCCTGCCGCCGTCGTAGCTCGCCTGGATCTTGAACGATCGCAATCCTTCGTCGTCTGAGGCGTTCCAGCGGACAGGGATGACGCCATTCCCGAAGTAGGTGTCACCCGAACCGGGCGAGGTCACATCGACGATCGGCGGCTCGTCCCCCATCCGCTCGTCCGGTCGGATCGAGAAGTAGTCACTGAACGAATAGTTCAGGCGACCACCGGCACCGTACGTCGTGATGATGACCAGTCGCGCGGTATCGGTGCTTGAGTATGGCAGCGTCGCGCCGATGGGTAGACACCCGGTATTCGATCCGCCCGCGCTGTCGGAGACACCGATGCCGTCCATCAGCACATACGCGCTGGCGTTCCCACCAGGCGACCAGCAGAAATCGATGTTCTCGTGCGGGCGGACAACGGGCCCTGGGGTCTCGACGTCCTGTGGCACGACGGTCCAATCTTCCTGATAGGGGATGCGGATCAGCTCGCGATCGGTATCACGCTGCCCCGCTGAGTCGATGGCCACGACCCGGATGCCCGAGGCCGTCGTGTACAGATTGGTTGGCGAGAAGCCCGGGAGTGTGAACTCATAGCTCTGCGCATCACCCGGGAGTGTGGCCACGGTGCTGTACCGGCTCGGGAAATCCGAATCGGCGAACTGCACCAGATGCTGCACGACCTCGTCGTCGTCGCTTGAGGTCCAGCGCAGGATGATCTTCTCACCCACGCGACCCGTGAAATAGATCGGCTCCATCTCAACCGTCGGGTACTCATCTTCGAGTAGCGGCGGCGCATCGAGGAACGGTGTGAACGCGGCTGGGTGCAGATCTAGCACCTCCTCGCCCTGCCCATCCGGGTGCAGGACCGAGTGCGGGCCCGTCGGATCCCCCCACCAGTTGTTCCGCATGAACGGCAGCCCGTTTGTGTTGTTGTACTCCACCGCAACGTTGTTGCCATCGAAGATGCTCGGTGTCACAAACCCGTCCGCCTCGATGCGACCCGACGTCGTCGTCACCATGCCGACGTTGTTGTCAACGATCTGTGAGCCAAAGAGCCGGACGATTCCGCCGGTCACCGATGCGGTTCCCTCAAGCGAGTTGCGCACGGTCGAGTGAACCATGTCGAGCTGCCCGCCGTCGGACTGGATCGAGATCTGCCCGCCATCGAAGATCGTGTGACGCATCTTCGCTTCGTGGTTATCGACCCACTTGAGACCGAACCAGCGCTGATTCGGGTTGAAGGACTCCAAGAGGATCGGCTCCTCCCGTGTGCCCTGGAGAATCAGGTTCGCGTCGAGGATGAGGAACGCGCCGGCGCCCGGCTGAAACTTCAGATTGGTGCCTGGCTCGACATCGAGCGACCCGCCGTAGATCTGCGGGAACTCCCCGATCACATAGGGCACCCCCGTGTTCGCCCACTCACGATGCTGTGCGAGCCCAAGACGCTCGACCGGGATGTAGTTGTTGATGTTCGCGTCGGCATCGAGCTTGGAACCGTGCATCAGACCGGCCCCGCTGAAACCCATCTCGATGGGGTACAGGTTGTTCTCCAGCACGAGGTTGTCGCCGAGCATGAAGTTTGGCCCGTACATGCTGATGCCCGCCCCGCTGCTGTTGTTGGTCACACTGATGTTGTCCAGCAGGATCGGGTGCGCGGTGCTCTCGCCCTGATAGTTCAGCACAGCGCCATCGATGCTTACGTTGTCGATGTGTGTCAGGCCGCCCAGTGATGCGTACGCCCCGTTCTCGAACGACGAGTTCGTGACCCTGACCATCCCGATGACCGAGCTCATGGGCCCGCCGTCGAACACGCACGAGTCGACCGAGACGAACGCCTCCACCGCCGCGATCGAGCCGGCGTTGTTGATGTTCGCGTTGGAGATCATGAGCCCCGCATCAACACGCAGCGCGTTCAGCTTCGTGCCGATCTCGGCGTGGTCGATCTCAACCTGCCCCGACGAAACCACCCTGATCCCGTCGCTGAACCCGTTGCGACCCGTCATCACGATTTTGCTCAGCTCCGTTCCCAGAGCGGAGAGTTCGCCCTCCACCGTCAGGGTACCTCCGGAGAAGTCGACCGTTGTCCCGGGTTCGACCTCTACGCGCCCGCCAGCGGGGATCGTGATGTCCTGGCACACCATGAACGGCCCTTCAGCCGCCGCCCAGATCACAGTCTCGCCCGGGTCCGGTATCGGTATGCCGCAAGGGTCATCCCCCTCTGGCCCGACGCTCACCGTATCGATCGAGATCGTGGCCCCGTTGCCCGCGAAGGTCTGGATGAACGGCGCGTGGAACCGCATCGCGATGCGACCATCACCCGGCACCACAACAGAGACACGCTGGTAGCCACTCTGCGCGATCGGGAGCTGTGCGCTGTACAGCACCTCGGTAAAGTCACCCACATGATCCGGGAGGATGCCGGTATCAGTCCCGCTCGGAGCGTACCGCACGTCGAAGTACGTGGGATAGCTGAACGCCCCACCCCCATCGACCCATACGGTAAACACATCGCCCGCCTGCTGGCCACTGATCGCTGGCAGGATCGCCCAGCTGCTGATCGCGCCGCCGAAGAAATCCGTCGCCAGCCCTGAAGAGATCAGGTAACCAGTTCCGTCGAACGCCTGCGTCCCGAACTCATCGCCCGGAGACCAGGACGCGCCGACCGGCGGCTCCGCCTGATTCCGGAAGATCCATCCCTGATCGATCAGGACCTGGGGCTCGTTTCCGAGCGGTGAGCCGTTCACAGACTCAAAGTCCTCTGTGTACGACGCCTGCGCTTGTGCAAAACCAGCAAACAGAGCGAGCGCGAGTGTCGAAACGGCCATGGCGTGTGTGGGGCGTGTCATCATGAGGTCCTTGTATCAAGAAGCACGGGCGCGATCACGGGCACCCTGCGTTGTACGCGTTGAGGAAGGAGGAAACATCGAAGAAATCGAGCGTGCCGTCACCGGTGAAGTCCGCGACCGGATCGCTCGCGTTGAACGCGTTGAGGAATGCGCTGACATCAAAGAAGTCCAGCACACCATCGCCAGTGATGTCCGCTACGCACTGCGAACCCTGAAGGCGGGCGAGGATCCCCCGCCACGGAGCGAGCTTGTGGCCTGCGAAGACGAGGTCGCACGCATCGAACGCCGCGATCCCGACCATGTTAATCGAGGACGCGCTGCCAGGATCGAACTCCTGCGGGAGCAGTGACCACTGATCCCCATCCCAGTGCACAATGCGTCGGCCAGAAACGCCGTAGATGTTGTCGCTGGAGAACGCGTGCAGGTCGACCGCAAAGCCCGGTGATTCAAACCGTGTCCAGCTCGCACCATCCCAATGCCAGAACAACGGGAACGACACAACCTGCCCGTCGACGACCTCGTCATAGACACCCGATGCCCAAACATCGTTCGGAGAGATCACGCTCACCGCGTACAGAATCTCTCCAAACCCGGTCTGCGGCGGGTTGTTCGGCTGCCACGAACTCCCATCGTAGTGTGCAGCGATTGCACGCCCGACAGCGACCGCGACGCCGCCTCGTGCGCCGACCGCCCACACATCATCCGCCGAGCTCGAATCGATATCCCTGTATCTCGCCACAGCATTGGTCGGAATCCCAACGCAATGCGCATCGAACCCGCCCGAACCATCGGTGCTGACGAGAAAACCTTCTCCGCGGACACAAGACACCGCCTGCCCTCCGAACCAGACGGTCCCGTCGTCAGTGACATGGACCGCTTCGAACTGAAATCCAGACGCGCCGAACCCGCTCTGCCCGGGTGTGATGACGTGCTCCCACTCCGAGCCATCCCAGTGGAGCGCGAGCGTATCGTTCGAGTTCGCAACCTGGTTCGTATACCCGCCGACCGCCCAGATGTCGTCACCGGATCGCCCATCGAGATCCATCAGCGTGTTCTCCGCCTGCCCCAGCACGTTCTCGGGAGAGGGAGTCTGGACCTCAACCCACTCGTCACCCTCAAGACGCATGACAATATTCAGCAGTTCATCGATGGTCTGCTGATAGCCGACGGCCCACGCAGTCCCATCGATCACTCGCACACGCTTGAAGAACGTGCGGGTGACGAACGGTCCATCCTCTAGCTCGAACTGGTCGAGATCACCAGCACAAGGCTGGGCATGGCTGAGCGCCGGGGCCATCATCAGCACGCCCGCATAAGTGAGTATCTGCCGCATCATCTTCTCATCTCCAGAGTGGTGCCTTCAGGGTTCAGGGGCAGCCCGTGTTGTAAGCATTGAGGAACGCGCTGACATCGAAGAAATCAAAGACGCCATCGCCTGTCATGTCCGCGATCGGATCGTCCGCGTTGAAAGCGTTGAGGAACGCGCTGACATCGAAGAAATCCAGCACACCGTCGCCCGTGATGTCTGCCACGCACGCGTTACCCTCGACGCTGATGATGGCGATCGCTTCGCTCGCGCATGCGACCCACACTTCGTAGCCGTCAGGGGTCTCACGCGACTCCAGGTCCCAGATCTGGTTGTGCGGCAGCGGGCTGGTCGGCTGCGACCACACCCGCCACACACCGTCACTGAGCTGCGCTACGCCGCCCGGGTACGGGAAGATCTGGTCGAACATCGAGATCCAGACCGAGCCGTCCGGCGCAACCTCGACGTTGTGAATGTCGTCGCTCGGGAGCGGCGAGTTGCTCAAGTCGTAGGTGTCATACAAACCGGTAGCGGGATCGTAGTGATAGAGCCCCATGCCCGAGGCGAGCCAGAGCGTGCCGTCGTCCGCGACGTCGAACGCCCAGAAGTGATACCCCGTCGAGTCGCGATCGAGCCCAACCGCCTCGCGCGGAATCACATCCCATGTCACGCCGTCGGTGTTCGCGATGCCGAACTGTGTGCCGATGTACACCCGGCTGGGATCGGTTGGATCTGCCACGATCCCGCAGATGCTCCCGCTGGGCAGCCCGTCCGCGTAGCCGAACTGCTGCCAGCTCCCATCATCACGCTCCATGAACGCGACACCGCGATCTGTAGCCGCCCACCCGCGCCCGTCATTGGCGAAACCGATGAACTCGAAGTCAAAGGTCGTGCCGATCAGCTCGTTGAACCCAGCGCCGTCGTACTCGTGAAGACCATTGTTCGTCGGCGCGAAGAGCAGGTTGTTGTTCTCGCGGAACGCGACCGCGCTGGTGTTGTCCGTCGGGTATGGCCAGGGCAGACCGAAGCCGTACGTCGCGACGTTCGCGTTCGTCCAGGTTCGATCCGGATGCATGATGTCGAACCCACCCGTCCCAGGGGCTGCGTTGGCGGTCATGGCCACGTCACCGTTGGGGGCAAGGGCGACATCGCTCGCGAAGTAGTCGAGCATGCCGGTGTTCGTCAGCCGGTAGCGTTGCCACTGACCGTTCTCATACTTTGAGGCCCCACCGATGCCGCCAGCCCAGAACGCACCCTTGGAGTCCTCTGTCAGCACGTAGGTATGGTTACCCGAGCCCCAGTTCCCCAGATGCGTCCAAGTCCCCTCATCCCAGAGGAACACGTCCGCGTAGTAGGTCCCGAGCAGCACGCGGTTGCCAGAAACCGGCTCGATAATCGCGACCTCCGAGCCAAGCCCGGCAGGATACCCACCCACGATCGTGTACGTGCCGTCCGGGTGACGGAACGCGATGCCCTCATCGGTGGTGAGCAGCATGTCGCCGTTGGGAAGCACCGGGTCCTTCCCGCCCATGCCCGTGGGGAGCGGGTCCGATGGCGGCGGCGTCGGGCTGCCGTACCAGATGAAGAGCCCATCCTTATATGTCGTCATGCCCATCGTGCTCGAGCCGAACCAGACGGTGTAGCCACCCGAGGCGTCCTCCTGGACCGCGACGTAGTGCACATCATCCCAGCCGGCCCACCAGGGCAGCCCGTTGCTCGTATCCCACGAGTTCCATGTATCTGTTGATGGGTCATACTGCGAGAGCCCCCCGTCTGGCCCGCCGCCCCACGTGTCGCAGCCCATCCAGATCGTGCCGTCGGGCGCAATCGAGAGCGCGTTTACCGAGTTGCCTGCGATCCCGGAGTTTGCGGTGGTGTACTTCGTGACGCACCATTCATCCTGACTCGGATCAAAGCGGAGCAGCCCACGCCCAGTTCCGATCCACATGACCCCGTCGTCTGATCGTACGATGTCGCTGAATCTTGGGGAGCCGATCTCTTGCCCGATCTGCGGGCAATCGACGTTGTTGAGCACGCGCCAGGCGTTGCCGCCCTCAAGGTGTGCGATGCCGCCTTCTTCCCAGAATGGGATGTACCCCGCAATCCATGGGGAATCATCGTCATCGATATAGATCACCTGCGTGTAGTCACCCGGAATCCCGGTGTTGCTCGGGCGGAGCAACTCCCATGAGACATCCCCGGGCTCGGCCTGGGCCATAAGCGGAGCGATAAGGAGAGAACAAGCGGCTGATCGGATGCGCGATTTCATCGGAGATTCCTGTCTGTTTCCGTGGACGAGTGTGTAGCCGGGGATGTTGCAAGCGGCATGCCAGACTGGCGTGCGTGTTTGCATGCGAACAACGCGTTCAGCTCAGGCGGTCCTGTGGCCAGTCATGGCCATCACCTACCCGGCTGGCCACGGTTCACCAGCGCCATCCCCGCAGTTGCGATCGCACACATTGAAGGTAACACACACTCAGCGTATTTCGGATGAAAAATGGTTCATTGTCCCGAGCCCGCTGCTACGGGCATCCGGCGTTGTAGGCACCAAGGTACGCGCTGACATCGAAGAAGTTGAGCAGCCCGTCGCCGGTGAAATCGGCCTCGGGGAGCTGGGCGTTGTAGGCGCTGAGGAATGCGCTGACATCGAAGAAGTTGAGTATGCCGTCGCCAGTCAGGTCTGGCGGGCAGAGTGACACCACGATATCGCTTTCCGAGATAACGCCATCGCCGTTGAGATCACGCAGGTCAAAGTGCGGGCCGAAGTTCACGATCGTCACTTCGCCATCGACAATACCGTCCGCGTCGGCAGCGGTCCCGTCCAGCGAATCGATCGTGTCCACAATGATCTGAGAGTCGAGCTCAGTGGACATGTCGTCGTTGTTGAGATCGCCGTACGTCTCACCATACCCCGTGTCGGTCCAGACGAAGAGCGCCGCCGGATCCTTTACCGTCGGCGCTGTTCCGATCAGGGCCGTCGGCTTCCAATCGCGCGGTCGGAAGTAATCATCGATGTCACGCCCCTTCCAGTCGTCGACCAGCTGGTACAGGTCACCCTGGGCGTAGTCAGCGCCGTAGATCAGGTCGTCCAGCGCCTCCGCGATCGAGGTATGGTTCGAAACATCTGAGTCCAAAGACTGCGTTGGACCGCCGGCAAGCATCGCGGCTCCGTGGTTGGTGATCGGGAATACGAGCGTGATGTATGTGCGATCCTCAGGGATATCGTGCTTGAACTGCAGCTCGACGACAGGGTCGAACAAGCCCTCATCGCTCCCGCCAAACAAGCCGCTCGCGGGCTCGAACGCAGTGAATCGTTCAAAGAACCTGCCGCTGACGATCCACGTCTCACCAGCGTCGAAGACCGAATCCATGTCGCCGTCCTGCGACACGATCGTTGGCGTGAAGCACCCGCACAGCGTAAGGGTGAACTCGCCACCCGTGCGCTCGAACTGCGGAGATGAGCTGAAATCAGAATCGATATCTTCCGCTGAATCCCGCACCATCCGGTGCGAAATTGATCCGTAAGGGCTCTGCCCGAAGCGTCCCACGTTCGCGAGGTACCGGTTCCTGGCGAGCGGCATGAACTCGCCGCCCGAATCCTTGCGGTCGTCCACATCGAGCTCGATGTATCCGAAGATCGGGCGATCGCCGAACTGGTATGGCATATAGGGCGAGCCGTCGATTCCGATCGGCCCAGGCGGCGCGACCAGTCCATCCACGATCAGCTGAATCCGAGCGATATCCTCGTCCCCACCAGACGTGTTCCCGGTGTACGGGTCCGTTTGGGGAGAGAACGGCTCCCACCCCTGCACCCGCAGTTCGAGCAGATCGATCGGTACAAACCCCGCCGGCAGCGGCGCATCGTTGCCGACATCGGTGCGCCGGATGACCGCGTCGCCCGCCTCGTCGGTATAGACACCGTCATCCGACGCGAGAACGGCTGCGCCAGAGATCATCAGTGTCAGCATCGAGATGGCACGTTTCATGGGCATCACCGTTCCACGATCTCCCGGACCTGCTCCTCGAGCCCGTACCGCTCGATGCGATAGCGGAAGCTCGAACGCTGCATGCCGATCAGGCGTGCTGCCTTTGAGACATTGCCCCGGGTGTGTTCCAGCGCCTGGAGCATCAGCGCCCGCTCGACGTCCTCCGCCTTGTGCGGCCCGGACTCGAAATCGAACACCAGCTCTCCGGGCGACATGCCCCCCGATCCGGGTGGGCCGTCCTGAGCCGCCCTGCCCGCACGGATCGCGAGATCGCCGGGCGTGATCTCATCGCCCTCGCAGAGCATTGCCGCCCGCTGGATCACGTTGAACAGCTCGCGCACGTTGCCGGGCCACGCGTGCTCGGCGATCATCCGCTTGGCGTCGTCCCCGATCTCGATCGGGTCCATGCCGTACTCGCGTCGCAGGCGGTCCACGAGGTTCTGGGCGATCAGCACCGCGTCCTCGCCCCGATCGCGGAGGCTGGGGAGCGTGATGGTGAACGCGTTAATGCGGTAGAGCAGGTCCTCTCGGAAGTTCCCGTCCTCAACCGCCTTTTCGAGATCACGATTGGTCGCGGCAAGCACCCTGACCCGGATCGTGCGCTCCTTCGCCGAACCCACCCGGCGTATCTTTCCTTCTTCGAGTACTGTGAGCAGCTTGGCCTGCAGTTCCAGCGGGAGATCCCCGATCTCATCGAGGAAGATCGTCCCGCCATCGGCCATCTCGAACAGCCCCTCGCGTGCCTCCTTGGCATCCGTGAACGCGCCCTTCTCGTGCCCGAAGAGCTCGCCTTCGATCAGCGTCGCGGGCAGCGCAGTGCAGTTGACGTGGACGAAGGGCTGCTTCGGATCCGCGGAGCTGTTGTGCAGGTGCTTGGCGAGCACGCCCTTGCCAGCGCCGGTCTCGCCGGTGATAAGCACGGTCGTGACCGCCCCACCGCTCGCGCTGCCAAGGTCCTCCGTCCGGTTCACAACCGGGATCTTCGCAAGACGCTCCGCGAGCTCGAGCGTCTTGACCCACGCGGGCGACCTGCCCACAGGACGGTTGCTCGCCTGATCCACCTGGCGCAGGCGCTGATACAGACGCAGGTGGCGCGAGTTGCGCTGCTGCTCGATCAGGCGGTCG
>JAEPOJ010000001.1:167585-217292 GCA_017642965.1 Phycisphaerales bacterium
ATCAGCTCTTCGAGCCGTACCGGCTTGGCGAGGTAGTCATCCGCGCCCAGCTTCATCGCGCGCACGGCGTCGTCCACTGTGGCGAACGCGGTCATGACCACTACGCCGCCTGCGTACCCCTGCTTGCGGAGCTCCTCGACGAAGTCGATCCCCGACTCGGCGCCCAGGTTTACGTCGGTCAGCACGATATCGAACTCGCCGGCCGCGAACGCATCGCGGGCCGCCGGGAGCGACGCGACATCCACCACCTCGTGCTCCGCCTTCGCGAGGGCACGCGCGACCGTGAAACGCAGGGTCTCGTCGTCTTCGATGAGCAGAATACTGGCCAACCAATACACCTTACTGGCCAATGCTGGCCAAGTCTATCCTTTTCTCTCGACCCGCGCATCGAGGCGGACTCGCACTGCAAACGCCGTTCCCGGCTCAGAATCGCCATTCAGAGGCGATCGGACTTCGATCGTGCCGCGATGCTGATCGATGATCCTCTGGACTAGTGCAAGCCCGATGCCAGTCCCACCCTTCCTGGTGGTGAAGTATGGCCTGAAAATTGAGACGTGCAAGTCCGCTGGGATCCCTGGCCCGTGATCCCGCACTTCCAGCGTCCAGTAACCTTCTATATAACCGATGACCAGCTCCACGCTCGTGCCGCTCGGTGCGTAATCAATCGCGTTGCTCAGCAGCGCGGTGACCGCGTGCTCGAGTTGGTCCGGATCGCCGATACCCTCGCCGGGGTCCTGCTGTACATCGAGCAAGAGATCAACCGATCGGCTCTCTGCCGCGCCGCGGTGCGACTCGATCACTCCTTGCACGAGTTCCAGCGGGTGGTACGCCCGGTGGTGCAGCTCCAGCGGCGAAGACACGCGGAGCATCCCCTGCAGCCAGCCCTCGAAGCGGTCGACGCTGGAGATGATCCGCTGCTGGATCTCGCGCAGATCTGAATCAGGCTCCAGCTCACTCTGCGTAGTTTCCGCGAGTGCACGGATGCCCGCGAGCGGGGTGCGAAGGTTGTGGACGGTACGCTGGGCCATCTCGCCCATGGCGGCGAGTCGCTCGCGCTCCACCCGCTCGTCCTGCATGGACTGGATTGTCGATGCCATGTGGTTGAACTCGTCGCCAAGCTGCCCGAGCTCGTCGCCGGTCTGGACCCGGATCTCATGCTCGAACTCGCCCTTGGCGAAGTGCTGCGCGCCCTCACGCAGGCGCTCGACGGGCTCGAGCACCCAGCGCCGGAGCAGGATAATCGAGTACACTGCGACGAGCCCGGCACCGAGGAGTCCTACTGCGATGATGGTGAAGATGAGCATGCGCAGGCGCTGCCCGTGGGTGTTGGCGAGGGCGGCGTCCTCGATAATGCGTCCCTCGATCCTTTCGATCAGCTCGTGCCGCGCCTCGATCCGCTCGATCAGCCGCTCGTACGCATCGCGTCCGCTGCTGTCCCCCCACTGCTCCGCGATCACCCGGATCTCCTGTGATCGGGTGCGCAGGTTCTGGGTCGTGGACACACCCGAGCGGAGGCGGAGGGATTCGAGCCGCTCCATGTCGCTGAGTTGCTGGACGATCTGCTGCTCGATCGCCAGCACGCGGGGCGCGATTTCGCTCGCGTCTGGCGTGATCAGGTCTTCGTCGACAAGCTCGTCGAGCGTGAACCGCCCGATGCCCAGCTCGTTCGCTTGCTGCTCACCGAGACGCTTGATAGCGTGGAGGCCTGAAAGGACCGGCTGGGCAGATCGCAACGGCCAAGCCAGCTCGCGCTCCAGGAACCGGATGCTCCAGATACTGAGCGCGGCGTTCGCGCCCAGAATAACTGCGAGCATCGCGAGGATCACGAAGAACTTTTGACGGAGCGACATCACCCGATGGTACCCGAATCAGCGCGTCGGCTGGTAGGCCCAGTCGTATGCGGGCTCGTTCTCGGGGTCGGCGCTGCTCTCAACGTGCCCGTCGATGAACGCGATGTTCGCCTTGCCGCCGTGACGCAGTCCTGGGAACCAGAGGCGCCCGTTGGCGTAGGGGCCCTGCGAATCGAGCGAAGGCGCGATGTACAGCGGGTTGACATCCAGCTCGCCAGCGCGGGTCCCGTCGATATCCATCAGCAGCGGGACGTCCGCGTGGGTCAGGATCTCCGGGCGGAGCTTCACGTTCACCGCCCGCGGTCGTCCGCGCGTGTCGATGATCTCCGCGCGATCCAAGCGGGCGTTGAAACCGAACGAGATGCTCGTTGATGGGCCGACGGCCCCGCTCGAACATGGGAGGTTGTTTCTCAGGGTGAGCGGCTGTCGCACATCAGGGCAACGCATCGGATCGTTGCCGGAGGCGTCCGGAAGATCGACGGCTCCTGCGCTGCCCCAGCGCCAGAACTCATCCACGCCGTACTGGCTTTCCTGGAACGTCTCGATGGAGAACATCGAGCTGTCCCCGTCGTTGCCACGATCGCCGTGGAGCTGGGGATCGGCAAAGATCTGGAAATCGAAGGCGACGGATCGCTGGGCCATCTGGCACTTGAACGATCGGGCTCGGACAATCGCGCCGTGAATCGCGGGCGACAGGATCCCGATCAGCAAGGCGACGATCGCCAGGACGAGGAGCAACTCGACAAGCGTGAACGCCTTGCGGACTGAGTCTCGATGTGGTGCGCCCCCTGCGGATGCCATGCCCCATGGTATTCGGTCGAGATGAAATCGCAGTGCGTCGAATGCGCATTTGGCGGAAAAACCGCCTTTGGGCGTTCGTTGGCCAGTATTGTGGCCAATTCTGGCCCGTCCCCCGTTGGCCAGCAGAGGCCACGCGCCTTGTCCGCGCCTGGCCGACCCGATGCAACTGGTCCGCGCAGGAGACGCCCGGAACGGGTTTTCGACCGCACAAATCGTGATTCTCAGCTTTGGCACGTGGGTTGTAATAGGTCACACCGTCGTCGCACCTTGTACCTGACCCACGCGGCGACAACGACTCTTTCGTTTGACACACAACCACAACCTCAAACAGGAATCTCAACATGCACACTCACAAGAACACCGCTCTGCTGCTGCTCGCGTGCGCCGGATCGGCGGCAATCGCGGCCCCATCGTTCGCGCCGGCAACCTCCATGGCGACCGGCCAACGCCCGTCGGGCGTCGCCTTTGGTGACTTCGATATGGACGGGGATCAGGACCTCGCGGTCACCAGCGACAACATCGACAAGATCGAGATCTACACCAACAACGCCGGCACCCTCACACTCAGCGCCACGATCCCGACAGGTGCGGGCTCCAGCGCGGACGATCTGGTCGCCTCTGATATCGATGGCGATGGCGACACGGATCTCGTGGTCGTCCTCAAAAACATCAACACCGTCCGGGCCTACATCAACACCGCCGGCACGTTCAGCGCCGGTTCCAGTGTTTCCGTTGGTGCCGAGCCGGTCGATATTTCACTCGGGGATATCGATGGCGACGGTGACGATGACTTCGCGACGGCGAACCGCGACGGTGGCTCATTCAGTGTCATCACCAACAATGCGGGCACGCTGAGTGCCACCACCTTCGCGGGCGGCGCTGAGCCCCGTTCCACCGCGATCGGTGACTTCAATGGTGACGGCGTCGCCGATGTCGCCGTGAGCGACCACGACAACCGCATCGTCAATATTCACTCCGGCGCTGCTGGCTACGCGGTCACGCAGGGGCTGCCGGTCAACCCGATCGCACGTCCGGAGGGCGTCGTCGGTGCTGATCTCAATGGTGACGGCCTGATCGACCTGGCCGCCGCCTCGAGCGACGACTTCTTCAACGTCGCATCCGTCTGGCTCAACACGGGTGCTGGAATGGGCGGGAGAGCCGACTTCACCGTGAACGGCAGCGATGTCGGGAACATTCAGGCCGCGGACCTCGACGGCGACGGGGATCTGGATCTCGTGACGAGCAATCAGGACTCCAACTCGATGAGCACCCTTGAGAACACCGGCGCGGGCGCATTCAACCCGGGCGTCGCGCTGGCGACCGGGACTCGACCCGGTAACATCGGGATCGGCGATATCGACGGGAACGGCGGGCTCGACATTGCGGTCGCGAACCGTGACAGCAACAACGTCTCACTCTTTCTGAACCAGAACGGCGCTGCCGGCCCATGTTCGGGTGCCGACTTTGCTGAGCCGTTCGGCCAGCTCGACTTCTTCGATGTCAGCGCGTTCCTCGCGGCGTTTAACGCGATGGACGCGAGCGCAGATCTCAACGCGGACGGGGCCTGGGACTTCTTCGATGTCTCTGCCTTCCTCGGCATCTACTCCGCGGGCTGCCCGTAACACGGCCCCTCTTCAGATCGGAACATGCCTTCGGGTAAGCGTCCGATTTCTTCAGTGCCCGGTCCGGTTCCCCCGGCCGGGCGCTTTTTTATGGTTCACCTCGCGAGCGGCACGCTCGTGTTCAGGCGCTGAGGTATGAGATCACGTGTTGAAGCTCCGACTCGGCTTCGCAGGGATCCGGAACCGACTCGTTGACGAGTTCCTGAAGGAACATGCCGACTCGCCGCTTGACGAGTTGAACCGCCGCGGCGGTCGAAGCGGCATCCTTAAATCCGAGATCGTTGGCAAGGTCTCTCAGGGGGGGCGGCTCCGTGCAGTACAGCGAGGGTTGCAGGATGCGTGAATTGAACGCTCTCCAATGGCTCTCCCGGCCTGATTCAACGAAGTATGTCTCACATCGGGAGATCGCTTCGGTGAGCTGGGCGATGGCCCATCGCCGATCGAACACCTCCTCCGGCGAGTCGGTGTCTCCCCAGTTCTCGATGGAAGTATCGAGCATGAACCTGCTTTGTGTGCTGCTCTGTACTTTCTTTGTTTTCCTGTGCTGATCGATTGCGTAGTTCTTTACAGAGCGGAGAATCAGGGATCGCAATCGACCGCGATCTGCATCGAAGCTCTCAAAGAACTCGCCCTCGTATACTTTCTTCACGAAGAAGGACTGTGTGATCTCTGCGGCCTGCTCTCTTCCGTAGCCGCTCTTTCTCAAAAACGAGTACACTGAGGGCCAGTAGATCCTTGTGAGCTCGGCGATCGCTGCCTTGTTCGTTCGAATATCGCCGAGCGCTTCGATAAGCGTGAGCGAGGTGCGGGTGAAACTCATGTGTGATCGCGTTAAGTCCATAGCCGATATTGAGTTCCCAAAAAAGTTCAGGGCCCCAACTATGCCCCCCGTTCTCATGCGTATCCATGTAGAGCATACCCGATGGATGAGCTGAGCGCCAAAAGATTAGCGGCAGTTTTGTTTAAGTCCGTACAGGCCCCTGGGGGGGCTATATATCCTCATATATCTGGATACAACATTCACGGGCTTATTGGGCGCGGCGGGGGAGGCGACGTATACGAGGGTACCGTCGAATCCACCGCCCGCCCTGTTGCGATCAAGGTGCTGCGTGCGCGCCACGCAACGAATGCTCGGGACGCGTTCCGTGAACTCGACCGCCTGGCCCAGGTGCGGTCGCAGGTTGTGCCTCACGTGCTTGATTACGGGTGGTACGAGAGCCAGATCTATATCGTCACGGAGTACATCGACGGCGTGAACCCACGGGAGTTCTGCCGCGGAAAGTCCCTGAAGGATATCGTGAAGCTCATCGTTCGGATTGCTGATGCGGTTTCGGTCCTGCACTCCCACGGGATCCTCCACCGGGACCTGAAACCCTCGAACATCCTCATCGCGCGCGACGGCTCCCCCGTGCTTCTGGACCTCGGTATCGCCTCTCTCGCCTGCAGCGTTTCGAGGGAGGCGGACGGGCAGGTGCAGGGAACAACGCGCTACATGTCCCCCGAGCAGGCGGCCGGGAGGAACTCCGAATCCACCACATCGTGGGATGTGTACGCGATGGGCGTGCTGAGTCTTGAACTGCTCACCGACTGCCGGGCAGACCCCAGCTCGCCTGAGTTTGAGCACGAGTTGAATCGTCTCCCGCGTGGGCTTCAGGCCATTCTCCGCAAGTCGACGGCCATCACAACCTGGGAACGCTACGAGACCGCCCAACAGTTCCGCGATGACCTGACGGCCTGGCTCAACAAGGAGCCAACGCTGGCCGGGAAATCGCGTCCCTGGTCACGCTTGATGCGCGTCTTTGCGGCGAGGCCGATCCTGACCAGCGTGGTCATCGGGCTGATCGTCATCGGAAGCAGCTTCGTGGCGAGCCTTGGCCTTGTGCTTTGGCAGAGCACGAAGCCTTTCAGTTTCGAGAGCTCGCAACGAGCAAGCGGCCAGTCCATCCTGACTCTACTCGCACGAAACGGGAATGTGATTCATACCTGGCGGGTGGATGCCCAGAACAGTGTCGGCAGGAACAGCAGCCTCGTGAAGGCCAACGGAAGGGATCTCGCGGTCGTTGGGCTTGGAAAGCCGGACATCAATAGCGGGCAGGAAGGGCTCATGGTCTTTGGGACAGAGAACCTTGACCAACCGCTCTGGGTCGCATCTCAGACCGTCACACCCGAGATGGCGCACGTGACGCGCTTTGATAAGCCCCCACACCTGTTCCATTACATGAACCACTACTACCACGACATCTTCCCTGAACGACCGGGCGATGAAATACTCTCACTGCACAGGCACAATCCGAGCTCACTGTGCGCAATACAGATCCATTCCATTGATGGCGAGCTGCTCAGCGAGTATTACCATGATGGATGGCTGAAATCTGCCACTTGGCTGCCCAATCAGCGCAAGCTGGTGTTCGCTGGGCAGAACAGCGATGGTACATGGGTTGATCGCGGCGCAGAGAAACTCCCGGCGGGTAAGTACCCGATCGTGATCTTCGCCATCACACCCCAGTTTGGCTCTGTCGGCAACAGCATCGGGCACCCGGGGCTGGGGCTGGGCATCGAGCCCGACTGGTACCGCTGTGTCGGTACCCCAGAGGGGTATACGGCCTTCTGTACCACAAGCAGTGGCCCGCATTACAACCTCAGATTATCCGCGAAGCCGAATCTCGCCAACCAGGGCGTGACCCTGTTCCAACTCGGCGCGAACACTGGGGGGCCTGAGACTTCTGAGCACATCACCATGGAGATTAACAGTTCCGGTGTGCAAACGCACATCTGGTCAACAGACCAATGGGGCAAAGTGCCGGAACAGCTGGATCCTGATCGATATCAGCTGATTGATCTTCCTCCGAGAATCACGGCCCGAGACTATGAACCCATGCAGCCACCGGCACCCTGAACCAATCTGCTCTCACCGACTGAATCATGCCTTCGCGCTCTACTCACCAAACCCAAAGGGCATGAATCCGTTTCGTTTCTGATCCTGCATAGACTCTCGCAGCACATGCGGATCGCAGGATACGGAAGAAACGGAGCAGCATGCCGGACCGCCCCCATGTCGTGATCGTCGGCGCCGGGTTCGCCGGGATTGAGTGCGCAAAGTCGCTCAAGGGCTCGGGTGCGCGTGTGACGCTGATCGATCGCCAGAACCACCATCTGTTCCAGCCACTCTTGTATCAGGTAGCCACGGCTGCGCTCGCCGCGCCGAGCATCGCCGCCCCGGTGCGCGAGGTGTTCGCCAAGCGGGACGACGTGCGTGTGCTGATGGACGAGGTCTGTGCCATCGATCCGGAGGCCATGTCGGTCTCGCTCGCCTCCGGGCGGAAACTCGACGCGGACTACATCGTGGTAGCAGCCGGGCTGCGGGCGATCTACTTCGGACACGACGGATGGAGGAGGCACGCCCCACCGCTCAAGACCGTGGGTGACGCGATCGAGATCCGCAAACGGTTTGTCTCGGCGTTCGAAGCCGCCGAGCTGCTCGAGCGTGATGCGGACCGGACCCGCGAGCTGACCTTTGTGGTCATCGGCGCGGGCCCGACCGGCGTGGAGATGGCCGGCGCGTTCGCTGAGCTGAGCCACAAGACGCTCCGTGCTGAGTACCGGCATTTCGATACGAGCGAAGCGCGGGTGATCCTGATCGAAGGCCAGGATCGCGTGCTCCCGACCTTTCACCCGGATAGCTCTGCTCGCGCGAAGCGTGATCTCGAGCAGCTGGGTGTCGAGATCATCCTGAACACCCGCGTCGAGGAGCTCGATGAGCAATGCGTCGCGCTCTCCGATGGCAATCGCATCGAGACCCGCACGATCGTGTGGGCGGCGGGGGTCGCAGGCGAGCGTATCGGCGCTTCACTAAACGCAGAACGAACCAAGGCGGAAAAGATCGTCGTCGGCGCGGACCTGACCGCCCCCGGGAAGCCCAACATCTTCGTGGCCGGCGATCTCGCGCACTTCATCGACCCTAAGTCACAGGAGCCCGTCCCCGGGGTCGCGCCCGCGGCGATCCAGATGGGGCGGTATGCCGGGCGCACCATCAAACGCGAGATCCGCGCCCCAGGGAACCCACGAGAACCGTTCTGGTATCGCGACAAGGGGGCTTTGGCGACGATCGGGCGGAACCGGGCGGTCGCGGAGCTGGCAGGACGGCGATTCGGGGGGTACCCGGCATTCCTGCTCTGGGCCGTCGTCCACATCTACTTCCTGATCGGTTACCGAAACAGGATCATGACCATGCTCCAGTGGTTCTGGCAGTATGTCCACTTTGATCGGAGCGCCCGGATCATCCCGACACCCGAGCGGGGGTGTGAATCGGGATCCGCCTCAGACTCAGCGTAAGTCAGACCAGCTGAGCCCGAACCTGGCGAGGTACTTGCGGATCCGGTCGGAGTCGTTGGTGCTGGATCGCTTTGACCGCGATGCCGCGAACAGGGTTCTCCCTGCTTCCGAGAGTGAACCGCACTCCCTGCACACCCCGATGACCGCGTCGAGCTGGATCCGATCGAAGAGATCGATCTCGCTGACTTGCTCACGACGCATCACGCCGGACAGGTTCGGGAAGTCGTTGCTCTCGGCGCACGCCCACGCGTGCTCGAGGCGGCGCTGCTCTTCCTCCACCACCTCTCGGGTGATGCGTCCGCCCGGGGCGAGGGTCGCCATCCGGGTGAGAGCGGCGTTGAGGTCGCGGAAGTTGCCGCTCCATAGTGAGCTTGGTTCGGTCGCGAACGCGAGAAAGTCCTCGCGGGCTTCCGAGTTGAAGCGGACCATGTGCCCGCGTTCACGCGTAAAGCGATCGAGCTCGAAATCCACGTTGGGCTCGATGTCCTCGACCCGATCCCGCAGCGCGGGGAGTTCGAAGCTCCAGAGATTGATGCGTGCCAGCAGATCCTCACGGAATGTGCCGTCGCGGACGCACTCGCGCAGGTCGCGGTTCGTACCCGCGATTAGCTGGAACGCGCTCTGCACATCGCTGTCCGCCCCGAGCGGCATAAACCGCTGCTCCTCGATCGCGCGCAGGAGCATCGCCTGCTCGTCGAGCCCCAGCTCACCGATCTCATCGAGGAAGAGCAGGCCTCCGTCGGCTTGGCGCAGCAGCCCTGGGCGATCGCTCGCGGCCCCGGTGAACGCGCCCTTCTTGTGTCCGAAGAGCGTGGACATCGCGCTGTCGCCCCGCAGCGTGGCGCAGTTGACCACCACGAGCGATCCCTCGACCAGTCTTCGGTGGCGGCGGAGTTCGAAGATCCGCCCCGCGAGCTTGGACTTGCCCGCGCCCGTAGGCCCCGTGAGGAGGATCGGATCGCTGGTGCGCACCGCGACGTGTTCAACGCGTTCGATGAGGCGGTTGAACTTTGCGTTGCGTGTCTCGATCCCGTCCTTAAGCGAGGCCACAGCGTCGTCGTGCTCGCGCTGAAAACGCGACGCGAGCTGATCGTACTTGCTCAGATCCAGATCAATGATGCTCCGCAGGCCGGGGCCGTCCTTGGCGCGCCGGGGCGGCGAGGTCTGGATCAGGCGTGCGGGGAAGTATCCCGACTCGGTGAGCAGGAAGTTGCAGATCTGCACCACGTGGGTGCCCGTCGTGATGTGGACCAGGTAATCCTCGCGATCGGTATCGAACGGGTACGCACGCGCGAAGTCGTGGAGCTTGGCGAAGACCTCGTCGAAGTCCCATGGGTCACGCATCGCCATCGTGTGCTGGACGACCTTGGTCTCGGGTGAAACCGACGCGATGTCCTCGATCACCTGCTCCGCGAGTGAGTTCGCACGGCGGTCATGGATCAACTCGAGTCGATCGACAATGAAATCCTCGTGCTGGCACAGGGACACCGTCGGTCGCCACCGCTCCCACCGCTTGGGCCCCTTGCCGGTGTCGAGTGTGGTACCGAGCAGGCCGAGGACGACGGTTGGCTTTGGATCCGATCCGGGCATACACGAGTATTTCGGATCAATCACGATAATTCTATATCGATGAATATCAAATATGCAGTCGGCATTTGATCGGGTTAGTCACGTTTGTAGCCCAGAATCAATGCCTTTGTCAGTTTGGCACGCGGCATGCATTGTCTCCTCATGACTCATGGGAGTCGCCTCTTTGACAATCGGGATTGCATGATCGATCAGACCGCACACAAGGCTGTGCCGGGGGGAGGGAGAGCACCTCCCCCCGGCTGGGGTTCGATTCCCCAGTCGTTCTTTCGCTCGAGTTGCCGTCCGGCGGCACGCACCCATTTGGGCACGCGTGTCCCGCGACACGGGTTCTACCGGTTGCTTGGAGCGTGTTGCATTAGCTCAATAGGTAGAGCACTTGGCTGATGACCAAGGTGTTGGGAGTTCGACTCTCCCATGCAAACACAGGTAAGGGCTTTCCTCCCTCGGGGTTCGAATCCCCACCAGTAAGAAACTGGCAAACGCAGTGAGTCGAGGGCGAACTGATCGCACAACCACACCCGACGCGTGGATGCGGATCGCACCGCGAGACGCACCGCACGATCGGAGCCGGCGACGAAGCCAGCGGCACGGCGGATACCGGCGCTTCAAACCGGGTCATCGCACAGACCGGCGCAGTGATCGCGCCCCTTCGGGGATCGCGTGAGCTGCGTCAGGCGAGTCAATGACCCGGCGCGAACCGCCTCAAACCGTGCCCCGCTGATGGATCGGGTGGGCGTGCGTGAAGACGCGTTCGGCTCGCATTTATGTCAATCATGCAATCCCGGTTGACAACGAGTTGTCATTGTTGTCCACGCATCTCATGCACACGAGCCCAACGAAAGGAGCAACGCCATGAGGAAGACTGTACGAATCCGTAAGCACGAACTCGGGTTGTGGTTCCGCCACGGCGAACTGCACACCGTTCTCGAATCCGGCAAGCACGCGATCTGGGCGCTCAGCGCCAAGACCAACACGATCGAGATCGTGGATATGCTCTCGCCTCGGTTTCGTCACGAGCAGCTCAAGGCGCTCGTGCGAGACGAACGACTCGCATCGCGATTGAGCGTCATCGACCTCAAGGACACCGAGCGGGCGCTCGTGTGGGTTGACGGTCGTCTCGACGCGATCCTCGCATCGGGTATCCACGCGTACTGGAATCAGAACGCGTCGATCGAGATCGAGCGCTACGACGTCAACGATGTCCGCTTCGTGCACCCAAAGCTCGAAACCATCCTCAGCTTCCCCGGCGGCGTGCAGCACTTCAACGGGGTTCGCGTGGATGCCAGCGAGCGGGTCATGCTCTTCCGTGATGGCGAGCTGATCGATCAGCTTGGTGCCGGGCACTACGTGTACTGGCGCGGCGGGCCTTCGATCACCTGGAAGTCCGTCGATCTGCGTGAGCAGGTCGAGGACATCCAGGGCCAGGAGATCATGACGGCCGACAAGGTGACCCTCCGGGTGAACCTGCTCCTGACGCACCGGGTCACCGATGCGGTCAGGGCCGTCACCGAGGTCCTGGACTGGAGGCAGACGCTGTATCGTGAGGCGCAGCTCGAGCTGCGATCCGCTATCGGCGGGCGCACGCTCGAGAAGCTGCTCGCGGACAAGGACGAGCTGGGTGCGGAGATCAAGAACCGACTCACGGCGCGAGCCGCGGAGTTCGGGGTTTCGGTCTCCGGCGTGGGTCTTCGCGACATCATCCTCCCGGGTGATATGAAGTCGATCCTCAACCAGGTCATCGTCGCGGAGAAGCAGGCCCAGGCCAACCTGATCCGCCGTCGAGAGGAGACCGCGGCCGCACGCAGCCAGGCGAACACGGCCAAGCTCCTGGAGCAGAACCCCGTGCTCGCACGGATGAAGGAACTCGAAGCGTTGCAGGACATACTGCGAGGCACCGACGCAACCTTCATCCTGGGGGCGGGCGACCTGAGCGAGCAGATCGGGCAACTGATGGCTCGCCAGTCGGCCAAGTAACTCTTTCCACACGCGTCCCGCATCTGTTCGGGCGGGGCGCTTTTCATCCCGGAGGTAGCTCAGCTGGTAGAGCATGCGTCTCATACGCGCAGCGTCGCAGGTTCGAGCCCTGCCCTCCGGATTCACGACTGGATGTAGCTCAGCTTGGCAGAGCGTGTGCCTTGGGTGCACAAAGTCGCGGGTTCGAATCCTGCCATCCAGATTCAGTTTGATGCCCCGTAGCTCAGCGGAACCAGAGTGCCGTACTACGAATGCGGAGGTCGTGGGTTCGAATCCCACCGGGGCGGTTGAAAGGAAGACAGAAGGCTCCGTAGCCCAACTGGCAGAGGCGGTGGTCTCAGAAACCACACAGTGCTGGTTCGAATCCAGCCGGAGTCATTGATGGTGAATGTAGCTCAACCGGTTAGAGCACTCGGGTGTGATCCGAGAGGTTACGGGTTCGACCCCCGTCGTTCACCCTTGAAAGGAGCATGAGATGATTCGACTTATCTGCGAAACGGCTTGGCAACGATCTGCCATCCATCCTCATACACCACATAGCCAGGGCAATCCGTCGAGACTTGATCAATGACCACGCCATACTCTCGGAGGATTTCAACCATGGCACGCACGCGCTTGATCGGCTCTTTCGCACGCGGATGGAACCATGAAAGCGCTCGCTCGTTGCCATCGTATTTGAGTTCGGGTGGTGACTTGAGATGCATCTTGAGCCACGAGAGGTGGCGTTCAAGTTCTTCCATGTGATACGGGGCAACCTCGTTGAACTCGCGCAGCGCATTGACAGCCATAAAAACACCCGTCGGGCGATGAGAATACGCGTCCTGCACGCGGGTCTGAAACCGGATATAGGTTACCTTTGATTCCTGCTCGCGCATCGTCATGCCGGGCTCCAGTACAGAAATGAGCACATTATGACCAACAACAGCTCAAACAGCAACCCATTCATCGATACCGGCGAGGCGGAGGCCATCCTCCCCCTGCCCAACGACGCCAAGCCCGTGACCGTGATCGGTACGCCGGCGATCCGCAACACCTTCGACGAGGTGTGCATCAAGCAGACCATCAACTCCGCGATGGCGCCCGGCGTCTCCACGATGGTCCTCAATCCCGACGCACATCTCGGGTACGGAACCCCTGTCGGGTGCGTGCTCTCGAGCCCTTCGCACATCTACCCCGGCCCTGTCGGGGTGGACATCAAGTGCTCGATGTCGCTGCTCTCGGTCGATATCGACGAGTCCGCGATCCGTCAGCCGCAGGTTCGCCGTCGGTTGATCAACGCGATCTGCGAGCGCACCCCAACCGGAACCGGGAAGGGACAACGCTCGGTGCCCAAGGCGCGTCATGTGAACGACCAGCTCGGACGTATGGCGATCACCCAAGGCGCATCCGCGGAGGTCTGCGAGAAGCTCGGGATCCCCGTCGAGTGGGCGCAGCGCTGCGAGGATTCGCAGCACACCGGTCACGACGGGACGCACGATGCGCTCGAGCGTCGCTTGGATATCCTGTGTCGGAACAATCAGTTCTCGCAGCGCATGCCACGCAAGGTCCGACAGCTCGGGTCCTACGGCGGCGGGAACCACTTCGGTGAGTGTGAGGTTGTTCGACTCGCAGAAGGTGATCGCGCGAAGAACACCGCGGAGGTGTTCGGGCTCAAGGACGGGCAGGTCGCGTTCCTTTCGCACTGCGGGTCACGCGGGTTCGGGCATGACCTTGCTGCGGGGCAGTTCAAGGCGCTGCAGGCGCACTTCGCCAAGTGGGACACCCCGCTGCCCGGCGGGGATCGTCAGCTCGTCTACGCGCCCCTCGGTACGCACGAAGCGAACAACTACATCGACGACATGTCGATGGGCGCGAACTTCGCAACGGTGAACCACCTCCTGATCAACGCGCTCGTCCTTGAGGCGTTCCAGGAGATCTTCCCCGGCGTCGATGGGCGGCTGGTGTACTTCATCAGCCACAACATCGCGCGTCAGGAAGTCGTGAACGATCGCCTCGAGTGGGTGCACCGCAAGGGCGCGACGCGTGCGTTCCCGGGCGGGCACCACGCCCTCAAGGACACGCCGTTCGCCGAGACCGGGCACCCGATCCTGCTACCGGGCAACCCGCAGGCAGGCTCGGCGGTGATGGTCGCCGATCCGGGCGCGGTGAAGTCGTGCTACTCCGTGAACCACGGCGCGGGGCGAGTCATGGGGCGCAAGGCCGCGGCCCGCACGCTCGACCAGGTCAAGGTCGACGCGTCATTCGCGGAGCGAGACATCCTGACGAACTGCCGGACCTACCCGATCGACGAGGCGCCCGACGCCTACAAGGACTTCGATGAGGTCCTGCGATCGGTGAAGACGGCAGGGCTCGCAAGCGAAGTCGCACGACTCGACGCGAAGTTCGTGATCAAGGACGGAGACAAGGCGGATGATTAGTATCGATGGATCTATGGGTGAGGGTGGTGGGCAGGTGCTGCGCACTTCCCTCGCTCTTTCTATGGTGACCGGGCAACCATTCACCATCGACAACATCCGTGCGGGGCGGCGCAAGCCCGGGTTGCTTCGTCAGCACCTGACAGCCGTCAAAGCGGCTGCGGAGGTTTCGTGCGCGCACGTCTCGGGTGCGGCGCTCGGGTCAGATTCGATCGAGTTTACACCCGGTCCGGTCAATGCCGGGTCGTACCGGTTCTCGATCGGGAGCGCGGGCTCAACCACGCTCGTGTTGCAGACGGTGCTCCCGGCACTGATCCAAGCGAACGGACCGAGCGAGCTCATCATCGAAGGCGGCACGCACAACCCGTTCGCGCCCACGGTGCATTTCCTCACCAGGTGCTTCCTCCCGGTGCTGGCGAAGATGGGGCCGAAGGTCGATGTCGAGCTTGTACGCCACGGCTTCTTCCCTGCCGGCGGCGGGCAGATCCGCGTCACGGTCAACCCCGTTGATCGACTCACGCCACTCGAACTGCTCGTGCGAGGCGACATCAAGCGCCGCCTCGCGATCGCGACCGTCGCCGGTTTGCCCGGCGCGATCGCGGACCGTGAGCTTCGGACCCTCATCAAGAAGCTCCATCTCGCCGATGACGAAGCACGTCACGACCTGATCGGCGACGGGCTCGGCCCGGGCAATGTCCTGAGCATCGAGCTTGAGAGCGACCAGCTCACCGAGGTCATCACCGGCTTCGGCGAGAAGAGCGTCTCTTCGGAAAAGGTGGCCAGGCAGGCCGCCAAGCGCGCCAACGACTACATCGGCTCGGGTGTGCCTGTCGGTCTCCATCTGGCCGATCAGTTGCTCGTCCCCCTCGCGCTCGCGGGCGAGGGGGCGTTCCGCACGGGCACGCTCACCCGCCACACGAAGACCAACATGCAGGTGATCGAGGCATTCATGGGGTGCGCGTTCATTGTGGACGAGACCGAGCCCGGTCGGCACGTGATCTCTCTCAGGTCATAAGCAAGCAGCCCGGCGCTCTGCCGGGCTGCTTTGGTTGTCCTCTTGGGATGCATCTTCTTACGGGCAGCCGGCGCCGAACGCGCTGAGGAACGACGAGACGTCGAAGAAGTTGAACACCCCGTCGTCGGTGAAGTCAGCCGCGGGATCCATCACACCAAAGGCACCCAGGAAAACGCTCACGTCAAAGAAGTTCAGCATCCCATCGCCGTTCATATCCGCGGGGCATGGGTCAACGCTTGTGTATTCGACCGGATCAACGAACGGGAACTTCACGTACTCGATCAATGCATCACGCTCGGACGCGTCCATCGCGAGCACCGCGTCGCGGGCCGCCTCCGCCTCGCCGCCGTGCCAGAGGATCGCCTCCATCAGTGATCTCGCGCGACCATCGTGCAGGTAGTTCGGCTGCGCGGGGTTCCCGTTCGGATCGAACGGATCGTCCGGCGTGCCGAGGACATGACCGACGTACCCGATACCCCACAGCGGCGCGGTCCGCCATTCGCGCCCGCTCGCACCGAACTCAGGGCGCTCGTCCGCGAGCCCCTCGCCCATGTCGTGGAGCAGCATATCCGTGAACGGCTGGATCGTCTGATCGCGGTATGGAGCAAACTCAGCGTCCGGAGCGGTCCGCATCACTGGACGATGGCACGCCATACAACCCGCGGCTTCAAAGAGCACCTTGCCCTGCTGCGCAGCCGGATCGCGATAGTTATCGCGAGGCGGGACCGCGAGACCACGCAGGTACGCGACGATCTCATCAATCATCATCGGATCGACCTCCGCGGGGCCATCCCCGACGAGGTGAGACGACATGCCCATGTCGTGAGCGAATGCCGAAGCGGCCTGCTGTCGCAGGTTTGGCTGCCCGGCCTTCCACCCGAATCGCCCGAGCGATGTCCCGCCGGTGCCGATGTCATCCACGTAGTTCGGGCGTCCGGAGATGCCGTCCCCATCCGAGTCGTGCTCGTCCGCCCAGGCGAGAATCTCATTCTCCGCAACGGCCTCGAGCAGCCCGAGCCCGATCAGCATCGGCGCAACACGCACGGAGACCTCGGCCTCACCGTCGTAGCCCTGCCCAGAGGAGTTTGAAGCGGCGTCTCCGGGGATGTTGGTGCCGATCGCGCCGTGAGCAAGTTCCGTAAACGCGTACGTCGGCTTCCGCAGTTCGTACGTCGTGCCATCATCGAATGTGCTGTTGATGATCTCCCATACGATGGCCGCGTTGCCCTCGGGCGTCGCGCCCGCCACCGCCCTGGTGTCGAGCTGGTCGCCGTAGAGCGGGTGCGGGATCGGCGCCTCTCCCGGCGCACCGGGAACGCTGAGTCGCACGGTGTAATCCTCGATCGAATCGAGCCCGCCCGACGGCGCTGCACCCCGACCATCGAGCATGTGACACTCGATGCAGGAGTTGTTGGTGTACAGCGGACCGAGAAGCCCGGGCTCAAAGACGGGGCTCGGGCCCATGTCAAAGCCGACCGGGCCGCCGTTGCAGTCGAACGCTGTTGGTGGATTGAAGAGCAGCCCATCGTCCCAGCGCGTCTCGAAGATGACCTTGCCGTCCATGAACGAGCGGAGTTCCTGAGGCCCGAGGTTGAGCGCATGCTGGTTGAACGCGAACTGCTTCACCGTGACCACCGGGATCGAAGCATCGCCCGCCGCGTACGCGAGCGGGTGCTGATACTCGCGCTGGAGGCGGTTGTCGCCAACGTAGTAGTAGATGAACTCGCTGTAGTACGTCTGGGACGCGAGCAGCGTGAACTCGATATCCACGCGCTGGCCGATCGTCAGGTTCTCGATCGAAGACGTGAACGAGCCGTTCCCGCCGTCCATCCGCTGGCTGATGGCGGAGATGTTGCGATCACAGAACCCGACTTCGCCCGCCTGGTTGTACCACTTGATATCCACCGCTCCCACGGGCACGTCGGGCGAGGTCGTCAGCTCAATGTCGAGCCGGTGACCGTGATCGGTGATGACCAGATCAAACGAACGACCAACATCGTATCCCGCAGGGTAATGATCGAAACGCCACTCATTCTCGTGACGATCACGGAACCGGATCGCGGCTTCAGTCTGCAGCGGGAAGCTCGGGATATCGGGCGCATCCTCGCCGATCGTCCGGTGGAACCACGCGGTGTCGACCGGCTCGATGCCCACCGTCTTCACGAACGAGTACGACACGCGGTCGCCGGGCTGCAGACCCGGGATCTCACGCCCCCAGATGAAACCGCCAAGGTCCGACATCGATTCGGTCTGCATGGGCCCGTCACCGATCCGGTAGCGGAGATCAACGCCTGTGACTCCGGGCAAAGGAGATGCCGGCTGGCCAGTCTCGATCAGGATCGCCCAATCGCCGCTGCTCTCGATCACGTCGTGACGGAACGCGCGTGAATGGGGCAGCCCTCCCTCACCGAACCCGCCGGGGTCGATTCCGCCCCCACCGCCGCCATCTCCACCGCCGGAGAAGGGCGTGCAGTCACCTCCGAACGTGATGCTGTGCGGCGGAAACTCGTGCTGCATCGGGACTTGCACGACAAGATGAAAGTTCAGTGTGTCCCCAACGGAGAACCCATCGAACGTCGCGGAGAAGTTCCCGTCACCATCGTTGGTCATGAAGTACCCGCCACCCGGAGGCGTGGGATAGATCAGCACCGCGGTCGCGGTTGGTGTCACCGTGACGGTCACCGTTGCCCGCGAGCCGTCAAGGCATACCTCGCCGGTGTAGCTCGGCACGCTGCCCTGCGCGTGCACGCTCGCAGCAATCGCGAAGACCACGATCGCGGAAACCAGTCGATAAAACATGTGGTACACCTTTGTGCTGATGATGAAGTGTGGCACGAGCGTGCCACCCCGAACAACGTAACAGTTACATTCCTTGCTCGCAAGCCCCTCGAGCGCATTCCGTTCGATGAATCACCCTTCTCCGGCCAAGTGGGCGACCCCGAAAATACAAAGCCTGCTCACCTACCCAAACACAATCCAATCATGCAAAAGCCCGGCCGAGAGCCGGGCTGATGCAAGTATCGTTCAGAGTCGCTCGGCTTACGGGCAGCCTGCGCTGTACGCGCTGAGGAACAGCGACACGTCAAAGAAGTTGAACATGCCATCGCTGTTGAGATCCGCGCTCGCATCGGCCGCGTTGAACGCGCTGAGGAATGCCGAGACGTCGAAGAAGTTCAGCTCACCAAATGGCGAGGCGAAGTCCGCGTCGTTGCACATCATGGGGCCGACCAAACCCGCGAGCACAGCGCGGTCCGCGTCGCTCGGGAAGTTCAAGCCGTCGCTCGGATCGAGCGAGCGGGCCGCGAGGTAGGCATTGGCCAGGCGGTTCTGGAAGACGTACGACTGGAAGTTCATGCCGGGGTTCTCCGGGTCGGCGATGGGTATGCCCGAGTCCGGATCGATGTAGTCCTCGGTGGCGTCGAAGTCAGCCATGTACAGCGCTGCATCGAAAAGCGCGAGGTCATCAGCATCGGCGTCACCGTCGAAGTCGAGATCACCCACGACAAAGCGGAACTGCGTCAGCCCCGTCGCGGCGTGGTCGTTAAAATCCCCGGGCGTGATCTTGAACACGTCTCCCGCGTTCTCGATCGATATGTCCGCGAACCCATCGCCATCAGGATCGGTCGGCGCGCCGTACGCTGCGGTGTCGTACTTGAAGTCGATGGATGCGCCGGTCACTTCGCCGTAGATCCAGGACTCGTCGGCGGTCCGGGTCGGCACCGTCTGCCCGTCGCTATTGATGCGTGAGCCGAGCATCGGGTTGGCGCTGTAGTATCGCATGCGCGTGGCCGCGTCGGGGTTGAAACCCGGGGTCTCCGAGATCTCGTGCTCGGACGTGCGGACGTACTCCTTTCCGCCGGCGTTCGACCACGCGATCTCGTCGATGATCTGCATCGGGTCCATCCGCGAGGGCGGCGGAGCCGCGGGGATGCCTAGGTCGCGTGTCAGCGGGATCTCGATACCGAAATCCAACTTGCCGTCGAAATCGACGTCCGGGTTCTCGTCCTTCCAGATCGCGTAGCCCGGCTCGTAGACGCTTACGCCGTCGACCACGCTGTGGTGCGGGCGGCGACGCATCAGCAGGTATGAAGAAGAATAGTCGTTCTGCAGATTGCCATTGATGTCATTGGGGTTCTGGATGTGTGCATCAAAAAACGAGACGCCGGTGGTTTCTGCAGGTGCGAATAACGGGATCAGCGACTGTGTATCTGTGCCGTTGTAGAGCACGAGAAACCCGTTCGGGCCGAGCGAGAGCCCGTCGAGCGAGAAGGCCTCGTCGAGTTCCGCGTAGACATCCGGGACGTCGTTGGGCGGGTTGAACTCGCCGTCGCTGCCGCCCTTGAAGAGCCCGATCGCGTACCCGGTCAGGTCCATGCCCGGCTCACCGTAGAGCTCGATGAACTCCAGCACGTCGTCGTTGCCCTGCGCGTCCCCGGGGGGATTTTCGTACACCTCGTTGATGACGACTTGCGCCTGGATTCCTGCGGCACAAGCCGCCAGACCCGCGAGCGCGACCAGCGCGTTCCTGTTCTTCATGTCTCTCTCCATCGCCCATGACGGGCGTTGCGTTTACGCCCACTCAGCGGTACCGGCCGCTGAGCAGCTCTCCTGTAAAAACATCGTTCGTGCTGAAATCTGGGTACTCCGGGAGCCCGTTGACGCGGAGCGTCGGGCTGGGCGAGTCTTCTTCGAAGCTGAAGTACTTGTCGCCATTCGCGTCTGTAATAGTGTCCACGTGCCCGTCCGCGAAGAGCATGTTGCCCTGCGTCCGATCGTGCCCCCGGTGAAAGAAAGACCGGCTCCCGCCGTGCGCGGGCCCGAAATCAGCATAACTGTGCGAGGTCAGCTTGAAGCCGACACGCCACGCGGGGCCGTCCGTGAGCGCTTTGGTGGCGGGCAGATACTCGCCGTCGATCGTGATGGTGTCGTTGAGGTCGTCCGATTCGCCGTCGATGCGTGCATCCGCCATCAGCGGCACGATCGAGGAGGAAACGATCTGCATCGAATGATCACGCAGCGGCCCGTAGACCCCGTTCGCGGCGTCCGCGGGCTGCCCCGTCCGCCCGACGCGCGGGTCCTTCCACTGGGTGTACGCCATGTACCACGACTGGGTGTAGTTGGTGTTGTACCCTCGATCGATCAGCTGATCCCGCATGTCGTGCGTGAAGGGATCGCCGTACCCTCCATCATTCATCCGGAAGACGTTGAGGTTCTGGTTGTACTGTGCAGGGGCCGTCGGGCAGAGAGAATCGCTGGCGCGGATGTCTGCGATCTCCACGAGATCACGGATCCAGCCGATCCGCTCCACCGTGCTCCGACGATCGCTCGGATCGAGCCGCCACTGCGCCTCGAGCTGGTATCCCTTCGCGTGCTTGCGGATGCGGTTGTCGAACGGGCCGGAGCTCAGGTATCCATCGTTGTTCGCCGCGTACGTGCCGAACGAGATCCCCATCTGTCTGAGGTTCGACATGCACTGGACCTTCTTGGCCGTGTCGCGCGCCTTACCGAGCGATGGCAGGAGGATCCCGATCAGCAGCGCGATGATCGCGATGACGACCAGCAGCTCGATCAGCGTGAACGCGCTTCGCGCAGGGCCAGACTCGACTGAGTTCCGTTTCCGCATGCGCGGACTGTACACCAGCGATGAGCACCACATCTCGCTTCTTAATATGAACATTGCATGAAGACATTTCTTCACACAACGCTTATCGAATCATAACAAAAACGCAAACCATGCGCACCACACCCTGCCCTACTGTTCGCCCGTCGAACCACAACACCGCGTGCGGTTCAACTCGAGAGAGATCACACATATACTGGAGAGAACACCATGAGCAAGGCATTCGCAATCGCAGCAATCGCAGGCCTCGGCGCCATCGCACAGGCCGGCCCCGCGAGCATTCAGATCACCGAGGCATTCGTTGGCCTGTCCGGTGAGGATGGAACACAGGACTGGTTCGAGATCACCAACCTCACCAACTCGGCCATCGACACCGGCATGTTCATCTACGACGACGACAGCGCGGACCCGCTCGACGGCGGCCAGCTCGACTCGTTCATGCTCGGCGCTGGCGAGTCGATGGTCTTCCTGATCTCAGACGACAATGAGGCCGTCGACGACATCACGTACACCTCCGCGATCGCTGAGTTCCAGTCCATCTGGAACTACTCCGGGCTCATCGGGCTCACCAACGGCGGTGGCGGGCTTGGTCAGGGCGGCGACTTCATCAACCTCTTCCTTGCCGCTGACAGCTCGTTCGTCACCGGCCAGGAGACCCCCGGAGCGATCTCCGGTGGCCTCGCCACCATCGATTCGGTGAACGGCACCATGCTGTCCGTGCTCGGCGTCAACGGCGCGTACGAATCCAACGCGTTCTTCAATGACAACCTGGGTCTGCCCGGTGATATGGCATCGCTGATCGGCTCGCCCGGATCTGTCCCGACGCCCGGCGCCATCGCGCTGCTCGGCTTCGGCGGGCTCATCGGCGCACGCCGTCGCCGCTGATCCACAACTCGATTCTTGATACGTTCAGGGACCCGTTCCGAGAGGGAGCGGGTTTCTCTTGCGCTCTTCACGATCAGCGATCTCATAGACAGTCAGACAGCCGCCCTCTTCGCTCGCGACGGCGAGAAACAGTCGTTGCTCCCGCTCGAAGATCGAGAGCCCTTCCGGACCCTGGCAATCACCGCTCAGGGCGACCGCGTCGAGGAACGCCGGGGCATAGGGGTTGGTCGCGTCGTACAGCAGCACCGCGTTGGTCCGCTCGAGCCCAACCGCCATCAGCGTTCGCCCGTTGTGCGCTTTCAGGGCGATCCCTTCGGGCTCCGGCCCGGCTCGGTCACTCCGAGAATCACCGGCGTTGTACTGATCCGGGAACAGCATGCCGGTCAACAACTCGATCTGCGGCCCCGAGTTCCAGACTACAACACCTGTTTCCGCATCAATGATCGATATGCTCCGACCGCCCTGCGGGCAGAGGACGTCCAGATCGCCATCGCCGTCGATGTCACCATCAATGATACTGATAAACAGGCGATCAACACCGCTCGCCTCCAAATCGCCGAAGTCACGCTCGAGCGCAGCGACGCGCTCGGGATCGATCAGCCCCGCTTCGATGGCATCACCGATGCGAAGCTCGTGCCCTGCTGTCTTCTCGCCCTCGTTCGCGGTCACGATGTAGGAGCGCCCGTGCTGCTCATAGTGCACGATGGTATCCGGCATCGCCAGCAGCCCGAAGCCCTCGCCCGAGTGCAGACGCACTCCGTCCGTCTCGCTGGGATCAAACGCGAAGCTCAGCGGCGCGAGCGGGATCACCCTCGTCCATTTCCGCTGCTCGATGTCGAAATATGCGAGCCCGTTGTTCTCCTGCAATGACACCCATGCGCCACCGTTTGTAGATGCGATGTACTCGGGTTCTATGTTGACGCCCGGGTAGGCCTGGTGCTCCGGGGTGATCCGCAAACCATCGAGATGCACGCCCTCGCCGAGGTTCAGGTCATCGACCGGATAGGTGCGTACGGAGTTGAAACCCGCGAAGTCCTCTATCGTCTGGATGCCGCGGAGGTCGGCGACAGTGATCGCCCCGAGGTGATCAGTCGAGTGCGGCTCACCCTCGTTGGCAGCGTACAGGAACTGGCCATCCGGGCTGAACATGAGGCAGTCCGGATGAAAACCGATCGTGAACTGCCAGACCGGGTCGCCCGTCGCCAAGCTGATCACCTGAACCATGCCGGGCACTGAATCCGGGGGACTCGGCACCCAGGAAACCACGCCAAAGCCGCGCCCCGCCGGGTCCAGCGCGATCGATGTCGCTTCCCAATCCTGTGTATCAGAGAACGTGGCGGTTCGGAGCACTTCGGTGCGTGTCGATTCGTCAAAGCCGACCACCATCCGGCCCGAGGCGCCGATCGCATGGACACGGTCATGAGTCGGATCGTAAAGGACGATCTCAACACCACCCTCCACGATCGTGTCCGCAACAAGCTCAAGCTTGAGCCCCTGCGCACGCAGGATACTGGCGCTTGTAACGCAGAACAACATCAAACACATGGACTTAAGCTTGCGCATACGGCGGGATCCCACTCCTTTGGTCGACCCGTTCACATCACGAGTTCAACCCAAGAGCAGATCTTACCGCCGCGGGAGCGTGATCCAAAGCATCCGGTGCGGGATTGGGCCCAGCCCGGCCGCATGTCTTCCCAAATTAACGCCGGGCCGCCTGTTCGGGGAGATCCTGAACCCGCTCAACGTCGAGCGAATCCGCGATATCCTCGATGAGCACCGGGAAGTCGGTCTCGGGATCGATGTACTCACGGTCCTCGCCGATCACGCTCCGGATCGCAAAGCCCTCAAGCACGTTCGGATCGATCTGGACACGATAGAAGCCGCTGAAATCTCGCCCCTCGATATCGTCCATCCGTGCAAGGGAGTATGGTCGCGGCTCATCCGCGTGCCCGTTGACGACCCAGGGGTCGATCTTGCCGTCGTCTGTCCCGATATCGAGCAATCGGCGTTCCGGGCCGCGCAATCGGTCCCACCACGCGCCCTCGACCTCATTCATGGCCAAATCAAGCTCATCGCCTTCGACAGCCCCAAGGTCTGACAACGCCTCGTCGAGCAATCGGCTCATCTCCAGATCGAAATCTCGACCTGTTCGCAGTGCCTCCGCCGCGAGTTGTACTCCCAGCGCGTGGCTGGGGATGTCGTCGTAGGTAAACGCGGAGTTGTTCTCCGGGATCACGATCGTGCTCTTGTAGCCGTGCCACGTGATGATCTCGTGCCAGGTCATAACATCGAACGCAACCCGTTGTGCCAATCGGAGCGCGAGTTCGTTGGTGTACCGATGACGCGTCTCGACATCCAGCCGCTCCCAGTCGTCCGGATAGCACAGTTCTACCCTGTACGTGCTTGGCTCGTGCCCCTTGAACTCGAAGACTTCCCACCCGCGCTCGATCGCCAGCAGCGCCCGAGCATGGATGTACGCGGTCATGTCCGCGCTGTTGCGGACATGCGCGATGTCGAGGAAACCACCGCGCCGGGTATAGACGATCCCTCGCTCCCGCTCGTTATCGATCTCGAGCGGCCCGGCCTTGTAGGTATGCGTGCCCAGATCAGACACATCCGCTGCGGTATACAGCGTGAACGGGCCCTTGAATGGCAACGCGCCGAGTCGTGCCCGTGGCAGTTCACGGAACTCGCCGAGCTCGTCATGATACGAATGCGAGGCGTTCGGGTTGGGGGCAACACTCGTGGCGCATCCGCTCAGAAAAACGAGCGAACCGATGAATGTGACTACGACGGGGCGTACGTTGATCGTCATGGCATTGTCTCCATGCTTAACGATCGCAAGGCACGCTGTGCTCCGCATGAACTCGCGGTGAAAACCGCTTTATTGTGCCATGCTCGTTGCTACGCCATGATAACCGACCCGTGCGGCACCACCTAAGCCCATTTTCATAAACGCTTCACCGTCAGCAGACCTTCTCGCCACATGATGTGTATGTACCAGGGTTTTCAGAAAGGAGCACACCATGTCAACCTACGAGGCATCAAAGCAATCACAAGCATGCGCGCACGACGGTTGCGACTGCAGGAGCGACCAGTTCAGCGGCGTCAGCAAAGGAGAGAACTGGTTCTGCTCGCAGGGGTGTGCCGAGGGCTCGGGCTGCGATCACGCGGCGTGCGACTGTAACCACGTCTCAAACCACAACCCGGACGGGGTTCGCGCCGGTGAACCAATGACACCCGGCGCCCCAACCAAGCCCGTTGCCAAAAGGAACCCGGGGCACCATGTCGACCACAACCCCGCGCAGGGAAGCCCGGCAACACGGCGCGGGCTGTAAGGAGATGATCAAATGGCAGAGCGAGACAGGCCAACAATCGAGAACGATGCGCAGTACGAAGCGCTGCGAGACAAGGGCTACAACAAGGAGACCGCCGCGCGGATCGCCAACTCCGATTCGAGCGGGCAGCCCACGGACCGCCCGAACTCGTACGATGACTGGTCCAAGGAACAGCTGCTCGAGCGCGCGAAGGAACTCGATCTTGAGGGGCGTTCGGACATGGATAAGCCCGAACTGATCGCGGCCCTCAGGGGCAAGCGCTACGGCGATCAGGGCTGATCACATCACGTCTTTATCGTTTGGATTCCGTTTCTCTGCCTGACGCGCGATCTCGGCGAGCGCCGGGTCCGACTCGCCCGGCATGTCGCCCGGGGCGAGCACGCCGGCCGTGATCACGAAGCGGAGGGCTTCCTCGATCGTCATCGAGAGCTCCATCACCTTGCTCTTGGGCAGGTTGATGGTGAACCCGGTGAATGGTGTCGGGCTGGTCGGGATGAAGACTGACACGACGGTATCACCGGCCGCCTCATCGATCTGCCGGATGGAGTTGCCCGTCAGGAACCCCACTGTCCACACCCCTTCACGCGGGTATTCGACGACGACGACCTTGGAAAAGGCCATCTTCTTTTCGCCCATCACCATGTCAACGACCTGCTTGACGTGGGGATAGACCTGCTTGAATCCGGGGATACGCGTGATCAGGCGCTCAACCTTCGCGTAGAGCGTCTTGCCCACGATGTTCCCGAGCAGAACACCAGCGAGGTAGATCAGCATGATCGCGATAAACAGCCCGGTCAGGTTCAGGTACGGGTGCTCGCGCCAGAACTTCTGGAGGTACTCTCGGCGGAGGGTGAGGCGGACCGAGGCGTCCGAAACGTTTTCACGGATCTCCGGGCGGTTCGCGCGGGCTTCCGCGACCTCTGCCGGCGTCACCTGGAACCACTCCGGCAGCGATTCTTCGTCCATCACCTTGGGAACAACCCAGATGACCGTGATCCGGGTGGCCTTGTTGATGGGCTGGGCCACGGTGTTGTAAACAAAGCCGAAGGCCTGCCATAACAGCCACAGCGTGACCGCCGTCGGTAGCAAGATCGCTAAACCCCGCGAGAAAAAGCGCTTAAAGTCGGATGTAAAAGAATCTGCCATCGCGTTTACGTCCCTGTGTACGCCCCGTGACTCCATTGTACGGATTCCGACCAAGCGGCGTTCAGTTCCGCGTCGAACGATACGAACTCTGACAAGCCCTGACCCGTAAAATCGGTCCGTTCTCATCGGATTCGCCGATCAATAACGGCATGGACCTGAGAGAATCACGCCAAAGCACCCAAAGGGGGAGTGGATGAGAGTACTCGTCACCGGCGGTGCCGGCTACATCGGATCGCACGCCTGCCAACGCCTCCTCCGCGACGGGCACCACGTCGTCGCAATCGACAACCTCCACCGTGGGCATATCACACCGATGCGACTGCTCGAGACCGAGTATCCGGACCGGTTCGCGTTCGTGGAGTCGGACCTCGGAGAGACGGCGACCGTGCTCCGGGTGCTCAACGAGCATCAGCTCGACAACGTGATGCACTTTGGCGCGCTGGCGTATGTCGGGGAGTCCGTCGAGAACCCGCTCTGGTACTACCGCAACAACATCGCGTCGGGAATCGGGCTGCTCGATGCGTGCAACGCTGCACACGATGGGCAGGGCATCTCTCGCTTCATCTTCTCGTCATCCTGCGCGACGTACGGCGATCCGCCGGAGGGCATGATCCCAGTCCCGGAGCACTGCCCCCAGTCGCCTACTTCACCCTACGGCTCCACCAAGCTCCACTTCGAGCACATCCTTATGGACTACGCGACCAAGCGGCAGAACGAGGGCAACCCCATCGCCCTCACCATGCTGCGCTACTTCAACGTCGCCGGCTCCGACCGCACGGGCGCACTCGGAGAAGACCACACACCAGAGACCCATCTCATCCCGGTCGCCATGAACACCGCACTGGGGAAGCGTGAGTCCATGTCGATCTTCGGGACTGACTATCCAACGCCCGACGGCACCAACATCCGCGACTACGTGCACGTCGAGGATCTGATCGATGCGCACGCACGCGCGATGGACCGCATCGAGATCGGCCGAACCGAAGCGTTCAACGTCGGCATCGGCAAGGGCTATTCCGTGCGTGAGATCCTTGAATCCGTCAAGCGAGTCTCGGGCGTGGACTTCCCCGTGCTTGAGGCCCAGCGTAGAGCGGGCGACGCGATCGCGCTCTACAACGACCCATCCAAGATCCGATCGGTGCTGGGGTGGGACGCGCAGGTCACCGAGATCGACGAGGTTGTCTCCAGCGCCTGGGCATGGTTCCAGAAGAATCCCAAGGGCTACAACGACTCTCAGGACACATAAATAAGGGCAGCGTCCGGGAGGACGCTGCCCTTGCAAACGCGCGGCTTCTGCACAAACCAAGAGGGAGTGGATTGTGCGAGCCCTCGCGTTATTTACGGACAACCGATGCTGTACTGCTGGATGAATGCGGACACATCGAAGAAGTCGTGATCGCCGTCCTGATCCATGTCCGCGTCGACTCCGTGATCATTGAACTGGCGGACGAACTCGCTCACATCGAAGAAGTTCAGCTCGCCGTCTCTTTGAAAATCGATGAGGCACAGCGTGTCCAGACGGATGATCGCCGTCCGGATCTCATTGGTTTTGATATCGATCCCCGTGGCGGCGAAGGTTGATCCGTCAGGCGACACCGTGTCCACAGCGCGGATGTCGAACATGCCGTCGAGTTCGATGCCATGCATCGCGAAGTAGTCCATCGCGTTCATCAGGCCGGTGGATTCCGTCCAGACGATGCCGTCCGCGGCTCCGCCGGGATTGAAGCTGTAGAAGTTCACACCGACCACGATCGAGCCGTCGTCCGTGATCGCGCGTGCGATCCCGAAGCCGTTGCCGACCGGCGTGCCGGGGAGCAGCCCGATCATGTGTCCGACATACTCCTGCCCATCCCATGCCCAGTACGAGGGCACGCGTGAGAGGATCTCATCGTCGTACAGGTTCCCAGCAAGGTAGTTCCCATCGGCACTGACCGCCTCGACCACTGATCCGGCGGCGCTGTTATCGAGTTCGATCTTGGCGCCGTTGATCCAAACCCTCGGCTGCCATTGCCCGGTGCTGTTGGCCTCCCACCCGGCGGTAACTGTCCCGTCGTAGTTCACCCCATTCACTCGCGCACTCCGCCCGGGGGTTGATTCGAGCGGGGTCACGCCCACGCCCGGGACCCACGTGCAAGGCGTCGCGCCCGTGCTTGTGTTCCAGTAAAAACCGCTGACCGTCGTGCCATCGCCGGAGAATCCCCATGCGCTGCTGATTGAGCCGTCGACCACCTGGGCGTTCGGCTGCCCGATCGCATCCAGCGAGACCCACGCATCGTCGTACATGTCCCACACGCCCTGCGTCATCTGGGTCCCAGCGCTGTTCGTAATCGATGCCGAGATCCGATCCCCCGCGTAGGAGATATCCGGCGATCCAGCCGCGATACCGAGCGTCGGGAGTGTTGCCCGTCCGAGCAGGACCGGTCCGGTCTGGACGCTCCAGCGGAAGGTCTCGTACGGCCCCGCCTGGTTGCCCACGGCGTAGCGACCGTCATACGAGAGATCCGACACATAGTAGTTGCTCGGGAGGATGGTCACCGACTGCGCCATCGCCGCCTGAGAGAGTACGGCCACAGTCGAAAGAGAGAGAATCAGGGGTTTCATGGGTATTCCTTATTCGTGTTTCTGGATTTGATCGAGATGAGTATCAGGGGCAACCAGCGTTGAATGCGCTGAGGAACGTGGACACATCGAAGAAGTCAAACAGCCCGTCACCGTTGAAATCCGCTGCGGGGTCTTGCGATTGGAAGAGTCCGAGGAACGCGCTGACATCGAAGAAGTCCAACGACCCGTCGGTATTAAGATCGGCCGCACATTGATCTTCAACACGCAGTATGACGCTGCCGACCTGCCCGTTCCGATCGTTGAAGTAGTCCGCGATGAACGTCGATCCATCGGGCGAAACCGCGTACACGCCGATGATGTCAATCGTGCTCTCAAACACAAAACCGAGCGACGTGAAGTAGTCCATCGCGTTGACAAGACCGGTATCCTGCGTCCACACGATCCCATCGGCGGTACCGCCCGGGTTGAAGCTGTAGTAGTTCGTCCCGACCACGATCGACCCGTCATCCGAGACGCTGTTCGCGACCGCCCAGCCGTTGAAGGCCGGCGTGCCCGGGAGGAGCGGGAGTTTCTGCTCGATGTACCCCGTGCCATCCCATCGCCAGATGGTGGCCACCCGGTTTTGCGTTGAAGGCTCGAAGGCAGTGCCAACCACGATGTCCCCTGAGGAGTTGACGCCTTCACAACCCGTGAATGCGTCATTCGGCGAGAGTCGCATCTTGACACCATCGCGCCAAACCGTCGGCTGCCAAGCGCCGTCGGGACGCTCTTCCCACCCCACCGCGACAGATCCGTCGCCGTTGAGGGCATTCACCCGTGCGCTGAGATCCGCATCGACCTCGAGTATGACCAGCCCGGTCGACGCGGACCAGGTGCACGCCTTCGCGTTGCCATATTCAGCGCCGCCTGCCCAGACCAGACCACCGACCGTCTGACCATCGCCCGAGATCGCCCACGCCGAGCCGATATTGGCATCCAGCGTTGCCGTACCAGGCTCGCCGACCTCAACGAGCGAGTCCCACTTGTTGTTCTCCCAGAGCCCGAGCGTCAGATAGCTGCCCGTCAGATCGATGATTGAAGCGCTGACCCGCGAGCCATCATGTGATATGTCCGGCGTCCCCGCCGCCACGCCGATATCCTGGAGCGTTGCTCCGCCGATCAACTCGACACCGGTCTCTGGCGTCCAGATAAACGGCTCATACGGACCCACCAAGTTGCCCGTCGCGACGGTCCCGTCGTATGACAGGTCGCTGGCAAAGTACCACTCGGGAAGATAGGTGGTCGACTGGGCGAACGCAGCGCCCGCGGAGTGCAGCATCGTCGCAGCACAGACGATCGCGCCGAGTTTCTGAGAGTTAAATGGCATGCTGGTTCCTCTTGATTACCGGGGTGTAATGTCCCGCTGCTCCGTTAGGAGCAGCGGGAACAGCGTGTGCGCAAGTGGTGTTCCACTTGAAAGAGAGGGCTTATCGGCGACGGCGAGAGGCGGCCAGCAGACCACAACCGAGCAGCGTCGCGGTGCCGGGGACCGGGACCGTGTTGAACGAGATGTTGTCGACGATCGTCACCGGGCTGACGAACGCGAAGCCGACGAAGGCAACGCGGTCGAAGCTATCGCCACCGGTCGTGGTGAAGTTGAACCAGTTGTCACCGCCGGGGCCGAAGATCGGGAACTCCCAGAAGAAGGAGCCGACCTCGACGCCGTCCCGTTCTGCGATGGCGATCATGCCGCCGGAGATGAAGTCGGCCGGGCCCGCGTTGTCCCAGACCTGAGCGGAGAACTCGGTCACGTCATTCTCGAACTCGAAGGCAACGCCGAAGTTGCCCACGAACACGTTGTTGTCGGGCAGCCAGCCGTACCCGGGGGTGCTGCTGAGGTTGTTCACGATGTTGTTGCCATCGAACGCGGTGATCGCGCTGATCCCGATGCCCGACCAGGCGTCGTTGGGGATGAAATCACCCGTCGGCCCGCCCGGCTCATCAAAGTTCAGCGTGGTGCCGTAGGTCGGGGCGCTGGCCCCGACCGAGATATCCACGCCCGCGAGCGAGGTGGAAGCAGCGAGCCCCAGGCCCAGCAGTGTGGTCAGTTGTGTGCGGTTCATGTGTACTCTCCTTTTTGTCCATTTCGAGTGGTGCGTAGCGGTTCAATCCAAACCGAGACATCGCCGCCCAGCGGGGGTGGCTGCTTCAAGGTACAAGCAGGATGACAGCGAGTCAACTGTCAAATTTGACATTTTGTGTGACATTTTCTCGTTGTCAATCACCTCCGCCCACGGTACAGTGATCACATATGGCTCATGAATCACCCCCAATCGCATCCGCTACCGCCAAAACAAGGGGGGGCGATACCGCCTCAGTTGGGGATGTCCTTGACTCGTTTTACAATGTCCGCACCTGCGTGCTCGATCTCTTTGAGGCCAGCGATCTGGACCCGACGAAAACACGCGAGCTCGCGAGGGACCTCGGCGTGAACCGGGGGCTCGCGTGGCGTCTCTCACGCATTGTCCGCACCGAGGACAGCACCAGCGTCGCCCACGATGTGCCGGGCAAATCCAGCCTCATCCGCTTCGCGGAGCGCTGCATCCAACTCGGGGCGGATCAATCGCTCATCGATCAACTCATCGAGTCTGTCGATCAGTATGAAGCGTCGATCGCGGCATGCACCGGCAGCCGGAAAACCCTCGCGATGCTGCTCGCGAACCAAACGGAGAAGGCCACGCAGCAGGACCGTGAGCGGGCACGGCGCACGCTCTTTGAGGGCGCCTGCTCTGTCTGGGGAGTGCAGGCACAAACGCGATTCGTCACAGTCTTTCTGCTGCCGTCCAAGGAAGACCCCGACATGGTCGACGCCGCGCACGTCACCGGCTACATCGGCTTCCGGCGCCTTGGGAAGCGCCCATGGCCCATGAGCTATGAGGCAGTTCACGACGCTCAGGGCAACGCCGTCACGATCCGCAAAGAACCGCTCGACCCACGCGGCTATGAGGAGGGGCAGCTGCAGCTGCTTCCAGATTTCTGCGAGCCCCGCGAGCCGGAGATCGAGGTCGAGATAAACGGCGACTACAAGTGCTTCAACCTCGCCGCCGGACCGGTCGGCAACCAGGGAATCACCGACTGCGTATTCGGGAGCTACCTCTCAAACATCTACCCCCGCTACTCCCCCGATGAGCCCAACCAGCTCGAGACCGCGGGCTTCATGGTGCTCCTCCAGGCCCCCGTCGAGCGAGTGATGTTCGACTACTTTGTGCATCAGGACCTTGAATCCGTCGGCGAACCGATCACCCACCTGCTCGATCGGCTGACCTACCCACACGTGAATCGCGAGGAGTTCTTCGACCGCCAGTCGATCCATATCGACGAGACGCACCGCACTATTGCGCAGACCGCGAAGGGCGCATACACACCGCACATCAGCTGGTACTCAAAGCTGCTGACATTCGTCAGCGAACGCATCAACGAACCGCTGGACGCGTTCAACGGCACCCGCTTCGAGATGAACTACCCACCGATCTCGACAACCCTGAGCAGAAGAATCACGCTCGCAAGGAAGGGCGACTGAGTGACTCAGTCGTGCATACGCGGCGAAGCGCTCGCCACCAGACGAATCGTCGGTGCTTCAAGCGTAGAGCCAACCGCGAGGTCCTGCATGTCGTCGGGCTGGATGATCAGGTCGACGGTCGCGCGACGAAGCTTCGGTCCTACATCGAACTCCATCGTGAACACGACATCGTTGAGCCCGACGAGGAGCGGCGCGGTCTCCTCATCCTGATAGGTCCCATCGATATAGGTGGTCAGCGTGTACCAGAGCTCGTAGGGCCCGTCACCGCTCGTCGAGTCGCGCCGCTCAAGACGCGTCACACGCTCAGTGCCCGTGCTCGGATCACGGTACGAGACAAACTCGATGTAATCCGACTCGATCTCTGGGGTGAGAATCGGGTTCACAGGGTACGGACCGAAGGAATCGCCCGTCCGGATCATCGCCGTCAGGCGCTGCATCACGATCCGCGCGACCACGTTCGTGGATGCGCCCTCGCTCGTCACCTGGTAGCTCTTGAACGAGGTGTTCAGGGCCGCCATGGTCGCGGTCAGCAGCGTGGCCGTGATCGCCAGCGAGATCAGGACCTCGACCATGCTGAAACCGCGCCGCAAGCGGGCGGCCGGCTGCGCTGCGATTGCGTGTCGCATCAGTACGTTCCTTCCTGATACGTGCCCGTCACCGGGGGCATCGAGAGCGGGAGCATCAGCCCTGATGGCAGACGCATATCCGGATTGTGGCGAATACGGATCTTGCCGAACCCGTTGAACGGGATCGGGGTCGACCCGGCGGGCTGCGGCTCGTCATAAGGCACATCCACCAGACCGTCGTCGTTCGTGTCGTACCCGATGATCCGCTGCCCACCGATAATCGGCAGGTCGTTGGGATCGATCGATTCGTAATCACCGTCGGCGCTTCCGAAGTAGCCGAGCGAGGCATTGAACCCCGCGGGGTTGCCGATCGGGTTGCCATACACGTCGAGGAGCGGGCCCTCGCCGTGGGTCGGATCGAACGTCAGCAACAGCGCCCCGTCGATGGTCGTGTTGCCACGCGCATCGAGGACCCCGGCGATAATCGCGCCCTGAAGCGTGATGTTCTGCTCGGGCGGCGAGTTGAACGAACCCAGGTCCACCGAGTAGTTCGGCAGCATCATCGAGCTCGTCAGGATCGTGTCCAGATCGTTATCGTCCGGGTTCAGGTTCGGGTTGTCCGGCTCATCCGGGTGGACGGTCGTGAAGCGGGTCGCCCCCGTGAACTGGAGCTTGTTGCGGACCTGCGTGTACTCCACGGGCGTGTCCGACACAATCGAGCCGACGAACAGGCAATCGTGGAAGCGGACGTTGTTGGAGTACGCCTTTGTATCGGTCACGCGCTTGCCATCGATCACGATCGGATCGGGGAGCAGGTTGTAGCTCTCGCCGAAGGATCCGATCTCGCTCTCGGGAACGTCGCCCGTATCGAGCGGTGAGATCGAGATCGCCGTCATCAGGATCATCTGCTCCGGCGGAACCGCGGTTTCCGGCAGCATCGGCGGCGCATTGTCCGCGTCCTCCCCCGGCTCGTCGCCGTAGACAAAGCGAGGGAACTTGGGCGTGGGTCGCCCATCGGCATCGAGGAGATTCGCGCCGTACTCCGACCAGAGGGGGTGCGTGTTCTGTGTGTACGTCTCGACGTGTGTTGATCCAACGAAGGTGCAGTTCACGAAGAGACCGTTGAGTCCGACCGGTACCTTCACATTGCGAAAGGTCATGTTCTCAAACACCGGACGCCAGTACACGTCCGAGTAGCTCGGCGAGTTGTACGGGGCGTTCTCGAAGTACGCCCAGTCGTGGTTGTCCGGCAGCCCGTCGTAGTCCGCGTCGTCCCACACCGGGAACAGGTGCGGGTCATCATCGTCCACCGAGTTCTGATCGAGCGTCCAGGATTCGAGGTTGCTGATGTCGGTGCCCAGCTGGTCCGCGACCTGCTGCCAGAACGCATCGCCGTCCGCTGCATCGATCAGCGCGTTCTCCGTGTCCGCGAAGCTGCTCGCGTTGATGTCCGGGAGCGTCAGGTCATCCGCGCCGAACTCCAGCGCCGACTCGTCATCATCGGGCACGATGGCACCGTTAAGTCGCTCGTAGATCGGGCCCTGCGCCGATTCCCAGTCGCTCGAATCGACCTTGAACACGAGCCGGCCGTGCACCTTCGCGTACCTATCCATCGCGTCGATATACCCGTCACGCCAGCCCAGCTCTTCGTCCGGGTAGGTGTTGTGGAAACCGTCGTAATCGATCGGGTCCTCGTCGGCCGGCTGGTAGATCCGGTCGTTGTTGATATCCAGGAACCCGAAGACGCCGTTCTCATTGCGGTCCGGGTGACCGCCGTCGATCAGCAGCGCGAGGTCCTCATCGATCGCCTCCCCACCGGAGCCGACAAACTCGGGCGTGCTGCCATCGAGACCGGCTCGCGTGCCCACAATCAGGTCCGCCGACAGCGTCACCCGGTTGTCACCATTGGTGTCGTAGTGGCGGATGAAGATGTCGATCTCATCGATGTAGCCATCCTGCGTCGCGTCGTTGAATGCGCCGTCGTTGGTACCATCGCCATCGAAGTCATCGTCCGCCGGGATGCCGGCCCCCTCGATGGGGTGCCCAACCCGCAGGCGGTTGTCGCCGTCGACATCGTTGGTGCTCAGACCAACGAAGAACTCCTGGATTTTCGTGTCCAGCACCGGATCGAGCCCGAGGAAGTCCGAACGCATGACCACCGGGTCGCCCGCGTCGAAATCGACCTCATCAAAGCGGGCCCCAAGCTCGCCCTCGATCTGCACGTTCTTCCCGATCAGGATCTTGGAGTGGGCGATGATCGCCTGATCCACGGTCTTCTTGATCTGGTAGTCGCGGGTGATGATGCGTCGGATCGGCTTGTTGTTCCGCTGGAAGTCGTACACGATCCCTTCGACGATGACACGGATCGTGTTTCCGCCCGCGAGAGGGGCGTAGCGGATCTGATACGCGGGCGGTGGGTTCGTGCCTTCCGGATCCGTCCACTCCGTCAACAGAATTGGAGGCGTATTGACCCAGTAGCTGCCCTCATAGACACCCGAGGTGATATCCGACGGCGCGGACGCGATCTCGGGCGTGTCGATGTAATCGAATCCGGTGAGGATATTCGCATCCTCTGTGTGCGCATTGACCAGCGCCTCCGCGATCCCCGCGGGGTCCACGCCCTCGCTGTACCCATCACGCGGTGGAGCAACCTGGTAGCTACCGATAAGACCGGAGTCGCCTCGCCAGAGCGCCCAGGTGATGTCCGCGTCCAGATCGCTCTCAGCGATAATGAACCGGGACGATGCCTCGTTCAGGCGGTGCTCGGCGACAGCCAGTCCGGTTTCCGCGGCGCTCATGGCGCGCATCACGTGCAGGTGCATGTTCGCGGTGCGGATGTTGCCGGTGGATGCCACGGCCATCGCCGCAACCAGCGAGCCGAAGATGATCAGGAACATCATCGAGAGCACTGATGCGATACCGCGCCGTGAAATCGGGAACCGGAGCCCCCGCTTGCGTTTCATTGGAGTGTGTTTGATTCGCATGGTGTCAATCTCCGATCAGGGCACAATCCAGGTCACCGTGGTCACCAGATCCGCCTCGATGTCGTTGACCCCCTGGTAGTACACCTGCACGCTTACGCGCAGCGGGTACTCATCGATTTCTCGGCCCGGGAACGATCCGTTCGCCGGCTCCGAGTACGACTCGTCGAGCACCTGCGACGTATCGAACGGGTGGACCTTCTCCACGATGACCGTCTGATACCAGCCCCGCATCGCGTCGCCGCTGAAGACACCGTTGGTCGTGTCACCCTGCTCCACGCCGTCCACGCTCAGCGCGGGGATCACCTCGCCGAACGAGTTGATCGGGCCCGGCAGGTCGTTGTCGTCAAGCCCGGCCGTCCCGATGTAAGAGAAGGTGATCCCGTTGAAATCGTCCAGGTCATCGAAGTCACCGACGACCACCTCACCCGTATCCACGCCCCACCCGGCGACAACCATGCTGCCGCTGCCGTCGTCCTGCATCGATATGCCGGTCACCGGATCGTGCTTCGGAAGGTTGCGGGTGTACTCGCGGATCTCGTTGGCAAGGAAGGTGGCGCTCGCCGCGTGCGACGACCACTGGTTTGAGACGATGAAGGATGACTGCGCGTCGACCATCGCGAGCACGCCGATCCCGATAATCAGGGTCGCCATCGAGGTTTCGATCAGGGTGAAGCCCTTCGCATCCTTGCGGGCCCCGCGTCGCTGGCGTCGTGTTGGGTAGGTAAGTCCATTCATCACCCTACACACTCCATTACGAGACGATCTGGCTCATCTTGAAGATGGGAAGGATGATCGCCATCGCGATAAAACCGACGATTGAACCCATTATGATGATCATGATGGGCTCGATCATTCCGGTAACCGCCTTGATGTGATCCTTCAGCTGCTTCGCGTAGAACACCGAGATCTCGTCGAGCACCTCGCCGAGCTTACCGGACTCCTCGCCCGCGGCGATCATCTGCACCACCGCCTTGGGCAGCACGCCGTTGCCCTGCAGGGGCTCCGCAATCTTGCGGCCCTGCTTGACCGAGCCGTGCACCTTACGCCACATGCCCTCGAAGAGCTTGTTGCCCGAGATCTCCCCGGTGATCGTCAGCGTGTCGAGCATCGGGACACCCGCGTTGATCAGCTGCCCCATGGTCTGCAGCGAGCGTGTGATGTACAGCGAGCGGAACATCGACTTGAGCACCGGGATCGTCAGCTTCATCTTGTCGATCCAGAACGCGCCCACGTCCGTCTTGGCGAACGCGAAGAACGCCCCGCCCGCAACCGCGAGCCCGCCGAGGATGAACGGCCACTGCTTGGTCAGCGTCTGCGAGAGCATCATCAGGAAGTTCGTCGCCCACGGCAGCACGTCCTCCTTGCCATCGAAGATCGTGTAGAACTTGGGCAGCACGAAGGTCAGCAGGAAGACCGTGACGGTGACGGCCATCAGCCCGATGATGGCCGGATAGATCGAAGCCCCAACGACCATCTTCTTCGTTTCGATCTGCTGCGCGATGTAGCCCGCGATACGGTCAAGCATCTCCGAGAACGAACCCGACATTTCCGAGGCGCGGACCATGTTGATGTAGAGCGGGCCGAACAGCTTCGGGTGGCGCTGGAGCGCCTCTGAGAACTGCTTACCGCTCTCAACGTCAGCTTTCAGCTCGTTGATCACCTTCTTAAACTGGCGGTGCTCGGTCTGGTCGGCGATGCCGTCGAGCGCCGCGCGGAGGTTGATGCCCGCACGGATCATGACCGAGAGCTGCGTCGTGAAATCAAGGACCTGCTTCTGCGTGGGCTTCTTGTTGTTGATCGCCGCGAAGGCGTCCAGCAGGCTGCTGCCCTCGACCTTGCGCTTATCCTGATCGACCGCGATGACGTGCACGCCCTGATTGCGCAGGATCGCCGCGGCAGCGCTCGCGCTGTCGGCAGCGATCGTCCCCGATTGGACCTTCCCATCCTGCGCCTTGACCTGAAAACGGTAGTTGGGCATGTCAGCTCCTCTGCATCACGAATCTTGATAGGATCAGGCGACGAGCTGACGCTCGAGCTTGTCGGGGAAGACGGCCTTGGCGATCGCGTCTTCCTTCGAGATCGTCCCGTTGAAGTACAGCTCCGCGATCGAAGCGTCCAGCGAGCACATGCCGATCGCGCGGCTCGTCTCGATCACGTTCGGGATCTCGAAGATCTTGTTCTCGCGGATCAGGTTGCGGACCGCGGGCGTGCACAGCAGCGTCTCCACCGCGGGCACCATGCCCGGTCGGTCGGAGCGTGTAAACAGGGTCTGCGAGATCACCGCCTGGAGCGTCGTCGAGAGCATCGAGCGGATCTGGTTCTGCTGGCCGCCCGGGTACATATCGATGATACGGGACACGGTCTGCGACGCGTTGACCGTGTGAAGCGTCGAGAGAACGAGGTGACCGGTTTCCGCGGCGCTGATCGCGAGACCCGTCGTCTCCAGGTCTCGCATTTCGCCCACCAGGATGATGTCCGGGTCCTGACGCAGCGCGTGCTTGAGGCCAGACGCAAAGCTGATCATGTCGCGCCCGAGCTCACGCTGCTCGATCAGACACTGGTCCGACTCAAACATGTATTCCACCGGATCCTCGAGCGTGATGATGTGCTTGCGGTAGCGCTGGTTCATCGCCTGAATCATGGCCGCCAGCGTGGTCGACTTACCCGAGCCGGTATCGCCCGTCACGAGCACGAGCCCGCGGGGGAGGTACGTCAGGCGTGCGATGACCTCCGGGAGGGCCAGCGCGTTCAGCGGTGGCACCTTGGTCTTGATCGCACGCAGCGCCAACCCGATCACACCCTTCTGCATGTGTGCGTTCACACGGTAGCGGGCAAGGCCTGGCACCTCATACGAGAAGTCGGCGTCCTTCTCCCGCGCGAAGGTCTCGCGTGTCTCTTTGGTGGACATCTTCTCAAACATGCTCGCGACGAGCTCGGGGGACATCGGCTCCTCACTCATCGGCGTCATCACCTGATGCACGCGGAGCGAGGCGGGCTCTCCCGCAACGATGTGAATGTCAGAAGCGTCCGACTCGTGCGCGTGACGAAGAATGGCATCAAGATCCACGGCTGTCTCCCGGGTGCGAACCAAGCTCGATGCGAACGAACGATCGCTCGCATCCTCCCTGATCATCGACGGATCCGGGCGCTGGATTCACGCCCGAGCCCAGTGACAGTGCGAAATGCGTGCGGGTCGTGCGGGTCAGGACGGAAATCAAAAAGCACACCACGCCCGCGCAGAGCCACCAGCCCGCACAGACCCACCCCGGCCATCCTATCTATACACACTCAGCGCCCGGCGTAGCGGTCACGCTCGATCACCGCCAGCTCGTCCACCCGCTCGTTCTCGGGGTGCCCGGCGTGCCCCTTCACCCAGTGGAAGCGGATCTCGTGGCCGTTCTTGAGCTCGTCGAGCTGCTTCCAGAGGTCCACGTTCTTCACCGGCTGCTTGCTCGCCGTCCGCCAGCCCTTCTTTTTCCAGCCCGGCATCCACTCGTTGAGCCCCTTGAGCACGTACTGCGAGTCCGAATACAGCTCGACCACGCTCCGGCGTGTCAGGGCCGAGAGCCCCTCGATCACCGCCATCAGCTCCATCCGGTTATTCGTGGTCTCGCGTTCACCGCCGCTGCGTTCGACGGCTTTGCCGGATCTCGGGTGGCGGAGCAGGAACGCCCACCCCCCGGGCCCCGGGTTTCCGGAGCACGCACCATCGGTGAACAGCTCGACAGCCGGGGCATCACCCTGCGTGTCATCCGAAATCGCATCCTTGCGGGTCATCATCGTGCATCATACACCCCACGCCGCCCACCTCCACCCGGCCCGGGTCTACGATCCATTTATGAGCACACCCGCCGCCCCCGCCGACGCGTCCACCACCAGCCGCGACCACGACGAGCAGTTCGTCCACCGCGTCGAGATCCACCCCACCCAACACGCCGGCGACCCCCGCGCCGAGACCCTGCTCAGGCGAGCAAACGAGCTCGGATATAACCTCGAGGGTGCCCATTCCGCACGGGTCTACCTGATCGAATCCCCGCTCACCGGTGCCCAGCTCGACCTGATCGTGTCCCAGCTGCTCTGCAACCCCGTCGTCGAACGCGCCGAGATCGGCTCCAGCGAGCCACGCGGGGCCCTTGTCGAGGTCCACCCCCTCCCGGGCGTCATGGACCCGCCCGCACAGTCCGTCGCCGACGCCATCGAGGCCCTCATCGGCGTCCGCCCCGAGGTCTCCACCGGCTACCGCTACGACCTGCTGGGCGTATCCGACGCCAAGGCCCAGACCATTGCCAACCGACTGCTCGCCAACCCCGTCGTCGCGGGTGTGCACGCCGTGCCCTTCCACCCCGAGCAGCTCCCCAAGGGGCACGCACACGACTTCCAGCTCACCCACGTCAACATCCGCGACCTCGACGACGCCGGGCTCGAGAAGCTCTCACGCGAGGGTCACCTCTTCCTCTCGCTCGACGAGATGCGGGCAATTCAGCACGAATACAAGGCCCTCGACCGCGAGCCCACCGACATCGAGCTCGAGACCCTCGCGCAGACCTGGTCCGAGCACTGCGTCCACAAGACGCTCAAGGCCACCATCAACTACAACGGCCCCGAGATCCCCGGCATCGACTGGTCCTCCCGCCCCCACCACGAGGTCAACGCCGACGGCTCCGTCACCATCAACAACCTGCTCAAGGCCACTGTCGCTGCGGCGACATTCGAGCTGATCGACGAGGGACTCGATTGGACCCAGTCCGTGTTCGTGGACAACGCGGGCATCGTCCGCTTCGACGACGACCATAGCGTCTGCATCAAGGTCGAGACCCACAACCACCCGTCCGCGCTCGAGCCCTATGGCGGCGCAGCCACCGGCATCGGCGGGTGCATCCGCGACATCATTGGCACCGGGCTTGCCGCCAAGCCCATCGCCTCCACCGACGTCTTCTGCGTCGCTCGCCCCGACACCGACACCGTCCCCGCGGGCTGCCTGCCTCCGCGACAGATCCTTACTCAGGTCGTCGCGGGCGTGCGCGACTATGGCAACCGCATGGGCATCCCCACCATCAACGGGGCCGTCTCCTTCGATCAACGCTACATCGGCAACCCGCTCGTCTACTGCGGGTGCATCGGCATCATGCCCGCCGACCTCATCGCCGGAGAAGCCAGGCCCGGCGACCGCATCATCGCGCTGGGCGGACGCACCGGACGCGACGGCATCCACGGCGCGACCTTCAGCTCCGCCGAGCTCACCGACACCCACGCCGACGAGTTCTCCCACGCCGTCCAGATCGGCAACGCCATCGAAGAAAAGCGCACCCTCGACGCCATCATGCGTGCCCGCGACTTCGAGGGTGGCCCCCTCTTCTCCGCCATCACCGACTGCGGTGCGGGCGGCTTCAGCTCCGCCGTGGGCGAGATGGGCGAGAAGATCGGCGCCTTCGTCGAGCTCGACAAGGCCCCCCTCAAATACAAGGGACTGAGCTACACCGAGATCTGGATCTCCGAGGCCCAGGAACGCATGGTCCTCTCCGTGCCCGAAGAGAACCTCGAAGCGCTCCAGAAGATCTGCGACGAGGAGCACGTCGAGCTCGCCAACCTCGGCTACTTCGGCACCGACGGCGCCCAGCTCATCCTCAACTTCAACGAGTACGAGGTCGGACGCCTGCCCATGCACTTCCTGCACGACGGCATCCCCATGCCCACACGCAGTGCCAAGTGGCAGCCCAAAGCAACCAACGCACCGGAGCCCACAGCCAGCACCGCGAGCGAGAAGGAGCAGCTCCTCGCGCTGCTCGCCCACCCCAACATCGCCTCCAAGCACTGGATCGTCCGTCAGTACGACCACCAGGTGCAAGGCAACACTGTCATCAAGCCCCTCAACGGCCCGCGCGGCATCGGCCCCTCCGACGCCTCCGTCATCGAGCCCGTCCCGGGCACCAACCGCGGCCTGGCGGTCGGGTGCGGGCTCGCCACCGGGCTCAGCGACGACCCGTACGCCATGACCCTCGCCGCCATCGACGAGTGTGTCCGCAACCTCGTCTGCACCGGCACCGACCCCGAGCGGATCGCCATCCTCGACAACTTCTGCTGGCCATCGTGCGGCAAGGAAGAGAACCTCGGCTCGCTCGTCCGCGCAGCCCACGCCTGCTACGACGGCGCCAAGGCCTACAAAACCCCGTTCGTATCCGGCAAGGACTCGCTCAACAACCAGTTCACCACCGAATCGGGCGAGACCATCGAGATCCCCCCCACCCTGCTCATCACCGGCATGGGCATCGTCCACGACCTCGACACCTGCGTCACCTCCGACGCCAAGAGCCCCGGCAACACGCTGGTCCTCGTCGGCCTTCACAACAACGCTCTCGGCGGGTCACACTTCGCATCACTATTTGGTGTTCCAAAGGGTGGGGATCCAGCACTGCCTTCAGTTGACCTGAGCATCGGACCGAATGTTGCCCGTGCTGTACATCAACTGATTCGTGCTGGCTTAGTGGAATCCGCGCATGATGTTTCTGATGGCGGCATGATTGTATCTATTGCTGAGATGCTCATCGCAGGCAGCAGCCAGGACGCGCCGATAGGCTTCGAATTCTTTGCTGATCCTGTAAACACTTGGGGAGCAGGGTTCGCTTATGCGGAGACACCCTCTTGCTACATCCTGGAAGTGAAAGTTGATGACGATGCCGATGGTGATCCGTGGGCACGATTCCACGACATCATCGGCGATGACATCGGCTGGACATCACTCGGCAAAATCAATGCATCAGGCAGACTTACGGGCTTTGGTGATCTTGATGTATCTGTTGATGAGTTGACCAACGCGTGGCGTTCGCCGCTCGACTGGTAATCGCTCAGGCCGCCTTGGAGACCTCGCCGTTCCCGGCGTTCATGATCTCGCCCAGCCACTTGTTCACGTCGGCGCAGAACTCGTCCTTGTGCACGTACATCGACGCGCCGCGCCGGACCGATTCGTCACGCATCAGCTGGTCGTTGTTCCCGGTCAGCATGAAGAACGGGACATCCTGCAGCTTGACGTTCTCACGCAGGACGCGCAGGACCTCGTGCCCATTGCACCCCGGGAGCTGGTAATCACAGAGCACCAGGCTCGGGAGCCGATGCCCGTCGAGTTTGCCCTGCTCGATCAGCGTGCACGCCTGCGTGCCCGACTTCACCCACTCAACCTCGATCTTCCCGCGACGCTTGAGCAGCGAGATCACCAGCGTTGCCGCGAGCGCATCGTCCTCAACGAGCAGGATGCGGAAGCTCGACGTGTCCACGTCGGTGTTGCTCACGTTCGGCGTGTCGGTCTGCGCGACCGTCGAGGTATCCGTCGTGACGGTGACCTGGCTGTAGCGACCGTGCACTTTGACATTGTTTCGCCCGTCGGACTTCGCGGCGTAGACGCTCTCGTCCGCCTCGTGCACCACCTGCTCCCCGGACGAGAGCCGCGTCGGGCTGCCCGCATCCGTGCTCGATACGCCGATGCTCGCCGTGACAGCGAGCTCATCCGGGGCACCCTCGACAGAGCGGAGATCGAACACCTCCGACGCGAACGCCTCACGGACCTGCTCCGCGAGACCCGCGCAGAAATCAATATCTCTTCCCTCGACGATGACCGCGAACTCCTCGCCGCCATAGCGGAACACGACCCCGTCGTCACCGACCGTCTCTGATGCCCGCCTCGCAATCTCGATGAGCACCACGTCGCCGGCGGCGTGGCCGAAGGTATCGTTCACACTCTTGAACCGGTCCGCATCGAAGAAGATGACCCCGAAGTTTGTGCCATCGCTGGTGAAACCGTTGTACACCCGCTTGAGCTCCGCGTCGAAGCGTTTCCTGTTCGCGATCTGGGTCAGCCCATCGACCAGCGCCTCGCGTGCGAGCTGGTCCGCCTCTCGCTGCATGTGCAGCTGGTGCTCCAGCCCCTGCTCCTGCGCCTTGGCGATCAGCTCGGTCGGGCTCGGGATATCCCCGATCTCCTGTCCGAACATCTTCGCCAGTGTCTTGGCGGTCTCGTTCACCTCCCCGAGCAGCTCCTGCGTATCAATCGCCTTGTTGCCGAACCACGCCTTGGTTTTGCTCTCGAGCTGAGCGACGCTGGACGCGGGCGCTTCAGGGTCGAGGCAGCCGCTCACGAGCGCGCCGCTCGCGACAACCTGAGCGAGGAGCTGATGATCACCATCGCACTTCTCCGGGTGGTGGTGATACCGGATCGCGTCCGAGATGTCCCGTGGGAGCTTCCAGCGTGTCGCGAGCTCGGAGCCGACGCGCGTGTGATCGAAGCCGAAGACTTCGTTCTCCTGAACGCAGAGCTCGTTGTGACAGACACCCGAGATTGAGCCGACATACTCGTCACGCAGCGACATGAAGAACGCGAGCATCCCCATGTCCTGGAACAGCGATGCCGTGAACGCGTCCTCAGGGTCAAGGCCGCCGATTCGCTTGGCGATGATCCGCGCCCCCGTTGCACCGACAATCGCGCGGCGCCAGTGCGATTCAAGATCAAAGTCCGACTCGACACGCTTGGTGGTCTCGACAAGACTGAAGCCAAGCACAAGCGACTTGACCGTATTGAGCCCGAGGTACCCCATCGCCCGATCGATCGAGCTGCAGGGCGAAGACAGCCCGTAAAAGCTTGAGTTCACCGTCTTGAGCACCTTCGCCGCCAACGCCTGGTCCTGCTGGACCAGCTTGGCGATGTCGCTCATCGCGACTTCCGGATCACTCGTGAGTTCAAGCAGCCGAACCGCCACTGCCGGGAGTGAGGGCAGGTTCGGACACATCATGACGTTGTCTAGGCTGTATTTCGACATAGGTAGCGATCTCCCGCTCGTAGATTCGGAGTCCCCTCAATGGCGGGCTCTCACCCACCGTCATTCCACCCCGAAAATCGGGAGTTCCCGATCCGCAGTTCACTCCGGTTCCACGACTCTGCGCGAGAAAATCACAACCGCTCCAGTTATGCGGCCTTCAAGAACATGAAACCACTGGCGATGTCTTCAGGGGGTTTCCCTCGGACCGATAACGTCCGCTCAGCGGAGACCGTACTCTTTGAGCTTGCGATACAGCGTTCGCTCGCCGATGCCCAGCAGCTTGGCCGTCTGCTCGCGGTTCCCACCGGTCAGCTTGAGCGTCTCGCGGATCGCCTGCTTCTCGAGCTGCTCCAGACTCGTCCCGGCGAGCGAGCCGGTCTGCGCACCGCCCGAATCGGGGAGCCCGTCGGCATCCGAGCTCATGATCTCCGCGGGGATGTGTCCCACCTCCACCCGCACGGTGCCCCCATCGTCATCGCGATCGCCGATCGCCATCACGACCATGTTCTCCACCACGTTGATCAGCTGGCGCACGTTGCCCGGCCACGCGTACCCCGTCAACCGCATCAGCGCGGCGTCCGAGATCTCGGGCGTCGACTGACCGGGAAGCAGGTCACCCGCGAACTTCGAGATCGCGTGGCGCACGATGCGCGGGATGTCCTCGCGCCGTTCGCGGAGCGGCGGCAGGTGAATATGCGCACCGTTGATCCGGAAGAACAGATCCTGACGAAACGAACCATCGGCCGTCATCTGGGAAAAATCTCGGTTTGTCGCGCTCACGAAGCGCACATCGACATGCTTGGTCTCGTTGGAACCCAAGCGAACGACCTCGCCGCTCTCGAGCACACGCAGGAGCTTCGCCTGCATCGCCAGCGGCATGTCCCCGATCTCATCAAGGAAGACCGTCCCGCCGTCCGCGTACTCGAACACACCCTCGCGGTCCTTCTCCGCCCCCGTGAACGCGCCCTTGACATGCCCGAACAGCTGATCCTCGAGCAGGCTCTCCGCCTGACCGGCACAGTTCATCGTGACGAACCGCTCGTTCGATCGGGGCGAGTTGTTGTGCACCGCCTGCGCGATCAGCTCCTTGCCCGTGCCGCTCTCGCCCGTGATCAACACCGGGATCTTGGAGTTGGCGACCGTTTTCACCGTCTTGAGGATCTTCCGCATGGGCTCGCTGCCCGCGACGATCCCCTCGAACCCGTCGTGCTGGATCAGTTCCTTGAGCTCGCCCGACTCACTGCGGAGCACCGCCTGGTCCGCCGCTCGGTTCACCGCGGAGCGAAACACCACCAGATCCAGCGGCTTCTGCACAAAGTCGAACGCGCCGTGCTTGAAGGCGTCGCGAGCAGTCGGCACGTCGCCGTGCGCCGTCACCATGATCGTCTCCGCGTCGGGCTGCAGCTCACCCGCGAGCTGGAGCACCCGCATCCCCGCGTTGCCCCCGTCCGCGCTCACACCCTCCTTGCCGGCGCTCTCCGGCATCCGCAGGTCCGTCACGATTACATCGAACGACCCATGACGCAGCTCGTTGGCCGCGTCCTCGATCCCGTTGACGATCGTGCAGATGTGCCCGGGCCGACGCAGGGCTTCCGCCATCACATCCGCGTGCTCGGGCTCGTCCTCAACAATCAGGACCTGCGCGACAACCTGTTCCGGTGCGTTCGTATCGCTCATCAGGCGATTCTATGCGCCCTCATCGCGTCATGGACTCGAACTGATACCGACGCAACGCACACGACGCGATCGCCAGCGCGTCCGCCAGATCCGCCGGCTTGGGCAGCTCGGGCAATCCAAACATCTCCTGCACGCTCAGCTGCATCTGCTCCTTCGTCGCCCGCCCCGACCCCGTCGCGGCCTTCTTCACCTCCGCCGGCTTGAGCTCGCACACCTCGACCCCCGCCCGACGCGCCACCAGCAGGATCACCCCCCGCGCGTGCGCCATCTTCACGACCGTGCCCGGATGGTCCTTGTGCGCAAACATCCCCTCGATCGCGATCAGATCGGGCTTCACCCGCTCCACCAGCCCCTGCACATCCTCCTCAAGTTCGACCAGGCGATCCCCGATCGACGCGAGCGGCTCACCCCGCTTGGTCAATCGGAACACCCCCGCCTCGACGATGCTCGGGCGCACGATATCCCCCGTCACGCACCCGTAACCGGTGATTGAGAGACCGGGATCAAATCCGAGCACACGCATGGGTTCAGTGTACCGAGTTGTCAATGCCCACGTTCATCCGCGCCATCGTGTGCACGATCGTCTTCACCAGAACGTCGCACTCAATGTTCACCCGATCCCCCACCGCCCGATCGCGGAGGTTCGTACGGTCCAGCGTCTCCGGGATCAGCGCCACCTCGACCCACCCCGCATCTGTGTCAATTGCCGCGAGCGTCAGCGACACACCGTCGATCGTGATCGAGCCCTTGGGGATCATGTAGCGCATTAGGCCCTCATCAAGACCCACACGCACGCGCCACCCGTCGTCCGTGAACACGCCGAGCACGCTGCCCGTGCCGTCCACGTGCCCCTGCACCTGGTGACCGTCGAGCGTGTCGCCCATCCGCAGCGCCCGCTCCAGGTTCACGCGATGACCCGCCCCCCACGAGCCCAGCGTGGTCTTCTCCAGCGTCTCGGGGATCGCGTCGAACGTCAGCAGCCCGCCGTGATCCGCCACCGGGTCCACCAGTGTCAGGCAGCATCCGCTGTTCGCAATCGACTCACCGGGCCTGGGCGTGTGCTCCCAGCCGCGCGGATTGATCACGATCCGAACACCGCTCTGGGTCCGCTCGATCGATTCCACACACCCAACCTGCTGAATAATGCCCGTGAACATGCCAGAACCCTACGCGATCGGGTGCGAACAGTCGCACTCAACCCGCTCCGAGCCCAGAAATCGCCCCATCGGGCACCCGCATTCCCGCCCGGCTCGCTATCATCTTTGACCCCTCCGCCCCGCTTCCGGGGCGATGATCACGCACCATGGAGACCGCTCGATGTTCGAGAACTCGGCCCTGTTCAACCGTACCGCCCGCACCCTCGCGCTCACCACAGCGCTCGCAGCCCTGACCGCCTGCTCGAGCACCCAGACGAGCGACAGGCCCGAGGACGCCGACTCCGAGTCGTCCGCCACCGCCCCGGTCGCCCGAAGCACAGGCTGGGACATCAACCATGAGGGCTGGGCCGAGCTCGGCTACCAGTGGGAGTGGACCGGCTACCCGCCGCTCGCGGACAACGCGTACATCGAGCACGCCACCGCCTACGACGACATGCTGACCTTCATCGGCTCGGGCTCCACGCTCTCCGTCCTCGAAGCGAACACCGGCAAGGTCCGCTGGTCACGCCAGATCGACCGCTCCACAACCCGCTTCGTCGAGCCCGTCCGACGCGATGAAACCCTCTTCGTCGCCAGCGACACCGAGCTCTGGGAGCTCAACCTCCGCAACGGCAACACCATCGACCGCGATTCGCTGGGGACGCTGGTCAACACCTCGCCACTCCTGATGGGGAACCTCGCGATTTTCGGCACCCTCTCCGGGGAGCTCTTCGCCTACCAGATCGAGAACGACTTCAAGCTCTGGTCCTACAAGTTCGACGGGCCGATCCACCAGGCGGCCATCCAGGTCGGCGACAACCTCATCGCCGCGATCTCAGAGAACGGCGAAATCCGTACACTCACCGCCACCAACGCCCACACCGGCATGTCCACACGCATCGCGGGCGGTTCAGACACGGCGCTCATCACCGACTACGTCGGCCTCTACGTCGCCTCGATGGATCAGTCGCTCTACGCGTTCGACATCAACGACGGCTACCGCTTCTGGCGGATCCGCTCTAGCGCCCCCGTCAGCGTCCAGCACACCCTCCACGAGGGTGTCCTGTACGCGAGTACCCGCGATCAGGGCCTCATGGCCGTCGACAGCGCGACGGGCGACGTGATCTGGAACAACACCGAGATCGGCGGCTGGGTCCTCACCGTCGCCAACGACGCCGAGCTCATCGTCTACTCCGGCTTCGAGATGCTCGCGATCGACAAGGAGCGCGGCGACATCATCGCCCGCACACCCATCAGCAACATCGCCGGCGTCCGCACGGACTCGATCTCGGACGGCAACGTCTACGTCATCACGCTCGACGGCGGCGTCGCCAAGTTCGGGCTCCGGTAAACAACCCACTCACCACGCACAACGCGAGCACATCATGAACTCCACAGCAGACGCTGCGGCCAGCGCCCCCACCGACCCGGCGAGCACACTCGTCAAGGTCACGCGGGCGCTGATCTCCGTTTCCGACAAGTCCGGCATCGTCGATCTCGCCCGGTCGCTCCACGAGCTGGGTGTCGAGATCGTCTCCACGGGAGGCACCTCGAAGGCCATCCAAGACGCGGGCATCCCCGTTGTCTCCATCGACGAGCTCACCGGATTCCCCGAGATGATGGACGGGCGCGTCAAGACCCTGCACCCCAAGGTGCACGGCGGGCTCCTCGCCCGACGCGACCTCGACACGCACATGCAATCCATGAGCGAACACGACATCAAGCCCATCGACCTCGTGGTCGTGAACCTCTACCCGTTCGAGGCAACGATCAGCAAGCCCGGCGTCACCGAGCCCGAGGCCATCGAGCAGATCGATATCGGCGGCCCATCG
>JAEPOJ010000001.1:217302-287477 GCA_017642965.1 Phycisphaerales bacterium
GCTCGGCCGCCAAAAACCACGCGTCGGTTGCCATCGTCACCGACCCGGCCCAGTACGACGCCCTGCTGAGCGAGCTGCGCACCAACGACGGCGCGACCACGCTTGAACTCCGCAAGAAGCTCGCCGCCGAGGCGTTCACCCAGACCGGCGCGTACGACGCGATGATCTCCCAGTGGCTGCTCCGCAACGAATCGCAAGCCCCCGCGACCATGCCCATCGCCTTCCGCCGACACGACGAGCTCCGCTACGGCGAGAACCCGCACCAGCCCGCTTCCGTCTACAAGCAGATCGGCGCTCCAGCGGGCACGCTGCTCGATGCCCGGCAGCTGCACGGCAAGCCACTCAGCTACAACAACATCAACGACGCCTCCGCGGCCCTCGAGCTCGTCCGCGCGATGTCCCGCACGGCCCCAGACGCCTTCAACGCCTGCGTTGTCAAGCACACCAACCCGTGCGGCGCCGCCAGCGCCAGCGCCTGTGCGCACGCGATCGATCGCGCCATCGCCGGCGATCCGATGGCGGCCTTCGGTGGCATCCTCGCCACCACCAACCCCATCGACCTCGCAGGCGCCCAGCGTATCGCAGCGGACGGCACCTTCTTCGAGATTGTCATTGCCCCCGGGTACGACGATGACGCGCTGGCCCTGCTCCAGGAGCGTTGGAAGAACCTCCGCATCCTCAGCGTCGCCCAAGACGCACCCGCCATCACCCGCGAGCTCAAGTTCCTCCCGGGCGGAGCGCTGATGCAGGAGCGGGACCTGATCGTCCCGGACCCCTCCAACTGGAAGCACGAAGCAGGCCCCGAAGCGTCGCCCGAGCGGATCGACGCGGCGGCGATGCTTGAGAACATGTGCCGAGCACTGAGCTCGAACGCGGTGCTCATCGGCGGCATCGACCCCGAATCCGAGTCGGGGGCGGTGCGTCTCTTCGGCGCTGGCGCGGGGCAGATGGACCGCGTTGCCTCATGCAGCGGCGCGGTGCACAAAGCGGGCGAGCTCGCCAAGGGCGCCATCGCGTTCTCCGACGCATTCTTCCCCTTCAGCGACGGGCCGCAGGTACTCATCGACGCGGGCGTCACCATGATCGTCCACCCCGGCGGATCCAAGCGTGATCAGGACACGTTCGACCTCTGCAACGAGCACGGCGTCACCTGCATGACCACCGGGATCCGCCACTTCCGTCACTGAACCAACCACGCCATTGAAACGCATCGATCCGGGGTCTCGGATCGAAAACGCCCGGTAGCCCAGCTATCGGGCGTTTGTGCATGGACGCCCGCACAGAACGATCTTTGCCGATCCTTTATGGCGTCTGACGCGTACAGGGTTGAAGAATGCCCTAAAAACTGGTAGATATACACAAGGCATCCCCCGGATTTCAGCATGTCCAAGAAGCAACGCACAAATAGATCACGCTCATCGGCGCGGTCGCTGCGTTCGGGCACCCGGGGGCTGGAGCACCTCTCCAGCGACGACTCGGTCGATCACATATCAGGCGTCGATGCCGCCCACAGCGACAGCATCGACGCGATCCACACGCATCCCGGCTTCAATGATGGGCTCGGCGCCAAGGTGCTCGTGCTCAACCGCCACTACATGGCCACGCGGGTCATCAGCGCCAAGCGTGCCTTCGTGCTCCTCGCGCGCGAAGCCGCCGAGGTCATCCACGCCGACGACGGCTCGTACGCCAACTACGACTTCGAGACCTGGGCCGAGCTCAGCGAGCTCCGCAAGCAGTTCGAGCCCGACCAGCACGACTGGGTCAAGACCGTCCGCTTCGATATCGCCGTTCCACGCATCATCCGCCTGATCACATGCGACAAGCTCCCGTCGCAGCGTGTCAAGCTCAACCGGCGCAACCTCTTCGCACGCGACCACAACCGCTGCCAGTACTGCGGCAACCGCTTCCCAACGAGCGAGCTCTCAATCGACCACGTGCTCCCCCGCTCCCAGAACGGGCCGGACACGTGGCAGAACCTCGTGTGCGCGTGCGTCAAGTGCAACTCCCGCAAGGGCGGGCGCACGCCCGAGCAGGCGAACATGAAGCTGATCCGCAAGCCGGCCCAGCCCAAGCGCAACCCGCTGATCTCCATCCGCCTCAACTCAGACAAGTACGCGTCGTGGAAGGCGTTCCTCGACGACGCCTACTGGTCCGTCGAGCTCCGCTGATGATCACGGGTGAGTTCCAGAGCGAGCTCGCACGCACGGTTCAGGATCACATCCTGATCCGCGTAGGTGAATGATCCGGCTCGGCCAGTAAGGTGTATGTTTCCAAAGCAGCTCAGTCGCTGATTCAGCGCCCGCATCGCCTTCTCACTTTCGTTCGTGAGCACCGGGTGCGATCTGGGGATCCGCACAACCCGCGGCTCTGCTTGAGTCTGAATCCGAATGCCGAGGCGCTGCGCGTCCGCTCGCGCTGCCGCGATCAGCCGCTCATCTCTGGCGTTTGAAAACTCATCGGTAGCGAGCCAGAACTCAAAGCTGATGATTGCCCTCCCATCAGCTGTAGGACGCATACTCTTCCCCCACATGTTGTAGTTTGTAAATCTTCCAGAATAAAAGCTCTGGTCATTCAGATAGAGGATGTGTCTGGCGGGCACGCTCGCTTCATCAGCAGCGAAATAGCACACGATCGTGTTCCTGAACTCGAGCGAGGATTCGGTCGAGTGAGGATCCGATGGCAGCTCTGGATCGAGTATGCCGAGCAGTGCCGGCACAGGCAGGGTGCTCACAACGGCCGAATGCCTGCAATCGATCTCACGTGCCTGATCCGCACGAGCATCTCGGACCACTAAGCATTCAATCCGCTCCCCGTCGTGAGCGATCCGCTCGACGCGTTGGCACGTCTCGATCACACACCCCATACTCTGTATATGCTCCGCGAGCCGGGTGTACAGGTCGCCCATCCCTCGAGTGGGATGCAAGATACGAACATCACCGGTACCACGAATGAGATGTGAGATCCAGCTGAGCACGCCCCCGGTATTGAAGCGCCCCGGCTTCCACGATGGGTGCACCCGATCCAACTCATCACCCCAGAGGCGGAGCAGGTAGGGCCTGAGACAATCATCCACAAGCACCCGACCGTAACACTTGGCGCTGGTCTCAATGCAACTCACAGGCTTGCGCAGGCCGGGACTCATGCGACCCAGGCAGAGTGATGCAGCTGCCCGCAAACAGTACCGCACTCCGCGTTGCTTCAGGAGCTCGCTCAGCGTTGGGGGATACGAGTAGACCTGACCATCCCACAGCATGCCTGTGCGGATTTGAAACCGATCAAACTCACCCCCGAGCACAGAGTCGAACATCTCGCGCACGCGAGGAAGCCCAGTCCCGATCGCGTGCGGACCAAGGTCCACCGTCCCGCTCGCAAAGCTGATGCTCTTTGACATCCCCCCCGCAACCTCGGCCCCTTCCAGCACGAGCACCCGACGCCCCTGCTCGGTCGCCGTTCTCGCAAACATAAGCCCCGCGGGACCGGCGCCGAGCACAATAAAATCGGGCGCATCATTACTCCCCATCCGCCGTCCCCACGCGCACCTGCGCAGCAGGTTCAACGAACTCCTTCTCGCGCAGTTTCGTCGATCTGTAGTCGGACCTGAAGAGCAGCAGCCTGCGAACTTCTTCGAGTTTCATCCGAAGGACTTCGATCCCGGAAATGCCCCGCGGGTCGCCCGCAGCGAGCGCCTCTTCGCTCTTGAAGAGCGAGACCGCGGAATATGCCGGGATCTCGGGCAGAACGAAGACCCCGTTCACATCTGGACGGAGAACTTGCCCGCCCTGCGCCACGATCTTCTCTCGCCCGCAACGGAACTGCACATCTCGCAGCACGACATGTGTTGGGTTTGAAACTACACAACCAGATCGCCTTGGGGTAACGATCAGGTTTTTGATAGCGAGCAGACGATCGAGAATTGAGGAAACCTGATCTTTCCAACAGTCTTCACGCGACGAAATGAGCGAGAACGCGCGCTGAACTTCCGGATGGATCCTGGCATCGTCATCCACGAACTTCTCAGCCATGTGCGCATAGAGCAGAAAAAGCCCATCCTCTTTCGCCAGCTTATCCAGCGACCGCGCGCTGACTCGTCGGCATGCTCTCAGATCCTGCGCGACACAGGAGAACCAGTACTTCACGTACGGCTTGTCGTCGAGATGAAACGGCATCGAGGGGTTCTTTGAAAGCACATTGAGCGACACCGTGCGGAACAGGCGGGTGTAATCGAAACGTGCCCTCATGAGATCACCACAGAAGTACGCCGATGACTGCTTGTGCCCCTCGTACCGCTCATGACTCGTGGGCACAAGGCGCCGCACAAGCCAGCGGATTATGCTGCTGCTCGAGAACTCTTCGCCCCAGTACAGGTTCTCCGCGTTGTGTTTGTGAAAACAGATCACCCGAGGCGGGCTGCCCACTATCTCGCCATGCTCCCGCAGACCCTCGCGCACTGATTCACGCGTGTTGTTCCCCGAACTCACACCGTGCGATCCGATCTCCGCACCACGCGCGATGAGCTCCCTGCAGACCGCCGCGTATTCCGGGTCTTGGAGCACAGCCCCGGCTTCAGGCATCTGATCATGGACAATCCCGCATGATTGCTCCGGGTGATAGACCCAGGCGCAGTGCGTTGGGCGAATGCCGAGACTCAAACAGAAGTCGTAAACCGCACGCACACGCGCGGCGTTCGATTGATCAGTATCATCCGTTATGCCAAATGCAAATCGATATGGGTAGGGCCATCGCCCAACACGGACACGCATGCAACACAGTTCCCGATTTAATAAATACTCCTGTACCGAAACAGATTACAGGGTGGACACGGAGCTGTGAAGCAGCTTCTGTGATATTTATCACATGATCACACATGTAACAGATGGATCACGCTCGGCGTTGACCGATAATCTGACCAAGACAGTACCCGCGCTGCTCCGTGCTGGTTCGCGACGTATCTCGCCAGCTGGGATGTGTGTTCATCGGGATGATCGCGCGGAGGTCGCCGGATCGTTCCGTGCTCGATGCTCAGCCGACGAGCTTGTCCGTCGCCTCGGCCAGATCAAAGTCCTTCTGCGTGATCCCCCCCGCGTCGTGCGTGGACACGCTCAGGGTGACCTTGTTGTAGCGGATCAGGATGTCAGGGTGGTGCTGCGCACGCTCGGCGTACTCGGCGACCGTGTTGACAAACTTCATCGCACCCTTGAAATCCTCAAACTCGAAGGTCCGCTGGATCTCTCCATTGAGCTCGACCCAGCTCGGGTGGGATTCAAGCCCCGCCTCGATCTGCGACTCGCTCAACTTCTCGACGGCTTGCTCGGTCATGACTCCTCCTGATTCACCGGGCATCGCGCACCCGACGAGGGCACAGATTTCCCAGCGTCGGGCTTGCCGAACACCTGCAGTGTACCCACAATCCGGCGTGCGTGAACCCCAGATCCCAGCAAACCACACGACCCGCCTCGCACCGTCCCCCACCGGTGCGCTACATCTGGGCAACGCGTTCAGCTTCGTCATCAACTGGGCCATCGCGCGCAAGTCCAACTGGCGCATCATCTTGCGGATCGAAGACCTGGATGTTTCACGCGTCCACGACGGCATGATCGAGGACTGCATCAGCACCCTGCGCTGGCTCGGGCTCGATTGGGATGGAGCCCCGATTCTGCAATCACAGCGGCCAGATCGCTTCGAGCAGGCCATGGAGAAACTCGCCAGCGCACGCCGGGTGTACCCGTGCGATCTGAGTCACAAGCAGATCCAGGCGGCCCTGAACGCCCCCCACGCGGGCGAAGAGGACGCAGACCGCTACAAAGCGATCCGCCCGGAGACAATCCCGGATCGGTTTACCGATCCGGGCACCAGCTGGCGGTTCATACCAGACCAGCACCCTCCTGCGTTCGACGACCGGCTCATGGGGCCACAGCGGTTCGGACCGTCGGAACTCGATGGTGACTTCATCGTCTGGACCAAGCGTGACGCCCCGAGCTATCAGCTCGCCGTCGTGGTCGACGACCACGCATCGGAGGTCACCCAGATCGTGCGCGGGCGTGACCTGCTCGACTCGGCCGCCCGCCAGCTGATGCTGTACAGGGCGCTCGGATACACCCCCGAGCCCACCTACACCCACCTCCCGCTCATCCTCAGCGCTGACGGGCGCCGCCTCGCCAAGCGCGATCTGGACACCCACATCGCCAGCTACAGCAACAATCAGGGGCCCGAGCGCGTCATCGGCCTCATCGCAAGATGGGCAGGCACCACCACCAAACCCACCCCGATGTCGATTTCGGAGTTTCTTGACGCCTTCGATCCCGATACACTCCCCCTGGACGACATCGTGTTCCGTGAAGAGGACGCCCAATGGCTCAGATCGTGATGAACCCCGCCAAGTCACTGCCCGTGCTGCTCGTGCTGCTCTACACCCTCCTGGCCGGTGTCGGGTGCTCACAGCCGCAGGCGATCGTCGATGGCAAGATGGACATCAACATCGCGGGGAAGACCTTCGTGTGCGATGTCGTCGCCGACGAGGCGTCACGGACCAAGGGCCTGGGCGACCGCAGGTCCATGAGCGAGGACGAGGGCATGATCTTCTCCTTCCCCGACTCGCGCATCCGCACATTCGTCATGCGCGACTGCTATTTCGACATCGACATCATCTTCCTCGACAGCGCCGGGCGGATCGTCGCAATGCACGCCATGAAGGTCGAGGAGCCGAAACGCGAGGACGAGTCCCAGCTGCAGTATGAGCTCCGACTCCAGAAGTACCCATCGCGCTTCAACGCGCAGTACGTCATCGAGCTCAAAGGCGGGATGCTCGAGACCCTCGACCTCGAAGAGGGCGACCAGATCAAGCTCGATACCGAGGCCCTCCAAGCCGTCACCAGCTGAGCCCGAGGTCCGATCATCCGCGCCCGACCTGCGCGATCAGAACGGATGGTTCGCGTGCGCCCCCGACCCGCGCTGCCTATAACCACGAACAGACGATCGCTGCGACCTGGCCCTGCACCGCTCCGGTGATTCACCCGAATCGAGGGTGGAACGAATCAACGGAGGATCGTCAAGTGGGACTTCGCATCGCATCTACACCGCATCAGGGCCCCTGCGTGCTCGTCTCGTGCACCTCGGACGCCCCCTCCCCGCTCGCCCAGTCGGTGATCCAGCGCATCGGGCAGCACCTCCGGCCACGCGGGCTCGGCACGGATCTCGTCTCGCTCACCACCATCCTGAACTCGACACCCAAGCAGCGCGGCTCACAGGCGCCCGTCCTCATCCTCGCCGACGACAGCGTGTCCGACTCCGCGCTCAACCGGATCGCCGACGCCCTGAGCCAGCACCTGTGCCCCGCCCTGGTGCTGATCCCCGATACTCACGCCCACGCCGCCATGCTCTTCCAGGGCGCTGGCATCATGTGTGAGGCTATCGACATCGACCCGGCGCAGGCCGCAGTCATCCTGTGGACACTCGCTCAGCGCCAGCCCGCCATCCAGCAGCTCGCCAACGAGCTCACCCTGACGGAACTCTCGATCAACTCGGTGAACACGGAGATGCTCAAGCTCCACGAGGAGCTCGCCAGCGCCGCGACCATCCAGCGCGAGTACATGCCCAAGGCCCTACCCGAGATCGATGGAATCGACATGGGCATCGTCTACCGCCCGGCCTCGTACGTCTCGGGCGACATTTACGATATCGTCGAGCTCGACGAGCACCACACCGGCTTCTTCCTTGCCGATGCCGTCGGGCACGGCGTCCCAGCCGCCCTTATGACCATGGTCATCTCTCAGGGGCTGCACAAAACCGAGGGCAAGGGCGACAAGCTGCGTATCGTCGAGCCCGCCGAGGCGCTGCGCCGGCTCAACACCACCATGACCAAGAACGCCGGCGAGCAGGCCCGCTTCGCCACCGCGGCGTACGCGATCCACGACAAGCGGAACAACACCATCACGGTCGCAGGGGCTGGCCACCCCCCATCCCTGCTCGTCCGCGCTGGCACGGGCGAGGTCGAGCAGATCGAATCGCAGGGACCGCTGCTGGGCGTCTTCGCCGATCTCGAGTTCGAGCAGACGACCCACCAGCTCAACCCGGGCGATGTCTTCATCATCTACTCCGACGGCTTCGAGGTCGCCTTCCCCAAGCAGGACGCCGAGGGCGACGAGCGCAAACGCCCCACGCTCACCTACATTCAGGAACTCACCGACGCGGGATCCGGCGAGCACGCGCTCGATCATGCGATCGCGACGCTCGAGTCCCACCTTGATGCTCAGTGCGGCTCGCTGCATCAGCCCGACGACATCACCGCGCTGTTCATGTCCTGCGCCGGCTCGCTCGAACCCACGGGTGTGTGAGAACGCTCGCCAAGCAGATCGCTCGTCACGGACCAACGAAGCGCGGATGCTGTATCAGACGCCCTCGGCCCCGGGCTCCGCGATCTGGATCGAAGCGATGGCCGTGAGCATATCGGGCGCGAACTGGAAAACCTTGTTCAGGCCCGTGACCACGAGCACGCTCATGACCTCGTCGCTCACACCCGCGAGCACGAGCTGGCGCTCGCGTGCCTCGAGATTCTTGCGGAGGCGGAGCAGCTGCGCGATGTTCGACGAGTTGACATAGCTCACCTCGTGGAAGTCCATGACCGCGTGCGGGATCGGGTCGTTCTCACCCGTCGCCTCCACGCGCTCACAGATCATGGAGAGCTCGTCGCTGAGCGCGGGCTCGTCCGCGAGGTTCGCGATCACGATGTTGTCGGACCAGTCGATGGCCATAACGCGTCCTTACTCTGTCGCCTCGCCCGCGGCGGTACTGCCCGCCCCGGCGCTGTGCTCTTCTTCCTCAGATTCTTCGATCCGAGCCGCGGACACAACCGCGTCGCCGTCCTTAAGCCCCACGACGCGCACGCCCTGGGTTCCACGACCATAACTCGAAATCGATGAGGCCGCCATACGAACGAGCTGCCCCTTTCGTGAAATCACGACGAGATCCTCGTCCTCACAGACACCGATCGCGGCGACGGACTTGCCATTGCGGGACGTGGACTTGATATCCGTCCGACCCTTGCCGCCACGCGACTGCGATCGCATGGGCCCCGATTCGGGGTTCACGCGGTAGTCGTCCACGGGCGTTCGCTTGCCGTAGCCGTTCTCTGTGATGGTCAGCAGGCACAGGTTCCGCTCGATGAACTCCGGGTCCGTGTGCGTGACGTCCGGGTCGTTGTCGTCGCGGACCATCGGGATCCGCATGATCCCGACGACCTCGGCCTGCTCCCGCAGCTCGATGCCCTTGACGCCAGCCGCCGAGCGTCCCATCTCACGCACGTCCTGCTCGAAGAAGCGGATCGCCATGCCGCCGCTGGTGACGAGCATCAGGTCGTCCTGCCCGGTGGTCATCCGGACGTCGAGCAGCGCGTCGTCGTCCTTGAGCCCCACCGCGATCAGGCCTGAGCGGTTCACGTTCGCGTATGCCTTGAGCGCTGTGCGCTTCACGATGCCGCCCTTGGAGACAAACGTGAGGTAGTTGCTGCCGGCCTCGAAGTCCTTGATCGCAAGGTACGCGCAGGTCCGCTCGCCCTCCTTAAGGTCGATGTAGTTGATGATCGGGCGTCCCTTGCTCGTCCGGCTCATCTCGGGCAGCTCGTACACCTTGATCTTGAACACACGCCCCGTATCCGTGAAGCACAGCAGGTGGTCGTGCGTCGAGGCCGCGAACAGATGCTCGATGAAGTCGTCGTCCTTCGAGTCGCTGGCCTTGATGCCCTTGCCACCGCGACCCTGCGCCTGGTAGGTCTCCAGCGGGACACGCTTGACGTACCCGGAGTGCGAGATGGTTACCGCCATCTCCTGCTCCTGGATCAGCGCCTCGATATCGATGTCGCCCGCGGCGTCCTCGATGCTCGTCAGGCGATCACGCCCGAAGCGGCCCTTCATCTCCACGCAGTCCTCGACGATGATGTCGAGCACCATGCGGTGGTTGGCCAGAATCGCCTCGTAGCCCTCGATCTCCTCGATGATCGACGTGTACTCCTTCACCAGGCGCTCGATCTCGAGACCGACAAGCTGGATCAGGCGCATGCCGCCGATCGTCTCCGCCTGCACACGCGTCAGCAGCACGCCGCCGTCCGCGTCGCTCTCGCGCATCGCGTTCATCAGGCGCTGCGGGATGTCCTTGGCCGCGGGGTGCGAGGCGGGGATCGTGTAGCGACGCTCCATGAGCTTCTGGATCGCTTCCTCACGCGTCTGCGAGCTCTTGATGAGCTGGATGATCTCGTCGATGTCCACCACCGCGTAGATCATGCCCTCGAGCACGTGGGCCTTCTTCTTGGCCTCACGCAGCAGGTGACGCGTCCGCCGCTTGACCACATCGATCCGGTGATCGATGTAGCACTCGATGAGCTGCTTGAGCCCCATCGTGCGCGGCTGGCGGTTCACCAGCGCGATGTTGATGATCGAGAACGTCTGCTGCAGCGGCGTGCACTGGTAGAGCTGGTTCTCAACAACCCCCGGGTCGGCGCCCTTCTTGAGCTCGATCACAATCCGTGACTGCGCGTTGCGCCCCGACTCGTTGCGGACGTCGCTGATGTCCTTGATCCGCTCGTCCTTGACCGCCTCGACGATCTTCTCAACGAGCGTGTTCTGCACCAGCGCGTAGGGGATCTCGTCGATGACGATCTGGTGGCGGTCCTTCTTGAACTCCTCGACGTGCACGTTGCCGCGCACAGAGACTCGCCCTCGCCCGGTGGAGTACGCGTCGAGAATGCCCTTGCGCCCAAGGATGCGACCGCCCGTCGGGAAGTCCGGCCCCTGCACGCCGCGGTAGACAACGTTGCCGTCCTCGTCGAGCTCGTCGCGCATCAGCTCGCCCAGCTCGATCTCAGGGTTGTTCACGACGCGCACGATCGCGTCAAAGATTTCCGTCGGGTTGTGCGGTGGCAGGCTCGTCGCCATGCCCACCGCGATGCCCATGCCACCGTTGATCAGCAGGTAGGGGAACTTGCCCGGCAGCACCGTCGGCTCAAGCAGGCGGTCGTCGTAGTTGGGCGCGAAGTCGACCGTATCGAACTTGATGTCCTGCATCATGTCCACGGCCGCCGCGGTCATGCGTGCTTCTGTGTATCGCATGGCCGCCGGTGGGTCGCCGTCGATCGAGCCGAAGTTGCCTTGCGGGTCCACGACGGGGACGTTCATCTTCCACTTCTGGGCCATGCCGACCATCGTGGGGTAGATCACCGACTCACCGTGCGGATGGTAGTTGCCCGAGGTGTCGCCACAGATCTTGGCACACTTGAGGTGCTTCTTGCTGGGACGCAGGTTCAGGTCGTTCATCGCGACGAGGATGCGCCGCTGCGAGGGCTTGAGCCCGTCACGCACGTCGGGGAGCGCACGGTCCATGATCGTGCTCATCGCGTACGTCAGGTACGAATCCTGCAGCTCACGCTCGATCATCAGATCGACGGCTTTCAGTTCGACGGGGCTATCGGATTGATCGGGCGTCGAGGCACCCTCTTCAGGGGTGCCGTCGGCGTCGAAATGATCACTCATGCAGGGTCTCCGCGCGGGTCAGTTGCCGCGCCGGATGCCCACTCACGAAGGCTACTGCGGAAGGGACATCCGGCATGCTTCTATTGTAGGCGCAGCGGCAAAAAACCGCTCCGGATAGGCGCTCTTTTCAGGCGCAATTATCCGCGATTTCAGGCACGTAAGGCCGGTTTTCAACGCTCCATGAGCGACTCGAAGCTCGCACCCGTTTCCGTGAGCATCAGCAGCGCCATCGCGCTGGATTCGATGGGCATCCGCTGGTCCCAAAGCGCCATGCGAACACCCCAGTCGGCACCCTCCGCATCGGCGAACATGTGCATCGTCTCACCCTCCGCGATCAGCTGACGAACGAAGCGGATCGAGTCCACAAGTCGAGTGATCTCCCCGGGCACGTCACCGGACGCGATCGTGCCGGGCGTGATCCGCTCGTCGCCGAGCATCGTCGCGATCCCGGCGAGCGGGCGCAGGCACGACCAGCTCGGAAGCGGCGCACTGGAGCGTGTGAACACAATGCCGCCAGCCAGATCGCGGTCGATCCATTCCAGATCGGTCCTGCGGAGCTGATGCTCCCAGACCAGCGAGCGCATCTGACGCAGCGCAGCGCTCGATGAAAGCTCCGCATCGCCCGCCACGTGCTCCATCTGAGCCCAGACGAGGAACGGCATCTGCGACACCAGCAGCTCCGTTGGAGTGTCAAGATAAACCCGAGCGATCGCTGCCTCGGTCAGCGACGTCCGGTCACGGGGGTCGAGCTTGGAGCTCACCGCCAACGCGTGCGCCACCAGCCCATGCGCGGCCGCAGGGATGATGGGGTCGAAGCCGCCGTCTTCCGCGTACACCGTATCCAGCGTCGCCAGGCTGTTCACCCGCAGCTCATTCAGGTCCTCGTCCCCGAGTATCAGCTCAAGCGGGATCTCCGAGAGCGCGATCAGCGCCATACACGCGGAGAGCGGATCATCCCACGGGGTGATTTCCTCGCGTTCCACCATCGCGAGCTCACGGAGAACATCGCGCCCCGCGAGCACCGCGTCGCGTTCCTGCTGCGATGAGGCGTCGCTGCCGTAGCGGAGCAACGCGTACGCCCCGAGTGCCTGCTCAAACGCGCCGGCAAATGGGGATTCAACCTTGCCAGTCACGGGGTCCAGCGTGCCCATGAAGCCGTAGTCTTCGACGCCTTCCCAACGCCGCCCCATGAGGTGCGAAGCGATGCGATCGCTCATGCTTGAGATCGCCCGGACCGAGATCTCGCTCGAATCGACCGCGCGCCCCCCACGATCGAGAAACACGCCCCCGAGACCAGGTGCCGGCTGGGCGATGCTCATCGGCACCCAGCGGTAGAACGTGTACCCCTGCTCGCTCAGCTCCACGGGTGACTGCATGACGATCCCGCTGTCCTCCGACAGCGTCAGCGAGAGCGCCGCGGCCGTCCGTGCCGGGTCGCCACGACGGAGCAGGATCGACTCCGCCCCCACCGCGTCGGCCCGATCGCCCAGGCGGACCGCGAAGCCCACAGAGCCCGGGCTGTACCCGAAGCCCGGCAGCGAGAGCTCGTTGGGCGACACCGGGACCAGCTCGTCACCGAGTTCCACCGTGATAATGATCCGCTCGGAGAGCTCGCGGATAAACGCCTCCCACATCGCGTCGCGGTCCTGTGTCAGCTTCGCGTTCGCGCCGTTGAGCGCTTCGCTGGTCGCCTGCCAAACGAGCCCGGGGTCCGGATCCGCCGACGCCGCGGCGCCACGCCCGAAAACCCGCCCGTCCAAGCGGAGCGTGACCACCACCGCGCTCAGCGGCTCACTCTGGGATTCGGGCGAGTCGACGCTGGGGACATCCCAGTCGCGGACCCAGCCCTCGACCTGCTCGAAGATTTCGAGCCCCTTGGCGGCCTCGATTGTCGGCTGGGCCGCGTGAGCCCGCTTCGCAAAGCACGAGCAAAGCAGCAGGGCCGCGATCGCGGTCATGGTTATCGGTCGGGTTCGAGCAGATCCGGCGTGTGTTTCAATCATCAGTGTTGACTCCCACTGTGGTATTCGTGCAACATGTTGCGTGGGATCCACACGCCGAACCGCCCTGACACACCCAAAAGCGGGTTTGGTGCCCCGGGAGCGTGGATCCAGCGTGCGGATCAGGGTTTGGCACGCGGGTTGTATATCTCTGGGTGACAACTGAAAACAGGAGCAACTCCCATGGCCACAATGCAAGAACTCGTCGTAATGACCGCTGTCCGCCGTCGCATCCTGGTGCTCACCCTGCTGAGCTTCGTCGCGATGTGCTAAGCCGCACACCCACACACAGAGCATAGCAAGCTCAACCAGCTCAACCGGTTCGGACGCGAGTGTGTGTGTTGTGGGCGTCCGAGCCCCGTTCCCTTCAGCGATGCAAGACGCTCCACCACGACCCGATCGTGCGTGTCCCCATCAAAGAGTACCGTCCGCATCCCTGGGAATACAAAAGACGCCCCGACCTGGTCCTCGGTCGGGGCGTCTGCGGTTTTGCACTCAATCAAGCTGCTGCTTGTTTAGAGCTCGATCTTGTCGGTACCCATGGAGCCGTGGTCGTCCATGCCGCCACGCGATGGGAGATCCATCCCGCCGCCGAAGCCGCCCGAGCCGCCGCTGGTGTCGCCGCCGCCAGAGCCGCCCTCGCCGCCGGTCGCGTCGCCCCACTGGGCACGCTTGAGCGAGAGGCCGATCTTGCGATCGTCGATGTCCACGCGGAGGATCTTGACGTCGATCTCCTCGCCAACGGACACGACGTCCTGCGGGTTCTCGACCTTGTGATCCGCGAGCTCGGAGATGTGCAGCAAGCCCTCGAGATCGTCCTCAAGCTCGACGAAGACGCCGAAGTTGGTGATCTTGGTGACCGCACCACGCACGACCATGCCGGGCTGGTAGGCGCCGGGGATCGCGTCGACCCAGGGGTCCTCGGTGAGCTGCTTGACGCCCAGCGAGATGCGCTGCTTGTCGCGATCGACATCGAGCACCACGCACTGAACCTCGTCGCCCTTCTTGTAGAGCTCGTTGGGGTGCGTGACCTTCTTGGTCCACGACATGTCGCTGATGTGCAGCAGGCCGTCGATGCCCGGCTCGATCTCCACGAACGCGCCGTAGTTGGCGAGGTTGCGGATGGTGCCGGTGATGATCGTCCCATTGGGGTACTTCTCGCTGACGAGCTCCCAGGGGTTGACCTCGGTCTGCTTCATGCCCAGCGAGATCTCCTGCTTGTTCTTGTCGATCTCGAGCACAACAACCTCGATCTCGTCGCCGGGGTTGACGATCTCGCTCGGGTGGTTGACGCGACGCGTCCACGACATCTCGGAGATGTGCACCAGGCCCTCGATGCCGTCCTCCAGGCGAATGAAGGCGCCGTAGGACATGATGTTGACGACCTCGCCCTTGACGCGAGCGCCGACCGGGTACTTGCCCTCGATCTCTTCCCACGGGGACGACTCGGTCTGCTTGAGACCCAGCGCGATCTTCTCCTTGTCGTGGTCGATGTTGAGCACCTTGACCTCGACCTTGTCGTCGATCTTGAGCAGCTCGCTCGGGTGGTTGATGCGACCCCACGACATGTCGGTGATGTGCAGGAGCCCATCGATGCCGCCCAGGTCGACGAACGCGCCGAAGTCGGCGATGTTCTTGACCGTGCCGGTGACAACCTGTCCCTCTTCGAGGTTCGACATGAGGTGCTGCTTGGCCGCCGAACGCTCGCGCTCAACGAGCTTACGACGCGAGATGACGATGTTGCGTCGTTCGGTATCGATCTTGAGGATCTCGGCGCGGACCTTGCGGCCGATGAACTCGTCGAGGTTGTGCGGGCGACGGATGTCGACCTGCGATGCGGGGAGGAAGACCGGCACGCCGATGTCGACGAGCAGGCCGCCCTTGATCTTGCGCATCACGGTGCCCTCAACGATGTCCTCTTCCTTCGTGGTGTCCACGATGCGCTGCCACGCGATCTGGCGATCGGCCTTGCGCTTGGAGAGCTCGATGAGCCCCTCGTTGCCTTCGAGCGATTCGAGCAGGACGTCGACCTCGTCACCGATCTTGAGATCGGTCATCGAGGCGAACTCCTCGCGCGGGATCAGCCCCTCGCTCTTGAGCCCAACCTCGACGACGACGTCGTCGCCCGCGAATCCGATGATCTTGCCCTTGATGAGCTTGCCGGGCTTGAGGTCGCTCGCCTGGTCCGAAAGGATCGAGTCCATCCGGTTGTCCGCGTTGGCGGTATCGCCAAACGCCTCATCGAGCAGCTGCTGTGTTTCATCGTCAGCGATACCCAGCGACGCGATCAGGTTCTCGTCGATCATGCGTTGTTCTTCCTTCCATACGCCTGCGCGTATCACGAGAGCGCTCCCGCGTTCAGGCCCGGCCAAGCCCAACGCGTGTGCCCTCGCACCGAGTCGCCCAGCGGGCTCGTCGGCTGCACCCCTCGGGGTGCGTCTGAGGTCCAATCTCGCCCGGGCTCAGGACCATCCTGAGCACCGGATCGGCCGGTCCCATGCAATCTCATGGGAAAGGAAGGATAGATCTGATCCTTGCCCGGGAAAAGCCTCAATCTCAAGGATTTACAGAGTCATCACACCCAGACCCCGCCACATTGGTCACACAGTCACAATTCCGTCGATAATCCATCCCTGAAAATACTTTCCGCCGGATCACTGGTTGGGCTTGTTCCGCCATGTCGGATACCATCTAGACCTGCACTCGGCTTTATTGGGAAGCCGGGCACCCGCCCCTGAGCAGCAGAGCGGGTGGCTCATCCCCTTTAATTGAGGGGTCTCGAGAGTTGCGTGTGCTGCGATCGAAAAGGCGGACCCCTCCGCCTCCATTTGAACGGGTGCATAAGCATGAGTGCCACAGCCACCGCCACCGAACTCCCCCGCGGATCGGTCACCGATGAACTCGGGTTCCCAAACGACCCCGACAACCTGTACCTGCAGACCGTCAACACCATGCTTGACGCCGCGGAGCTCATCAACCTCAAGCACCGCACCCGCATCATCCTCGCGCAGCCCAAGAACGAGATCATGGTGCACTTCCCCGTCAAGATGGACGACGGGCACCACAAGCTCTTCAAGGGATACCGCATCCAGCACAACAACGCGTGCGGCCCCTACAAGGGCGGCTTCCGCTTCCACCACGACGTCCACCTCGACGACGTCAAATCCCTCGCCTTCCTCATGACCATGAAGTGTGCGGTCGTCCGCATCCCCTTCGGCGGCGGCAAGGGCGGCGTCAAGGTCAACCCGCGCGAGCTCTCCGAGGGCGAGCTCCAGCGCGTTTCGCGCCGCTACTGCAGCGCCATCATGGACCAGATCGGCCCGGACGTCGACATTCCCGCGCCCGACGTCGGAACCAACTCGCAGATCATGGCCTGGTTCGCAGACACCTACATGATGTCCTCCTCGCACCAGCACCACGACGCCCTCCGCGTCGTCACCGGCAAGCCAGTCGAGTACGGCGGGTCCGCGGGTCGTGAGAAGGCAACCGGCCAGGGCGTCGCAGACACCCTCGCCGAGATGCTCCCGGGCATCGGCATCCCCCTCCAGGGCATGAAGGTCTCGCTGCTGGGCTTCGGTAACGTGAACGGCTGGGGTGGTCGCATCCTCCAGGACATGGGCGCCAAGATCGTCGCCGTCGCCGACCACACGGGCTTCATCCGAAACGACAACGGCATCGACTGCCACAAGCTCTTCGACCACAACCTCAAGACCGGCGGCATCGCCGGCTACGCGGAAGCCGACGAGATCAACGAAGAGGACTTCTACCGCACCCAGGTCGACGTCTTCATCCCCGGTGCGCTCGAGCAGATGATCAAGGCCAAGCAGGCCGACTGGCTGGACTGCAAGGTCATGGCCGAGGCAGCGAACGCCCCGTGTGACCCCTCCGGCGACCGCCGCGCCACCGAGAAGGGCATCGAGATCATCCCCGCGATCCTCGCGAACGCGGGCGGCGTGACCGTGTCCTACTTCGAGTGGGTCCAGAACAAGAACGCCGTCACCTGGTCCGCCGAGCAGGTCGACCGCGAGCTCAACCGCCACATGGTTGTTGCGGCCCAGCGCGTCATGGAACGGCGCAACGAGCTCAAGTGCTCGCTGCGTGAAGCCGCCTTCGCCTCCGCGCTCGACCACATCGGCAGCGTCTACAAGGTCCGCGGGATCTTCCCCTGATCACCGCACACCACACCAACACAAAGGGCGTCCCGATGGGACGCCCTTTTTTTTCATACTACCAGTTCTGGACAGATCACTGCTCGCGCCCGCTCGGATCCTTGTAGCGACGCAGCAGCTCCACGATCCGCGGCTGCTTGGTATCGATCCGCAGCGACTGACGCATTGCCGCCACCGCACGCTCGCGGGCGCCGCCGTCGGTCTTGGAGGACCAGAGGTACTGGTTGAGCTCGCACACCGCGATGCCGTTGAACGCGGGGTAGTGGCTCGGGTCCAGCTCGCTGGACTCGCCAAACGCCGCGAGCGCGTCCTCGTACCGCTTCAGGCGGAACAGGCCCGAGCCCAGGCGCTCGTACGCGATCGCGGTGGGTTCAAGTCGCACGAGCTGATCGAGCGCCCCCACCATCTCCGCGTAGCGCTGGAGCTGGTTGAGCGACTCCGCCATGTTCAGCAGCAGCCCAGGGGTCGGCGCGTCCATCATCTCCGCCGCCTGCTGATACTCGATAACCGCCTCCTCGTGGCGATCGAGCGCCGCGTAGACGTTGCCCAGGTGCATGCGAGCCCGCCCGCTCGGCGGCTCGCTCCGCACGGCCCGCTGACCGTACGGCAGCGCCTGCTCCGCACGCCCCATCTCCAGCAGCACCGTCGAGATCCCCAGATTCGCGTCGAACGAGCTCGGACGAATCGACAACGCACGCAGGTACGCCCGGTTTGATTCCTCAAGCGCCCCGAGCTTGTGCAGCACCTGCGCGTGACGGTACTGGGCCATGTAGTTGCGCGGCTCGTTGCGGACCGCCATCGCGAACTGACGCTCCGCCTGCTCGTACTGCGCCATCTCCATCAGGATGTCGCCCGATTCGAGGTACGCCAGCGTGAACTGCGGGTTGAACGCGATCGCCCGCTCCAGCTCGCGAAGCGCCGCCTGCAGATCGCCGGCGGCGTGCAGCCTGACGCCCTGCTCATAGCTCGCCTGATCACGCGACATCCCGCGCGGCGCGGCGCGGTTGACCTCCTCCACGGAGATCTCGGGCTCGGGTGCATCGACCGGGTTCGACCGCTCGTCCACGATCCGCATCCCCGAATCCGTCTCCGTCACCCGCGGGTTCGCCGCGCCCCCAGAGTCGCTGCCGCTGCCCTGATTTGCGATGGGCTGGCGGGACATCCAGTCCTGCTGCGACTCGCTCATCTGCTCATTCTGGTTCGGGAGCTGGCTCGCACGCTGCTCCTGCTCACGCTCGGCGGCACGTTGGGCGCGCCGTTCACGGATGGCCTTGCACCCGCCGGCCGTGCTCAGCAGCAGCGTTGGGGAGATCAGCATGGACGCGACGAGGAGGCCGCGGGCGAGATGGTTCGATCGATTGGTCCTGTGCATGCGGACTCCTACGGCTCGGCGGACGATTCGGTTCAGTCCGCCGGGGATGTTCAAACTGCGTGTAGGGATCTTATCGGCAATCGAGCGTGCGTACACTCAGGAAACCCAAGGAGCCCCCCGATGCCTCAGAATCAACCGCTCAAGGGACGTGTCGCGATCGTCACCGGTGCCAGCGCCGGCATCGGCCAGGCCATCGCCGTCGATCTCGCCTCACGCGGCGCCGGCGTGATCCTCAACGCCCGGCGCGAGACCCGCCTCGACGAGCTCGCCCAGCGACTCACCGACCAGTTCGGCAACATCGATGACGCCCCCCGGGCCATCGGCATCCCCGGCGACGCCAGCGATGACACGACCATCGACGCGATGCTCAACGCCGCCAAAGAGCACTACGGCACGGACGCGGACCTGGTCATCGCGAACGCGGGGCGGGGTCTCAACGGGTCCGTGATGACCTCCGACACGTCGCAATGGGAGGAGATGATCCGCACCAACCTGCTTGGCGTCTCCAAGCTCATCCGCCGCAGCGGCGAGCGCCTGCTCAAGCTCAACGAGAACCGGGACTGGTCGAAGCACCCCTGCGATATGGTCGTCCTGGGCTCGACGGTCGGGCGCCACATCTCGCCGTTCTCATCCATGTACGGCGCGACCAAGTTCGGCGTGAACTCGCTGGCCGAGGCCGCCCGGCGTGAGCTGGGCCCCAAGGGCATCCGCGTGACCCTGATCGAGCCGGGCATCGTCAAGAGCGAGTTCCAGGGCGTCGCCGGCTACGACCCCGAGTCCTTCGGCAACCTCATGGAGAAGTTCTCACCCGTCCTCGTCCCCGAAGACGTGGCGCGCACGATCGGCTTCATCGTCTCGCAGCCAGCGGGGATGCACGTGTGCGACGTGGTGATCAGGCCGACGCGGCAGGATTATCCGTAACGATCGTCCAGGCGCGAAAGCGGTATCACGGACACCCGATCGCGAACTCCTGCAGGAACGCGGAGACATCGAAGAAGTTGAACAGCCCGTCGCCATTGAAATCGGCGATGCTGTCCTGAGCGGCATACGCCGCCAGGAACGCAGATACATCGAAGAAGTCCGTCTGTCCGTCGCCGTTGAGGTCGGCGCTGCACGGCGAGCAAACTGCGACGTCAAGCGTGATCAGGCCTGCGTTCAGGGAAGCGAGATAGGCAACAGATCCACCAACGCTCACGGCATACTCGGTGCCGGGCGCATCGTAACGCCCAAGTTCGACAAGATTCGTTGGATCACGCACATCGACCACAATCAACCCAGCCCCCTGGTCCGTGATGAACGCTCTTCCTTCAACCACCTCGACATCGAATGCCGAACTGGGCGTATCGAATGACCCCATGAGAGATGGCTGCGCCGGGTCATGAACATCGATGATCTGCAGGCCGCTATGCTCATCAACCACATAAACAATGTCATCGATTACCGTGAGACCACGCGCATGATCCATCTCGTAGACGCTCTGGAGCTGTGGGAACAGCGGCTGGCTCACATCATAGATTTCCAGACCAGCATGACGCCGAGCGACAAACACAAGCTCGCCATCGGTGTCCGCATCGGTCAGGTTGACCAGTGGCAGCCCACCCGCGAACGCTGGCGATGCAGGATCACTGATATCGATGATGTAGGTCCCAAGCGAAGAGATAGCGAACAACCGAGATCCATCGACATGGACACGCTCAAAGTCATAACCGGGGATCTGGTAGCTGCTCAATAGCGAAGGCGCTTCGGGCTCGCTGACATCAAGCATATAGATGCCCGATTCTCCATCAACAACATGCGCGATCTGGCCCTCGACATGCACATCGAAAGCCACAAAGCCCGGCATCTCGTATGAACCAACCGTGATCGGCTTCGATGGATCCTGCACATCGATAATCTGAAGGCCTTCCGATGAAGCCGCGACGTAGGCGAGCCCGTCAACCGAGCGCACACCCCGTACAGAGAGGGATCCGGTCCATGCGCCGAGCATCGCGGGTTGCTGCAGTTCATTGGTGTCGATGATTTTCAACCCGTTCAAAGCCCCATTCGCCGCGAACGCGAACTCACCGAGAACGTCAATCGATGTCACGCGCCCGATCTGGTCATTCGCACCGACGAGTGTCGGATGCTGAGCGTCCTGAATATCGATCAGATGAAAGCCGTTGTCCGAAGCGAGGTACGCGAGAGAACCGAACACTCGAACATCGAAGTTCTGAAACGGCAACGCGTAGACACCGACCATTGCGGGCGAGCCTGGGTCACTCACATCCACAATCTGCATCCCGGTGTGATCTACCGCGAGGTACGCCCTGTCATCGACGACCTCAACACCATTCAAACCGTTCTGCGTTGCATATGTACCAATCAGGAACGGCGAATCCGGATTGCTGACATTAATGATGTCCATCGCACCCGCATTCGTACCTTTCGCTACATACACACTGGAACCGTCCACATCGATTCCATTCGCAGATTGAGCGGTATCAAATGATCCGAGAAGAACCGGGGCCGACGGATCGCTGACGTCGATGATCTGCAGGCCCGCGGATCCTGACGCAAGATACGCGATCCCATTCTCAACAACAACATCCAGCACGTTGCCTGCAGAGTCATAGTCACCGAGTAGCAAGGGCGAAGCAGGCTGACTCACATCAATAATCTGCAGCCCAGCGTCACCAGCAGCGACGTAGGCAATCGATCCTTCTACTACGAGCTTCCTGCACACGCCGGGCAGCTCGATCGCGCCAAGGTACGCCGGGCTGCTCATGTCCTGTACATCGAGAACGCGGAGACCGCTCAACCGATCAGCGACATAAGCAATAGAACCACGTACTATGATGTCCTCAGTCCGTGTGGGTGTGTCGTACGATCCGACGATATCAGTCCCGGGACACAGCAGCCCGTCCGCCATCGCGGGCGGCGTGATCGCCAGCCAACAACCTGCCAGGACAGCAGCAGCTTTCGTCGAATGCATCATCAGCACCTCTCAGTCTTATCGATATAGCTATATGCGACTCTCACTCCATACGAGCGAGGGGTGGTAGTGATGCAATCAAAGTTAAAATGTGTGCTGATCTGAGGTTGAGGGCGCCTCAGTACATGCTTCAGTCAGTACAAGACTGAGAAACTGAGGGCACAGGGCAAGCTCACCGTCCCAGGAAATGCCCCGGCACATCCCCGAAGTCCGCCCGGATCACCGAGCGAATCCCGCCGCGGCCCTTCCAGTTGGTCTCGATCTGCAGCCACTGCGGGTCGATCGCTTTGACCAGGTCATCACGGATGGTGTTGGTGACCGCTTCGAAGTAGATGCCCTCGTTGCGGAAGCTGTGGTAGTAGAGCTTGAGCGACTTAAGCTCGATGCACACGCCGCCGTCCTTGTTTGGCTTGGGCATGTAGCGGAGCGTGATCACGCCGAAGTCCGGGTGGCCCGTGACAGGGCACACGCTGGTGAACTCCTCGGCGATGTGCTCGATCACGAAGGGCGCATCGGAGGGGGTGGGGAAGACATCGAAGAGTGACGGATCAGGCATGAAACCAGCATAGGCGCATGGGTTTGCGTCCTGTATATAAGCACGAAAAAGGGCGTCCCGATCGGGACGCCCTCGTGGGTTTCGGATTAAGCCGTGATCAGCTCTCGGTCGTTTCCGCGGCTTCGGTGGAGCCCTCGCCGACCATGACGTCCTTCACCTCGACCTGCGGGGTGCCGAACGCGTCGTCGCTGGCGAAGTCCGCCTCGTCCATCGCGTCGTCGTAGTACTCCTCGTCGGCCATGGCCTCCTCGAGTTCCTCCGGCGACACGAGCGTCTTGACGCGGATGTCCTGGTAGCGACGGAAGCCGGTACCGGCCGGGATCAGGTGACCCAGCAGCACGTTCTCCTTCAGACCCACCAGCTCGTCCTCGGCGCCACGCAGCGACGCCTCGGTGAGCACCTTGGTCGACTCCTGGAAGGACGCACCAGAGAGGAACGAGTCGCTGGAGAGCGCGGCCTTGGTGATGCCGAGCAGCAGGGTGCGGCCCGCGGCCGGGCGTGCACGCTTGGCCTTGGCGATCTCGCCGCCCTCGGCCTCTGCCTTGGCGTTGGCTTCCTTGACCTCGTCCTTCTCGTACAGCTGCCCAACGCGGAGCGGTGTCGTGCCCGCATCGGTGATGCGGACCTTGGTCGCGATGGCGTTGTTGGTCGTGCGGAAGGTGAACTTGTCGACGATCTCGTGCGGGAGCAGCTCCGTGTCGCCCGGGTTCTCGACGCGCACCTTGCGGAGCATGGCCGCGAGGACCATCTCGATGTGCTTGTCGTTGATGGGCACGCCCTGAGCGCGGTACACGTTCTGCACCTCATCGAGCATGTACTGCCAGAGCGCCTCCTCACCACGGATCTTGAGGATGTCGTGGGGAACCAGCGGGCCTTCGGTGAGCGGATCGCCCGCCTGCACGAAGTCGCCCGCGTGAACCAGCAGCGCCTTGTCGTTGGGCACGTGGTGATCCTTCTCGATGCCCGAGTCGGACACCACGCGGATCGTCATCTTGCCCTTGCGCTTGTCGCTGAGGATCTCGACGATGCCCGAGATCTCCGCCATGAACGCCGGATCCTTGGGCTTGCGTGCCTCAAAGATCTCCGTAACACGCGGGAGACCACCGACGATGTCCGCCGAGCCGGCCGCCGAACGCGGCTGACGAGCGATCATGTGGCCCGCCTCGATCTCTTCGCCGTCTGTGACTTCCAGGCGTGCCTTCGCGGGCAGGTAGTGGAAGTCGAGGATGTTACCATCCGCGTCGACGATGTTGATCTGCGGGTGCAGGTCGCCCTTGTGCTCGATGACAACGAGCGCCTTCTGACCACGCCCCGCGTCCTCCTCACGCACGGTCTCGCCGATCTCAATGTCGACGAACTCGACGCGACCGGTCTTCTCCGCGAGGATCGGCGTACGGTGCGGGTCCCACTTCACGAGCGTCGAGCCGCGCTTCACGCTCTCGCCGTTCTTGCAGTAGATGAACCCGCCGTACGGGATCTTGGTCTTCTCGAGCTCCTTGCCGTCGGCGTCGAGGATCGCCAGCTCGCCGTTGCGCTTCAGCGCCACGAAGCAGTCGTTGCCGTCCTCGTCCTTGACCGCGACCTCGTTGCAACCGCGGAGATCGACGGTGCCCGCGTTCATGGAGCGGTACTCCGTATCGACAACCGCACGCGTACCGATACCACCGGAGTGGAACGTACGCATCGTCAGCTGCGTGCCGGGCTCACCGATCGACTGGGCCGCGATGATGCCGACGGCCATGCCCTCTTCGACGAGCTTGCCGGTGGACATGTCCATGCCGTAGTCGAGCACCGAGCAGCCCGTGGGCGACTCGGACGTCAGCGGCGAGCGGACGAGCACGGAATCGAACCCGAGCTCCTCGATCCGCTTGGCGGCCTCGTCGGAGATCATCTCATTGGCATCAACGATCTTCTCGCCGGTCTTGGGATCGGTGACCGGGTTGACCGCGACACGGCCGAAGACCTGATCGCTCAGAGGCACGTCGATCTGCTCGCCCTTGTAGATTGCACGCTTGAGGATGCCGCGACGCGAGCCGCAGTCGTGCTCGGAGACGATGATCGACTGGGCCACGTCACAGAGCTTACGCGTGAGGTAACCCGAGTCCGCCGTCTTGAGCGCGGTATCCGCTAGGCCCTTACGAGCACCGTGCGTCGAGGAGAAGTACTCCAGGATGTGCAGGCCCTCGCGGAAGTTCGCGCGGATCGGGGTCTCGATGATCTCGCCCGAGGGCTTGGCCATCAGGCCTCGCATGCCCGCGAGCTGCTGCATCTGCGAGACGTTACCACGAGCACCCGAGTCGCTCATCAGGTAGACCGGGTTGAGGAAGGGCTTGCCCTCCTTCTCCGTGATGCTCGCGTACGAGCCGTCCTCGTGACGGCGGTCGTTCTTGAGCGTCTCGATCATCACCTTCGTGAGCTCCTCACGGCAGTGCGACCAGATGTCCAGCAGCTGGTTGTAACGCTCACGCTCGGTGATGATACCACGGTCGAAGTTCTTCTCGACACGGTTGACCTTCGCCTGCGCGTCGTTGAGCAGCGTCACCTTCTCCTCCGGGATGCGGAGGTCGGTGATGCCGAACGAAAGACCCGCGAGCGTCGCGTTCTTGAACCCGACGTTCTTGAGATCGTCGAGCAGGTTGATGGTCGCGGCGCGATCGCAGTACTCGTACGTATCGTCGATCACGCGGGCACAGCCCTTCTTACCGATCGCGCAGTTGTAGAACGGCATCCCGTCCCCGAGGATCTCGGAGAAGATGATCCGCCCCACCGTCGTGATCAGGCGCCCGTTCTCCGGCATCGCCTCGATCGGGCCGCGCTCCTTGGTCACGAGCTTGTCGTAACCGGTCAGACGCACGGAGATCAGGTCGTGGATGCCGATGGTCTTGGAATCGAACGCGAGGATCGCCTCGTGGCGGTCCTTGAAGCGCGGGATGTCCTTCTCCTCCACCTCGTCGAGCTTGTTCAGCGTCGTCGTGATGAAGTACACGCCCATGACGATGTCCTGCGACGCGTTGATGATCGGGTCACCGTTCGCGGGCGAGAAGACGTTGTTCGTCGAGAGCATGAGCACGTGGGCTTCGGTCTGCGCCTCGATCGAGAGCGGCAGGTGCACGGCCATCTGGTCGCCGTCAAAGTCCGCGTTGAACCCGCCACAGACCAGCGGGTGCAGCTTGATCGCGTTGCCTTCCACGAGCACCGGCTCGAACGCCTGGATACCCATGCGGTGAAGCGTCGGTGCGCGGTTGAGCAGCACCGGGTGCTGGTAGATCACCTCTTCGAGGATGTCCCAGACCTCCGCGTCGCGACGCTCGAGCATCCGCTTCGCGCTCTTGATCGTGTCAGCGAGCCCGTGCTCCTTGAGCTTGCGGATGATGAACGGCTGGTACAGCTCCAGCGCGATCTTCTTGGGAAGACCACACTGGTTGAGCTTGAGTTCCGGGCCAACCACGATCACCGAACGACCGGAGTAGTCCACGCGCTTACCGAGCAGGTTCTCGCGGAAGCGGCCCTGCTTGCCCTTGATCATGTCGGTGAGCGACTTGAGGGCACGCGAGGACGAGCCGAGCACCGGGCGACGACAGCGGTTGTTGTCGAACAGCGCATCCACCGCCTGCTGAAGCATGCGCTTCTCGTTGCGGATGATGACCTCGGGTGCGTTGAGGTCCATCAGCTTCTTGAGGCGGTTGTTGCGGTTGATGATTCGGCGGTACAGGTCGTTGAGGTCGCTGGTCGCGAAGTTGCCGCTCTCGAGCAGCACCAGCGGACGCAGGTCCGGCGGGATCACCGGGATCACGTCCATGACCAGCCACGCCGGATCGTTCTCGCTCATGCGCACCTGCTCAACGAGCTTGAGGCGCTTGGCGAGGTCCTTGGTCTTCTGCTTGGAGCGCGTCGCGGCCAGACCAGCGCGGATCTCGTCGGCGATCGCGTCCAGGTCGAGCTGGTCGATCAGCTCGCGCACAGCCTCGGCGCCCATCATCGCGGTGAACTCGTTGCCGTACTGCTCCAGGGCCGAGCGGTGCTCGTCCTCGGTCAGGACCTGCTTGTAGGTCAGCTCGGTGTCGCCCGGGCGGGTGACGACGTAGTCCTGGTAGTAGATGATCTTCTCGAGATCGCTCGTCTTCATCGCCAGCAGCGTGCCGAGGCGCGAGGGCAGCGACTTGAAGAACCAGATGTGCACGGCGGGTGCCGCGAGGTTGATGTGCCCCATACGCTTGCGACGCACGCGTGAGTGAGTCACCTTGACGCCACAGCGATCACAGATGTACCCCTTGTACTTCGTGCCGCGGTACTTGCCGCAGGAGCACTCGTAATCGCGCTCCGGGCCGAAGATCCGCTCACAGAACAGACCGTCCTTTTCAGGGCGGTAGGTCCGGTAGTTGATCGTTTCGGGCTTCTTAACCTCGCCGTAGGACCAGGCCCGGATGTCGTTGGGCGACGCCAGGGTGATCTTCACCGACGAGTAGTCGTTCACGCGATCGTATACACTCTCAGCCATATTTCAGTCTCCCGTACAGGAGTGATTCGTATCAGTTCGTTCACAGTCGAGGAGAACAAGCCGACCCGCTCGGTCGCGGGCCGACGCCGTCACGCAGCGTGCTTCACAGCAGGCTGCCGCCCTCGAGCTGCTTCTTCTCGAGCGTCAGGTTCATGCCCAGACCCTTGAGCTCATTGCAGAGGACATCGAACGCGACGGGCATGCCCGCCTCGAGCTTGTTGGTGCCCTTCACCATCGACTCGTAGATCTTGGTACGCCCTTCCACGTCGTCCGACTTCACCGTCAGCAGCTCCTGCAGGATGTAGGCCGCGCCGTATGCTTCGAGCGCCCAGACCTCCATCTCACCGAAGCGCTGACCGCCCGTGCGTGCCTTACCACCGAGCGGCTGCTGGGTGATGAGCGAGTACGGGCCCGTCGCACGGGCGTGGATCTTGTCGTCAACCAGGTGGTGCAGCTTCAGCATGTACATGAAGCCCACGGTCGTCTTCTGGTTGAACGCCTCGCCGGTGCGCCCGTCGTAGAGCTGGATCTTGCCGCCCGCGGGCATCTCTGCGAGAAGCTCACGCGGGTGCGGCCAGGTGCCGTTCTCTTCGCACTCGGCCCAGCGGCTGCGGACGTGGGCGTTGGCCTCCTCGATGGCCGCGTGGATCTCGTCCTCGCGGGCACCGTCGAACACGGGCGTCACGGCCTGGAAGCCCAGGACCTGAGCCGCCCAGCCGAGGTGCGTCTCGAGGATCTGTCCCACGTTCATTCGCGAGGGCACACCCAGCGGGTTGAGGAGCACATCGACGGGGGTGCCGTCGTCCATGAACGGCATGTCCGCCTCGGGGACCACGCGGGCGATGACACCCTTGTTCCCGTGACGGCCGGCCATCTTGTCACCCGCGGAGAGGGTCCGCTTGGTGGCGATGTAGACCTTGACCATCTCGAGCACGCCGTTGGGCAGCTCGTCGCCGCGCTTCATGTGCGCGACCTTCCGCTGCTTCTCGGCCTCGACCGCCTCGATACGAGGCCAGTACTGACGGTACACCGTCTCGGCCTCTTCCTTGACGTCCTTGTTGCCCTTGATCCATTTCGTGTTGAAGGTCTTGATCTGCTCGATGATGACCTCGGGGATGTCCGACGCACCGACCTTCTGACGGGTCATGGGGTCGACCATCTCGGTCCCGACGACCTCGTTGATCGCCTGAGTCATCTCCTTGAAGAGCTTGATCGCCTGCGCGTCCTGCTCCGCCTCGTACTCGGCGATCTCCGCCTTCAGCGCCTTCTTCTGCGATTCGTTCATATGTACGCGACGCGAGAACTTCTTGGTGCCGATGACGATGCCGTTGGTGCCGGCGCTGACCTCGAGCGAGTCGTTCTTCACGTCCTCACCCGCGCGACCGAAGATCGCGTGCAGCAGCTTCTCTTCCGGCGTCAGCTCGGTCTTGCTCTTGGGCGAGACCTTGCCGACAAGGATATCGCCGGGCCCGACGCGGGCGCCGACGCGGATGATGCCGCTCTCGTCGAGGTTGCGGAGCATCCGCTCGCTGACGTTAGGAATATCGCGGGTGAACTCCTCACGCCCGAGCTTGGTCTCGCGGACCTCCACGTCGAACGAGTCGATGTGGATGCTCGTGAACGCGTCGTCCTTCACCAGACGCTCGCTGATCACGATCGCGTCCTCGAAGTTGTACCCGTCGAAGGTGTTGAACGCGATGAGCGCGTTGCGACCGATCGCCAGTTCGCCTTCCTTGGTCGAAGCGCCGTCCGCGATCACCTGACCGGCCTTGACCTTCTGACCCTTCTTGACGATGGGCTTCTGGTTCTGGCAGGTGCGCTCGTTGAGGCCGACAAACTTGCGGAAAACGTACTCGTCCGCGTTGTCGATGATGATGCGCTCCGCGTCGACATAGGTCACGGTGCCACCACGCTTGGCACGGATGAGCATGCCGGAGTACTTACCGACTTCCTTCTCCATCCCCGTCGCGATGCACGGCGGATCAACCTTGACCAGCGGCACGGCCTGACGCTGCATGTTCGAGCCCATCAGTGCGCGGTTCGCGTCGTCGTGCTCGAGGAACGGGATCAGTGAGGCCGAGATGCCCACGAGCTGCTTGGGCGAGACATCGACGTAGTCGACCTCCTTCGCCTTCACTTCCGCGATCTCGCCGTCAGAGCGTGCGAGCACGAGCCCCTCCTTGAACTGACCGCCCTCATCGAGCGCGTCCGCCGGAGCGAGCACCGAGCGGATCTCTTCGTCCGCGCGGAGGTCCACGACCTTCTTGGTCACCTCGCCGTTCTCGACGACGCGGTACGGGGTGCGGAGGAAGCCGAACTCGTCGACCGTCGCGTAGATACCGAGCGAACAGATCAGACCGATGTTCGTGCCTTCCGGCGTCTCGATCGGGCACACACGCCCGTAGTGCGAGGTGTGGACGTCTCGGACCTCGAAGCCCGCACGCTTGCGGTTCAGGCCGCCCGGGCCGAGTGCCGAGAGGCGGCGCTCGTGCACCAGCGTGGAAAGCGGGTTGGTCTGGTCGACGACCTGAGAGAGCTCCGAGCGACCGAAGAAGAAGTCGATCGCGCTGGAGATGGACTTGGAGTTCACGAGGTCCGCGATCTTCGCGACCTCTTCCGGGTCCTTCACGCTCATGCGCTCCTGCACGGTGCGGCGCAGCTTGAGCAGGCCCTTGCGGATCTCCTCCACCGCGAGCTCGTCGAGCGTCCGCAGGCGCCGGTTGCCAAGGTGGTCGATGTCGTCGATGAACGCGACCGGGCGACCCGTGTCCGGATCGATGCGGTTGCTGCGCAGGTCCAGCATGTACTGGACGACCTTCAGGAAGTCGATGCCCAGCAGGAACAGCTGATCCTCGGGGATGTCCTGGATATCGAACTTGCGGTTGATGCGGAAACGACCGACCTTGCCCAGGCGGTAGCGGTTGTCGTCGAAGAACTTCTCGTGGAAGAGCTGCTTGGCCTTGTCGACCTGCGGCGGGTTACCCGGACGCAGACGCGAGTACACCTTGAGCATCGCGCGATCGTAATCGCTCTCGACACCCGGAACCTCGTCAAACTGCTCGAGCTTCTCTTCCGCGATCGTGTTCAGGATGAGCGAGTCGCTCGGGTTCTGGACGACCTTGATCGTGGAAAGCGAGGATGCGCGGATCGCTTCCGCGGCCTCCTCGCCGATCTGACACCCGACGTGAACGAGCTCCTCGCCCGACTCGGTGTCGATGATCGAAGCGGCGGCCCAGTCCTCGGGGTGAACGTCCTTCGCCTTGATCTCAGCGACCTCGTAGAAGAGGCTGATGATCGCGTCGGTGCTCGCGACGGACTCGTCAAGGCAGCGCAGGAACGTCGTCGCGGTGAGCTTGGTGCTCTGGTCGATGCGCATCGCCAGAACATCCTTCTTGGTCACCTCGAGCTCGATCCACGAGCCACGCTCGGGGATGATGCGCGCTTTGTGCAGCGGGCGGTCGCCCTCGCTCGATTCGATCGAGAAATCAACGCCCGGCGAGCGGTGGAGCTGCGAAACGATCACGCGCTCAGCGCCGTTGACGATGTACTCGCCGCCGCCCATCATCACCGGGAACTCGCCGAGGTAGATATCCTCCTCGGGGAGATCACCGTGCGTCTCGCGCTTCAGACGCAGACGCAGACGGAACGGGTAGCCGTACGTCAGTCGGAGCTCGCGGCACTCGTCAGACGTGTACCGCGGCTGCTCGAGCGAGTAGCTCACATACTCGAGCGACATCGTCTCGTCGTACGATTCAATCGGGAAGATCTCGCGGAGCAACGCCTCGAGACCAATCTCGATGTCGCGCTCGTCGGGGTCTGTGCCAAACTGCAAGAAGCGCTCGTAAGCGGCTTCCTGAACCTGCCAGAGATCGGGGATCTTCGTCGTGTCGCCACGCTTGGCGAAACTCCGAACGCTGCGGGTACGCTCCATTCCGCGCACTTTAGTCGCTGCCATCCAAGCACCTCGTGATGGTTCTGTTCACAACCAGTACGACGCGCGCACTGATCGAGATTGCCATTGGTTGTGTGGTATGCCCATACCGTCCAGGTCTGCCGCGCCAAAAGAGTAAAGACCGGAAAAATATTCTAGCCCTGCAAGCGCAACAATGCCACCCGGCACCAAATTTGCATCTTGACACGCAAATCGAGCTCCCGGGCAGCCCCGTCATCGATCATCCGAAGCGACTTTGCCTCATCGATCCTCAGCTACCACCTACCAATACCTTCGTTCCGTAAATCTATCACCACCGACCGAACAGTTACCGAGCAAACACCCGGAGCTTCGAGCGATCGGACTTTTACGCTCACCGTATCCCCTCGGGCGTCGGCACCACACCACGCACCCGAGCCAAACGAACGCTCCGCATTTCTGCAGAGCGTCCGGTGTTCTTTGTACCCCTGAACGAGGGGTTGCAGCGGATCAGCCGAGCTCGACTTCGGCGCCGGCTTCTTCCAGCTTGCCCTTGACGTCTTCGGCCTCGTCCTTGGACACGCCTTCCTTGACCTTGGCGCCAGACTCTTCCGCGAGGGCCTTGGCTTCCTTGAGGCCCAGGCCGGTGATCTCGCGGATCGCCTTGATGACCTGGATCTTGTTGCCGCCGGGGCTCTTGAGGATGACATCGAACGAGGTCTTCTCGGCAGCAGCGCCGCCCTCATCACCGCCACCAGCAGCGGCCATGACCACGCCACCGCCGGCCGCAGCCTCGATGCCGTAGGTTTCCTTCATGTAATCACCCAGGTCGACCGCTTCCTTGAGGGTCAGGCCAGCGAGCTCGTCGCCGAGTTTGGTGATCTTTTCGTCGAAAGTCTTGGTTGCTTCGTCGGACATGGTCCAACTCCTTCATCTTCAGTGCATCACGATCTCGATCGCGTGCCAGACTCGCTCACCCGAGAGGGACCGAACCGCTCGGTTCTTTAACCCGCCCCGCAAACATTTCATAGGGCATCACATAGGGCCAGTCGGGTGACAACGGGTTTCATGAACGGGCGCCAACGCGGATGACCGCGGGGCACCCGGGTTTCTCATACCTTCGCGATCTCTTCGCCCTTCTCGAGCTTCTCTTCGATCGCCTTGATGACGCCGGCGAGATTCGAGCCTGGACCCTTGACCGCACCAACAAGCTTGCGGCCGGGGCCGAGGATCAGGGTGACGTCCTGAGCGATGGCTTCCTCGCGCGTCGGGAACTTGCTCAGCTCCTTGACGCCCGCCTCGCCCTCGAACAGCATCCCGTCGAGCACCGCGCCCTTGAGCTCGATGTCGGGGAACTGCTTGAGCATCCCGACGATCTCACGCGCCACATCGACGACCGACTCGGCGCCGTACGCGATCGCGCTGGATCCCTTGAGCACGTCCTTGAGCGGCGCGAGGCTGGTATCGCCGAACGCTTGCCCGAAGAGCTTGTTCCGCATGACGGTGACGCGAATTTCCTTCTTCGCAAGACCCGCGCGGATTGCGTTCGTGTCGTTCGACTCGATACCGCGAAGCCCGATGGCGATCGCGTTCTCGTTGTCGCCCAGCAGGTCGCGGTACTCACGGATCATCATTTCCTTGACAGGCTTACTCATGATGTCCTCCTTATTCCGCCGCTGCCGCGGTCTTGATCTGAACGCCCGGGGTCATCGTCCCGCTGATGGTGATACGCTTCACGTACTCACCCTTCACAGCAGAGGGACGCGCCTTCTCGATCGTCTCGATGAAGTGGTTGTAGTTCTCAAGCAGGTCGCCCTCGCTGAAGCTCATGCGACCGATCACCGCGTGGACATTGCCGCCCTTGTCGGCACGGTACTCGACCTTACCGGCCGCGAACTCCGAGACCGCCTCGGCGACCTTCGGGGTCACCGTGCCGTTCTTGGGCGAGGGCATCAGGCCCTTGGGACCAAGCACACGACCGAGCTTCGAGATCACACGCATCATGTCGGGCGATGCGATCGCGACATCGAAGTCGAACCAGCCGCCGTCGACCTTCTGCATGAGGTCCTCGCCGCCCGCCTCGACCGCACCCGCGGCCTTGCAGTCAGCAACCTGCGCCGAATCACAGAACGCGATGACCCGCTTCGCCTTGCCGATGCCCTTGGGCAGCGACACCGAACCGCGGACCATCTGGTCGGCATGCTTCACGTCCACACCAAGGTGCATGCAGACCTCGACGGCCTGATCGAACTTGGTGGGGATGAACTTCTTGAGTGCAGCGAAGGCCTCGGGAGCTTCAAGCGCTTCCTTCGGGGTGATCTTCGCGTTTTCCTTAGCGCGCTTTGTCTTTGCCATCGATCAGCCCTCCACCTCGACGCCCATGGAACGTGCCGTGCCCGCGATGATGCGTGCACCCGCGTCGAGATCGTGCGAGTTGATGTCCGCACCCTTCTCTTCCGCGATCTTGCGGCACTGCTCCCAAGTCAGCTTGCCGACCTTCTTCGTGTTCGGCTCGCCCGATCCCTTCTGGATCCCGGCGGCCTCCTTGATCAGCACGCTCGCGGGCGAGGACTTGATCTCGAACTCGAACGAACGGTCGTTGTACACCGTCACGACGCAACCAACGACCTTGCCGTTGAGCTGACCCGTCGCGGCGTTAAACTGCTGGATGAACTGACCCGGGTTCACACCCTTGGCACCCAGAACCGGACCCAGCGGGGGAGCAGGCGTCGCCTGACCACCCGGGGCCATGATCTTGAACTTTTCAATGACTTCTTTGTCGGCCATGATGTCTCCACCTCCCACACGCGGCTGGGGCGTCCCGAAACTGCTTTCGAAACTCGCGTTCTCGGCCAGAAAACGCACCACGTGTGGTTACACGGTTGATAGAACTCCCCCGGCGCACGCCGAGAGAAGGGCCACGACTCTAGACCGCGCGAAACCACGCGTCGACGGAGATCTCACCTAAATTGTCACAATTCCTGCCCAGCACTGGGTTTCCCAGAGAACCCATCCAGGCGCCGGGCGAAGATAACCACCCCGAACCAGAACCCCACCGACTTGTTGAAGTGTTTACCAAACTCGACCCGATCAAACAAGACCAGGCACCTCGTTATCGGACGATGCCTGCCGAATACGCCGATTACGAAAGCTCGGGTGTTTTCATTTCCTTGACAACACCCCTCATGAAATCGCAAACTCTTCTCTAGCGTTGCCCATTTTCACGCACCCCCGCAAACTCGGGCGAACCATTCGACGGGATTGCCCGATACCCTTGCCGGAGACCCTGATGACGAACCTTCCTCTTCAGCTTGCACGAACCCTCATCAACCGCTCAAACGCACGCGGCCTGCTCGCGGTCGCCATCTGCGGCGCCGCCACCCTGGCCGTCACCCCAGCCACCGCGCTGGCCGACAACGACGCCGCGACCTTCTGGACCCAGTTCGCACCAAGCGAAGACACACGACTGATTTTCGTCTCCAGTTCGCAGGGCAGCGACACCAACTCGGGCTTCACGCCCAATGAGCCGGTGAAAACCCTCGACCGCGCCTACGAACTCCTCCGCGACGGGCACCCCGACTGGATGCTCCTCCGACGCGGCGACGTCTGGTACGAAAGCCTCCCACGCCCCACCAAGAGCGGGCGCGCCCCCGATGAGAAGCTCATCATCGGCGCCTACGGCGACGACCCCAACCGACCCCAGATCCGCCCTTCTGACGGTGAAAATGGCATGCAGGCGAGCGGTGACGACCTGATCGCACACGTGGCATATGTCGGTCTCCACCTTGAGCCCGCATCAAGAGATAACAGCTCAACTCCCGTTGGCATCCGCTGGCTGGCCGAGTGCGATGACATCCTCTTTGAGGATCTCTACGTCGCAGGATTCAGCGGCAACGTCGTCTTTCAGGCATACCCAGAGTCCAACACACTCACGGGCATCCGCCTCAACGGCTGTGTCGTGGTCGACTCGTGGTCCACAACGGGTCACTCGCAGGGCATGTTCGCTAAGGGTGTGCAGGGGCTTCTCGTAGAGCACAGCGTCTTCGCAAGCAACGGCTTCAACGCCGACAGAGGTGCTGAGCCCACGATCTTCAACCATAACATCTACGTCCAGAACGGGTGCAACGGGCTCGTCTTCCGAGACAACATCATCGCCGATGCATCCTCGCACGGGATTCAGCTCCGACCAGGCGGCGTGGTCGAGAACAACCTCTTTATATCCAACCCACTCGCGCTCCTGCTCGGCGGCGGCTCGTACCCCGAGGAGGGCGGCGTGAACGGCACCGTCCGCAACAACCTCGTCATGTACGGGCGTGATATCTCAGATACACTCCCCCGTGCCTTTGGTTTCACCGTCAGCAACATCCGTCAAGCGGATATCTCGAACAACTACTTCACCATCAACACCATCGGCGCCAACCGCGACGCCATCTCGATCGGCGGCGACCGTGACCTGCGGATCACGAACCTCGACGTCACCCACAACATGATCCTGGACTGGAATGGGAGCATCAACCTTGAAGCCCCCGCTGCTGGACAGATGATTCAAAACGTCAACATCTCCAGCAACGCGTTCTACCGCGATATGACCACGCAGGACAACCGCAACCTCAACAAGCCGTTCATCGAGATTTTCGAGGGTGCGACAGAGTCGCATATCCAGATCGAGAACAACGAGTACAACCACTTCAGCATGCACGACCGCCCGTTCCGGATCGGAAACACGCGGACCGACGCGGATGATTGGTTCCGAGACGTCGAGCCGAGCGGCGTGAACTACGAACTCTTTGCGCCCCCTCCCACCCTCGGGCTTCAGCAGTACCTCCAGTCGTACGAAGTAAATGGTGACATGCAGGACTTCATCCAGCACGCCCGCCAGCTCTCACGCTCACGCTTCGATTCCAAGTACACCGCGGCGAGTGTCATCGACTGGTTCGAGCAGGAAACCCAGAGCCGAGCAATCACGCTCGTCGAATAATCACGCTCGGGCGAGCGCCGAACCGAAGAGTGGAACGCGATGATCACAATCTCAATCGGCATCCTTGCCTACAACGAAGAACAAGGCATCGCCCGCACCATCGCCTCCACCCTCTCGCAGCAACTCGGCGCGATCTCCGATGATCCGGGCGAGCACCCGGTCCGGGCACAGCTCGTCATCGTTCCAAACGGCTGCAAGGACTCCACCACGCAGCGCGCTCAGGAAGCAATCGACCAGCTCCAGCCCGCCGGGGAACACCAGGCGGGCTTCTTCGATGCGCGGGTCTGCGAGCTCACCGAGCCCGGCAAAGAGAACGCCTGGAACCACTTCGTGGACGAGTTCTCCGCCCCCGAAGCAGACATGCTCGTCTTCATGGATGCCGACATCAAGCTCGCACACGACCGCGTGCTCTATAACCTCGTTAACACCCTCGCGAACCACCCCGAGTGCGCCGTCGCCGGCGGCACGCCTGTCAAGCAGATCCATCACAAGGAACATAAGTCCGCGGCCGACCGCCTCTCCATCGGCGCAACCTCGCTGCGCCGCGGCATGAAGGGCATGTTCGCGGGCTGCCTCTACTGCGGGCGAGCAGAGGTCATCCGATCGATGTACCTCCCCACCGTGCTCATGGGTGAGGACGCCTTCGTGCGGGCCATGATTGTCACGGAAGGATTCACAAAGAAGGACAACCCCGATCTCGTCATCCGAGACCACGAGGCGCAGGTCATCTTCGACCCGTACATGAAACCCTCGGAGGTTGTCCGGAACAAGACCCGGCGCGTGCTCGGGCTCTCAATCAACGCCATCATCTACGACAAGCTCTGGGCAGAATCCTCGACGAGCAAGCCCGCGGGCGCGCTCATGCGTGAGCTGCAGGCGCAGGACCCCCAGTGGAGCCAGAAGCTGGTCAAGGACACATTCGCAGCCCGCGGGTTCTGGGCCGTACCCAGACACTTCATCTATAAGCAGTTCCTCCAGCTCAAGCACCACCCGCTCAAAAGCAGGCTCAAGCTGCTGCCGGTCGCCATCGCGACTCTCCCGCTCAACGCGCTGGCCGTGATCAAGGCGAACCGACGCGTGGCCAAGGGCGAGATCCGATCGCTCTGGAACAAGGCGGAGTAACACCCGACCACAGATGACGCCGAACAACTTCGCCATCTTTGTCCTCTTCGCATGGCCATTCGCCATGATCGTGCTCGCGATGATCATCCCCGTTCGACGGGTGGTGCTCATCTCCATCCTCGGCGGCAACCTGTTCCTCCCAGCGACCGGCATCGCCCTCTCCGGGCTGCCCAACTACACCAAGCTCCTCGCCGCCGGGCTCGGCGCACTGATACCCGCGTTCCTCTTCGCTTTTTCCGATCTCATCAAGTTCCGCCCCAAGCTCCTCGACCTGTTCTTCCTTGGCTTCCTCGTCGCACCCGGAGTCAGCTCGATCCTCAACGGGCTCGGCCCATACGACGCGGTGACGACAGTGGCGAACAGGTTCCTCGAGTGGGGTGTCCCATACTGGATCGGACGCACCCTGTTCACCGACCTGCCCGCGCTCCGCGATGTCTGCGTCGCCGTGGTCATCAGCGCCCTGGCCTACGCGCCGCTCTGCATCTACGAGATGGTCATGAGCCCCCAGCTGAGCATGAAGATCTACGGCTTCCGGCCGTCCGCATTCTCGATGACCTACCGAATGGGCGGCTGGCGCCCGATGGTCTTCATGCAGCACGGGCTGGCGCTCGGAGCGTGGATGGCCGCTGCTGCCCTCGTCGCCTGGGTCCTCTGGAGATCCAGAGCCATCCGCGCGATCTGGGGAATCCCCATCTCCTGGATCGCCATCTTCCTCATCCTCGTCACCATCGGGTTGCGCTCAACCGGAGCAGCTGTGCTGATGATCGGGCTGATCGGGACCGCAGAGTTCATCCAGAGCACCCGCCTGCGCCCTCTGCTCCTCGTGCTCGTCCTCGCCCCGATGGGCTACATCGGCCTGCGCACCGCAGGATGGGACGGGCATCAGCTCGTCGAGCTCGCCGAACCGCTCGGGCAGGAGCGATCCGGCTCGCTCAACATGCGCCTCGAGAACGACCAGATGATCGCGGACAAGGTCATGAACAACCGCCCCGTGTTCGGATGGGGCGGCTGGGGACGCTGGCGCGTCCGCGACGATGACGGACGCGACATCACGGTTTCTGACAGCTGGTGGTCGATCCTCCTCGGCACCACCGGCGTGTTTGGGCTCTGCTGCACCTACGCGATGTTCATCTCACCGCTGTTCCCGCTCGCCGCACACAAGACCCGAAAACGCATCTTCTTCGGCCCGCTGGGGGCCGCTTGGGCCGTTGGGCTCGGCGTGCTGCTCTTCGTGATCGACTCGCTCGCCAACGCCATGCCCAACACGTCGTTCATGGTCATGTCGGCCACGCTGATCTCGATCTACCCGCTCGTATCACCCAAAGCCGTGCAACGCATGATGATGCAACGACAACTCATGCGAGAGCGTACAAGCGCCGGGGATCAGGGCGAGAACGAAGCGCCATCGGACGAAGCGAACGCCCCAGCTCAGGGCTGAAGCAGCGCCGAGCGCATCTGGTCCGCGACTTCGAAGTCCAATCCGTGCTGCTCAGCACGATCGATCATCTTCATCGCCGGGCCGGTGCGACCCTCGCCCTGCATGATCAACGCGACCGTTAACCAAGCGCTCGCGGACGGGTTCCGGTGCGCCCAGCCCACCACCTTGACCAGCACATCTCGCATCAGGCGCCCGTCACCCTCGAAGAGCTCGACAGGGATGGCCTCGTAGGCCAGCAGCGGGTCCTGGCTGTGCGCGTACCCGATCATCGCGATGCCGTCCCCACGCTGCCCACCACGGATCATCGCGATGCCCAGCTCCCGGAGGGTGTACCAATCGTCCGGGTACTCGCTCAGGTGCGCCCGGTACGCCTCGATCGCGACCCCGGGGTTCCCGATCGACATCTCCAGGCGCGCCACCTCGACGGCAGACAGCGGGACCGCCTCTGGGATCGTCTCGGGCATGTCCTCAACGACCAGCACCGTGGGCTCATCGAGCAGCTCGTCATCCGTTCCGTAGACCGTCCCGCGATACGTGTCGGGGATCGAATGCGTCCACCAGTACGTCCGGTACCGCGACGGGTACCAGCCGTACCAAGGCGAGCAGTTCCAGTACGACCCGGTCCAGCCGTACCAATACACGGAATACGAACCGTTGGTGCAAACGTAGTCCAGATAGCCATCGCCGTCGTAATCACCCCACACATACCACCAGCCACCGGGGCAGTACGTCGGGTGCGACCAGAAGTTGATATCGATGTCGATGTGCCAGTCATCGCCGTGGTGACCATCGTCGTGCCCGCCCCCGTGATGCCCGTCGTCGTGCCCACCGCCATGGCCACCGCCGTGCCCATCACTGTGCCCATCACCGTGGCCACCCGGCTCATCGGGGTGCGATCCCATGCGGCCACCCACGCCGGACATGCCGCCGCCCATCCGGCGTGCAAAAGAGTCCCGCGCCGTATCGAGATCAAACCCCCGCGGCGCCCCCTTCTTGGTGGCCCGGGGCGTCGCCCTTCCCCCGGTCATCACCCGTTTGACGGTGCCGTTGCCCGTGCCCGTCGAGATCGGGCGCACCGGGTCCCCGTCCGGGCGAACGCTCGGACGATCAACCCCACGCGGCTCGGTCTTCGGCTCCACCCGCGGGCTCGGTGTCGTCCGCGTGCGGTTCGGATCCACCGTGCCCCGGCTCGGGGTCGTACGCGTCCGATCCGGCGTCACACGAGACGGGTGCGTCCGGCTTGGACGAGTCTGCGCTGGCTGCGTCCGGCTCGGGGCAGGATTGGACTTCGGCTGCGAACTCGGTCGCGTGCTCGGCTTCGGCTGTGGCTTCGGCTGGGGCTGCGATTTCGGCTGAGTACTTGGCCGTGTGCTCGGCTGACGGCTGGGCCGTGTGCTCGGGCTCGACTTGGGCTGCGTGCTCGGTCGGCTCTTGGGCTGCGACTTCGGCTGGCGGCTCGGCTGTGAACCCACATTGGACCGCGGCTGCGTAGAGCGACGCTGAGGACTCGCCGAACGCGAGGACGACCGGCTCGGCGCAGCACTCCGCTTGGATCCAGAACTCGATGGCGCAGCACGCTCACTCCGAGAACCACCAGAGGAAGTGGACCGATTGGCCGGCTGGCTCTTGGAATCAGCACCAGATGCCGACGACTTCTTCGCCGGTGCTTCGACGGACGCTTCGAGCACGCCACCGTGCGCCGTGCCGGAGAACGCGAGGATCGCGCCCAGGAGCCCACCCGCGAGATAATGATTGATGCGTGCCATGCCAGATCCTTTCTTCCGCTCGGTGCTTATCCGCACCGTACAACTATCCGTCTCAGACTGTCAACGGTTGCGGCGCACATTCATGCCCAGCGGGGACACAAACGCCCGCTTTCCCGCTATGCTCGACGCATGACCCGATCCCGATCACACGCCACCTCGTCCCGTTCATCGCGCTCAAGGCACATGCTCTGCGGCTTGCTCGCCACGTCCATGGCCTGCTCGCTCACCGCGTGCAACGCCCTCAGGGGCGGCGGCGGCTCGGGCGGCTCATCGACCGTCACCTCCGATACCACCGGGACCGTCTACGAGACGAACCTCCGCACACGCGTCTATCGCTATCACGACGATAACACCGCCGACATCTACCTCACCGACCTCTCGGATCAGATGCTGACAGCGTTTTTCCAATCCAACGCGGATTGGTCCCAGATTTCGGGCACCATCGTCCACATCCACCTCTTCCTCGACCCCAAGCCAGGCAAGACCCCCATCGAGCCCACCGCAGCCAACGCCTCGATCCGCTACGCCATCATCTCCAACGGCCAGATCGGCATCTACGACGGCGCCGGCTTCATGCTCCCCGGCCAGAAGCCCGGCAAGGGCTCGATCGACGGCGCGTTCAAAGCCGCCCCACTCCGCCTCAGCCGCGCAACTGAGGGATTCAGCGACCCGCTGACCCCCGCACGACTGGACCTCAGCTTCGACGCCAAGCTCGACGAGCAGGCGGCCCCAGAGCTCCAGGCCCGCCTCGACGCCATGGCCACCGTCGCCAAGCCGCTCGACTGATCGATCCGAACTGGACTTCGGTCTACATCCACGCCCACAAAAAAGCCCCGCGGATCTCCGCGGGGCTTTCGATTCAGTATGTAACCTCAGCGCTTACGGGCAGCCGTCACCGAACGCGTCGAGGAACGACGAGACATCGAAGAAGTCGAAGCTGCCGTCACCGGTGAAGTCCGCCGCCGGGTCCATCGCGTTAAACGCGGCAAGGAACGCCGAGACATCGAAGAAGTCCACCACACCATCACCGGTCAGGTCCGCCGGGCAGGAGCTGGTGTCGCACACCTCGCTCGAGATACGGAACGCATCAACGCCGCCCTCGACCGTGGTATCCGCGCCCGCATCGGTCACACTGATGCGCAGCTGGATGATGTTCGAAGCCGGGTTCATCGCCGCCAGGTCAATCGCGACATCCATCCACGAGCCGTTCGTGCTCGTGATCGACATCACCTCTGTGTACGAGATGCCCGCGTTGCCGCTGAACTCGATGTCCATCGAGTCCGGGCCGGTGCCCGTCATCCAGACCGAGAGGCGAACAACGCCGTCCTCGACGCCCGAGATGTCGATGGGTGGCGAACGCAGCCAGACGGTGCCGTTGTCCACGTCCAGACCGCTGATGTTCGAGGTCACGTAGCACTGCCCCGAACCATCCGCGTCGCTGTCGGGATCACCCAGCCCATAGCCGTTGGGCTCAGCGCGGATGAACGACGCCGAACCGCCGGTCGTGTAGGCAACCCAGCCCATGTTGGTCTCGAAGTTATCCTCGAACGCCACGGTCAGGTCGTCCAGGGCCACGGTGTTGTACGAGCCCGCGCTTGGCACCGTCACGATCGTGCCCTGCTCGTCCTCGATCTCGAAGGAGTACGAAACCGAGCTGCCGCAGTAGTACGAACCGAAGGTCCCGGTGTAGGTCCCGTCACCGTTGTCCACCATGTCCTGCTCGAAGCTCGTGCCGTCCGTCGCGTTCACGATGAACTTCGGAGCACCAACGACGCTGTGCCCCTGCAGGTTATCGATCTGCAGCACGATCTCGTCGCCGCCCTCGGGCTGCACGTGCGTGGGCTGCATCACGACCGATGCCTGGATATCACGCGGCAGGCAGATGCCCTGCGGGTTGGCCAGCGCGTTCTGCAGGTCACTGTTGAAGATGTACGTGCCCTGGTTGCCGCCGGTGCTGTTGCAGCCCGCGTTGGTGTGCACGCCCAGAACCGTCTGGTTGTTCTCGTCGAGGATCGCCGAGCCCGAGTTGCCGCCCGTCGTATCCGTCGCGTAACGGATCGTGTTGCCACTGCGGTACACGAGCGGCCCGACGTGCGTCTTCTGCACGAGATACCAGCTCGCGGGGACCGGCGAGCTCGTGGAGCCGTAACCCGTGATCCGGATCGGACGGTTGTCCGCGCTCACCCCGCTGGTCGCCAGCGTGTGATGCACGCCGTACGACTGGCCTGGGCTCATCCCGGTGTTCGAGTTGTCGAACACGCCGAAGTAGGCCCAGTCGTTGCCGATGAAGATGCCGCCGATGCTGTCCTGCACCGATGCGTTATCGACCGGGTACTGATCCTGCGGCGGCGGGTTCTGCGTCGAACCGCCGCTGGTCGACAGCGGCACATTGAACTGGATCACGTCACCACCGGATGGGCCACAGTGCGCCGCGCTCATCATCCGGCTGCCATGGTCGCTGAAGAGCCACGCCGTGCAACCGATCGGCATCAGACGCGCATCGCGGTTGTCATAGCTCAACGCGCGGTCATCCACGCTGCCGCAGATCGAGCGATCGCCCGTAACCGGAGCAGAAGCCTGCACACCGGTCACACGCACACGGTTCACCTGGCCCGTCGCGTTCGGCGAGGCCATAATCTCGACCTTCACCGCGCCGCCGTTGAAGTACGCGCTGGTGTTCCCCCACTCGCCCAGCGACTTCATGTCCAGATACTGCTCATGCCCGTCAAACAGCGACGTGATCTTGAGGTAGCTCTCGCGCACGTTCTCCGTCGAACGCGCGAGCGTGATATCACTGAACCGCAGCCGAACCCAAGCCGCGTCCGGAACCTCGATCACGTCCTCCCAGATCGCGACCTGCAGGTCACGCGCGCCGGGCTGCGGGTTCTCAACACGGACCACGCCCGAGTCCACATCAAAGGCGATCTCACGCAGCTCGGGCTGCTCGAAATCGCTGATGATCTGGTCATTGTCCACACTTGACTGGGCCAACGCCGTACCGGTCAAACCGGATACCGCAACCAGCACAAGCCCCAAGGCACACCCTTGCTTCATCATTCGCTCCTGTTGGATTTCTTCACCTGTTCTACTTCAGGCGTGATGCGTCAGAACACGCATCAGAAGGGGAAACTCACGACGCACCGGCAGCCACACGACTCGCTCCGAGCACATACCCAACTTAACGGAATGCCCGACGCGCCACAAGCTTCGAATCCACGATTCCGCCGATTTACGGGCGTTTTCAACCGTCCCAGGGGTCATCACCCGCGTACCAGCGCCCCAGCGTGGCCGTGCACGCGTCCCGATACAACGACCGCAGGCGGGACGCATCGAGCTGATGCCCCCTCAACTGGGGTGCGCTCATCGCGTCGTACCGGTCGGGGTCCACCATCTTCAGATCCGGGTCCGCGATGTTGGATTCACCCCGATAACCCGTCTCGTACATCGTCCGCAGCGCCCAATAGCGCGAGGCGTACAACTCAAACGCCTCATCCTCACTGCTCGCGAGCTGATTCCCGAACGCGGGATTGTCCGGATCAGTCGCCAACAGGTGATCATCGCTGGTGACGATATCTGAACCGAAGAGGATCCGCCCCGCGTACCGATCGAGGAAACCCGCGAACGCCGCGGAGTCGTGCCGACTCAGCTCGCGGACCATCCACTTGGTCGCGCTCGTATCAAGAATCAGCTTCGGATGCCGATTCAGCAGCCCGCTCAGGAACCCAAGGTCCTCTGGCCAGCCACCCATGTGCGCCGCCATGCAGGGCATGCCCGTCTTCTCCAGCAACCGCTCGAGCGACTCGTACTGGGACGCCTTGGTCCCGTACACCGAAGAATCCGTATACATCGTCTGAAACCAGGTGTCCGGGTCCGCGCAGTGCACCATCAGCATCATACCCAGCGACTCCGCCTTCTCCGCGATCCGAAGCTTCCATTCAGAGTCGAACGGCACGATCTCCTCGGGCGCCAGCCCCATCGTCGAGACATAGTCCCGCAGCCGCGGCGCACCCCAGAACTTCACCATCCGCGCCCCACGCGCGTGCCAGTGGTCCAGATTCTCGAGAAACCCCTCGGTATGCGCCCACTGACGGTCCTCATGCATGTACTCCGGGATCGCGACGAACGAGATCCGATCGCCCATCACCGCGCGCACCGAGTCCGCCTGGGCCAGCTGCGTCTGCGAATAGACACGCTCAATCCCGTACAGGTCGCACACACGCTTGTACACTTGTGCTGCTCGCTCGCCATTGATGTGCGCGTGCGCATCAATAATCGGGCACACCGGCGTCCCGAGCTTCTCCGCCTCACGCTCGTAATCGAGCCCCAGCCGGTTCGCGGGTTTCATCCCGCGATCCGAGTGCGTCAACGCGTTCGTCTGATTCGTCACAACAGATCTCCCAGCCGTTCCCGCGTCCTCTGCCAACATGATAGACACCCAAGAGCCCCATCCTGTTCCAGCGCAGACACCCCTTCGGGTCGCATTGGCGCACGACTGGCTCGTGGGATACCGCGGCGGCGAGATGGTCCTCGACGCGATCGCATCGATTCTCCAAGCCCAGAACCACACCATCACACGCATCTACACGATGTTCGACAACGCCTCCCCGCTCTCCCCCACCCTCGATGCGCTCCCGCGAACCGCCTCCTCGCTCAACACCCGCCCAGAATCGCTCCGGCGCTGGCTCCTGCCGCTGTACCCGCGGGCCGTCGAGCAGCTCAGCAGCCAACTCCACCGCGACCACGCCGATGACCCCATCGACCTGCTGATCTCGACCAGCTCCTCCGCGATCAAAGCGATCAGCCCCCCCAACGGCATCCCGCACATCTGCTACTGCCACGCGCCCGCCCGATACCTCTGGTCCCAATCACAGAGCTACACCTCCCACGACCCGAAAGGCCTCATCCGCTCGCTCGGGCTCGCGCTCTTCTCCCCACGTCTCCGCGCCTGGGACCGACGCACCGCCTCGAACGTCTCGCACTTCATCGCCAACTCGACACACACCGCAACGCAGATCGAACGCTGCTACCAACGCGACGCGGCCGTCATCCACCCGCCCGTCCGCACTGATTTCTTCACACCCGACACCGATACACCACGCGGAGACCACCTCCTGCTCGTCTCCGCGCTCGAGCCCTACAAACGCGTGGACCTCGCGATCGATGCCGCGAACCGCTTCAACCGCAAGCTCATCATCGTCGGCTCCGGCTCGCACGAGCCCGCACTCCGCGCACACGCGAAGAACAACCCGCTCATCTCATTCGTCGGCAAGGTCACAGACGAGCAGCTCCGCGACCACTACCGCCGTGCCCGCGCGTTCCTGTTCCCACAAGTCGAGGATTTCGGTATCACCGCCGTCGAAGCCCAATCGTGCGGCACGCCCGTCGTCGCTCAGCACGCCGGCGGCGCGCTCGACTCGGTTATCGACGCCGCAACCGGGTGTTTCTTCCACGACCCCACCCCCGAGGCGCTCGCCGAAGCCATCGAGCGCTGCCCGCAACCCGATACCAACCACGAGGGAGTGTGCAGAACCAACGCGCTCCGCTTCACCCGGGCCGCGTTCGAGGAGAAACTCATTCAAGCCGTAGACAATGCCATCAGCACCGCAGACTAACCGTTGCTCTCCGGCACACGATCGATCTTGAGCACCTGACCGTTGTGCAGCACGCCCACGATCACGCCCACGAACAACTCGATCTCGGACTCAAGGTCAACGCGGCGCGCAATCTCGCAATCAAACCAAAGCGGGCAACGCGTGATGATCGGGGCACCGGTGACCAGTGTCCGCGTCGCGATCGCATCGAACGGATCATTCTCACCCCTGGGCGGCGTCTCGCTCGGCGGCGCATCATGACTGCGGAAGCGACGCTCAATCAGGCGATCGCCTTCCCCGAGCACACCGAGCGCGAACGCACGCGAGTCGCGGATCAGCGGATCGATCGTGTGCCCCTTGCGAGCAGCGATGCACAGCATCGCCGGGTCCTCGCCGCAGCACTGCACGTGCTGCACGAACATCCCCCCCCGCTGGTCATCAAACCCGGCCGTTAAAAGGAACATCCCCGCTGGGAAGACCCCCAGCGCAGACTCCAACATGGACTTCTCTTGCTGATTCATCGACGCGCAACTCCCCGAATTGCGTTTCCCTCTCGATCACGCACGATGTCCCCGTCGTGTGCGTGCCCCATCCTCCCGGAACGGTCCCGGAAGATTGGGTGATATCGCCCTATCTTCACATATTCACACCCCAATGTGTGCAAACAAGGCACGAAAACTGTAAGTATCTGCCAAAAAAGATCCTACGGGCTCATGCAATGTCAACGACTTATCCGCAACCCACTTCATTGTCCACAAACGCTCCCCAATCTCGCTTTTTGGGGGAGAGTCGGCTTGCGTTGTGGGTGATAGTGGGCGATAATCCCACGAATGAACCACATCGGGGATACAAACCGTGCCATTCACCGGACAAGCAGAAGCCAGTATCGACGCGAAGCAGCGTCTGGCGATACCTGCAAAGTTCCGGAATCGCTGGTCGCCGGAACACGACGGGGCGACCTGGTTCTGCGTGCCATGGCCGCAGACGGGATCACTCCGCCTCTACACCGAGAAGATGCACAACGAGCTCTTCACGGCCGGTCGACGCGACCCGAGCCTGACACCCGACGAGGACCAGGCGGAACTCGACGTGATCCTGCACTCCGTTACGGAACAAGTGGATGTGGACTCCAACAACCGCATCCGTTTGCCCGCATGGCAGCTCGAGCACCTGGGACTCCCCAAGGAAGTGATCGTGCTGGGTGCCGGCGATCGACTGGAAATACGCGCCCGGGACGCATGGAAGAACGAGTTCGACGATCGACTCGCGAAGATGGCCGAACTCTCGAAGAAACTCGCACAGAAACGACCCACCTGACACACACCATCGCCCCACAACGCATCGCAGGCCGCGACGCGCAGGGCCGAATCAATCTGTACCCGTTCACCCTGTCTCTCAAGCACGGCCGCTGAAGAGACCCCCACCACCACGCCCGAGCAATCGGACGAGACATTCAACAGAACTGAGCCAAGCTGGTGAGGGGTGTGTCCGCCCCCTTGACCCACCAAGGACGGCGATGCTCCGCAAGGACGCGAAGCACTCACGGATCACGCTCCCCGACGGGGGAGCCCCAGCAGCGCCCAGTTCAACCCGAGACCCGGCTGACCCACCACCAGCCGGGTTTTTTCGTGTTCAGACGCAGACACACGCCCGAAACAACATTCCTCACGTACAATCGACCGCTTCAGCACGAGACACAACGCACGAGGAGAGCCATCACATGAGCACCGACACCTGGTACCGCCACGACATGAAGACCGTGCGCGACATCATGATCACATGCATCGGGCTCAACTTCGGACCAAACCCCGAAGAGAAACTCGAAGAGATCCGCGACTCACGCTACAAGCACGGCCTCAAGATCGCCAAGCGACTCAAAATCGACGACAACGACGTCGTCGCCGACATCGGCTCCGGGTGCGGCTTCGTCACCCGCGCCGCGTGCGAGCGGGCCAAGGAAGTCCACTGCATCGACATCAGCCAGGAGTTCCTCGACTTCACCAAGGTCGAGCTCCAGGACTTCGAAAACACGCGATTCCACAAGATTGACTACGCCAGCTTCCCCGACATCGCAGACGGGACGATCGACAAGGTCTTCTCCACCGCCGTCTTCATCCACTTCTACTACTACGACTTCATCTACAACCTCATCGAGGTCAACCGCATCCTCAAGACCGGCGGCATCTTCTACACCGAGATCGTCGACTCCGACGTGCTCAAGCTCGACTCCATGCGCGCCATCAAGACGCACGTCGGCTCATACAAGCACAACCGGGGCAAGGCACGCCTTATCCAGCCATTCTCGCTCACCGCCCTCAAGAACCTCAGCGCCCAGCTCGGCTTCAAGCTCATCGAGTCCACACAGAGCGCCGACGTCGCCGAGGTCACACTCAAGAAGGTCGCCGACGCGCAGATCCCGGAGTGGCTCGAGCCCCACGTCAACGCCTGACGCAACGCCGGGAGCACCACATGCCCACAAGCCCCTGGTACCAGCACTCCCTCGACACCGTCCGGGAATTGCTCTGCACCTGCATCGGACCCAAGTGGGGCGACGCCCCCGAAGAGAAGATCCGAGAGATCCGCGAGAGCCGCTACACCTTCGGCAAACGCCTCTGCCGCAAGCTCGACATCCAGCCCACCGACACCGTCCTCGACTTCGGCTCCGGCTGCGGCTTCGTCTCACGCGCGTTCTGCGAGACCGCACGCCAGGTCCACTGCGCCGACCTCAACCCCGAGTTCCTCGCCTTCACCCGCGACGAGCTCTCCATGTTCGACAACACCAGCTTCCACCACATCAGCTACGCGTCGATCCAGGATCTCCCCGACGCATCCATCGACAAAGCCGTCTCTACCGCCGTCTTTATCCACTTCCTCTACTACGACATCCTCTTCAACCTCATCGAGCTCAACCGAGTCCTCAAGCCCGGCGCCATCCTCTACTTCGACATCCTAGACGCCGACGCCATCGACCTGCACAACCCCGCCGCCATCAAGTACCACATCGAGATCTACAAGGACTCCGTCCGCGGCGACGGTTTCTTGCTCCAGCCCTTCTCCAGCACCGCCCTGCTCAAGCTCGCACCCCAGCTCGGCTATGAGCACATCGACACCGAGCACATCGGCACCGGCAACAGCGTCGCCGAGATCACCCTCCGCAAGGTCGCCCAGCCCGACCTCCCCGACTGGCTCGCGGCCAAGGCCTGATCGCGCACAAAAAGACCCGGTTTGCACCGGGCAGAGGAGATCACTGATCTTCATTCACGCGCGTCGGGGACTCATCCTGCACGCCGATAGCTGCTCTGATCCAATCGACGAAACCCATGGGCGACCTGGCCCGGGATCGACCGCCGACGACGACGCGTCGGGCGGATCATGCCCCCCACGATCGTGCCGGGAACCTTCGCAAGCAGCGTCGCCGCGCACACAGCACACACCGCAGACCACCGAGGGCGGTTCGCCACCCGGACCCGCACGACCCGGCTCGTCGCGTGATTGCAGCACGGGCACGAGTACTTCCCGCGCCGCTCCCACTTGTCACGCTCGATCCCAAGCTCGCGATCGGCAACGGAAACCCGCTCCCCGACCGGACCGAACGCCTCGCGGGCGCTGTCACGCTCGGGCTGGGGGTGCTCTTCCCCCGTGGCGGAGGACTTCTCGCTGGCGCCGCACTCATCCGCAAACGGGATAATCCCCGAATCATCGAGTGCGTCATTGCTGCTGATATCTGGTGTGTCGCTGTGTGTGCAGGTCATACGCATGGCGTCCCTCATCATGTTGTCAGACCCACAATCGTCTTACGGAATCTCGCCGCTGAAGTTTCATCGGCCATGTCCACGAGCCGCTTGAACAGACGCGTTCTCGGACCCATCCCGTCACCAAATCGCGTTTTCACGCCACGACGCGCAAAAAACGCCCGTTCCATCAGCGGAACGGGCGTCCAAACTCAATCTTGCATCATTCAGCAGATCAGCCGTCGGCCTCGACCAGCCCCAGCTCCTCGGCCTTGGCCTGCTCAAGAACCGTGACCTTCTCGATCACAACCGGCTCAACCGGCACATCCCCGTACGGGCCCTTCGTCGTCGTGGGCACCACGCGGATCGCGTCCACAACATCCATGCCCTTCACGACCTTGCCAAACACCGCGTAGCCCGACCCGTCACGAGGGGTATCGAGGAACCCGTTGTCGGCCACGTTGATGAAGAACTGCGACGTGCCGCTGTTCGCCTGCCCGCCGAGGCGGGCCATCGCGAGCGTGCCGCGCTTGTTGCTCAGCCCGTTCTTCCACTCGTTCTCGATACCCTCGTGGGTTTCCTTCTTCTTCATGTCCTTGTCGAACCCGCCGCCCTGGATCATGAAGTTCGGGATCACACGGTGGAAGATCGTGCCGTTGTAGTACTCTTCCTCGGTGTAACGAACAAAGTTCGCCGTGCTGATGGGCGCGAGCTCGTTGTTGAGCTCGATAAAGATGTCACCCTTGCTGGTCTTCATCTGGATGTACACGAATCGCTCCTCGTCTGACTTCTCCGCCTTGGGCTCGGACTCGACCTGCTTGGTCTCCGGCTCCGTCTCGGGCTGCGCCACCTCGACCTGCTCGGGCTTGACCGCGAATGCCGCGAACACGAGCGCCATCAGCGCGACCACTCCGACTGCGAATGTCTTCATACTGAACTCCTCTGGTTGCTCTCAGAAACACCACGCCGACGCGGGCATCTCACACACACAATCCTAGCGGCACCACGCCCGCCACGCAGCAGCCCCGACCAAGCTGGGGCGAATTCACCATATCTACGCCGCATCCGCTACGGCTGCTGCCCCATCCCCTTCACACGCGGCCCACGCGGCGGCTCGGAGAGCGGGTAATCCAGCCCACGCAGCCCACCGCTCGTCCACATCCAGCGCGTGTTCATCGGCTCATTGTTCTGCCCGGGGCCGAGCACCGGCAGCGGGAAATGCTCAAACGGCAGGTACGTCTGACGCCAGTCCGACAGGCTGAACCGCTCCACCAATCCCGACATATTCGCCTGACCGGTCGACTGATTGTTGATCGACCCGTCGTACATCAGCTTCGCCACACGCGAGAAGCTGTGGGCAAAGTACGCCGCCGTCGTGCGGTCACGATCGAACTCCTCGAACATCCACACCTTGGCGCTCGGCGAGTAGACCTCATCCGTAAACCGTCCCGCGGGCAGATCCACCCCACTCCCGATGGAGTAGGCGTGAGGGTGCGATTCGATCGGCAGCACCCGCTGATACTCCGCATCGCTGTTCCAGGCGCTGGTCGCGACCTGGTAGCTGCTGCCGAACGCCCACCGCTGACGGGCGCTCGTCTGCTCCATCGTGAAGCTGTGGTAATACCCCGGACCCGGGTACCCGTTTGCGTACGGCACGAAGCTGCCGGACCCGTAACTCGTCGGCGTGATGCTCCACAGGTACTGCGGCCCGTCCGCCGGGTCGATGAACAGCGAGCTCCCCGCCGCCTCGCCCATGTAATCCAGCAGCACCAGGTGCGACATGCGCCGCGGAGCAAACTGATTATCGTTGTTGAGGATCTTGAACACGCCGTCGATCCGACCCGTCAGGCGCATGATGATCTCCTGCTCCTGATAGGCCGCCGCCTGCACACGAGTTGCGGCGCTCTTCACCCGCCCGTCGGGCATCATGTACTGCTCACCCGCGTCCCAGTTGAACCCGAAGATCCGACCCTTGTTGTCCAGCGCGTACTGCCCAGCGCCCGTGCCGATCCGGCGCAGGTTCTGCTCGCTCCCCATACCACGCATATCCAATCGCGCCGACTGCACCGTCGGCACAAGCACGAACCCAAGCAATATCAGCACCACAACGCACACGAGCAGCTCAACAAGCGAAACACCACGACGTACCAGCATCAATCACGCCTCCAGAATCAGGACCGTGGCATCATAACCGGAGCGCCAGAGTATGCAATAACAAAAGCCCGGCAGACGGCCGGGCTCTTCTGCTCGCACGGGTTGACGCTGACGCTCAATCGAACGAGAACGATCCATAGTTGATGCCCGTCAGCCCGCCGTACGTCCACCTGAATCGCTGGCTCACCTCGGTCGAGTCGCCCAGGCCGCCCACAGGCACCGGGAACTTATCCAGCGGCACGTACGTCTGCTTCCAATGGAAGATCCCATACTCCGGGACCACAGAAGGCGCCGCGATCCCGCTCGCCCAGCTGTTCACCGAGCCGTCGAACATCAGCTTCTCAACCTCCGCCGCGTCATACCCAAAGTACAGCGGGTGCGACCGGTCGCGATCAAACTCCTCGAACATCCACACCTTGTTCGCGTTGTGCAGCACGCTTGTGATCCGACGACCGGCACTCAGGGGCACTCCCGAGCTCCCACTGAACAAATGCGGCGAATCCGCGACCGGGATATACCGAGGACCGGAGTCCGGCTGCCACGCATCCGGCACCACCTGATAGCTCGACCCGAACGCCCAACGCTGTCGAACCGGGCTAGTCGGCCAGTTTGTGTCCTGGTCGTACCCAGCTGAAGGAATCCCGTCCGCGTACGGCACGCTCGAACCCGACGAATAGTCCAGCGGGTTGTCCTTCCACACCTGCTGCTTCCCGTCGCTCGGATCAATAAACAGATCGCTCCCGAACGGCTCGTTCAGGTAGTCCATCAGCACCAGGTGCGTGAACCGCCGGTGCGGGATACGAGCAGTGGAGTTCTGAATCTTGTACAGACCATTGATCCGCCCGGTACGGCGCATCAGGATCTCCTGATTCTGGCCGGCAGCTGCATCCGCATCGCTGTTGTACGTTTTCTGGCGCCCCGTGGGCATCGTGTACGTCTCACCCGCACGCCAGTTGTAGCTGAACAGACGCCCCTTATTGTCCGCGGCGTACATCATCCCGCCCTGACCGATCGACATCAGCTTCTCGGCACTGCTCTGCCCGCGCATCTTCAGTCGCGCTGCGCCAAGCATCGGCAGCAGAATCGCCAACAGCAACCCAACGACGGCCACGAGCACCACGCACTCACTCAGTGAGAATCCTCTTCTCTGCATCATGTTCTTCAACTCCCAGGATACCAGTATCACAGCGGCGCACATCATGCAGTCCCCGACCGCGCCGTACTCATCGGTTCGCAGCACCTTATGAGATGTTCCTGTTGAATCGAATTATCACGACTCGTGGTGCTGCTCGCCCTTGCGCTCGATCCACCGTGCTACGCGATAGTTCGCGTACAGCACGACCAGACTCCCAAACACGATCCCCAGCACAATGATGTGCGTCGGGTCCGAGAAGGCGGCCTCCATCGACTCGACCACCGCGCTCCACCCAGCACGGGCGGGCAGCACAGGCACGGCTTGGACAATCGGAGCAGCCATCGCTACACCCAATATCCGTTCGATCCAAACCCGACTCCACGCCAGCACACCGCCGGCCCACGTTTGCGACGAATCACCACCGGCTCAGGACCGCTGCGGAAGATAGGCACCCGGTTTCGGGCCCGATAACCACACCAGTGTCTTCAGTCCCCGCTCGGCTCGTCATGCGCTGCGATCAGCGCCCTCGCCCGCTCCGCGTGCGCCGCGGGTACCAGCACCTCAACCAGCCCCGGCGCCTCCGCACGCATCCCGCCCACGGTGCCGCCCGAGACCTCGCAAGGGACCCCCTCGCTGCGGAGCATGCTGCACACGATGTTCGCCTCAAACTCGCTCTGGTACGCCCCGACAACGACGGGCTCTGGGTGCTCGCTCATGACGCCTCCTCGCGTGAAACACGCACTTGGTCCGACATACACACTATGACCGACGCCACGTCCGAACGCAAGAACCCGATCTCCAAACCCCTGATCGCCTTCGTCACGCTCTACATGATCGTCTGCTCCGCCCTCGCACTCCGCCAGGGCAATACCGAGTTCCTCATGTACGCCGTCGTGATGGTCATCTTCATCGCCATCGTTCTCTTCCTCCACCTCGCCATCCGCTTCACGCCCCTCGCCCTCTGGCTCCTCGCGATCTGGGGCCTGCTGCACATGTGCGGCGGCACCGTCCCCGTCGACCCCGCCCTCACCGACGCCTACCGCGCCGCCGCCACAGAAGCCGAGCAACCCACCTCCGCCGTCCTCTACTCCATGCGCATCCACCCCGACCTGCCCAAGTACGACCAGATCGTCCACGCCTTCGGGTTCTTCAGCGCCACCATCGCCTGCTTCCAGGCCCTGCTTGCACTCCTCAGCGCCCCGCGCTCCGTCCCCACCGCCGTCGCCGCCGCCCTCATGGGCATCGGACTTGGCGCCATCAACGAGGTCATCGAGTTCATCGCCGTCCTCTCCATGCCCGAAACCAACGTCGGCGGCTACACCAACACCGCCTGGGACCTCGTCGCCAACACCATCGGCGCAACATGCGCGGCCGTACTCTGCCTCATCACCCGCAGCCAATAAACACCCTTCTCCAGAACCACTGCTTCTGGTAGAGTGATGGCATGCGCACGCTCACCACGCTTCTCCTCACCGCCACCATCGCCCTCGCCCAACCCGCAGACACCCTCCGCGGACCCGACATCAACCAACAAGAGCTCGAGTCCATCGGCACCACCGACATGTCGGGCAACTTCATCCCCGTCGAGGGCCGACCCGAACTCGCCGCCTTCATGCTCGTGTGCGATGACCCCGACGAACGCACCCTCGCCCGCGAGCTCGCCACCGCACGCGTGTTCGATCTCGCCGAGATCCTCGTCGACGAAATCGACACCGTCCGCGCCATCACCGACGCCATCGCCAACAACAACACCACCCTCGCGAGAACACTCGGCGCCCAGCTCCGACTCCGCCACGACCCCGACATGCAGCGCGACCCGCTCCGCCCCCAGCTCGAGGACATGCTCAGCGAGCCCCAGCGTCAGCGCCTCGAGCGGATCCTCGATGACTACTGGCGCCGCTGGGTCAGCGCTAACACCCCCGAAGACCAACGCAACATGCAGGGCCTCCCGCGCAGCGAAGCCGTCTATAAGCAGATCGAGAACCAGCTCAACACCCAGCTCTACCAGCAGGACATCGCCCGCGCATACGAATACTCACTCCGCCGATACCACGACGCCATGCAGGCGATGTACGAGGCCATCGAGCCTACCGATGATCAGCGCGCCTGGATCCGCAACCGCGTCATCGAGCACATCAAGCAGACCCGACTCCAGCCCACGCTCGAGCAGCGCGAGGCCCTCCTGCTCGAGATCTACCACCACCTCGACGAGGACCGCCAGACCAAGCTCTTCGCCTACATGGCCCGCGCCGCGATCCTCCGAAACTGACCCGCCCCAATCAAAGCCCAAATAAAATAGCCAGAATCCCTCAAACCCCTTATTCATACTTGCATACTCATGGGTAAACAGGTACTTTGGCCCGGGCAAGTCGTGTGCCCGGGGAGAGGGCGGTTCTCGCGCTCACCCAGCCTGAACACACAGGCAAACCGCTGAATCACCGTTCAGCCAAGCAGTCAGGTCCCCAACGCGGAGCGTCCATCAACGCTCACCATACCCTCATCCCCAGAGCAGGAGGAGTCTCGAAATGACCATCGCTCGTACCATCACCCGCACCGCGCCGCTCGCGATCCTGAGCGTCGCCACGCTCACGGCCGGAGCCGCTGACATCGTCTTCAACGCCGGCAGCGCCACACCAACCCGCGCCCGCGCCATGAGCGACTTCAAGCAGGCACACACCCACGCAAACTTCGCGACACACCGCGACGGCCGCATCGGCCGCGTCTACGGCCGCGCATTCTCCCACGGCGCCACCGCGGCGCAGTCCGTCGACGCATTCCTCGCCCAGCACGCGGATATGTGGGGTGTCGACGTCGCCGACCTCATCCCCGAAGGCCCCTTCGAGGACGGACGCCATACCCAGCAGGTCATGTACCAGCCAGAGTACGACGCGTACAAGTTCACCGCGACCTACTACACACAGACCCGCGACGGGCTCCCCGTCTACGGCTCAAAGCTCATGCTCCTCACACGCAACGAGGCCAACAACCCCCTCGTGCTCGCCAGCTCGCAGCTCTTCGACCTCAGCAGCTTCAACCCGGAGCCACAGGTCGCACGCGCTGCCGCGGACCGCAATAACCTGCTCCGCATCGCCAACGACCAGTTCCACGGCGATATCCAGATCTGGACCACCGACCGCGTCATCTTCGCCGGCGACGAGGCCAACCCGCACGAGCCGGTCATCGCAGACCGCACCATCCTCGACGTGGACGGCTACGAGAAGATCGAGATGATCACCGACGCCGTCACCGGCAAGATCCTCCAGGCAGACTCCATCATCTGCACCATCGACGCATCCGGCAACGTCTCGGGCCTCGCGTCCGACGGCCCCGCAGCCGACATCTGCGAAGACGAGATCGCGCAGCCGCTGCCATACCTCAACGTCTCCCTCCAGGGCGGCGGCTCGGCCATCACCGACGTCGACGGCAACTACACCATCCCCAACGGCGGCTCAGGCAACGTCACCATCGATGCAGAGCTCGACGGCCAGTGGTTCAACATCAACAACTACCTCGGCTCAGAGACCTCAGAGTCCGTCACCGCCGACCCCAACAACCCCATCAACATCCTCTTCAACTCGCTCAACAACTCCGAGCAGGTCCGCTCAGAGGTCAACGTCTACGTCGAATCCAACCGCATCCGCGACTGGGTCCTCGAGGCAAACCCCTCATACCCGCTCGTCGACGGCACCGAGATGGAAGTCTGGGTTAACCGCACCGACGGCTTCTGCCCCGGAAACGCCTGGTACGACCCGGCCATCGACACCATCAACTTCTGCCTCTCCGGCTCCTCAAACCCCAACACGGGATGGTCCTCCGTCGTCCACCACGAGTACGGCCACCACCTCGTCTCCGCGGGCGGCTCCGGCCAGGGCCAGTACGGCGAGGGCACCGGCGACGTCATGTCCGTCATCATCCTCGACAACCCAGACCTGGGCATCGGCTTCTTCGGGTCCTGCGGCAGCGCACTCCGCTCCGCCAACCAGAACCTCGACTACCCCTGCAACGCCGGCTCACACGCCTGCGCACCCGTCTACTCGGGCGCCGTCTGGCAGACACGCCAGCTCCTCGTCGTCACCGAGCCCGCCGACTACCAGAAGCTCCTCATGAGCTGGGCCGTCAACTCGATCTTCCTCCACTCAGGAACCGAGATCACACCGCAGATGACCATCGACTACCTCACGCTCGATGACGACGACGCGGACATCGGCAACGGCACGCCACACTACATCGAGATCGACGGCGGCTTCGGCGCACGCAACATGCCCGCACCGCCGCTCACACTCATCGATATCCAGCCCGTCGCCGCGCCCGACTTCGCGCACCCCAACGGCGGCACCACCGTCTCCGCGGAGTTCAACAACGTCGCGGGCAGCCTCGACCCCGCCACGCCGACACTCATGGTCGACACCGGCTCCGGGTTCCAGGCCATCCCCATGTCCAGCGCAGGCGGCAGCACCTACACCGCCAACCTGCCCGGCTCCGACTGCGGCACGCAGGTGAAGTACTACTTCACCGCCGACACCACCTCGGGACTCACCCAGACCTCACCCCAGGACGCGCCGACAACAAGCTACGCCGTCCTCTCCGCGTTCGACGCACCGGTCGTGGCATTCGAAGACAACTTCGAAACCAACCAGGGCTGGAGCGTGTCGGGTGATTCCACCGGCGCCTCCACAGGCCGCTGGGAGCGTGCCATCCCAACAGGTGCCGGCGACCGCGCAGACCCACCGTCAGACTACGACGGCTCGGGCCGCGCATACATCACCGGCAACGGCTCGCCCGGCTCCAACACCGACGTTGACGTCGACGAGACCATCCTCACCTCACCCGTGATGGACGCCTCCGGCGCCTCCATCATTTCCTACGCACGCTGGTTCAACAACGCCGGCAACTCCGCGATCGACGACGAGTTCTTCGTCCAGATCTCGGACAACGGCGGCGCCTCATGGACACCGCTCGAAACCCTCGGCGTCAACCACCCGCAGTCCAACGGCGGCTGGTACGAAGTCAGCTACGCCCTCACCGGCATCCCCGGCTTCACGCCCAACGACCAGTTCCGCATCCGCTTCATCGCTGAAGACCGAGGCAGCGGCTCCATCGTTGAGGCCGGCATCGACGCCGTCTCGATCGCGGTCGTAGACTGCGAAGTCTGCCCCGCCGATCTCAACGGCGACGGCGCACTCGACTTCTTCGACGTCTCCGAGTTCCTCACCGCCTTCAACGCCATGGACCCCGCGGCCGACTTCTCGGGCGACGGAAACTTCGACTTCTTCGACGTCTCCGCCTTCCTCGCCGCATTCAACGCCGGCTGCCCGTAAGCACCCAGCGTTCAGACAATCTCCAAAGCCACAACCCTGGCACAAGACGCCCGAGCGATCGGGCGTCTTTTTTCATCACCACTCCCAAACTCAGATTTGGTTCTTGTTCATATACTAACGCTCCAGTACGATGCACGCATGATGAACCGCATGATCCGTTCTCTCGCCACCATCCTCGCATCTACAGCAGCGCCGCTCGCGCTGACCTCCCCCGCAGGCACAGCCGCCGCCCAGACATCGTTCGACTGCCAGCCGCCGCAGATCCTCGCCACGCTCGACGGCCTCACCAACCCGATGGCCATCACCATCGAGGACAACTACGCCTACATCATCGAGGACTACGACTTCTTCACCATCGTCGACCTCAGCGACCCCACCAACCCGACGGTGATCGGACACACGGACCTCTACGCCTTCAGCGCCGAATCCATCACCATCATCGGCGAAGCCGCCTACCTCCACGGCAACAGCGGCGAGATCGCCATCTACAACATCGAGGACAAGACCGACCCCTGGTTCCGCCGCTTCTACGGCGGGCTCTATGGCAGCGACAACCTCCTCCCCCGCACGGACAGCCACGTCTTCCTGAAGGACTCCTACGCCCTCAACATCGAGCGCCCGCTCGCACCGGGGGTCGACGAATATGAACAGACCAACACCCCCTTCGACGAGCAACCGTTCTTCGTCCAGGGCGACGTGCTCATCACGCAGTCCAGCAGCCGCTACGACATATCCGACCCGCTCAACCCGACACTCATCGGGGATCTCGGCTACATAGACCTCGTCGCGAGCAACCGCTACGACCACCCATACGTCATCGCCCAGAATACCGGCGAGCTCCTGAGCACCCGGATCGACGACCACACACCGGTCATCTTCACGATCGAGTCTCCCATCCCCTCATACCAAGACGCCACCGTGCGCGCCGACCTCATCTTCGCCGCCAACGGCACCATCGACGTGTACACATCCGGCTCCAACCCGCAGCTCATCGCCTCGTTCATGCTCCACGACACGTTCTACGCGCAGCACATCCGCCAGCTCGGCGACAGCTTCGTCGTCCTCTCCGACGAGCAGCTCGCCATCGTCAAAATCCCCACAAACCCCCTCAGCTCCGCACGCACAACCTCAAGCCAGACCTACCTGACCAAACACAACAACCTGCTCATCACATCAAGCGAGACCTTCGCGAAGCAGAGCTACTCGGTAAACCTCATCGACACCACCGAGCCGCTGCGCCCGCAGTGGATCGCCCAACTCCCCTTCGACACCCAGCTCCCACGCTCACGCGGCGCAGACGCCATCGGCAACACCCTCTTCGTCGCCGAGCGCTCCACCGGGCTCAACGCCTTCGACATCTCCGACCCGAGCGCCCCGATCCCGCTCGGCACGTACCCGACCAACACCGACCCGAAGGTCCCCTCATTCACCGCGGACATCGCCATCAGCGCCGACCTCGCATACGTCACCGACCAGCAAGCCGGCCTGCTCGTCTACCAGATCCAGCCCGACACCTCGCTCACACCCATTTCCAACCTCCCGATCGACGCGTCCGTCCGCAACATATTCCTCATGGATGACCTCGCGATGGTCACCTCTGGCAGCGACGCCTACCTGATCGATCTCACCGATCCGTTCAACCCCCAGCACCTGAGCACCATCGCCGGCATGGCCCCCAGCGGCGTCCCCAGCATCCCCGCCGCACACCGCGACGGCGACCTGCTCTACACCGCCGAGAACGACCACGGCTACCGCATCTTCGACATCACCAACCCAACCGACCCCATCGAGCTCGCCCACTTCGACGCCGACGTCTCCACACCCCAGGGCGACTTTGAGGCCTACGTCTACGACATCCTCGTCGAGGGCAACACCCTCTACGTCGCCATGAGCTCCGGCGGCTTCGCCATCTACGACAACACCAACATCTTCGCACCCACGCTGCTCGCCCACCTGCCATCCGCCGTCCCGCAGGCCGGCAGCATCACCCGCTATCGCGAGTTCGTCAAGGAAGGCAACCTCATCTACATCGCCTCGGGCGACACCGGCGCACGCGTACTCTCCCTCGACGGATGCACCATCCCCTGCGCCATCGACTACAACAACGACGGCGCCCTCGATTTCTTCGACGTCACCGCCTTCATCACCGCCTTCAACGACATGAACCCCAGCGCCGACATCAACAACGACAACGAGTTCAACTTCTTCGACATCACCGCATTCATCGTCGCCTACCAGAACGGCTGCCCGTAACACAACCGGGCAGCGCCCACACCCCGCGGCGCCAGCAGCCGCACACATCGAGAACCCACCCGTGACCCGTCCGACGCCCAGCGTGTCTGTGTGCAGTCCAAAGCCCGTAGGCCGCGTGGTCATGTGGACCCTGCGCCTCCTGACGCTCTCACTCCTCACCGTCACCGCCGCCCCCCTCATCCACACCGACTGGTGGCCGATCCGCCTCTGGGACTTCCCACGCCTCCAGATCCTCGCAACCGCGAGCTTCCTCACCATCTACACACTCGCCCTCACATGGCACTGCCGCCTCAAGCAGGGCAGCCTCGCCCTCCTCGGGATCCTCCTCGCCATCATCGTGTGGCAGGCCACATACATCATCCCCTACACGAGCGCATGGCCCCACGCCATCCCCACCGCCACCAGCAGCGATGTCTCCATCCTCGTGTGCAACCTCGACAAACGCAACACGCAGCACGATGCCGTCGCACAGATGCTCCGCGACTCCCAGTCCGACATCCTCATCCTCGTCGAGCTCGACCAGGCGTGGGCGGATGCACTCAGCGATGTCCGCGCAAACTTCCCGCACAGATCCGAGATCGTGCTCGAGGACGGCCTCGGCCTCGCACTCTGGTCAAAGCACCCACTCGATAACCCACAGATCAGGCACATCGTCTCCGACAAACGCCCCTCGATCTTCGCCACCCTCACCATCAACAACCACGACGTGCGCCTCGTCGCGATCCACCCCACACCACCCGCGCTGCGAGTCCCCCATGAGGACGAACGCTACGACAGCGGCATCCGAGACGCAGAACTCATACTGCTCGCCAAGGAAGTAAAAGACAACCCACAAGCAAACTGGATCGTCGCGGGCGATTTCAACGACGTCGCCTGGTCACGCACCACCGCGCTCTTCTCAAGTATCAGCGGCCTGCTCGATCCCCGCGTCGGCCGAGGCCTCATCAACACCTACCACGCCCAGTACCCGCTGATGCGATACCCCCTCGACCACGTCTTCGTGTCCGAGCACTTCGCCGTTCGCAGCTTCGATCGAATCGAAACCCCCGGCTCAGACCACTTCGCCGTCCGTGTCGAACTCGCACTCGTCCCTCACGCGTCGCAAAAGAACCAGCCGGACGAGGACGACGCGGAGGAAGCCGCCGAGATCATCGAGGAGGGCGTCGAAGAAGCCGCGGAGCACGATGAAAACGTGAGCGACCCGCCCGAAGCCGACCCGAACACATAATCACCCCATCCCCATCAGTTCAGAGCGACAAACGCATCCGGTGCACGTCGTACGACTCGCCGTGCAGTCGCACACAGTCCGGCTCCACGCCCCACGTCTCAAACCCGATCGAGCTGTACAGCTCCAGCGCCTCGCTCGCCACGCCCGTGACATGCAGCAGCAGCGTCTCGACCCCAGACCACGACCGCGCGACCTCGATCGCATGCCGCATCGCCGCCTCGCCATACCCCTGGCCACGAAACTCCGGCAGCGTGTACACCCCCCACGCGACCGCCTTGTGACGGAACTGCGCCTTCGTCTCCCGCTGGATCCCAACCGCGGACGCCAGCTCGCCATCCTCGTCGGGGTGGTCGATCACCACCAGCTCGTTGCCCGGGTCGTCCAGCCACTGCTTCACCACGCTCGGATGGCTCGTCAGCTCAACATACGGCAAAGACGCGAACGCCCACGGCGCCTCCTTGAGCATCGCCACACGAAGCCGCCGATACGCGTCAAGGTCCCTGCGATGAATCTTGCGTGCCTCAACCATCAGCTCATATCCAGCGCCGTCGCGTCGCTCCGAACCAGCCCGTTCATCAGCGACAAGTCATCATCATCGAGCACAACACGACCCGCCCCAGCATTTTCACGCGCCTGCTCCGGCGTCCGCGCCCCAACCAGCGCATGCGTCATCCCGCGCTGGCTCACCGTCCACGCGATCACCAGCTGCGCCATCGTGCACCCGTGCTTGTCCGCCACGGGCTGGAACTCCGCCAGCAGGTCCGCGATCTTCTGCCGGTTCGACACGCTGAATCGCTTCTGCCGGCTCCGCAGGTCATCATCCGGGAACTCACGCTCCGGACCCACCTTCCCCGTCAGCAGCCCCAGCACCAGCGGCGAATACGCCAGCATCGCCACATCGTTGTCCGCGCAGTACCCCATCTGATCGGGCAACCCCTCCTCACCCTGGAACGACCCACCCTCCATCTTCCGATGGATCATCGAATACTGCTCCTGATCGCTGTCCAGCGGCCCGATACTCCGGTACCGATCCATGATCTCCGGCGTCGCGTTGCACACGCCGATCGCCCGGATCTTCCCCTCCTCCTTCAGCCGCACCAGCTCGCCCATCGTCTCCTCGATCGGAGTGTCCTCCTCCTGCCAGTGCGTCTGATACAGATCGATGTAGTCCGTCTGCAACCGCTTGAGCGACAGCTCCACCTCACCGCGGATCGACTCCGGGTGGTTATAGATCTTGATCTCCAGATGCCCATCATCATGAGGCCCCGAAGCCGTCGACCGCCCCACGCTCCGCCCACCCGGCGCGTTGATCACCATCCCGCACTTCGTCGCCAGCACCACCTTGTCGCGCCGATCCCTGATCGCCTTGCCCACCACGATCTCGCTGTGCCCGAACCCGTAGATCGGCGCCGTATCCAGCAGCGAGATGCCCTCATCGATCGCCGCATGGATCGCCCCGATCGACTCATCCTCATCCGCGCCGCCCCACATCCAGCCACCCATCACCCAGGTGCCCAGTGCCACAACCGATGCCTCAATCCCTGATTGCCCAAGTGGACGCGTCTGCATGCTCAATCTCCTTCTTGCGAAAGAAAGATTGTAGACACGCGATTATCCCCCCCGCCTCAACTCACGGGCACCCCTGCTGATACCCCACGATGAACGCCGTCACATCAAAGAAGTCCAGCTCGCCGTCACCGTTGAGATCGGCGTCACCCCTGCCCCACTGGAACAACCGGACAAACTCAGAAGTATCAAAGAAATCAACCTGCCCATCAAGATTGATATCCGCGAGGCAGGTCTGCCCAACCCAAGCGGACCCTTGCTCAACATACGTCCGAGACACCAAGCCCTGCGGCGGATCCCCGATCTCAAGACCCCGCAGATCCACACTCAGCGGTGATCCAATCGCAAACTCCCGAGCCCAATAACCAGACGGTTCAAACCCATCGACAAACTCAACACGGAGCCGCCCCCAGAGGTTGATGTCGCCCGAATGCACGGAGATCAACCGATCGTGGCTCTCCGGCCCGACTTCAATTTCAAGCTCACCATGCTCCCCACTCACGGTGACGCCCCGGTAATACGTCTCGAAGTCACCAATCCCGAACCCCGGCGCGAGTGTGCCATACACAACAAGATTGCTGGCCGACATCCCATACCCTTCGATCCGTCCCCCCTTCACCACACGAAACGATCCACTACCGCCCTGAGTTAAGACAAGCTTCTCACTCCCCGACACCAACCGGATCACGACCCCCTCACCTATCGAGTACTGATCCTCAACACGCAACACCGTGTTCTCAGAATCTGCATCACCCCCGTAGAGTTCGATCACGCCCTCGAACGCTGCGTCCTCTCCAAGAATGACCTCTGCCTCGGGCTGGAGAACAAGCTTCCCGCTGATCTCAATCTCATCGAGGCTCGTGTTATTCAGGAAATGAACCTCACCGCCTGTTGTCATACTCAACCGCCCGCCGACGACATACTGAAACACGCTCGGACTTGCCGAGCCGAGGATCACTTGGCTCCCCGGACCCGCCGCACGCAGCACCCCGAGCTCATCCTGCGTCACATTCCCGCTCGTTCGCAAGAACGCGCCCCCCACCGCCTGGGCCACGCCCGAGTTCACCAACGACGTGACAGACAGCGTCTCCTGATAAACATTGGCGCGGATCAATCCCTCATTCGTGACGTGCGCCCGCAGAGACCCATGGCCCGATATGGTGTGCTCAGCATGGTGAGTCAGCATCTCGGTCCGCGTGTGGCTCCCGACGACCGAGCCCCCACCCAGCAGCGTCAACTCACCATCGCCATCGATGATCAGGTCCCCAAGCGAGCGGATGTCCGCGTGCACGTGCCCATCGTTCGTCAGCCGCGTACCAACACGCAACTCGTCCGTATCAATGCCGCGAATCACGGCATCACTCACGACACCGATCAACTCCCCATCTTCTCGAAACCGGAACTCGCCACCATCGACACCGCGAAGTGCCCCTCCCTCGATCGAGCCGAAGATCTCGATCACACTCCCTACGCCCTCTGAGATAATCTCTCCGCCATACTTCTGAAGAACATCCCCGTCAAGCCGGATCAGCGCGCCATCGCTCGCCCGTACGGTCCCGTAGTTGTCAAACAACGGATTGTTATAGTGATTCTTGGCATAGATCGACAGCACCTTCCCGGGCGTCACATTCCGGATCTCAGACCGATTCTCGATCGTACCCCTGATCCGCCCGTAGCCCTCAATCTCATACTCATTGAACTGCATCCCATTGAAGCTGAACAGCGTGGTACTGAGATAGTCATCGCTCTCAAACCGGATCAGCCCCTTGCCAATGAACTCGGTGCCGTTCGAAAAGCTCAGCCTGCCACCTGAATCCTCAGGAACACGCATCACGATCTGCGCATCGATGAGCTGACAATCAACAATCGACAGATCCTCCCCGTTCATCATCTCAAACTCGCCCTCGATCACCGATTCTCTGATCGAGACATCGTCCTCGAACCCACTCAGCCCCGTATCCGGCAGCCACAGCTCCGCCCCCTCATCCATATCGATATCGAGATTGTAAATGTCTGCGCTGTTCAAGCTCAGACGCGAGCCGGGCCCCATCTCGACACGCAGGTCGAACGCCTCCGCATCACGCAGACTCAACCCCGATCCCTCGCCGACCAAATACAACACCGAGCCATCCTGCATGCTGAACTCAACCTCCCGCATGGAAATCGAGCTTCCAAACCCCGCGATCACTGTGCCAGCCAGATCAATATCTCCGCCCTCCAGCACAAGCTCTTCGGACGGACGATCAGCAACCACCGAACCAAGCACCTCAAGATCACCTGAAACTCGTCCGCTGCCCGAAACCAGCATCCCCTGGCCGATCGTCAGCCGCGCTCCATCCGCGACCTCCACCAATCCGCCCGCAGCATCGCTGTGAATCAGCCGCAACTCACCAAGCCCGCCCAGGGTCGCATCGTGCATGAACCGCAACGCACTCGTCCCGTGCACAAACTTCGGGTTCACGACGACCAGCCCATCCGTCATCAGATCGCCGTACAGGTCCAACGACCCGCCATCAAGAATCTCAAGCCGCGCCTCCGGGTTCGTGATGCTCAGCGACCCCGCCTCATGCGCCCCCGCCACGAACACGCTATAGAGCGACCCGTGCCCGAGCACCGCATCGTCCACGAGCGACGGCAACATCCCCGTATCCCAGTTCGCCCCATCCCCCCAGTACCCGTACTGAGGAGCCACCCACCCCACAGGCCCAGCAAGAGACACACCAGCACAACCGATCAAACAAACAACACCAGCATGTACACGCATCACAATCCGATCATCTCATAAGGGCCCGAGCAAGAGCCCACCATGATACATGATCAGTTCACAAACGCCAGCAGAATCCGCGATCAACGCCTCACGGGCACCCCGCGTTATACGCGTTCAAAAACCCGCTCACATCGAAGAAATCCAGCACCCCATCGCCCGTGAAATCCGCCACCGGGTCCATCGCCGTAAAAGCATTCAGGAACGCGCTCACATCAAAGAAGTTCAGCTCACCGTCACCCGTCAGGTCCGCCGCGCAAGCCGGTGCCAATCTGACCACCTGGATCCCGTTGCACACCGAGCGGATGTTCCCGCCGGGCAGCCCCGAGTGGATATCCAGGCGCCCGTCACTCCCCACCGTCGCGAGCTGCGACATATACGTCACGCCCTCATCGTGCGCGCCAGCCCAAACCCCACCAACCAGCACCGGCTCCTCCGTATTCTGATCGATCCGCAGACGCGACAGCAGCGACACGTCATCGGGCGCGATCCCATACATGATCACCCGGTACTCGCCCGGCTCAAGAAACCGCATAAACAGGCACCCGTCCACGGGGTCATTAAACGACGTGAAGCAATCGTCCAGCAACGCCTCGTCGTCGCCCGACGTGCCGGCGATGTCCGCCGACTCGATCACATCAAAGCCGATGTTCATGATGTCCGCCGCGATCGGCTGACCATCGAGACCAACCAGCGCCAGACGCTCAAAGCTCGGCATCGATTCAAACGAGTTCCAAACCCCCGCCATCCCAACGCCACCATACCCCGGCCCCGGTGCCGTCCCCGCACGCCCGAACTCGACGTTGAACGACTGACCCGCAGCAACCCCCGCCACAAACGCGAGAATCAACATCACAACCAGCTTCTCGATCCGCATGCCTTGCTCCTCCCAAGACCCACATTCTCGCACACGCCCGCCACATTCTGTTCCATTAAATCATATTATTTGAACAAAATAACGACTCCCGCACACGCCCGCAGCGCCACCACACCCCCTCCCCGCTACCACCACTGGAAAAATGAGGAACATTTCACGCCTTCCTTAGGTGCGGTTCATACCCGGGGGCGATAGTCCAACATCGACACGAGACACGGGCCGCTCGGAGAGCCGCCCCGTGAAGAACAAAGGACGGAGTCCGACACCATGAAGCAGGAGCAGCACAACCACACCCCGCTCAACCGCGTCCCCTCTCAGGTCGCGCTCTACACCGCGGTCATCCTGACGAGCACCACCGCCATGGTGCTCTCAGGGTGCATCGCCGCAGCAGCGGCAGCGGGCGCCGGGGCGGGCTACGCCGTCGGGCACGAGCAAGGCGAAGACCACGTCACCTCCGGTGAGCACGGAGACGACGATTAACAGCATCCATTCCTGCTCGTTTCCCCCCAGCCCAACAGCTCGGGGGAAACTTTGACAACTCACCCACAGCACCGTGCGCCATCGGGCAGGCTCCAGAGCCCGAGGAGGGAAGCGCACCGTGCTGACACACCGGCATCTCCCCGCTCACCTCCAGCCCGTGCGCGCACCAGCACGACACAGGGCATGAACTCGGGGATGCCACGCTCGCGCTCAATGCCAACCGGCGACGCGAGAACACAGGTCGGGGCGACCAGTCGCCTGACCGACACTCCCTCCAGGGAGTGCCGGCCCGGTTCGCGTGTGCGGCCGGGCCTTTTGTACACCAATCAGCACACCCTCAATCCGCCGCTTCCGCACCGTCCGCAAACCCGGAGAGCACCTCCCCGGGCGCGACGCCGTCGACGCTCACAATCCGGACCCGATCCGCGAACGCCCACTCCACGCGCCCCTCCGCATCGCAGAGACACAGCACCCGGGTCTGCCCATTCTTGTCCGTGGCGAACAGATCACCGAGCAGCCGGTTCGGCCGCGCGGTCGCCCACGCCCCGTACCCCGCTCCAAGAAGAATGTAATGTTTCCCGCTTGGGACATGCTGCACGATGGTTGTCATGGCAAACATCATACAGCATGCGCATCAACACGGCACCCCTCGAAATCCGGTACACTCGCCCGATGAGCAACCCGAACCTCGAAGCCGTCCGATCGATCTACGAAGCATTCTCTGCCGGCGACGTGCCCGCCGTCCTCGCCCGCTTCCACAACGACATCGTCTGGAACGAGGCCGACGACTTCCCCTACGCCCACGGCAACCCCTACACCGGCCCCGAAGCCGTACTCCAGGGCGTGTTCGCACGCTGCATCGGGGAATGGGACGACTTCAGGGTCGATATCGATGAACTGCTCGACGCGGGCGACACCATCGTCGCCCTCGGCCACTACCGGGGCACGCACAAGCAGACCGGCAGAGCGCAGAACACCCAGCTCGTCCACATCTGGCGCATGCGCGACGCCAAGGCCGCGCAGTTCCAGCAGTACGCCAACACACTCCACGTCGCGCAGGTCTCAGGCAACGCCTGAAACAAGCACATCCCCACGCACCATCGCGTTACGCCTCTGGCATGCGCACATACAGCGCCATCTCGCCGTGCGAGCGGAAGCCGATCCGCGCATACACCGGCGCCCCCATCGCCGACGCCTGCAGCAGCCCCGCCCTGTACCCAAGCCCCCACGCGATCCGCAGCGGCTCCGCCGTCAGGTGCGCCGCAAGCCCCTTGCCACGGTGCTCGGGCTTGGTGGCCACGCCGTAGATCCCCGCAAGCCCGTCGTGCAGATACAGCATCGACGTCGCGACCAGCTCCCCCTCGTGCTCCACCGCGAAGTGGCGGGCAACCCCCGCCTCGCACCGCTCGCTCGCGATCTTGACGCCGAAGAGCGAGCCAAGCTCCAGCGGCAAGCCATACCCGGTCGAAACCGCCTCGCTCCACGCCGCATCCTCTTCCAGCGGGATCTCACGGAACACATAACCATCGGGTAGCGCCGTGGGTTCGAGTGTGCCCTCCGTCACAGACATCAGCGGCATCCCCTCCGCGAACACGTAGCCCAGCGACTCGACCGCCTCGGCCTGCTCGGGCTGATCGTTATTCATCAGCACGATCGCCGTCGGAAACCCGCACGAGACCAGCCGCTCCGCCTTCTCCCGCAGCTCGTCGAGCCCCGCATCACGCGAGAAGAACGCGCAGTTCCCGAGCGGGTGCGGCGATCCGGTGATATAGATCAGGCTCGACGCCGACTGCGGCTCCTCCGGATCACAGAAGAACACACGGAACAGCCGATCGATGTGCGCCCGGATCTGGTCCGGCGCGGTCTCGCCCAGCTCCTCAACACTCGGGTATCGGATCGCGGTCATCGCCCCCCCTTGCTTGCCGCACCATCGCGGCTCCACAGCGTACCACATTTCAGTCATCCGCCGCCCCACCAAGCCAGAATCTGCTATGGTGTGCGCAACGCACAACCGAGATGGGGGCAGCACATGGCAATCAGAGTCATCGGGGCCGGGTACGGCCGAACAGGCACCGCATCGCTGAAGCTCGCGCTGGAGAAAATCGGCTTCGGCCCATGCCACCACATGAGCGAGGTGCTGCCCAACCCCGACCGCGTCGCGCTCTGGACCCGGATCGGCCAAGGTGAAGCGGAGCGCAACCCGTCACTCTGGGATCAGGCCTTCGAGGGCTACAACGCCACGGTCGACTGGCCGAGCTGCACCCACTGGCGAGCGCTGATGGCCCACGAGCCCGACGCGAAGATCATCCTGACACGCCGCGATGCCGCCAAGTGGTTCACGTCGGTCAACGAAACGATCCTCAACCCCGCCGTCAACGCGCAGCTCGCCGCCTCGCCCATGGGCCCCATGCTCGACGCCAACATCTGGAAGCTCTTCGACAACCGCCTCGACGACCGCGAGCACATGATGGCCTGCTTCGAGAAGCACTGCGCCCAAGTGATCGAGGGCGTGCCGTCAGACCGCCTGCTCGTCTTCGAAGCGAAGGACGGCTGGGCCCCGCTCTGCGCATTCCTCGGCGTCGACGCCCCCGACGAACCCTACCCGCACGTGAACTCGATGGAAGACACCAAGCGCTTCATGCAGGCCCTGGGGACACAAGCCGAGGGCGGCGCGGGCGCGGCCCAGAAAGACGAGATCGACACGATCTTCAGGAGTTGAACCGTCACACCCAGCCGCGATTCGCCGCGTCATTCATTGGGCACAAAGACAACATCAAACCCC